>SVJD01000046.1 GCA_015069165.1 Oscillospiraceae bacterium
ACGGCTTTTGTATAAACATTAAAGCGAGGTGAACATGAGTGGAATGGATTATTGTTACAGTTATCGTTATTCTTGCAGCATTTATTGCTTGCATTTTATGGGCAAAACAGCTATCAAAGCATACATTCCAATGCAAGAGTTGCTCAAAAGAATTTACAACCAACTGGAAAAGACTCCTTTTTGCGATTCATTCTGATGATTGTTATGAAATAAAATGTCCGTTTTGCAATCAAAAAGGATGTATTTTAAAATCTGGCGAAAAAAGCACTTAAATTCTTAACGTTAAAGCAAATTATTCTTGGAGGATTAAGGGTATGATAAAAATTATGTTTGTCTGCCATGGCATGAGAGTCGGAGCTTCCGTCCGGTTCTACGTAGTTTCGCAATAATTCCGAATAATGTAGTGCGATAAATCGAGGATTACTACCGTTTTACTACTAACGCGTTTTAGGCTTATTTTTATGTAAAATAGGTCTTATCCGAGCTGATTTATTGCCACAAACGGCACACGTTGAGACGGTAGTATTGTTGTCCAAACTAAAATCAACACATCATATTGAGGTTGAACTGAAAACGGATGAGCTTGATTTGACCTCTTCCGAAAGCAAAGCTACTTACGATGAAATCAAGGCTTATGTGAAAGAACATACAGGCTTGACAGTATCTTCTCTGAACATCGCTCAGGTAAAGCAGAAATGCGGTATCATTGAGCGTGAGAATTACAACAAGGCGAAGTCGAAGAATTCCAGACAGCCGAAATGTCCGAAGGAAAAGGAAGAAGCAATTGTTGAAGCTTTGAAGTTTTTTAAGATGATATAGTTTACATTATGAGAAGTTCCCCGATGGAAGTGTGAAATATATTGAGGATGAGATTCCTTTTGAGCTGCCACAGGGGTGGGAGTGGATGCGTCTACAGAATTTTGTAGACTTCATAGGCGGTAGTCAACCGCCAAAATCCACATTTGAATATACTGCAACTAAAGACAATATTCGTTTAATTCAGATTAGAGATTATAAAACTGATAAATTCCTTACATATATTCCTCGTTCGAAAGCGAGAAGATTTTGCAATAAAGATGATGTGATGATTGGAAGATATGGTCCGCCTATTTTTCAAATATTACGAGGATTAGAAGGCTCGTATAATGTTGCACTTATGAAAGCAGTTGCTAATACTAATATAATGCTTAACGATTATTTGTATTATTTATTGCAAGATGGCGAACTATTAAAAATGTTGGAGTCATTGTCTGACCGAACCTGTGGACAAGACGGTATCAACATGTATGAATTAAATCGATATATTGTAGGCATTCCGCCACTTAATGAGCAAACTAAAATAATCGATAAATTAGTTGCTTTACTTCCCGTTGTAGATAAAATCGAAGCTGACAAAACCACTTTACAAGACCTCATCAAGCAAACCAAATCCAAAATACTTGACCTTGCAATCAGAGGAAAGCTCGTTCCACAAGACCCGAATGATGAGCCTGCGTCTGTGCTCCTTGAACGCATAAGAGCTGAGAAGGAAGAACTTATTAAGCAGAGGAAAATCAAGCGTGATAAGAAGGAATCTGTCATCTTTAAAGGTGAGGATAACTCTTATTATCTTACAACTTCTGATAATAAGAGTTATTCTGTAGATATTTCAATTGATTTACCCGACAATTGGACTTTGTGTTATTTAAGCGAGCTTTTCAATGTTTGCTCAGCAAAACGTGTACGTCAATCAGATTGGCGTAAAGAAGGGGTACCTTTCTTTAGAGCACGAGAAATTGTTAAACTTGCAGATAATGGCTTTGTTGATAATGAGTTATTTATTTCGGAAGAACATTTTTTAAAAGTAAAAGAAGAAAATGGAATACCCAAATCAGGCGATTTAATGATTTCCGGTGTAGGAACAATTGGTAAAATATACATTGTCAAAGATACTGATAGATTTTATTATAAAGATGCAAGTGTTTTATGCTTTGAAAACAGAAAAAAGGCTATTGATTCTCGTTATGCTAAATATATGCTTGAATCTGAGTTTTTACAAGAGCAAATGAGAGATCACTCCAAGGGAACTACAGTTGATACAATTACTATTTCAGCTGCTATGGAATATATATGTGTCTTACCACCGCTCCCCGAACAAACCCGCATAGTAAAAGCAATTGAAACCGCTTTTACTCAACTTGACGAAATCGCAAATTCCATAGCATAAATTCAGCCGACCCCGAAAGAGGTCGGCTTTGCTATTACCAGGTTACAATTTTATCTACAAGTGCCTGCTGTTCGCTGGCGGTGCGACGCAGATAAATACGTGTTGTTTCAATGCTTTCATGCCCCATAAGGTCTGCAAGTAAGGCTATGTCATTATACTTTTCAAGAAAGTTCTTAGCATAGCGATGACGGAAAGAGTGAGGATAAACCACCTTTTTGTCAAGCCCATACTTATCAGCATAATTCTTTAACTGCTGTGATATGCCTCTTGTGGTAATTCGTTCTCCAAAACGGTTGAGAAATAAATATCCGAAAGTGCGGTTTTCTTCTTTCAGCCATTCCAAAGTTTCATTACGCAATTTCTTTGGTATGTATAGTCTGCGGAGCTTACCGCCTTTGGAATACAAATCAAAATAGCCAAACTCAATGTGTTCAATCTTAATCTGAATCAGCTCGCTGACTCTCGCTCCTGTCGCAGCAAGATACCATACTACAAAGTACCATTCCATATTTCCGTCTTTTTTCAGCTGCTTCTTTAGAAAATTATAATCGGCGTTGCTGATTACATTTTCAAGGAAGTTCTTCTGCTGTACCTTGACCGCTTTCAATCGGAGCTTCTCTTTGCCAAGATAATCAAGATACTTGTTCATCGCCTGAATACGCAGATTTACGGTTTTCGGCTTAAAGAACTCCATCAGATACCCCTTGTAGGCAAGGAGATTTTCCTTGCTGATGCTGTCATAGTGGTCGTGATAAAACTCAACTGTCCATAAGTACGACTCAATAGTGTTCTCCGAGAGATTTGCTTTTTTCAAGTAATCCTCAAATATTGTTTGCGTCCTCATAATAAGACACCTCCGTATAATATTTTGCGGATAAAACCGCATAAATATTATAGCAATTTTGTTTGTGTGGCTCTTATTATGAGAACTTGCCTTATAATTGGGAAATAGCTACGCTCGCTCAGATATCATATTTTGAACGCGGAATAACCTTTCCAGCTTCCGCAAAAGAACTTATCTTAAACGAAGCCAATATTCCCTGCATTAGAACAGCAAATGTTCAAGACGAATTTGAAATTGATGATTTGATTTATGTTGACAGGAAATATATAAAATCGAACAAAAATAAGCTTTTGCAAAAAGGCGATATAATTATGTCATCAGCCAATTCAAAGGAACTTGTAGGCAAAACTTGTATAGTCAAGGAATTAAAAGCAGAAATGACATTTGGTGGTTTTGTAATAGCGATAAGAGGCATTGTTGTAAATAGAAAATATTTGCATTTATGTCTGAGAGATTTATTCAACAAAGGAGCATTTATTAAAGAATCTACTCAAACAACAAATATTGCTAATGTAAATACCGAAACACTTACTTCAATGCAAATCCCCATACCTTCTTTGTATGAGCAAAATAGGATCGTTGATGCAGTTGAAGTGCTCTTTGAAAAATTATCAGAAATAGAAAAAAGCCTCAGCTGAGGCATTTTTCTATTTCACTAATGATATTTGAAAATAACATTGCTTGTTCGGATATTCTTTTTTGTTCAGAAATCGGTGGAAGTGGGATTATCGTTTCTGCCATCTCAGAGCCTGATATTTCTTTGAAGGTTGTTCCTGTTGCTCGTTGGATAATATTCTCTGTTCGAGCTTTAAGACAGTAATACAAATAGGGTGTCATATCGAAATTATATGGCACTACGGATTTGAAGCCTTGATTTGTGGAAACAGGATTTGAAGCAATTGCAATATAGCCTATTGGTGCACGGCTTGAATATAAAATTGAATTAGTTGGTAGCATTTGCGCAGATGATGATTTTAAACCGATTTCGGTTATAGTACGACTCCCAACAGAAATGTACATATCTTCATAACTGCTAAAATCAGCAGGTGTTAACCATGGTATTTTTCCATTCCAGTATTCTTTGATATTTGTTTTTGGGGTTCCTCCTCCGACTATTTCGCCAATATGTTTCAATCTCACAAAAGCCCACGAATCAGGCACCTCAAACGGCAATTCGTCGTCAATACAGCGCACATCAGAGTCTATCTTCTCATAATAAGAGTTATCCTCACCTTTAAAGACGACAGATTCCTTCTTATCACGCTTGATTTTGCCCTGCCTGATAAGTTCTTCCTTTTCGGCTTTTATGCGTTCAAGGAGAACGGACGCAGGCTCGTCATTCGGGTCTTGCGGCACGAGTTTGCCTCTGATTGCGAGGTCGAGGATTTTGGATTTGGTCTGCTTGATGAGGTCTTGCAAGGTGGTTTTGTCAGTTTCGATGTTATCGACGAAGGAGAGAAGTTCGTTGAGCTTATCTACTATGCGGTGCTGTTCGTTCAAAGGGCAGATAGGAATTAAAGATGTACGAATGTGTTCTAAATGCAAATTAGGAACACCAATGCCTTTTAAAGAGCCATTAAAATAATCTTGTATCGTTGAACTTGCTATTACTGATAATAAGTATTCTGGAGAAATTATGTATTTAACAACTCTCAGCAACGCAAGGCTTACATATATGTCAAATACACAATCCCTATCTACGATTGCAGCGATTCCTGTTGTTCCATTTTTAGCAAGTAATATGTCGTTTTTTTGTGGCGATAATCTTGAATATAATTCATAATGTAAATCCTCAGGAATGTACATTACATTATTCCAATCAATTTTTCCACTCGTAACATTTTTTGAAGATAGAAAAATATATCCGTCATCACTGTATCTGGGTGTTTTATGAGTGCCATCGGTAATAGGTTCGCAGATTGTTTGTAGCCTCGCCCACTCCCACCCCTGCGGCAGCTCAAAAGGAATCTCATCCTCAATACATTTTACGCTTCCGTCGGGGAACTTCTCATAATGTAAATTGTCATCACCTTTATAAATGATTGTATCATTCTTGATATCCTTTGCTTTTAGCTTTCCGTCCTTTACCATCTGCTGTTTTTCGGCACGGATTCTTTCAAGTAGAACGGACGCGGGTTCATCATTCGTGTCTTGCGGAACAAGCTTGCCTCTGATAGCAAGGTCAAGGATTTTTTGTCTTAATGCTTTTGTATCCATTATTCATCTACCTCACCAATCAGCCCTTCAAGCGCGGCAACAGCTGTCGCAATATTCGCAGATTTCTCCTTAATCATATCAAGAAGCTCTGATAATGTATAATTTTCGGTATCATTATCAGACTTTATCCAGCTTATATCAAGGCTTGTCTTATCACGGGCAAGAATATCCTCATAGCTGAATTTACGCCATCTGCCGTTTGGATTTTCCTCACTGTAAGTTTCGGTACGGGCAGAAATATCCCCGCCCTTATAGCAATCTACAAATTCATCAAAATGACTTTCTTTCAGCGGATTTGTCTTACCGAATGAAGGCATATCAGAACGCAAGTTGTAAATCCATACTTCCTTTGTATTGCCCTTATCAGAAGTTCCTCTTGTAAAGAAAAGCACGTTAGTCTTTACACCCTGAGCATAGAAAATACCTGTAGGTAAACGAAGGATTGTATGAAGATTACACTTTTCCATCAAGTCCTGACGGATTCTTTCGCCGTCACCGTCAGCAAAAAGCACGTTATCAGGAAGAACAACTGCCGCACGTGCATTACCTGTTGTTTTAAGACTACGATAAATATGCTGTAAGAAATTCAGCTGCTTATTGCTTGTGGGGAATGTAAAATCATCACGGGTAGCACGCTCGCCACCTTTCTTTGTGCCAAAAGGAGGGTTAGTCAGTACAACATCATAACCCTTCATCTGCTTACCATAGTTGGAGAGGGTATCTCCAAGATAAATCGGGCCATTTATATCGTGAAGCATAGCATTCATAAGTGCAAGGCGGTGTGTATCGTGAACAAGTTCACAACCTGAAAACGCCTTTGTACGCTGAAACTCCTGCTCATCAACGGATAGTGCAAATAAATCATCTGTATTATGCTTTACATACTGGTCGGCAGCAATCATAAATCCGAAAGTTCCGCAAGCTGGGTCATTGCAAAGTTCGCCTGGCTGTGGTGCAACAAGCTGCGTCATAATATTGATAAGTACACGAGGTGTAAAATACTGACCTGCTCCCGATTTCTTTTCGGTAGCGTTCTTTTCGAGCAAACCTTCGTAAAGGTTTCCCAAACCTTCTTCTTTTGCGCTATACCAGTCAAACTGGTCAATAGTTGTAATGATTTTTTCAAGGTTTTTAGGTTCGTCAATATTAGTTTGTGCTCCCTGATATATTTCACGCACACGTCCCATGCAGTTTTCACCGAGATGTTCAAGAAGCTCTTTATAAAATTTTTTGAGTTCAATACCCTGTTTACTCATCAGCTTATCCCAGCGATAATCTTCGGGAATAGAAGCTTCTGAGCCTGTTTCCTTGCACATTTTAAGAAAGAGAATATATGTAAGCTCAGTAACGTACTGCTGATATGTGATACCATCATCACGCAGCACGTTGCATAAATTCCAGAGCTTTGCAACAATTTCCTGATTGTTCACGCTGTAATTCCTCCATCATCATAGAGATACTGGTTTATCTCTGTGATTATTTCATTTAATTTTCCGCCGAATCTGCGGTCTATAATTGTAAAGCCGCCTGCAATTTTATATGCACCCATTTCAAAAATCTGCTTATCAAGAACAAGCTCTTCAAGCATAGTTTTTTCAATTCGTGCAAGCCACTGAAGCTCAGTGTTATTGAATTTATGCTCCTGCTTTAGTCTTGCAAAAGCATTTTTAACACGGGTTTCGTGGCTGATAAGCGTTGTCCCGAGAGCCTGCTGACGGATAAATGCAATAATATCCGCTGTAATATCCTGATTTGTCATCTGATTCCAAGCAGTATTAAGCTGTTTTTCCGTAAATTCGTGACGGTCAAGCTCAAGTCTGAGACTCTTCAATGCTTCACGGGTAAGTTCTGCAGGCTTTGTGCAAACTGTTTTCAAAGCGGCAATTTCATTGATGTTATTACTGATAAATTCCTTGAACGCTTCAAGATAATCCTCAGGCTTTTCGCCCTTGCCGTAATCACGGGTATGGCTAATAACCTCATCATCGTGATAATCGACAATTTTGGGATTCTTGCGGTGCACCTTGTCCTTATCAAGCATAAGAAAAGCTTCTTTATTTGCAAGAATATCCTGTGCAGCATTACTTATAGAACTACTGTTGATATGTTCAGCATATCCGCTTAAATCCTTGCCTTTTGCAAGGTGGATAAACTGTTCAAGTGCCTTTTCGCTTATATGTCTGCGCTTGCGCTGAAGCTTTGCGATAATCAAATCAATCTGATAAGCTTTCTGTTCATCTGTTGTTACGGTTTCAAGACCTTTTATCAAATTCTCAAAAGAAGTCGAAGGGTTTGTAACAACTGGTTTCATTGTGTTTACATCAGATAATGTTTCATATACGCCCACAGGGTCGTATATCTCAAAATGAGTTTTGTTAATCGCAGGACAAAGTCTTGTAGCACGTCCGAGCATCTGCTCAAAGAGAATACGTGACTTGATACGGCGCATAAATACAAGCGTAGTAATTTCGGGAACGTCAATACCTGTTGTAAGCAAGTCAACTGTTACAACAACTTTAGGATACATTTCATTTTTGAAACGCTTGATAGCTTCGGATATTTTCTTTTTATTGCCACCTGCAACGCTACCTGTAATTTTCATAACAGCGTCATTATCAACGCCACCCTCAGCATAAATTTCCTTCAGCACCTTTACTATCAGGTCAGCGTGTTCATCATCAACAGCATAAATAAGAGTTTTTCCCTCACCATCGGGGTTGAAATCCCAAGCGATTTCCTCAAATACTGCACGATTGAAATTTTCAGTAATAACCTGACGATTGAACGAGTCAATCTCAAATTTCATATCATCTTCAAGTTCATCACTATTCAGCACTTCTCCTGTTATTGGGTCGTATATTGCCAACTGTTCGCCTTTTTGATAATTGATACCTTCGGTGCTGAGCTTGGTTTTAATATTGTGTGGAGCGTCGTGGTCAACAAGATAACCATCAATAACAGCTTCACGATAAGAATAATTGAATACTGGCTTGCCGAATATTTCCGTTGTATGAAGTGCGGGTGTAGCTGTAAGCGCAACCTTTACAGCATCAAAATATTCAATTACAGTGCGATATTTACTGATGTAATCTTCCTGATTGCGATAAAGCATTTCTGTTTCGCTCATCTCTTTATCAAGAATATACCCTCTGTGCGCTTCATCAACAACTATAAGGTCATAATCAGTAACCGAAGGAATAGTCATTCCTTCCTCAGGATAAAGAATTCGTTTAACAAGGCTCTGCACCGTTGAAATATGTATGCGTGTTTCCTTGTCGATTTCTTTTTCATCAAGCCCCTTGATATTGTAAATAGAATCAAGAGTCATAAGTTCTTCAATTTTTACTTCCTTAAAAACGTCCTCTGCCTGTTCTCCGAGTGCAGTTCTGTCAACAAGAAAAAGAATTCTTTTAAAACGGTCGCTCTTGATAAAACGGTAAATCATACCGAGGATTGTTCTTGTTTTGCCAGTTCCTGTCGCCATTGACAGAAGTGCAGTTGGTGCACCATTTATTACAGCGTTTTCAACTGCTTCAATAGCAGAAATCTGATATTTACGAAGGTTAAGTCCATCAGGGTCACGAAGCAAATCGAAAGGAGTATTCTGTAATACGGTATTTGCCTGAGTTATGTCCTTTTCAAGCTGTTCCATAATGCCCATAGGGGTCATCCAATTCTGGAGGGCCTTAGGTGCATTTGATAAACGCAAATCCTGATACCATATACCTGATTTGGTTTCAATCTGCTTCAGATATTTCCTACCATTAGTAGCAAATATAAACGGAACTTTATACTTACCCCACTGGTTTATTACATATTCGTTGTGTTCTGCTTTAATTTGACTTGCGTAATCCTTGCACTGAAAATCTATAGCTGAAAGGACATCAACGGCGGCTCTCTTGGCTTCTACAACAGCAACTAATTTTAAACCTACAAATAATGCATAATCAGCTTTGCCGAAATTGCCAACGGTTGAATCGGTAGGCCATTCTGCAATAGCAAGATTTTTACCCTTTTGCGGTCTTGTTCCTTTTGAATAGCGTATATTATTCGTATCAGCTTCCCAGCCACATTTTCTCAGCTGTTCATCAATAAGATAACGTGTTTCAGCCTCAGAAAGCTCCATGCTTTCGGAAGCCGTTTCCGCTTGTTCAATTCGTTCTTTGGTAGTCTTATGAGAAACGGCAGTAGTAACCTGTTCAATCTGAGATGATAATGCTGCAATCTGCTCTTCCTTCTGCTTAATGATAGCCTCATAATCGGGAATTACTTTTTCTTCCGGCATAACAAAGTCATCGGCAATATATCCCCAATCACCGTAAACTTCCATAAACCATACTGAAAGATTATACGTCATCTGAAGAAGTGTCTTAGCATCATCGACAGAATCTGCACCTGCGTGAACAGCATCGTTTCTTGTCTTTCTTAACGCATAGAGAATATCATCAATCTTCTTTGGAATTAAGCCTTCACGTTTTAGAAGTCTGATACGGTTTGAATGGGTATTATCTACAGTTGGTTCGGGAATACGCTCAAAAGCATAGATTTCAAGAATTAAACGTTCTCCGAACATACCAAGCTTATACAGACAAGCGTTAGGGTCGGAATATACATAGCCTTCAGCTGTTTCGCCTATCTGAGCCAGTGCAGGCCAGTATCTGTTCAAAAAATGAAAGTTGGATTTCAATTATAACACCTCTTTCGTATGTTCACATAATTTTATATTATCGGAAGTTGTAATTTAAAAAAATTAGTTTTCATTATAAGCTCTATCAATCAAAGACTTGGATTTTTCAAAATCCTCAACAGATTTTAAATAAATACGCAAATCGCCTGTACCCCAATGTCCTTTATTACGTACATCTTCAGTAAAGCCTTGTACCAATTCAACCGTATCAGGGTTTAATCTGAGATGTAAACATACATTGCTCTGATAAACCTCCACACAAACGATATTGCGTACTTTTTTGAAAGCAACATATAGTTTTAATTGATTTTCTGAAATGTCATCGCCAAGTGACATTACATAATCACGAACGGAATAGAAAAGATTCTGGTTCTTCTCTCCAGCTTCAGCAAAATACTGTTTGAAATCTTTATCCTTCCAATTGTTTTTCTTAGTTGTTTTTTGAGGAGTATCATCAA
>SVJD01000007.1:0-2833 GCA_015069165.1 Oscillospiraceae bacterium
ATGATCCCCTATGCTCGTTACGCTGTCTGGGATTGTTATGCTTGTTAACGCACTGCAACTGCTAAACGCAAAAGCTCCTATGCTCGTTACACCATCCGGTATTGTTATGCTTGTTAACGAACTGCAACTGCTAAACGCCCCAGTTCCTATGCTCGTTACGCTGTCTGGGATTGTTATGCTTGTTAACGCACTGCAAAAATAAAACGCAGCATATCCTAAGCTCGTTACGCTGTCCGGGATTGTTATGCTTGTTAACGCACTGCAATAAGAAAACGCATGATCCCCTATGCTCGTTACGCTGTCTGGGATTGTTATGCTTGTTAACGCACTGCAAAAATAAAACGCAGCATATCCTAAGCTCGTTACGCTGTCCGGGATTGTTATGCTTGTTAACGCACTGCAATAAGAAAACGCATGATCCCCTATGCTCGTTACGCTGTCTGGGATTGTTATGCTTGTTAACGCACTGCAACTGCTAAACGCAAAAGCTCCTATGCTCGTTACACCATCCGGTATTGTTATGCTTGTTAACGAACTGCAATTATAAAACGCAGAATCCCCTATGCTCGTTACGCTGTCAGGGATTGTATATTCCCCAACTTTACCACCAGGGCAACATATAAGTATTGTTTTTTCTTTATTCAACAACACTCCATCATCACTTGAATATTTTATGTTATTCCCCGATACTGTTATGCTTGTTAACGCACTGCAACCATAAAACGCTTCATCCCCTATGCTCGTTACGCTATCCGGTATTGTTATGCTTTCTAACGAATAGCAAACATAAAACGCATAATCCCCTATGCTCGTTACGCTGTTCGGGATTATTATACTTGCTAACGAACTGCAATAATAAAACGCAGAATCCCCTATGCTCGTTACCGGATAACCTTCTATTCTTTCCGGTATTACTACTTCTGTTGCACTTCCAATATAATTGTTAATCGTTACTTCACCATTTTCAATTGAATATACAAAATCAGTTGCTGGCGATTCCGTTGTAGTCGTTGATTCAAGTTTCACATCAACTTCTTGTTCTACTGTTTCTTCCACAACAATATCAAAAATTCCATCTTCGAAGCTATTACTTTCACTATCTGTAATTACTTCTTGAGCATCAACAGTGTGCGTATGTTTTTCGCTTGAACCATGCTGATGTGCATTCTCTTTTTCTCCATTTGCCAATGCATTTAAACCTTGAATGTTATTTATTACCTCATCTATTGATTCATCAGTTTTTGACAAATCAATTGTCATACCTTTACCATCAGTATTTGCGGCAGTTTCAGCCATTACGCTAAAAGGCAAGCTTGTAATCATAAAAACCGCTACCACTATTAAAGATAAAATTCTTTTTGTTATCTTATTCATTTTTCCCTCCGAATTACTCTTTTTTATGTCTTATATTTATTTGCAAACATACAAGGACTGTCCAAAACAGTCCTTGTATATAAATTGCTAAATTACTTCAACGGGAACATATCCGGGAACAATGTATATCTGAGCAGATATATTGCATCGTCACTGTCGTATACTCCATTGCCGTCAATATCATCGTCGACAACCACAGGGAACATATCCGGGAATAAGGTGTTTCTCAACATATAAATTGCATCATCACTGTCAATAATACCGTTTCCGTCTATTTCGCCCTGAATGACAACCGTTACTTCGTCAACAACTTCACCGTTTTCAACGAGCTGAATCTTACTGCCCGTTCCAACAAGTGCATCGGCTGCCAAAACATTTCCATCTCTGTCAACAATCTGAATATTCTCTGCACCCTCGAACTTAGCCGCAACATCAGCAGGTATCATTTCAGGTGTAAGACCTGTAACCATAGATGTATCAGAATCAATTGCTACGTCGGAATCAGTTGAAGGAGTGATTATATCAGGGATAGCGCCGGGTACATAATTAAAATGGATTGTAGTGTTAAGCAAACAATCATTACCATAAGCTTCTATAGCGATATTATTCCATTCTGCCTCTGTGCCTGTGTAATTAACTGTTTTTAACGAACTACAACCTCGCAACGCAGAATATCCTATGCTCGTCACGCTGTCAGGTATTGTTATGCTTGTTAACGAACTGCAGCACCAAAACGCTCCATCTCCTATGCTCGTTACGCTGTCTGGTATTGTATATTCGCCAACTTTACCACCAGGGCAACATATTATTTCTGTTTTAGCCTTATTGAATAATACTCCTTCTTCACTTAAATAAGTGAGATTATCTTCTGATACTGTTATACTTGTTAACGAACTACAATCATCAATCGCTCCATCTCCTATGCTCGTCACACTGTCAGGTATTGTTATGCTTGTTAACGAACTACAGTACAAAAACGCACAAAATCCTATGCTCGTCACACCGTCAGGTATTGTATATTCGCCAACTTTACCACCAGGGCAACATATTATTTTTGTTTTAGCCTTATTGAATAATACTCCTTCTTCACTTAAATAAGTGAGATTATCTTCTGATACTGTTATGCTTGTTAGCGAATCGCAGTATGCAAACGCATGATCGCCTATGCTCGTCACACTGTCAGGTATTGTTATGCTTGTTAACGAACTGCAGCAATAAAACGCTCCATCTCCTATGCTCGTTACGCCATTAGGTATCGTTATGCTTGTTAACGAACTGCAATTATAAAACGCACTATATTCTATTCTCGTTACGCTGTCTGGGATTGTATATTCGCCAACTTTTCCGCCAGGGCAACATATTATTTCTGTTTTAGCTTTATCAAATAATACTCCATCTTCACTTAAATAAGTGAGATTATCTTCTGATACTGTTATACTCGTCAACGAACTGCAGCCAT
>SVJD01000007.1:2843-64562 GCA_015069165.1 Oscillospiraceae bacterium
TCGCCAACTTTTCCGCCAGGGCAACATATTATTTCTGTTTTAGCTTTATCAAATAATACTCCATCTTCACTTAAATAAGTGAGATTATCTTCTGATACTGTTATACTCGTCAACGAACTGCAGCCATAAAACGCCCAATCTCCTATGCTCGTCACGCCATTAGGTATCGTTATGCTTGTTAACGAACTGCAGTCATTAAACGCATCATCGCCTATGCTCGTCACGCCGTTAGGTATTGTATATTCGCCAACTTTTCCGCCAGGGCAACATATTATTTCTGTTTTAGCTTTATCAAATAATACTCCATCTTCACTTAAATAAGTGAGATTATCTTCTGATACTGTTATACTCGTCAACGAACTGCAGCCATCAAACGCATCATCGCATATACTCGTCACGCTGTCAGGTATCGTTATGCTTGTTAACGAACTACAGTGTTCAAACGCTCCAAATCCTATACTCGTTACGCTGTTAGGTATCATTATGCTTGTTAACGAACTACAGTACAAAAACGCATAATTTCCTATGCTCGTCACACTGTCAGGGATTGTTATGCTTGTTAACGAACTGCAATCAGAAAACGCACTATATTCTATGCTCGTTACGCTGTCTGGGATTGTATATTCCCCAACTTTACCACCAGGGCAACATATAAGTATTGTTTTTTCTTTATTCAACAGTACTCCATCATCACTTGAATAAGTGTGATTATCTGCTGATACTGTTATGCTTGTTAACGAACTACAATCATCAAACGCTCGATATCCTATGCTCGTTACACCGTCCGGTATCGTTATGCTTGTTAACGAACTGCAATAATAAAACGCAGAATCCCCTATACTCGTTACCGGATAACCTTCTATTTTTTCCGGTATTACTACTTCTGTTGCACTTCCTATGTAGTTTGTAATCGTTACTTTGCCATTTTTAATTGAATATTCAAAATCAGTCACAGGTGATTCATTTGTCGGTTCAGCGGTAGGTTCTACTGTCGGCACTGTCGTAGGCTCTGTTGTAGGAACTATCGGTGATGTTGCTGTCGGTGTTGCTGTCGGTGTTGAAGTTGGTATTATTGTCGGAAATGATGTAGTATCTGTTGTTTTATCCGATCCGGCAACTAAAACAATTTTTGACACAAGCGCTTCCATACCTGTTGCGTTGTAGTGTGAAAGGAAAATTTCACCATTGTAATCAACATCTGTCAAATCAATTTCACATGTTCTCTCTCCATTTGCCCAAGCGCCTGTTGAATTTGCAGTATCTTGCTGTGCAAGGATTCCTGCTTCTTCTCTCTTATCTACGCTTGCATATCCTACTGTAATTCCGTTTTTGCAAAGTGCAAACATAGAATTACAAGGCATATCATCATATTTATTCAAATAAGGATGATGTGTTGCATATGTAATAATAAGTTTGCTGTAATTCGAAAGATCAAGTATTCCCAACGAATGAACATTTACATAACCCAACATCAAACAAACTTTGTCGCCATAACCGTGTGGTGTATATTCCGCTTTACCTCCCAAAGCCGCAAGATCAAATTCAACATCTTCTACAGGAACATCATTACCGCTTGTCGGTTCTGCTGTTGGAGCCTCTGTTGAAAAAAATATAGGAGGATGGTATGTAGGCGACAATGCATTATCTTCAAATACATATGTAATCTTTGTTGAACAATACGGATTTCCGCTAGAATCACCAATATCTGTAACTTCAGAAAAAGAAGCCGTTACACCTTCTCCCAAAGCAAAAGATTCCTCAAAAGATTTGCTATGCGTAATTGTTCTGCAAGTAATAGTATTTACATCAAAAATATTATTTCCAATTAAATTTACTGTAGCATTATTTCTAAATTCAATTGCACTGTTTCTGCCAGCAGAATCTTTGGTCAAATCAGGTTTAAATTCAGCAAAATCAGCAAATCTTGTATTTTCAACAACAACAGTAGCTGTTTCGCTTACAACATCAAGACCAGCTTTTCCCGAGGTTAAAACGCAATCTTTGATTGTAACATTAGGACTTTCTGTTATAAAAATTGCATCCCCGCCTCCGTATGCACCAATAACAGTAATACCATCTAACACAACTGTAGCATTTCCGCTAATATCAATAGCATCACCTACTAAGCTAGCATCAATTATACCTGTTTTATCATCGCTACTGTCCATAATTGTTATATTACCACCTGTAATATACAAATTTCCTGACCATGTAAATCCATTTAGATCAATTACATACTCTCCTGATGAAAAATACATATTTCCGATAATATCATCCTGAAGAACAGACTCACCGGGTACAATGTCACTAGTCTTTAAAACACCATTTAAAGTATCGCTCCCAATAATAGTTTCTGCCATTATGCTAAAAGGCAAGCTTGTCACTATAAGTGTTATCACAGTAAAAAGCACTAAAAACTTTTTTATTACTTTTTTCATATTTTTCCTCCAAAAAACAAACCAACAAGCATTGCTCAAAGAGCAACACTTGTCGGTCTAAATATGCTAATATATTAAGCTTTTATATTTTTCTTTTTTGCTAATGTAATTACACAAATAACACCTACAGCCGCTAACGCGAACAGAACTAAAGTGAATGTCAACGTATCACCCGTTTGCGGATTTTTCTCTTGATCATCCGGTGTTTCAGAAGCATCGGGCTTTTCAGGTTTCGGGGATTCTTCCGGAGTTACAGGTTTTTCCAAAACTGGAATTTCTTCTGTTTTAGTTTCTCCGCACTCTGTACAAGTGTATTTCTTTTCACCTTTTGTTTCATAAGTCGCAGGTGTTACAATTTCACCATCATTCCATGTATGGTCAGAATACTTTACATCGCCACATACACAGAATTGTTTGTGTTGTGTTTCATTATGCTGTTCACATTCTCCATATACATGGTCTGTCATTACAGGAATTATCGCTTTCTTGTTCACGCCACAACCTGTACACGTATATTGCATCTCTCCCTCAGTTGTATGTGTAGCAGGTGTTACAACTTCGCCATTATTCCATGTATGGTTTGCATACTTTACATCGCCACACTCGCACGACTGCTTATGCTGTGTGTCATTATGCTGCTCTATTGCCCCATAAGCGTGTGCAGAATCTTTGGGAATTTCCGTATTCTTTGTTGCACCACAGCCCGTACAAGTATATTTCATACTACCAACTGTTGTATGTGTTGCAGGTGTTACAACTTCACCGTTATTCCATGTATGGTTTGCATACTTTACATCGCCACACTCGCATGATTGTTTATGTTGTGTGTCGTTGTGTTGTGTCCATTCACCGTATGAATGTTGGCAGATAACTTCAACTGTATTTTCGACAAGTTCAGTAACTCCTCCAACATTAACTTGTGCACCTACAGTAGCTTCTCCAAAATCCGCATCAGATTTAACCTTTAAAACAAATGAAGCTATATCTCCGTTTACATCAGTTTCTGATGTAAATGCTGCAACACCTACACCATCTTTAAAATCTGTCAACATTGCACCTGTAACAAGCATTTCGCCTGAAACAAATTCAAATACATTAGTATCAAATGCCACAACAGCTCCCAACGACTTCGTTTTAGATGTACCGGAAACACTTATCGTAAATGAAACCGTATCCCCACGCTTTAATGTTGAAGAACTTGCTGTAATTTCGTATGCAGGTGCCGCTTTAGCGATAACTAAAGAACTGCATACAAGAGCTATACAAACAATGAATAAAACTAATTTTCTCTTAAACAAACATATCGTCTCCTTAATATAGATTTGCAACTATTGTATATCTATAGATATAATTTGTCAATACTTTAGATGTAATTAGTATCACTTTTTGATGTTATTCTATTAAAAGTTATCTTTATTGAAATGAGGGTTTATTTTGGATGTCGGTAAAAGAATTACTTTCTTGAGGGAGAAAAAAGGCATAACAGTAAACAAACTTGCAAATCTTTCAGGTGTTTCTCAAAGTTATCTCAGAGACATAGAATTAGGCAAAAAACAGCCCACTGTAGAATATCTGGAATATATATGTTATGGTCTTGATATTTCCCTAAAGGATTTTTTCGATACGGACAACAGCAGCGAGCTGAACGGAACTCTTTCCAAGCTTACGGATAAACAGAGAAAAAAATTGCAAGAATTTCTTGAAACTTTGTAGTACCTTCATATTTGCAGTTTAAAATTTAGGTTTAAAAATTTATTTGAGTTTTTTCTTATTTTCATATTGAAAAATCAAAAAAAAATGATATAATACTCTCATGTTATATTTGTTCGGTTCTATACTATTATTCGAAGCACCTTTATCGACTCTTTGATATGAGTTCGATTGTTGTGTTTTGTAATGATATGTTTGATTTAGAGCATATATTATAATAATGGAGGGTTTATTTTTTATGGCTCAACTTTCAAAAAATAATAAAAAACTTAGAATTATCCCCTTAGGCGGCATAAGAGAAATCGGAAAGAATCTTACAGTTTTCGAAACTGACAACGATATGATTTTAGTAGATTGCGGCGTTGCTTTCCCCGAGGATGATATGCCCGGTATCGATGCCGTTATTCCGGATTTTACCTATATATTAGAACACAAGGACAAGCTCAGAGCTATAGTGTTAACGCACGGACACGAAGACCACATCGGTGCTCTTCCCTACTTCCTTAAAGAAGTAAACGTTCCGATTTACGGTACAAAGCTGACATTAGCTCTTGTCGAGAAAAAGCTCGAAGATTTCAATCTTGCCGCAAGTGCAAATCTCCAAGTAGTAAAGCATAGCGAAATGATTATGAAAGGCGATTTTTGTATTGAGTTTATCCGTACAAACCATAGTATCGCCGATGCTTGTGCACTTGCAATAATCACGCCCTGCGGAATAGTTATCCATACAGGCGACTTTAAAGTTGACTACACTCCTATCGATGGTGCTCCCATTGATTTGATGCGTTTTGCCGAGCTTGGAGAAAAAGGTGTGCTTCTGCTTATGGCTGACAGTACCAACGCCGAAAGAAAAGGCTTTACAATGTCAGAAAAAACTGTCGGTGCGACTTTTGATGATATTTTTTCAAGAACAAAAGGCCGTATAATAGTTGCCACATTCTCTTCTAACGTTCACAGAGTACAGCAAATCATAGATACTGCCGTTAAATTTAACAGAAAGTGCGTAATTTGCGGTCGAAGCATGGTCAACGTAATTGACGTTGCCTTGCAGACAGGTTATATGAAACACACAGAGAACACTTTAATTGATATAGAAGATATTGACAAGTATCCCCCCGAGGAACTTGTTGTTATCACAACAGGCAGTCAAGGCGAGCCGATGTCAGCTCTTACAAGAATGGCTGTTGCCACACACAGACAGATTGATATTGTTCCCGGTGACACTGTTATCATTTCTGCCAGCCCTATTCCCGGTAACGAAAAACCAATCAACAAAATGATTGACGAACTTTTCAAACGCGGTGCAAATGTTATTTATAAGTCTTTGGCCGAGGTGCACGTTTCAGGACATGCTTGTGAGGAAGAGCTTAAACTTATTCAGGCAATCGTAAAACCTAAATACTTTATGCCCGTACACGGCGAATTCCGTATGCTTACAAGGCATAAAGGCGTTGCAACAAGAATGGGAATGCCGGATGAAAATGTATTTATCATGGATAACGGCCGTGTTCTTGAGTTTAACGGAGACGAAATACGCACAGACGAGGTTGTTGTTTCCGGAAATGTTCTTATTGATGGTCTCAGCGTTGGTGATATCGGTAATATTGTTCTTCGCGACAGAAGACACCTTGCAGAAGACGGACTTATTGTTGTTGTTATGTCTGTAAATGCTGAAACGGGAGAAATTCTTTCAGGTCCCGATATTATTTCAAGAGGTTTCGTATATATGAGAGAGTCAGAAGAAATGATTGTTCATATTAAGCAAGTTGTTCTTGACACCATAAGCAGAATGGATAATTTATCTATTTACAAGAAGCATGATTGGACTCTTAAAAAGACAAGTATAAAAGACGCTCTTCACAATTATGTTTATGAGCAAACAAAACGCAATCCTATGATTCTTCCAATTGTAATGGAAATAAATCCGTCTCTTGCTCCTACCCAGCAAGAAACCATGGATTTATCTGATGATGAAGAATAAAAAAGCAAAATAAAGAAGGCGTGCTTTTTGCAGCACGCCTCTTTTTTATCCTCTTTTTAATGTTATCAGTGACAAAGTGGGCGGATTATAGAATCTGAATCCTAAAAAACCGTCTGCCCCAAGACCCGGTGAAATGTAATTAAATCTCCCCTGCCCGTCAGAGTGGAGTCCCGACGTACTGCTTTCTTGCGGAAAAACACCTTCATCCTCGACATATACAGCACCTAAAATCGGCAAACGTATCTGTCCTGCATGAGTGTGCCCCGATATAGAAAGGTCATAATCAACTTCATTAAGTTTTGTTTTATTAACCTCAGCAAGCCTTGCGTTAACATCGTAATTAATAGGTTTGTGTGTTATACAAATACTGAAATGTTTATCAACATCAAATTCCACTTCATCAAATGTTTTTTCAACATAGTCGATTCCGGTTAAATATATAACTTCGCCATTCTTTTCTATTGTTGAAATAGGATAAACAAACTGTATGCCCATATCTTCAAAACGCTTCATCAGTTCCGTTTTTTCTTTTGGATTAATACACATATTCCAATCATCAGAAAGCTTATTTGAATTTTGCGGGGTATAATCTGATTCACCTAAAATATAAAAAACAGGAACATTATTGTTTTTTATATCCCCCAGTAAATCAATAATGTCCCAATAGTCACCGCTTTCGGGATTTTCCATATAATCTCCGGTGAGTAAAATCATATCATATTCAATACTGTCGATAGCTTCTACAAGATTAGCATTTTCTTCTCCAAATTTACGCCCGTGAAGATCACTTATCTGTAGGATTTTATACCCATCAAACGATGCAGGTACTTGTTTATGTGTAACAGTAACATTTTCAACAACAATTCTGCCATTGTCATAAAGCGTATAAATGACCAAAGAAAAAAGCACCACAAACAATGCCGCAAGTATAACTATCCACTTACGGCTTTTTTTCTCATAGGAAATAAAATTAAAACTGCTTTTTTCTCTGTTAAACATAATCAAATATTTTTCTTATATAATATATACAAACCTTCTAATAAAAGATTGGGATTACATACTATTTTATGCTTAGTATACTGCGATATTACCTCGGAAAGACCGCCTGTTGCAACAACAAAGCACTCTTTTCCAAGTTCTTCATTAAATCTGTCAATCATACCATCAAGCATACTTGCATTACCCAATACCGTTCCTGATTTCATACATTCTACAGTGTTTGAACCTATAGCTTTTTTTGGTGCTTCAATTCCGATTTGCAAAAGCTGTGCAGCTTTTGCAGTAAGTGCATTCAAAGAAGTTTTTACTCCGGGAAGAATCGCACCTCCCAAAATGGTATTCTTGTCATTTACAACGGTAAGTGTAGTAGCTGTTCCCATATCTGCAACAATTACAGGTGTAGGATACAAAGCCGCAGCTGCAACACTGTCAACAAGTAAATCACTACCTAATTGTGCAGGGTTGTCAATACCGATGTTTATACCGGTTTTCATTCCCGGACCTACCACAAGAGGTTTCTTTCCTATAAGCATTTCAATAGCTTTTGAAAGAGGCTCTGTAATAAGCGGTACAACAGAAGAAACAATTGCACCGTCAATAGATTTAACATCAATATTTTTAAGTGCCAGTATAGCTTTAAGCTGTACAGCCGTTTCGTCGGATGTTCTGTTTTGGTCGGAAGCTAATCTTGAAATCAGGCAAAGCTCGTCATTATCATAAACACCAACTACGATATTTGTATTTCCCACATCTATAGTAAGTACCATAAAATCATTCCTCTAAATTATTATTTTCTTCTATTTCCTTTAATAGCGTTTACTATGCCCACAATAACAGGTGCAAGGATAATATTAACAGCTAATTCTATAAGAAAATTAACACCGGCAAGACCGATAAAAGCAAAATAGAAAGCATTTGTTCCGCCTGCGAACTCAATAAGTTGCGGCTTAAATATTGTAAACATTGCAATCAAAAATATACCGGTATTTACAATCGGACAAGTAATCGCTGCTGCATAAGAGCCGACAACTCTGCCTGAAGATGTATTTTTTCTTGAAAACAATTTGAAAACAAGACCTGAAAAATAGCCTGCGGCGCAACCTTTTATAAAACAAACCACGGTAGTTGCTACAGGATTTGCCAACCACAAACCATCTACAGCTCCGGAAAGGTAACCGGCAACAATTATTGCGCCAAATACTCCTCCGAGTATTGCTCCTGCAACGGGTCCGTAAAGTGCCGCCCCGACAACGATGGGTAAAAGAACCAATGAAATGGAAACATCACCGAATTTGATATAGTTTCCGATGAATTGCAACACAACAACAACGGCTGCAAGCATTGCAATGCCAACAAGTTTTTGAACATTTAATTTTTTCATATAAATACCTCCTGCTGCTGTTCCTTAGGCGGATACAGCGCAAACCAATATTAACACATCAAAAATCACTTTTCAACTTTAAAATTTTCTTACCCGTTTGATGCATAAGCGCGAGCAGAATCGCCGTACATCATCATTGCTTTTAAGAAGTCAGCAAGCTCCGCATTCGTAGAATTTTGGTTTTTCTGTGCAGCAGATTCTATACTGAATAAATATTGTCCGCTTATATTTACTCCCTGTGAATTATAAACAGTAAATCCTACAACATCACTCATGTTTTTCGCCGTCAATTTATCGAAAACAAAACTCATATTTTTCATACCGTTAGCTCCTTGAGTTTCTTCGAAATCTCTGATTACACTAATCAAGTTGCCATCTGAGTCAGTCGCTCTTACAGTTACGCCTGTCATTGCTGTGGGTATGCTGAAATATCCCATAATGTCAACTTTACTTTCTATAATCAAGCCGATTCGTGTCCACACTGCATCGCCGACAGAACTCGGTTTAGATTCGGAATTAACCAATTCTCTCAATTCCTGTGTTCCCCAAGCCGCTTGCTCTGTTGTCAAAGCTGCATTAACAAGATTTTGGCTGTTATACTTAGTATAAAGCTGTGCATAAGAACCGTAATTAATCAAATCTACAAGCAATGTTTTTAATTTGGAATCAGTTGTAGTTCTTAATTGCTCATACGCATAACTTGCAACGCTGAATTCATAACTTTTACTCTCACATGATTCTCCGTCCTTTTCCGCATACAGAATTGCAGAAATACTATCATTCATTCTTTGTATAGGCACATTTTTAAATGTAAAAGAATAACAATCTTCGCCGTCAACAACAGAAACATTAGGCATCAATTCATATGTTACACCATCAAATTCTGCTTTGACAGTCGGATTTGTAAATCCGCCCGCTTCAAAGGAATCTTTTTTTACGAGTAACACTGCATCTATTGCATTTGCAAGATGCAACATACCTCCGTCTATTGTAGGCTCAGATGCAGAATTATTTTCCTCAATTGCAATGTCTTCTTGATATGATAATTCAGACAAAACAGGTCCGTTTGTATATTCAAAACCATTCGTATATACAACATTAGAAACCGGATGCGAAACAATAAATTCCGTACCCGAAATTTTTGTACTGCTGCCGACAAGAAAATACTTTTCATTCTCATGTCCAGAAACAGCAGAAGAAACACCGGCTACAGTGGGATCATTCCACGTAACATCAACCGCGTACCACTTTCCGTTTTCCATTTGAACATAATTCCACATATGACCGCCCGAAGATGTTCCGTTAAATGCCGTACCATCTACTAATACACAAGGAATTCCAATCCTGTCACACAAAACTTTAAACGCTCTGGAATATCCTTCACATATCGGCCCTGAAGTTCCGACGCTTCCCACAAGCGCAGAAACACACTCACGTGAATTGATACCATAAGCAGAAGTACCGGTTGTCGTGTTAAAACAATTGTTTTTTGTAAGCCATTTATTTAAATATTTAATTTTTTCAAAAGACGTACCGTTTTCAGGAAAATTACCCGAAAGAATGTTATCTATGCAATCATTAATTATATCATTAGTTTCATCGATTTTGGCCGCAGTCGAATAATCGGAAGTACGTATATCAACTGTAGAAGATTTGAGTATATAGTAAATTTTCACAACACAAGTGCACTCGCCGTAACCTGTGGAACGCGAAATTGCCCAACTGTATCCAGTAGAATAAGCAAGAGAACTATTGCCGGACAACCAAAAAACCTCGGGATGATCCCTGTCAAAAGCACCTATGGTTGCAAAAGTAAAAGCCTGTGCATCTTTAATTATCGCATCGCGATTTTCTTTGCAAGAATTTATAGCATTCGTTTGAATTGCAGAATCAGAAGAACCCACAGGAAATGAAAAAGAATTTGTCGTTCCCTGAATTTCTGCTACTAAGTGAGCCGAAGTACCGTCACTGAAATTTGTTTCACCTTGCGCAGTTCTCAATGCACCGCCTTTTAAAGAATTCTCCTCAAGCCAATCATAAAAATCAAGAGCATATTGGGGCATATCGCCTATTCTATCAATCCAATCAGCATGGTTACCTTCTTTTAATACAGGTACTGCAGCTGAAACAAAATTAGGTACTGTTGAAAAAATAATACAACACACCAAAGCTGTTGCAATTATCTTTGTAATTTTCATACACCATTCCTCCGAGTGCTTTCCTAAGTAATCTAATTATATATTATTTTTTATTTTTTTCAATCAAAATTTTGTGATATACTATATATGAATAATTCAATTTTCCGGGTGATAAATATGAATCATACTATAAATCAAAACGAATACACATTCCCTCCCATTCCGTCAAAGAAATACACCACTATTTTACCCAAAGGTACAGCACTCGTTCTGGAAGGCGGCGGAATGCGCGGTTACTACTCTGCCGGTGTTTTCGAAGGTTTTATGGAACACGGAATAATGTTCCCGTATATCGCCGGTGTTTCTGCAGGTGCCGCAAATGTGCTTTCTTATATTTCAGGCCAACCAATGAGAAGCAGACAAATTGTCGAAAATTATGCCTGTACACCTGAATATGTCAGCAAAAGGAATTTATTCAAATACGGTTCAATGTTTAACAGAGATTTGGTTTTTCGCAAAATACCTCAAAAGCACGTATTTTTTGACTACGATGCCTTAAAAAGCGCACCCATACAATTTTATACAGGTGCGATGGACTGTAAAACAGGTGAAGCTGTTTGGTTTGATAAAAATGAGCTGACAAAAAATCTCGAAATTACCGAAGCTTCATGTGCAGTCCCCTTAATTGCACCTATTGTAAAATACAAAGGCTACGAATTATTGGACGGCGGAATCCCGGCTCCCATTCCTATAGAAAAGTCAATAGAAGATAATAATACTTTCCATGTTATTGTTTTGACACAAAACGAAGGTTATGTGAAAAAGCCTTTTACCAATACAACCCTTGCAAAAATCATTTACCGTAAATATCCAAATGTGGTAAAAGCACTTGAAAGGCGTCATGAAATATACAATCGCCAAGTTGCTCTTTGTGAAAAATTAGAAAAAGAAAACAAAGCGATTATTATAAGACCTAAAGAACCGATTAAAGTCGGCAGAACAACTCGCGACACAAAATTAATCCTCGGCCTTTACGACGAAGGTCACAGAGAATGTAATGAAATTATTGATAAAATATTAAGGCGCTTAGGAGAATAATAATGTTTAATAAAATCTCAGATTATTTTAGATTAAAAAAACAAGATAAAGAAGAATTCACACTGTTATTGAGTAAAATATCAAATGAAATACCAGTAGCAGAGCAAGAGTTTTTTGCACTTTTCGCAAACAAAAACGAATATATTGATGTAAGAAAAGCCAACGATTGGAAAAATAAATTTTCAAAAACGCACGACGATGCTTCATCTTTCCTTGAAGGAGGCATGATTGAGAAAAAGAAACTTCCACGTAAATACGAGCCTGTTTTTAAAAGAATTGTTATACTTTATAATGCAATTGACAAAAAGGTTAAAGAGCACAACAAAAATCTCCTTATGCCCGAAAAAGATAACGCCGTGCAATCTTTCTCTAAAGTTTGCCGCGATGCTGCTCCTACGGAATATCAAATCAGTGCAATTTTATCAAAAGACAAAAGAATCTTGATTACAGGAGCGCCATCTACGGGAAAAACATCTGCCTTGATGGCTAAATACGAATACTTAAACTCAAAAGGTAACAAAGTATTGCTTTTTAATGCTCAAAAGACTGAAGAAATATCTGATTTTGCATTAAATTTATTATCAAAAAACAACCTTCCGATTGAATTTTCACGACTTTCCGATATGCAAATAAAAGAAATGATATTGAATTTCTTTAAAGAAAAACAAAGTGATGCTTCATACAGAGGAAGGCTTATTGATTACTATTTTAACTTCCACACGCAAGGAAAAACAATTAAAGATTTTCAAAATGAGGAAGAATACGAAAAATACATTTCTCTCTGCCCTCCCGTAACTCTCAAAGGAGAAGTTGTTAAAAGTTACGAAGAACTTGCAATAGCGGACTTTTTATTTTCATTGGGTATAGAATATAATTACAAAGCTCCTTTTATAAATGATGTAATGTTAAACGGAACCAGACTTCGCTATAGACCGAGTTTCACTCTTCCCGACCACGGCGTTTGCATTAACGTATTTTTCAATGCTGATGAAAGTGTTGAAGAAATACAAAACATTCATAAAGAAGCCGAAATTCCGTTAATTGAATGTTACACAGAGGAAAAAATTGCAGGAAATATGCTTTCAAAGCTGCAAAAAGTTTTAAGTGCATATAATATTGTATTTAACGTAAAAAGCGATGCTGAAATTTTAGATGCTGTTCAGAAAACCGATAAAAACTTTTTCCCGCTTCTTGCAGAAAGTATTTTGCTTAATTTAAAAACAATACTTGCGACCGGTGAATCAGAAAGCACCATATTAACTGTATCGCGCACAAAAAGCAAAACAACTTTACCTTTATACAGGCGTCGCGAGCGCTTAATATCTCTCACTTTACCGTTCTGTAATTATTACATCTCTAATGTTAAATGGGATGATTTCAGTATTCTGCGTTTTGCCGCAAACAAAATACCGACATTTGATATAAATTTTGAATATTCACACATCTTTGTTGATAATGCTGAAAATCTCAATGCCGCTTCTGCCCTTTTCTTGCGTATTTTAGCAGAAAAAACAGATTGTAAAGTAGTATTTGCCGGTTGCGATTGGCTTTCACCTATATGTCTGAATGGTACAGACCCTATGTATTTGCGTGATTTCGGCAGATTTTTCCCGGGTTACGACGAAATAGTTTGCGACAAAGTATTTAATCTACCCGCCGGTATTTATGACAGCATGGTAAAATTTGCCCTTAATAACAACGGCAATTATTATCATAAGCCGTCGTACATCAAAAAAGCAATCGGAAGTATCGAAAAGACTTTTCAATCATTAAGCGAAATTTCCGAAAATCTGCAGGAAAATATAAAAAAAGGCGAGTCAGCAATAATAGTATGCCGTTATGACTTTGAACTTGAAGAAATAAAGAGTCTCACAGACATACCGTGCATAACAGTTTTTGACATTTCAGGAAAATACGATATTGTAATTTGGTATAATTCTAAATATAACAATTTCGGTTACCCTGACGAAAAATTATGTCTTAACAATATTTCAAGCCTGATTTTAAATCGTCCCGATTCTGATGTTTTCATTGGAGAAAGAAATCTTTTATGCAAAGCAATCACAAGCACAAAGGGCCGCTTTATTTTACTTTGCGATCCTTCAAATGTTTCTGATTATATCAACGAAATTTCATATTAAAGTCTATCGGGCTGTGTTTTTCCGTTAATATCAACTTTTTTTTGCAATAAACAACGTCAAATAGTATAATGCATATTATCATACTTGAAAGAAGAAGGTTTTGCATGATTTCAGAAAACAAAAAACTTATATCAATCGTAATCCCTTGCTACTGTGAAGAAGAATCCATACCTGCTTTTTGGGATGAAATATGCAAAACAACCGGCACAATGTCCCATGTGAATTTTGAATTTCTTTTTGTAGATGACGGTTCAAAAGATAACACTTTGGATCTTTTAAGGACTCTTTCTTTTAAAGACAGCCGTGTGCGTTACATTTCCTTTTCGCGAAATTTCGGCAAAGAAGCCGCAATGTATGCAGGTCTTCAAGAAGCAAAAGGAGATTTCGTCGCAATAATGGATGCAGATTTGCAAGATCCGCCTTCTCTTCTTCCTGAAATGCTCAGAACCGTAGAAAGCGGCAAATATGACTGTGCAGCAACGCGCCGTGTTACCAGAAAAGGAGAACCTCGCATACGCTCTTTCTTTGCAAAAATGTTTTATAAAATAATAAATAAAATAAGTGATGCCGATATAGTTGACGGTGCTCGCGACTTTAGGCTTATGAGCCGAAAAATGGTTGATGCAGTTATTCAAGTCGGCGAATACAACCGATTTTCAAAAGGAATTTTCGGCTGGGTAGGTTTTAAAACAAAGTGGCTCGAATACGAAAATGCAGAACGCAGACAAGGCGAGACAAAATGGAGTTTTTGGAAACTTTTGGTATATTCCTTGGACGGAATTGTTGCCTTCTCTTCCATGCCTCTTTATATCGCTTCTGTTTTGGGAATAGTTCTTTGTCTTTTCGCTTTTCTTGCGATTATCTTCGTCATAGTAAGACAACTTATCTGGGGCGGTTCCGCTTATGGTTGGCCCTCACTGGTATGTATAATACTTCTTTTAAGCGGCGTACAACTTTTCGCGATCGGAATACTCGGACAATATCTTTCAAAAACATATCTTGAAGTCAAAAAAAGGCCTATTTACATTGTAAACGAAACAGATTCCGACAATCCGTTTACCAATTCAGAAAAATCAGCCGGCGGCTCTGCTTCAAAGGAAACAACTTCTTTAGTTGAAGGATGAGTAAAAGTCAACTTGCGAGCGTGCAAAGCTTGTCCTGTAATTCCGTGTGTATCACGGTAGCCATACAACGGATCTCCGACAATAGGATATCCAATGTGAGATAAATGTACACGAATCTGATGTGTTCTTCCCGTTTCTAAATTACAAACAACCAAAGTATGACCTTGCAGTCTTTTGACTACACTAAAGTGTGTTATAGCTTCTTTACTGTTTTCACTGCACACTGCCATTTTCTTTCTATCAATGGGATGTCTGCCTATGGGAAGCTTTACGGTACCGGAATTTTCTTTTATAATCCCTTCAGCAACTGCAATATATTCTCTTTTTATATCGTGATTTTTTAATTGTTCGGACAAAAATATGTGTGCGGCGTTATTTTTTGCAACGACAAGCAAACCTGTAGTATCTTTATCAATTCTATGAACAATACCGGGGCGGATAATACCATTTATGTCAGACAAGTCTTTGCAATAATATAAAAGCGCATTTACAAGTGTGCCGCTGTAATTGCCGGGCGCAGGATGAACAACCATTCCGCGTGCCTTATTTATGACAAGAATATCAGAATCTTCATATACAATATCAATAGGAATATCCTCGGGCAGAATTGTAACTTCTTGCAATTTAGGTGGAATAAATGATATTTTATCCCCTGTTTTTACCTTATAATTTGCCTTTGTTTGTTTGTTATTTACTGATATGTTTCCTGTTTCAATAAGCTTTTGAACATAACTTCTGCTGGAAATTTTATCTTGAAATTCTGCAGCACACAAAACATCAAGTCTTTGGCCTGTTTTTTTAGAATCTACTGTTATTTCCACACCCAAAACTTCTTCACATTCAAGTATATCTTCTTCAAGTTTCTCGCTAAAATAACTTTCCATTTTAATCACCTAAAAAACGTTTTGCCAATGTACCTTCTCTGAAAATCTGCTTATCTTTTTTAAATATAAAAGCAACATAGAAAAGCAAAGTAAAACAACCGACAGTAATACATATATCCGCAAAATTAAAGCTGGGAAAATCATAACCGAATATATTAAATGCCAAAAAGTCAGTTACATAACCGAGTCTTAATCTTTCTATAAGATTACCGCATGCACCTGCTAATATTGAAGCCAAACAGAAAAACACAGGCTTGTTCACGGTAGATGTATACATAAAATAGACAACTAAAACGGCACAGATTATGGTAAATATCGATAAAATGTCTGTTTTAGATGAAAAAATTCCCCATGCAGCGCCCGTGTTTCGTATGTGAGTAATACTGAAAAAGTCTTTTATAACTACAATTTCGCTGTTAAACAAGACATTATTAATTATAATTTGCTTTGTAATCAAATCTATTGCAGTAAGCAGAGCAGAAGTAAGTATTCCTATCATAAAAAGAACAATATCTTTTTTTTGAGCATTTATTTTATTTGACATTATTATTCCTCATTTCTTATTATCAAACGTCTTTAACAGACCAATTTGTAATATCAATTGTATTCCAAAATGTAAAATTATACAAGTTTACACCCTCAACTTTATCGCTTACGGTAACTGTCGAATATTTTCCGCACAAACATATTATCGGCAGAGTTTCAAGAAGTTTTACCGAAAGCTTCAATGTCTGATTATTAACGTAATCATACAAAGAACCATTATCTGTAACACCACTGATTTCACTATCTTTATAAGCATTGTTAATTGAAAGAATCAAGCTATTTACAGATTCATCGTAAAATTTGTTAAAATTGAGTTTACCGTTTTGAGCAAAAAAATCTTCTGCATCCGGAAATGGTTTCATTTGATAATTCATAAATGCAAAATCATATTCACCGGATTCTAATATAACAGAAAATTCCTCGTCTTTATATTCCGACAAATCACACGCAACACCCTTTTCATCAAGTTGCTTCTCTATAATATATGCCATTCTTACAAGTTCTTCATCATTTTTGTTTACAATCAAACGTAAAGATTCGGGTTTACTCTCACTGTATTTTATATTTTCCGTACTATGAAAATTTTTCATAAAATAAGTTTCCTGTGCAAACAAAACGTTCTTTACACAAGCGCAATCTGCCATAGCTGCACGGACAACAAGCTCCTTATCAATGGCATTATTAACAAAATGCTTCACTTCTGCCTTAACTTTTTCAGCCGGAACCATTGCACACACTGTATTACTTTCATATCGAGCGACCTTACTGTTCTCTTTTTTTGCATACTTTATAGTATCATCACCAAAACCAAGTATCACATCAGAATTACTGTCATACAAAGAATCAGCATCACTGTAAGTTTGTATTTCGACATTTTTAATCTTAGGGAAATTTCCGAAATAATTTTTGTTTATTTCAAATAAAAAAGTATTCCCTTGAGCTGATATATATTTATACATTCCCGTTCCGTTTGGCACTTTAAAATTCGTACCTATTTCTTCGCTTTTTAGTATGGGAAAACACATTTTCGAAATGAACAACGCATCCGGCGAAGTAAGCACAATTTCCATTTCATATTGTGACAAAATTTTATATGACAATACGGATTCCGCACAAAAAGAATAAAAACTATTATTATTTTTTATCCATTCAAGTGTATTTTTTACATCATAAACTGTCATATTCGAACCATCATGAAAAAATACATTCTCTTTAATTTTTATTTTCCACGTTATGCCGCCATCGGTAGTTTCCCAATTATCAGCAACACACGCAACAGGTCTGCATTCATTATCATATTTAATCAGCGAATCATACACCAAAGACATATATTCCCGTATTGCATCATTTTTTGTTTCAAGAGGATTCAATGTATCAAATCCGTATAACCCCAAAGAAATCGTTCCTGTTGCTTTTTCCGGGTCATTGCGATTTTCTTCAGGTGTCGGTTCTGCCTCTGTTTTCAAAGTCGGTACACTTTGAGAATTTTGTAAGTACGGATTAGTACAAGACAAAAATGTTGCAATAATCACCATGCACAAAACTGACGCCACTGCTTTTTTACTGAATCTTTTAAACATAAATTACTCCTATTTATCTTCTCGGCGAAATCATTGCTGCCATAATTCCAGTATCGCCTTTATCACGCCTGTGAGAAAAAAACAAATCTTCGTTTTCAAAAGTACATCTGTTATCATAATATATATTTTCGGGTTTCAAACCGGCTTCTAAAAGAGTTTCATATACAAAACCGCTGACAGATATATAATACTTTAACTTGCCTTCTTCATTATTTTTTTGATAAATATATTTTGTCGAATATTCATCAAATTTCTCTGTAAACGCATTTTTCAACGCCTCAAAAACGTCACTGTCTGTTTCAAAACGGTCAATTCCAATTGACGGCCCTATAACTGCTTTTAAAAACTCCGGATCAGTTGAGTATTCCGAAGACATAAGAGCCACTGTTTCTGCAGATATTTTCTGCACAGTACCCCTCCAGCCGGAATGAATGGCCGCAACCGCATTATTTTCGCTGTCGTATAACATAACAGGAACGCAATCTGCGTGTGAAGTACACAAAACAGCTTCCGGCACATCTGTTATCATAGCATCAAAACCTGTATTTTTTACATAATCAGGAAGTTCTTTTGATATTCCTATGCCAACTAAATCCTTTGTTATCTTTAAAACATTTTTCGTGTGTTTTTGGGAAACTCTTGTTAAATTTTGAAATTCTGTGCCAAGTGTTTTTGCAACACGCCTATAATTTTCCCTGACATTTTCTTCTGACTTTTCTCTCGAAAAACTTAAATTCAAAGATTTTTGACCGCCGGAAGATACACCGCCTGTTCTGGCGGTAAAGCAGTGTGTTACATCATTTAAAATTTCATATTTAAACAAAACAATCTCGTCAGCCATTATAAAGTCCTTTTAAATAAGTAATTTCATTTTTATAACCGTCAATTTCATTGGGAGTTTCAAGCAAAAACGGCAAATTTTTCAATCTTTCGTGATTTACTATCCTACGGAATGTTTCTTCTTGTAAAAATCCTTCACCTATTTTTTCGTGTCTGTCTTTATGGCTTTCAAAGGGATTCTTGCTGTCATTTAAGTGAATTGCCTTAAGTCTTTCCAAACCTATCACTCTGTCAAATTCTTCCAAAACTCCGTCCAAATCATTTATAATATCATATCCCGCATCGTGAACATGACAAGTATCTAAACAAACTCCTAATTTATCTGAAAGAGTTACTCTATCTATAATAGCTCTTATTTCTTCAAATTTTGAGCCTACTTCGCTTCCTTTTCCTGCCATTGTTTCCAAAAGTACAATTGTATGCATATCAGGTTTTAAAATAGCATTTAACATCTCTGCTATTTTTTCTATTCCTACTTCAATCCCCTGTCCTACGTGACTTCCCGGATGAAAGTTATACAAATTACCGGGAGTAAGCTCTAAACGTTCCAAATCATCCGCCATAGTCATTTTTGTAAATTCGCGTACATTTTCCTTCTCTGCACAAGGATTAAGCGTATACGGAGCATGGGCAAGTATTTGCGCAAAGCCTTTCTCTTTTGATTTTTCACAAAACATTTGAACATCTTTTAAATCAATGGCTTTCGCCTGACCGCCTCGCGGATTTCTCGTAAAAAACTGAAATGTATTACCTCCAACATATTCAGTTTCCTTCAGCATATTCATATAGCCTTTTGAGCTTGATAAATGGCAACCTATATTAAGCATTTTTTTATCTCCATTCTTTTACATTACATAATTAAATCTGCCAAACGGAGCACAATCACCATCACGGTAAAACTCCATAACATCTTTTGTTTCAACATTATCTATCCATTTAAATTCAAAATCAGGTTTATCTTTTTCACCTAATGCAAAAATACTTTTAGGCAGAGAAATTGCAATCTTATTATCGCAAATATTTGTTTGCACTTCACCTAAATATTTTAAACTTCCGTCGGAATATTTAAAACACTTTCCTGCTGTAATCTTATAGTCATAACCTTCCCAACCTGTAGTTTTATCCCTATCAGCATCAAGCAACAATGTAACTGCATTTTTATGGCCTGTAACGATGTTTTCAGCGCATTTGGCATAAAAGTAGATATTTTTATCATCGTAAGCGTATTTCGCGCAAACAAAGTCATTTATGCCGCTATTGTTCACATACTGAATCTTTGTGCCGAGTCCCGGGTAATTACGTTTTGCTGCAGTACCTTTATGCGCGGGATATTCCGGCGAAACATCATTCCAAGAATTGAAATCTGCAATATCAATTTTTTTATTGACATTTGTTCTTTCTATATGTTCCAATCCTTTAAATTTTCGAATATTTGCAACCATTTGCAAATAATAAGAATCCTTGTATCCGTCAATGTCCGGTTCAATATCTCTGCTGTGTTCAAGGTCATATTGGTCTACAAAAGCAAGTTGTGTACTGTCTTCATCCCAAACCCAAGGTTTGCCGGGAAACTTTCCCATAATCCATTCATTCCAACCTGTGACAAAAACCATATCCGGATCAATTTCCATCGCATTATCCCATTGTTCCTGCACATTATAACCGTATTTATAGGAATTTTTTGTCAATTTACCATGTTTATCTTTAAAAGTATAGCTTCTGCCAAAAGTGTCTTTATCATTAAAATGCGTGCAAATTCTTCCATCTCTGGCATTTTGTGCAACGCCTACGGTACACATTTCAAATCTGCCGTCGTCTTTTTTAACATAACCGTTTTGAGGTGCAATTTCAAGCCATCCCCAATGGTCAGGTCTTTGAGGGCCGCCGCTATACAGAGGTTGCGGAGGTCTGAATGTAAAAAATTCCCGCATTTCATTTAAAAGTGCAGTATCAAACTCAGAATTACCTGCTTCGGGAATTGATTCAGGATATGCAAGTACAAGAGGTTTGCCGTTTAACATATACCATAAATCTTTGTAGAGTCCCGGTTTATATAAATCTTGATAAACACTTCTCAGCATTTCCAATGTACTTTTCATCGGACCGAAATTCATTATAAAAGAAATTTGCGGAGTTTTAATGCCATCTTGTCTTGCTTTACTAAATTCTTCCAAAAGTGCCATATATGCATCTTTCCACATTAAACTGCCGTTCGTATTGTCGAAAAACAACACGTCTACTCCGGCGTATGCAAAATATTGCGCATGTTTTCTCAGCACATAAGGATCATCGTTTCTGTAAAATCCGTAATAAGGCTCTGTCCAATGAAATCTTGTAATTGACTTTACGGCAGGATGCTCTGCATCATATTCGGCCTCAGGAAATTCTCTTAAAATTTTTGAAAGACTTGCCGTTTCCCAATCAATGTTTTGATTGCGCCAAGTCCAATAAAACAGTCCGACTTGCCGCGGTTTAGGAGTATCGCACTCATCACAACCGGGCAATTTTCTGCCAAGTTCATCAGTCGCCGCAATCAAGTCGTTATCAATCAATTTGTAATTATAATCAGGAACTTCATAAGTGCCTGAATTTTCGTAATATGTGGTTTGTGTGAATATAAACTTTTCAACTTTTGGTTTCCCATAAGTTTTAAAGGATATATCGTACATTCCCGGTTTAATCTCCGGAATGTACACATGAACTGTTTCACGATCTCTGTAACCTGCAGTACCTGTAAGAGCAGCAACAGCTAAAGATTTGCCGTTCAGACAAATCTCAACTTCATAGGCGCAGCCATTACTTGAGTAAACAATATCAAGACCGCGGATTGTGTTTTCGAAAATCACATTTCGAAATACTATTTCACTGTTTGGACTGCAAGGTTGCCAATCAACCGCCAAAACCACATTCATATCCTAACCTCCGTATTAAAAAATACGCATTATTTTTTCTTTCCGAAAAAAGATTTTTTCTCTTGAGGCTCATCGCTTTTTGCATTTTCCAACGTTCCGCCCATCGCCTCATCAAATTGTTTAAGCAATTCTTTTTGCTTATCATTAAGTCGATTCGGTATTTTAACTGTAACATGTACATACTGGTCGCCTCTGCTTGAAGATTGTAAACGCTGAACACCTTTACCTTTCATTCTGAGAGACACACCGCTTTGAGTGCCTTCGGGAATATTGATTTCCACTTGACCGTCAATTGTATCAATTTTTACTGTATCTCCGAGAACTGCCTGCGCCATTGATATTTCTTTATCTACGTGTATATCATATCCATCACGTTTTAAAATCTTATGCGGACGCACTCTTACTGAAACAAGCAAATTACCTGCAGGACCGCCTTTTGAACCGGGCTCACCCATTCCGGCAATGGAAATCGCTTGACCGTTATCTATACCTGCCGGTATCTTAACATTTACTTTGACAGCCTTTTTTGTTATCCCTTTACCACGGCACACATTACAAGGGTCTTCTATAATCTTGCCCGTACCGCCGCATTTATCACAAGTTTTAACATTCATAAACTGTCCGAATGGTGTATTTTGCTTTACTTGCACCTGACCGCTGCCGTTACAAGTTGTACAACGCTTTGTTGTTTTTGATTTCGAGCCTGTGCCTTCACATTCATCACATGATACGTTCTTTGTGATAGTTATTTCTTTTTGAGTACCAAATGCAGCCTCTTCAAATGTAATATCAACAGAAGTTCTCAAGTCAGCGCCTCTTTGGGGACCTCTTGAAGCTCTGCCGCCGAAACCGCCGCCAAAGCCGCCGCCGAAAATAGATTCAAATATATCATTAACATCAAAACCAAAGCCGCCGTATCCTCCGCCGTAACCGCCGCCTGTTCCGTCAAAAGCAGCATGACCGAACTGATCGTACTTTGCACGAGTCTCGGGGTTACTGAGAATTTGATATGCTTCTCCTGCTTCTTTAAATTTTGCCTCTGCCTCCGGATTATTGGGATTTACATCAGGATGATACTGCTTTGCAAGCTTTCTGTAAGCCTTTTTAAGCTCGTCATCAGTAGCAGTTTTTGAAACACCTAATATCTCGTAATAATCTCTCTTGTCTGCCATAAAAATCGAATTCCTCTTTTCATTGAAATATGAAGCCTCTTATTTACGAGGCTTCATACTAACAGATTTAACTTATTTTTACAATAACGAATTGCTTATTTATCATCAACTACAGTATAATCTGCATCAACAACATTATCATCAGGGCCGCTTGCACCTGCTGCTTGTGAAGGATCAAATCCTTGTGCAGCTTCGGGATTTTGCTGATAAATCTTCTGAGCTACTGTATTGAACACTTGTTGGAGTTCTTCTGTTGTTTTCTTCATATCATCTGTGTTGTTTGCAGCAATAGCATCTTTAACTTTCTGAATTGCAGCTTCTATTGTGCTCTTGTCTGCAGCATCAAGTTTATCACCCATATCTTTAACGAGTTTTTCGCCTTGATATACAGCAGAATCCGCCATATTTCTTGTATCAACTGCTTCTTTTGCCTTTTTATCCTGAGCCGCGAATTCTTCTGCATCTTTTACTGCCTTTTCAATATCAGCCTCAGAAAGATTTGAAGAAGCTGTAATTGTAATCTTCTGCTCTGCACCTGTTCCGAGGTCTTTTGCAGAAACATTTACAATACCGTTGGCATCAATATCAAATGTTACTTCAATTTGCGGCACACCTCTGGGAGCAGGCATAATTCCTGAAAGTTGGAATCTTCCCAATGTTTTGTTATATGCTGCCATTTCGCGCTCACCTTGCAATACGTGTACGTCAACGCTTGTTTGGTTATCTGCAGCTGTTGAGAATACTTGGCTCTTCTTTGTAGGAATCGTTGTATTTCTCTCAATCAACTTTGTAAATACACCGCCCATTGTTTCGATGCCCAATGACAAAGGAGTAACGTCGAGAAGGAGCAAATCTTTTACATCGCCTGTAAGAACGCCTGCCTGAATTGCCGCACCGATTGCAACGCACTCATCAGGGTTAATTCCTTTGAAAGGCTCTTTTCCTAAATATTTCTTTACTGCCTCTTGAACTGCAGGAATTCTTGTAGAACCGCCAACAAGAAGAATTTTGTCAATTTTATCAGGTGTAAGACCTGCATCTTTCATAGCCTGTCTTGTGGGTCCCATTGTTCTTTCAACGAGGTCTGCTGTAAGCTCGTCGAATTTTGCTCTGGAAATTGTAATATCCATATTTTTAGGACCGTTTGCATCTGCTGTAATATAAGGAAGCATGATGTTTGTTGATGTAACACTTGAAAGTTCTTTCTTCGCTTTCTCGGCTGCTTCTCTCAATCTCTGCATAGCCATTTTATCGCCGGAAAGGTCAATGCCCTCTACTTTCTTGAATTCGTCAACAAGATAGTTGATTATCTTTTGGTCGAAATCGTCACCACCCAAACGTGTATCACCGTTTGTAGCAAGAACTTCGAATACGCCGTCACCGATTTCGAGAATTGAAACGTCGAATGTTCCGCCGCCCAAGTCGTAAACCATAATTTTCTGATCGTTTTCTTTATCAAGACCGTAAGCCAAAGCAGCTGCTGTAGGCTCGTTTACGATTCTCATAACTTCAAGACCTGCAATACGGCCCGCATCCTTTGTAGCCTGACGCTGTGCATCACTGAAATATGCGGGAACTGTGATTACTGCTTGTGAAACTGCTGTTCCGAGATAACTCTCAGCATCAGCTTTCAATTTTTGAAGAATCATTGCTGAAATCTCCGGCGGTGTATATGATTTACCGTCAATTGCGATTTTTCTGTCAGTACCCATATCGGTTTTGATAGAAATAATTGTTCTGTCAGGATTTGTAACTGCCTGTCTTTTTGCAAGCTCACCTACAAGTCTTTCACTTTCTTTATTTGCTGTAGCTCTTGTAAATGCAACAACTGAAGGAGTTGTTCTTGCGCCTTCTGCATTTGCAATTACAACAGGCTCGCCGCCTTCCATAACTGCTACACATGAGTTTGTTGTACCTAAGTCAATACCAATAACTTTTGCCATAATATATTCCTCCTAAAAATCTTATAAACTATATTTTTATTATCAATTGGCAACTTTTACCATACTGCAACGTATGACTTTGTCACCTAATTTATAACCCTTCATAAATACCTCAACGACTTCATTTTCTCCTGCTTCTTCGCTGTCAATATGCATTACTGCATTGTGAAGCTCCGGATCAAACTGCTCGTTAAGCGCTTTGATTTCTTCAATTCCTGCAGCCGCCATCATTTCAGTAAGTTTTTTGTAAATTAAATTAACACCATCTTTGAAATTATGACATTCTTCCGGAATTTCTGTATTTATAACTCTTTCAAAATCATCAATAACGCTTATGATACTCTTCCAAACATCAGCCTTTGCATCCGTATATCTCATATCAATCTCTTTCGCAGTACGTTTTCTGTAGTTATCGTATTCTGCAGCCAAGCGCGCATATTTGTCTTTATGTTCGTCAATTTCAGATTTTAACTCTGTTATTTCTTTTTGAAGTTTTTCAGCCTCGGCGTTTTTCTTTTTTTTGCCTAAGAAGCTTTTTTCTGTTTTTTTGTCTTCTTCAACTGCATTTTCACATTCAGCATTCTCTGTTGTATTTTCAGAAATATCTTCGATAACTTCTGTTTGATTTTCAACATCTTGCTTAATTTCCTCATCCATTTAATTTACCCTCCAACTTTATAAGCAGATTTACAATTTCTATCACTCCGGCAACATTCTCTGTCTGATATATTCCAGAGCAGAAATTACCTTATTATAATTCATTCTTGTTGGACCTATAACACCGATAGTTCCTAAATTCACTCCGTTGAAACTGTATGTCGCCGTTACTACCGAACATTCATTTACACCGGGAAGCTGATTTTCAGTTCCTATTTTAACAACAATACCCTGTGCACCGGCACCTTCGCAATTCTGCAAAAGCTTCGCCATTTCTTCTTCGTTGTTTAAAAATTCAATAAGCGATTTTGCTTTTGAAATATCGTTAAATTCCGGATGTTCAAGAAGATTTGCCGCACCTTCAGTATAAATTTCAGCAGAATCGCATTGTTTTATACAATCAAGAACACCATCAACAATAGGTAAAATCTTATATCTTTCGATTCCCGAAATAGCAACAATCTCATTTATCATTTCCAAAGAAATACTGTCTGCTCTCGTGCCTGTCAATACATTTGAACATATAACAGAAAGCCTTGAAAGCTCTTCAATCGTCAAAGGCTCATCAATTTTTACCATTTGATTTTTTATGGTATCATTATCTAAAACAACCACAACCAAAACTTTTCTGACATCTACCGATATTATTTGTAAAGCTTTTACAGTATGTTTTGTTTCTGAACCGGCCATTCCGATTGCAGTATAATGTGTGATTCTCGAAACAATTTCAGAAGCAGCCTTAACCATTTGGTTCATTTCGTGGATTTTATTCTCCATGTAATCACAAATTTGTGTAAGGTCTTCCTCCGTAGGCTTTAAATCCGACATTGCAGGATTCATAAGTTTATCAACATATAAACGATAACCCTTTTCTGACGGAATCCTTCCCGCTGATGTATGCGGCTGTGACAAATAACCCATTTCCTCAAGATCAGCCATTTCATTGCGTATCGTTGCAGAGCTGAGTCCCATATCATATTTCTTTGCTATGGTTCGTGAACCTACCGGCTCTTTACTTGAGATGTAGTCATCTATAATAGCTTTTAATATTAACATTTTTCTTGAATCAAGTTCATCATAAGCCACATTACTCACCTCAGCTTTCTTTATTGTTAGCACTCAATTATATCGAGTGCTAACAACTATTGATAATATAATACAGTTTTCCCAATGTGTCAATATGTATTTATAATTTTTACAAAAATTCTTCGAGTATAAAATATTTTTGCTTTTTTCAATATTTCTTTTTTACTTTTTTTCACACAAACCATTTCATCTAGCACAAGATCTTTATATTTTTTATCTGTTTCTACCTCTATATCATACAAATATATACAACTATCTTTTAGCGGTGCAGTGCTTTTTGTCTCGTTTTTCTTTTCGGGACAAAACTCCCAATCAGCGGTGCAGTGCTTTTTGTCTCGTTTTTCTTTTCGGGACAAAACTCCCAATCAGCGGTGCAGTGCTTTTTGTCTCGTTTTTCTTTTCAGGACAAAATACCCTTTCGGCAGCGCGACACTTTTTGTCTCGTTTTCTTTTCGGGACAAAACCCCGCCAACAAAAGCCCTCTCAAGTTACTACTTTTTCCAATTATTACTTTATCACTTTTAGGAAGATAGTGGGTGAGTTTCAATCTTTATTTTTTAAATTCCAAGATTTATTTTACGCTATCGTCAAGTCTACGAAACTACTTGGGAGAAATAAACTCCAACGGATTTTTCGGTGTTCCGTTTACTCTTACCTCATAATGAATATGCGGACCTGTAGATGCTCCTGTTGTTCCCACAAGTCCTATAACTTGACCTTGTTTAACCGTTTGACCTTCTTTTACAATAACCTTACTGCAATGCGCATACAGTGTTGATATTCCATCTCCATGATACAAAACTATATACCAACCATAACCATCCTCATCGTGCAAAACAAGCGATACTGCTCCATCAGCCGATGCAATTATGTCGGTTCCATGCGCCGCAGAAATATCTATTCCGTTGTGCATACGTCCATTACCGTAAATCGGATGTACATCTCTCCAACCATAATAAGAAGATATGTAAGTAGAGCTCCTTGACGGCCAAATAAGGCCTGAATCAGAATATGAGTTGTCAGAATACTGCTTTTCTAACTCCTGAATCTTATTTTTAATGTTTTCGGATTCTTTTATCATCGCCTGTTCTTGAGCTTCCAATATATCTATAGCTTCTCGAGAAGCTTCAAGTTTTGCATAAATATCTTTTTCGTTATTTTCAATTGCTTCTATTACGGCATTTTTTTCGGCAATTAAAAGTTCTGTATCTAACATAAACTGCTCTTGTATTTTCTTTTTATTTTCAAGGTCTGATTTCATTATCAAAAGCTCTTCCAGATCCTTTTTATCATTTTCCATCATTTTCAAAAAGAGCTTTTCTCTATTTACAAAATCAAAATAGTCCTTTGACTCAACAAATAATTTCAACAAATTATAGTCTGAATATTGATACATAATTTTAGTTCTTGTAAAAAATTTACTAAGTGCCTCATTATACGAAATTTCGGCTTGCTGTATTGTCTCATAATATTCATCAATCTGCTTATATATATAATCTAAATCTTCAAGCATTTGATTAAGCTTGTCTTTTTCCTGTTGTTTTTGTTTTAAAACAGCTGCCATTTCCGAAGTAATTGCGGAATCTAATTTTTTCTGTTCTTCAATTTGATTTTTTAAAGAAGCCAATTGTTTGTCAATCTCTGTCTTTTGGTACTCTTGATTGCTGATTTGACTTTCAATTTCTTCCAATCCCACTGCGAGAGAAGAACAAATTGATGTAATAAAAACAGTAACTGTAATTATCATTAATAATAATAGACGCAAAAAATTTAAATTAAACTTACCTTTTATCATTTGTATCACCCATATTAATCAAAAAAATACATTGGAATATTAGCACACAGACAAAAATATATCAACAGAAAAATGACCGCAAGAGAAACTCCTGCGGTCATTACATTGAGGGAGAGAGCAATCAGCATCATTGCGATGCTCTACCATAATTTTATAAGTCATTTGTGTCTTTTTTGTGTCTTTTTGTGTCGACTTTTTTAAAAAATATTAACAAATCGTTAACTTTGTGTATTTTACTCTGCGTAATTTATGAAATCAGCACCGCGATCAAGAGCAACCTTACCTGTTCTGGCAACCTCTAAAATTCCGTATTCTTTAATCATTTCCATCAATGCGTCTGTTTTATGCTCTTCCCCTGTCATTTCAATAGTTAATGTTTCAGGCGAAATATCAATTATACGGCTCCTGAAAACTTCTGCAATCTGAATAATATCATTTCTAACTGCCGCAGGTGCCTTAACCTTAATAAGTACAAGTTCTCTTGTCACATTGCTGTTATCATTAAGAACTTTTACAGTTCTGACATATACAAGCTTTTCAAGCTGACTTACAATCTGATCCAATATTCTGTCATCACAATCAACGATAACGGTAATTCTCGATATATCTTTTGTGTTAGCCGTTCCCACAGCCAAACTGTCGATGTTATAACCGCGTCTACTGAAAAGATTTGTTACTCTCGCCAAAACGCCGGCCTTATTATCTACCAATACGGAAATAGTTTTAAGCATAAATTTACCTCCTTATCAAATCAAATACCGCAGGAATTTTCTTTTCTTTAATTTCCGCAGCGTGCTGCGCAAATTCCTTGCCGTTCTTTATTGTAAAACCTTTAATTTTAAATGCTCTTGCAAGCGACGCAAATCTCGGCGCACCTTTTATCTTTGTAAAACCGCTGCCGCGAGAAGATTTCATCATTGATTTAACCATGCCTAATTTTCCATTATTAACAACTATTGTTATTATCGGCAAATTTTCTCTTTTTACCGTAGCAAGCTCATTGCAATTCATAAGGAAACCCCCGTCACCGGTAATCAGTACAACAGGCTTATCCGGATGTGCTGTTTGAACACCTATGGCAGCGCCCAATCCGAAGCCCATAGTTCCCAAACCGCCGCTCGTTATAAAACGGCCTTTTATCTCAAAAGGATAACCATGAGCTACCCACATTTGATGCATTCCCACATCGGTTACTATGTAAACATCATCCCCAAAAGTATCATGAACAGCTTTAAGTACATCATCAATCTCATGTATTTTCAAAGAACCGCTATACCATTTTCCATGAGGTTGAACGCTTTTTTCAAGAGCACAAACGGCTTCTTGGGCATCAGACAATATATAACAATCCGGTTTTATTATTTTATATATCTCCGCTCTGTCGGTATCAATATGAATAACCTTACAAGATTTATCCTTAAGATGTTTTTCAACGGCAGTACGGTTGCTGAATCTCGTTCCTACAGCAATTATCAAATCACATTTTTCCAGTGCCTCATTAGCTTCGGAATTTCCGTACACTCCCGGGTTTCCCACGTAAAGCTCATGTGAATACGGAATTTCACCTATTGCCATAAGAGAGCAGCATACAGGTGCATTAATTTTCTCTGCTAATTTTATAATGCTTTCTGCCGCATTACTGCCTTTAATTCCTCCTCCTGCAAGAATTACCGGTTTTAAAGATGAATCAATAAGTTTTACTGCCTCCGATAAAACAGCTTCTTCCGGTTGGAACTTTTTACCTTTTATATTAACAAAATCATCCAAAGGCTCCTCACTTATTGTTCGAATCTCCCCTTCAAGAATATCTTTGGGGATATCAATAAGAACAGGACCTTTTCTTCCCGTGTTTGCTATTTTAAATGCAGCACGCACTGTCGGAGCAAGTTCATCAAGAGATTTAACCATAAAGTTATGCTTCGTAACAGACATCGTAATACCTGTTATATCAACCTCTTGAAAACTGTCCGTTCCTATAAGAGAAAGCGATACATTTGCCGTAATAAAAACAGTCGGAACAGAATCCATATATGCATTTGCAATTCCGGTTACAAGATTTGTTGCTCCCGGACCGGAGGTAGCAATACATACACCGGTTTTACCCGAAACTCGAGCATAACCATCGGCAGCATGAGCCGCTCCCTGCTCATGGGAAGTTCTTATATGTCTTATTTTTTTAGATGCATATAAAGCTTTATAAACGGGCAAAACAGTGCCTCCGGGATAACCGAAAACAACTTGTGTCCCTTCTTCTTCTAAAAGCTTAATCAGTAACTTTGCCCCATTCATACTGTTTAGTCTCCTTAAGAACATTGCCTAGCTTTTCGCCTATTATTCTGAGCGATATTTTATCTTCAGCTTCCAACTCCTCATCAAAGTTATGCAATATTACATTATTCTCATCAACAAATTCAACATTATAAACCGTTTTATTGTCCAAACAGAAATATGTGTCTTTTGTAAAGCCTGTACCTTTAATAATATACGTATCCGGCTCTTCTTCTGACAGAACGATTTCATCTATCGTAAACGGCAAAAGACCGATTTCATAATCCTCATTTGTAAAATCTACGTCTTTAAGCTCGTCATACATCTTGTAATATTGTATAGACGAAAATTCAGAAGAATATTTTTCCGTGTCACTGTATACCGTATGGAACTTATTCATAAATGATCCATCAATCTTCAATTCCTGACACATAAGTGTTGAAAGTTTGAATAACTCAACAGTTGATTCGCTATTTTCGGATTTCGTAATGCCCATATTATTCCACGTAAAGAATGGTGTGGAATATTTTTGCTCATGTGTCATCTTATCGCTGACATTTACAAACAATGAAGGTAAGTGGTCCCCATAGAACATAACATACGTAGACTCCTCACGTTCAGAAAGCATTGTAATAAGTTCTTTAACCATATTATCAACTTCTTGAAGTTGTTGAACATAATACGCAATAGAACCTTCAATCTCCTTATCTTTAATACCTGAAATTTTCATGGTATATTCCGACTCGGGAATAGGATTATATTCTCCGTGTAGCTGAACAGTAATCGCATAAACGAAGTTCTTTCCTTCGCCGTTACTGTCAAGAGCTTGCTCTATATGATTAAGGAAAACCATATCATTTGACCATATAACCGAAGGTTTCTTCTCTGCATCAGGCATACATTCATACGGAATATACGTATCAAATCCCAAATTTTCGTATACTTCATGGCGTTTAAAGAATTCTCCCTGATAGTTATGGATTGCCGTTGTAGCATATTTCTCCCCTGAAAAATATCTTGTCAAACTATCTACAGGATTATTGTATATATGCTGAACATACGGACTATATCCGAGCGGAACATTTTGAATACTTAAACCTGTAATAAATTCAAACTCACTCTTAACAGTAAGCCCTCCGAATACAGGTACTTTTACCGTGCCCGAAGTATAATCCTTCATTAACGAACGCATAAAAGGCATGGGATCTTCTTCCAATTTTAAGCCGGGATAATTCAAAATATCGCAGAATGATTCCAATTGTATAACAATTACATTTTGAGGATTCGACTGTCCGTCATACGGAATGTATTCTTCTTCAACGGTATCGTATATAACATCTATAACCGTTTCATCGTAGCCTTCCGGCTCAACAACGAGCGAATCAACCGAATAAAATAAAAAGCTGTAAACGAAACCTTTTTTGTCGTATTCATCCTTACCTGTTCGGCTCTCTGTTTGCATAAAACTCATACCGCTTACAAGATATACACTGCTTACAACAATCATTACAAATATTAAAGATGCAATCATTTTAACCAGTGAAAATTTTCTCTTCTTTTCTTTGAGGACAAGGAAAATAAGTGCAGTAATTGCAGCCAATACCAATACAATAATCGTTACAATGAATAATTTGCTGTAATATGAAAAGAATGCTCTTAAACCCTCTCTGACCGAGAAAACATCAAGGAAAAGCACGGGTTCGAAAGTTTTCTTGCTCTTGCAAAAACTAATTACTGCAAGTGTCGCCCATAAAATTGTATACAGAGAAATGGCAACTTTCGGTCTTCTTACCCAAAAGATAACAGAACCAAATGCAGCGAAGCACAAAAGGTTACAACCAAAAATATCAGGCGAAAGCAAAAAAGCCGAAAATGGCTTTATGATGCTTTTCATCTGTGCCATTTGAAGAGCTGTAACCATTACAACAGAATAAAGCATATACATTTGTAATGTATTAAACAAGGAACGATACTTTGAAGGCTCATGCTTCTTTTCTCCAAGAAAAACAAGTACAGAAACAAGTATCAGAATGGCTGCAGTAGCCATTCCGAGTTTAATTCTGTTATACGCAATACAATTCCATAAAAACCACAAAGCCGTCATGAAGCAGAAACCTGCTTTTCTCTTTTGCAAAAAGTAGCTCGGCAATGTAAACAAGAACAGAGTCATCATTCTCGGCACGATAAGTGCGAGTACAAAAGGAAATTCATTTAATGAACCCTCTGAATTTAAGTTAAAAGCAAAAAGTGTTAAGAACGCAACGAAAGCGTGCAGCAAAAACCATTTATAAAAGGTTTTTAATCTACTTTCTCTGAAAGAAGACATCTCTGCTACAGCATCGTTTAACATACTTTCAACAACTTCGCTGAAAGTTCTTCTTTTTTTTTCTGGCTTTTCGGAATTAATTTTCCGCAATTTTTTCAACATAAGAATAATCTCCGCCTTTTTCGTCTATTGTTATACTTTCGATAACAACATCATCTGTCGGTCTGTCATATCTGTCTGTTTCTGTCTTTGAAATTTCCAAAACAACTTCAAGACCCGAAGTCACCTTTCCGAATCCTGCGTACTGTCTGTCCAAGAAAGTACAATCGGCTGCACAAATAAAGAATTGAGAACCTGCAGTATCAGGCTGATTTGTACGAGCCATAGAAATAACTCCCGGCACATGCGAAATATCATTTTTGAAACCGTTAATTGCAAATTCACCTTTGATTACATAACCCGGACCGCCGCAACCTGTACCTGTGGGATCTCCGCCTTGTATCATAAAACCCTCAATTACTCTGTGGAAAATAAGTCCGTTATAGTAACCGCTTTTGGCAAGCGATATAAAATTCGCCACTGTGTTATATGCAACATCCTGATAAAGTTCAAGCTCAACTACTCCGTAATTTGCTATTTTCAATGTCGCGGTCGGATGTGCAAGAGTTTTATTTTTTTCGATTATTTCTTGATTTTTCATTTTAATTCTCCTCTTTTATATTCACTCCGGAAGTTTCTCAACATATGAGTAATCTCCGCCTTTTTCGTCAACAACTACGCTTTCAATGACTATAGGAGTTTCAGGCGACGAATCATAGTTATCTCCCTGTTTTGCAATTTCATATGCAACTTCAAGGCCTGACGTCACCTTACCGAATGCAGCATACTGACCGTCAAGTCCGCTGCAATCAGAAGTACAAATGAAGAATTGAGAACCTGCAGAATCCGGAGGTGTAGCTCTTGCCATAGAAATAACACCGGGCTCATGTGAAAGATTGTTCTCAAATCCGTTAGCAGAAAACTCACCTTTAATACTGTAGCCGGGACCGCCGCCACCGTTTCCGTCAGGGTCGCCGCCTTGAATCATAAAGCCTTCTATTACTCTGTGGAATGTAAGACCATCATAAAAACCTGATTTTGCAAGCGTAACAAAGTTTGCTACAGTATTCGGTGCAACATCCTGATAAAGCTCAAGAACTATAACGCCGTAATCTTTTACTGTCATTGTAACAACGGGATGCGCTTTTCCTTCGTTTTCAGCAGCTTGTTTTTCTGAATCATTTTTGCATGAAACAAACATTACGCAAGATAAAATAACTGCAAGTATAAAGCACACTGTTTTTGTAAAAGTTTTAAATTTCATATTTACTCCTCCGATTACTTATCAGTTATAGAAATTAATCAAGCTGCCTGCAAGAATAATTTTTCTTTCGTCATCTGACAAGTCATTAAGTTGAAGAACTGTTTCATCAATATTTCCGTTTTTACGGTAAATTGTAGCTTTAACATCTGCAATTTTTTCTTCTACTGCCTTACGGATTCCGGGAACGAAAATTCTGTCTCCGCACTCTAATTTCAATCCTTCAAAATCTTCTGTTGTAAACGGAAGCATTCCCCAGTTAATGAGGTTACTGCGATATCTCTTTGTAGCATAAGCAGAAGCAATATTTGCCCAACCTCCGAGAACTTTCTGGCAAGATGCAGCTTGTTCTCTCGCAGAGCCGTCACCCGGTTTTACTGCTGCAACAACACTTCCTATTCCTGTTGTGTTTGCCAAAGTAGTAACATCACCGATTCCGTTGTAAATGTTATTCAATACTTCAACGCTTGACATATCTCCTTCTACATATTCGAGTCTTGCCTTTTCTGCCGAAGCTATTCTCTTTGCTCTGCCAACGTACTCAGGATCTTTTCTTGAAAGAGTAAATTCAGCAAGTCTTAAAGGGTTTGAACGATAAGACGAAGTTTCGCCGCTGGGAATAAGCTCGTCTGTTGTTGTAACGGGATCATCAATTACACAAGCAGCTTCAAGCAAAATATTATCTGTGAGAGCTTGCATTTTCGGCCAGTCTGCAATGTTGGGACCATATTTCAAAGGAGCTTCTTCTTGCGCTTTGCCGTAACCGAAATACAATCTGTTCTCATATACTGTTTTATCGAATTTATATTCAACAGGACTTTCTTCAAGGCCGATTTCAGCCGCAATTTCATCAGCAGGAGTAAGTATTCCTCCGTTTCTTGCAGTAGCCGCAATAGAACGAGCGTCCATAAGCGCAACCCAAGAAATCTGTCCGTCAGACGGCTTTGAGCCCTCTCTGTTGGGGAAGTTTCTTGTTGTATGTCTTATACTGAATCCATTGTTTGAAGGTACATCGCCTGCGCCGAAGCAAGGTCCGCAGAAAGCAGTTCTTATTGTAGCACCTGCATTCATAAGGTCCGCCATAACTTCGTTTCTTGTAAGAGCGATTGAAACAGGCTGGCTGGCAGGATAAACGCTCAAAGAGAATGAGCCGGTACCGATAGATTTACCTGCAAGAATTTCATTTGCTCTGCAAATATTTTCAAATGTACCGCCTGAACATCCTGCGATTACACCTTGGTCAACATATACTTTGCCGTCACGAACTTTCTCTGTAAGTCTGTATTCACGCACTTTGTCTCCGTATTGCTCAATACCTTTTGCTTCTACTTCTTTGAAAATTTCCTCTGCATTATCAATAAGCTCTCTTACTGTGTACACATTGCTTGGATGGAAAGGCATCGCTATCATTGACGGAATACTTGCCATATCCACTACTAAAGCGCCATCGTAGTAAGCACCTTCTTGAGGTTTCATTTCTTTATAATCCTCAGGTCTTGCGTGAACTGTAAGATAATCTTTTACCTTATCGTCTGTTTCCCAAATTGATGACCAGCAAGTTGTTTCTGTTGTCATAACGTCAATACCGTTTCTGTACTCAACAGAAAGCTCTTTTACGCCGGGGCCTACGAATTCCATAACTTTATTTTTAACAAAACCGTCAGCAAATACTGCTTTTATAATTGCAAGTGCTATATCCTGAGGACCTACACCCGGTCTCGGTTTGCCGTCTAAATATATACAGATTACTTCAGGCTTGTTTACCTCATAAGGTCTTGAAAGAAGTTGCTTTACAAGCTCAGGACCGCCCTCGCCTACCGCCATTGTGCCCAAAGCACCATAACGAGTGTGGCTGTCAGAGCCTATAATCATTTTGCCGCAGCCTGCCATCATTTCTCTCATGTACTGATGAATAACTGCTTGATGCGCAGGAACGTAAATTCCGCCGTATTTTACTGCTGCAGAATGTCCGAAAACATGGTCGTCTTCGTTAATTGTGCCGCCAACTGCGCAAAGTGAATTATGGCAGTTAGTAAGAACGTACGGTACAGGGAATTTCTTTAATCCGCTTGCTCTTGCTGTTTGTATAATTCCCACATATGTAATATCATGGGAAGCCAATGAATCAAATTTCAGCTTCAATTTACTTTGGTCTGCAGTACCTTCTATAACGTGGTTTGCAAGTATTGAATAACAAATAGTACCTTTTGCTGCTTGCGCTTTCTCGGCCGCACTGCGTCCTGCTTCTTTTTCCGGCACCAATTTGCCGTTAACATAATAAACTCCGCTGTTGATTTTATCAATTTTCATTAAAGTTCACCTTTTCCTTCTATAAATAAATTAAAACTTTTAACCCTTTTCGAGCCGCTTATTCAGTAAATATCTCGTAATTAACAAGCATACAAATATCACAATCGGCTCAACTACCAATGTCAGCTCTTTTGTAAAAAATCCCGCCATGTATAAACCGAACGGAATCATATAAATAACCGTTAAAAATATACCCGCAAGTATTCCGAGTAAACCGTTAAAATTCTGTTTAACTGCCTCAGTTTCCTTGTCCCAGTATAATTTAGGCTTTACCAGGTCTATAAGCAATCCGCTGTACGAAAACGGCAATGCTCCTACCGGGATAATCGCTAACCCATATATAATATACAAAAAATCAATTTTTAGCAACATACCAAATAAAAATATAAATATTTCGCCTGCGATTAAATACAAAATCACAGCCGCCTTTATTCTGCCTTTTGCCTGATTCTTCAAACTCACAGGTACAATTTGCGTAATCCAATAGCATTTGCCCTCTCTGGACAAAGATGTAGACGGCACCATATTCATCGACATAATTGCAAAGGCAATAAAAACACCTATCATTGCAATCTCAAATACTCCCAAAAAATCCAATTTTATTTGCACAATGCGCTTCGAAATCATAAATGCCGCAACCGGCGCAATTACGATATTAATAACACAATTAAGTGCATAAACGGGACTTCTTAATATAGTTTTGGTTTCTTTTACGCAAAAGGCGTTATGCTGCCCTCTTTGACTGAATTTTACCAATGCTTTTGTACTTTTGGGTACGGAATGCATTTTCTCTGTTATACTGTCATATATATATCCGCCGCACAAATAAACCATAAGCATTATTAATAGTGCAAAAACAATACTGAAAAATAAAAATGCTGAAGATTTTATACCGACTGCCGTAAGTGATTTACTGAAAAAGAAAGAATTCAAAAGAATTTTATTAAATGTATGTGTTTTTGTTAATAGTGCAGTTAAAAGTTCGTTATTATTGCTAAAAAGCAAACTTATGCAAACCAGCAATGCTCCAAGAAATGTCGCTGCAGCTTCTTTTAATCTGAAATTTGAAGCAAATCTCATTATCAGAGAAATCAGCACAAATGAAATTGCAAGGGGCATCGACGGAAAAAAAACTGTTCCCAATAACATTTTGAACAGTAAGGACATTGAAAAGCCTGTTTTTACAAAAAACACAATAAAACCCGGGAACAAAAACAAACATGAAGAAATCAGCGCAGTAGTGTAAAGTGTTAAATAATTTACTAAAAATATGTGTTTTTTCTTTATAGGCAGCGGTGTAAGTATTTGTTTGTCTTTATCGCCAAACATTATACCGAAAGCAGAAAAAATCGATGTAAAAAACACGATTGCGTTTGCCATAATTGTAATAGCAGAAAAATATCCTTCTGTATTATCGGAAGCAGCAAAAACATCATATATCGCGCTCATAACTATTCCGTACGGAACAAAAATACATACACAAATTACACAAAGAATCAAAGCAGCCGCCAAAGAGGAAATTTTGTGATTACGCATTAGAAAAAAGGCTTCTTTTATCCTCTGAAAGCCTAATTTATATTTAAATTGAAATTTTAATAATACTGCAAATTTTCTCATAACAGTCACCTTCTTTTTCTGTTATCTCAATTACCCTTTACAATATTCATAAAAACATCTTCCAAAGAAGAATCACCGGTATTAGCTTTTGCTTTAAGTTCTTCAACTGTGCCTATTGCTACAAGCTCGCTTCGGTTAATAATCCCGACTCTGTCACATAACTTTTCGGCAACTTCTAAGATGTGTGTGGAGAAAAAAACAGTATTTCCCTTTTTGCAATGTTCTTTCATTTCATCTTTTAAAGTTTTCACTGCCATAGGGTCAAGACCTACCATAGGTTCATCAAGAATCCATAATTTAGGTTGATGTACAAGAGCAGCTGTAATAACAAGTTTTTGGCGCATACCATGAGAAAAGCTTTTAATTTGCTGATTTATCGCACTTTCAATACCGAAAGCTTTGATATATTTATTAATTCTCTCTTTTCTGTCATTTACCGGCACATCATAAACGTCCGCCATAAAATTTAAATATTCATTTCCTGTAAGTCTTTCATATATATCCGGATTATCGGGAACATAACCAATAATCTTTTTGCAATCAACAGGACGTTTTGACATGCTCATACCATCAACAAAGACTTCGCCTTGCGTTGGTTTCAAAATACCGGTAATCATTTTAATTACAGTTGATTTACCGGCACCGTTAGGTCCGATAAAGCCGAAAATTTCACCCTTTTCAACTTTAAGATTCACATCCAATACTGCAGGCACACTGTTAATATCATATATTTTGGTTAAAGAATTCAATTCTAACAATTTACTGTTCCTCCGAATATTTGTCAGTAATTATAGCACAAAATCTCCTTATATGCAAAAAGGAGCTGTATAGACAGCTCCTTAATTACTTATAAAATTTAATCAGCGATTATTCTTCGCAATCGCAACAACCGCAGCAACATTCTTCATCATCATCAAGCCACTCAATTTCAATTTCATTGTGACATTCAGGACAAATCAAAACGCTTTTTTCCTCGTCAACGATCGCAGAATCAAGCTCGATTTCACAACCGCAATTAGGACATTCAAGGTCATTATACTCAAAATCGTCATCTTCGCAATCGCAGCAACAACAATCATCATCGTCATCGTCACAGTCGCAATCACAGTCACAATCGTCATAAATGCAATCCTCAGCATCTGCAAGACGCTCATCAAGTTCATCAATGTCATCAAGAAGAGCTTTTTGCTCATCTTCAACTTCTTCAACAGAAATTGCAACATCATCAAGTACATCAATGATGACTTTTAAAAGTTTACCTTCATTAGTGTCATCGCTGATATTAAGACCATCTGCGAGACCTCTTAAATAACTTACTCTTTCTGATAAATAACCCATTTTAAAACCTCCTTATGCTCTCTCCATGTACTCTTCTGTTCTTGTATCGATTTTGATTCTATCGCCTTTGTTTACGAACAAAGGAACTTTAACTGTAGCACCTGTTTCAACAGTAGCAGGTTTGTTAGCACCTGTTGCTGTATCACCTTTAAATCCGGGCTCTGTATCGATAACCTCAAGCTCAACAAAAATCGGAGGCTCGATACCGAATACTTTACCTTTGAAAGAAAGGATCTTACAAATATCGTTCTCCTTAACAAATTTGAGAGAGTCACCAACTGTAGTACCATCGATAGGCATAAGCTCGTATGTTTCAAGATCCATAAAGTAATACAAACCATCATCAACATAGCTGTATTGCATTTCTTTTCTCTCAATATGCGCTTTAGGCATTTTATCTGAGGGGTTGAAAGAACGCTCAACTGTAGCACCTGTAATAACATTCTTGTATTTTGTTCTTACAAAAGCAGCTCCTTTACCGGGCTTAACGTGCTGAAACTCTATAACTTGGAAAACGTTGCCATCCATTTCGAATGTAATACCGTTTCTAAATTCTCCTGCTGTAATCATAAAAACCTCCAAAATATTAAAAATTGAATTTGTCGATTAATTTTACACCATAAGGCAAAAAAAGACAACCATTATTTTTTGATATTCATATAACAAAAAAATGATTCCTCAAAGGCACTGCTAATGAGGAATCATTTACTGTTTATAAATGCTTTTTCAGTTTAAATATTATCCAAACAATGAAGCAATAACAACAAGCAAAGTATTGATTTCCGCCTCAGTAAGAACGCTTGCAGGAGCAGAAACAGTTACGTCTTTTGCCTTGCATTCAATACCCAAAGTAATTCCCATTTGTGAAAGTTCAAAACTTTCATCTTCATATTCAGGGAATTCAGATGTTTCTTCTTCAGTTTCGTCAGATACCAATCCATCAAGAAGAATATCTAAATTGAATTTCGCAGAATTTTCATCAGCACTCATATCGATATAAAAATGCGTGTCTTTCATTTTGGGAAGAGTTTCATCGATTTCCTTACCGATTTCAGCAGAATCCAACTCGTTTTCTAAATCTTTCTTAACATCGTCTTTATTATAGCCTGTTGTCATTGAAGTTTTCATTTCTTCATCGATCTTATCGCTCTTAATAATAGCTTGCATCACATAATCAATTACGTCTGCGCCATTAGCACGTATTAAATCAACAAATGCCAAAACAATACCTTTCAAATTCTTTGTATCAATTTTAATTGAAATTTTGTCGGAATCCATTGTAAGCGCATTGTTGTTTGTTAATATATCTGCAACTTGCTTTCCGAGTGATTTAAGTGTTGTCTCAGGAATTGCAGTTGAGATTACTTCGATAACGTCTTTAAGTTGATTTATTGATTCTTCATCAAGACCGCTTATTATAGAATAACCCACAGTATAATCTTCCTCTATGTAGTAGTCGTCGCCCTCAACCCACTCGTCATCGTTTAAATCAGCAGAAACTTCCGACCACTCCAAGTCATTGAATTCATCCGAGTAGATATCTTCTGATTCAGTTTCTTGTTGATTTACTTCTTGAATATATTCCATAAAGGATTTAACTTCAATATAAGAATTTGCACAAGGCCATGCAAATTCATACTCAAATTCTTCAGGAATGAAAGAAGAAATCAATTCAAAAATTGCTTTTCCGTTAACATATACTTTTTCTTCAACAACAATAATATCTGTTATATTCTTATCTGCAAATTTCAAAGTCAAATTTGCTTTTTTATTTCCTGCAACGCCACTTAAAGACAACGGCAATTCAAATAGGCCATCTCCCTTTTTGATTACAAGTCCTGCAGATTCTTCAATAAAATCTTCCTCTGTATAATTTTCATCAAGTACAGGTTTTAATGTAATCGAAAGTTTGATGTTTATTTCTTGACCATTAGCCATTTTAGACATTGCTCCCGAAATATCGGAAAAAGTCAAATCACCTTTTACCTCATTACCTGTGACACTGTTATTGCTGTTAGCTTGTGCATCGCTATTATTCTTGTCATCTTTGCCGCAACCAACAAAGCAACCGATTGCTAAAGCAACTACCAATACTATTGACAGGATTTTTTTCATTATGAACACTCCCTTTAAAATTATTGTGCAAACATTAACATATTTGCATGTACTGATTATAATATATTTTTTGTCCTTTTGCAACTTTTTTCGTTTTTTTTGCTTTCGATTCCAAAAAATTCAAATAATCTTTTCTTATTAAAATTTATTTTGTATTTTCAGAATTTGTATTGTATACTAAACATTGTATAAATTTTTTTCGGAGGCGTTTTTTTATGAATATGTCCGTAGTTGGAATGGGACGTTGGGGAAGCTGCATTGCTTGGTACTGCAGCGCCATAAAAAAACATAATGTTAAGTTTTATGGTCCGTCTGACTCTCCCGATTATATAAGATTCAGCAAAGAGAGAAAAAATGATTATCTTATTTTACCTGATGAAATCGAAATTACCGATAACCTTGAATATACAATATTGTCATCAGATTACATAGTTGTATCTGTTCCCGCTCAGTTATTCCGTGGATTTTTGAGAGAAATCAAAGCAAATGAGAAATTAAGTGCAAGAGGTGCTTTAACAAATAAAACATTCATTCTCTGTATGAAAGGTATCGAATCAGAAACCGGCAAACGTTTAACACAAGTTTTCTATGAAGAAATGGGTTACAATACAAGAGTTGCAGTTTGGGTAGGTCCCGGTCATGTGCAGGATTTCTATGCCGGCAGACCAAGCTGTATGGTAATTTCTTCTTTGGAAGTCAACCTTACAAAGCATCTTGTAAACGAACTTAACAGTAGTTTGATTCGTTTTTATTACGGTCAAGACCTTGTAGGTTGTGAAATAGGCGCTGCTGCCAAAAACGTAATGGGTATTGCCGCCGGAATGCTTGATGGTATCAACTGCTCGGGACTTAAAGGTGCTCTTATGGCAAGAGGTGCCAGAGAAGTTGCAAGACTTATTCGTGCAATGGGCGGAAACGAGCTTACTGCTTACGGACTTTCACACCTCGGAGATTATCAAGCAACGCTCTTTTCAGAATACAGTCAAAACAGACTTTACGGCGAAAATTTCATGCGCGGTATAAAATCCGCAAAACTTGCCGAAGGCGTTGATACATCAAAGGCAATGGTTAAACTTGCCAAAGATTATGATGTAGACCTCCCTATTTCAACTGCAATATATAAAATGTTGTTTGAGGGGAAAGATCCCAAGCAAGAACTCGAAGCAATGTTCGACCGTGAAAATAAATTTGAATTTTAATTAACAATATGAATACAAAACTTTTTAATTCAAGAATCAAACTTTTTATAATCTACAGCGTAATTATTTGCGCTGTATTTATTTTGTATGGTTGTAAAGCAGAAGTGGTTGACACAACATCTTCGGAAAATAACAATGTTTCTGCAATTTCCCCCACAAATAATGCTGTTCAAAGCGGAAACTCTTCAACTCCGACAAGTTCGCCAACTTTACAACCTACACCGACTCCTACGCCTACACCCACGCCTATAATAGAAGCGTACGCCACAACAGGCACGCAACCCGAAGATTTCGGAATTAGAACGGATATTTTAGTTAACGGACAAAAAGCAACCGAATACTCAAGAGAAAATAAAATTTTCTTTGGTGATAGCAGCGAATACACTGACATAAACGGTATTTTTGGTTTCCGTGGTAATAATTACAGGGATGCATCCGGTGTTTTCGGAAAACAAAACATAACAGAAGCAAAATTTAACAAAGAACCCATTTGGAAACAAAGCACAGGTTCTCTTAAAACTACCACAGGCGAAGGTTATTGGTCCGGTTTTGGTTGGACAGGACAAGTTTCCATTCAAGAATGGTCAAAATCTACCCGTCAAATCATGAAAATGTACGATTGGGCAAAGGAACAAGAACATTTAACAGAAGTTATCGCACCGGCACAAGACGGTAAAATATACTTTTATGAATTCGAAACAGGGAAAGCAACGCGTGACCCTATAGTTTGTAATATTGTTTTCAAAGGCGGCGGCTCACTTGATCCGAGAGGCATCCCTCTTTTCTATGTGGGTAGCGGAGATATAAGTCCATCAGGAACTTACCCTTCTGCATATATTATAAGTTTGGTTACAAATGAAATAATTTATGAATTTGGACGCTTTGATTCGTTTGCACCGAGAGGTTGGTATGCGTTTGATGCTTCCCCTTTGGTTGATGCAGAAACCGACACTCTTATCTATCCCGGAGAAAACGGTGCAGTGTATTTTATTACATTAGGCACTAAATACGACGAAAACGCAGGTACTCTTTCCATAAACCCTAATGTTGTTAAATGGCGTTATTCAGGAGCAAAAAACCGTATGTCCGGTAAATATTATTACGGTTTTGAAAGCAGCCCTATGGCTTTCCAAAATTACCTTTACTTGGTTGATAACAGCGGTTACCTTATGTGTCTTGATATGAATACTTTAAAACTCATTTGGGTTCAAGATGTTTTGGATGACACTAATTGTACCGGCGTACTTGAAGTAGAAAACGGAATTCCGTATATCTATATGTCAACTGCATATCATTACGGTTGGCGCGAAAACGGAGAAATACCAGCTCCTGTACCGATTTTCAAAATCAACGGACAAACAGGTGAAATCGTTTGGCGAACTGATTATATGTGCAGAACTACGGATGGTCAATCAGGCGGCGCACAAGGCTCTTTGGCTTTAGGTAAAGGGACATTAGACAACATTTTATACGTTCCCCTTGCAAAAACACCCTCTTATACAGACGGTTATCTCGTTGCACTTGATGCCAAAACAGGAAAAGAATTATGGAAATTCGAACTGAGTAATTACACTTGGAGCTCACCTTGCATCGTTTACGATGAAAAAACAGGAAAAGGTTATATTATTATAGGTGACGTAAATGGCAGATTGTATATGTTAGACGGTCTTACCGGAGCATTGTGTGATTCGCTGGTACTTAACGGTGCAATAGAAGCATCCCCCATTGTTTACAATAACACAGTGGTTATCGGGACGCGCGGACAAGCTTTATATACTTTAGAAATAAAATAATCACTTATTGGCAGAAATAATTTCAGCAGCAAACGCCTTGGCTATGTCAGGGCGTTTACTTGTTCTTGCAATTGCAAGATACATGGTTTGTCTTTCTTCGGGATATCTTTTTTCGAGATTCATACCTTCAAAAAATGACGTATCGGTAATCTCAACGGCATAAATTCCGGACTCTGCGTAATCGTCTTCCTCGCCGGAATTTTCATAATTGAATACATTCAGATTTTCAAAACCTGTATCATTTTTGTGTTCTTCCAAAAAGTCATCCAGCTTTAAAAACACAAGTTGCTTTATATAAATTTCAAGATTTTCTTTGTCTATTATAATAACATCCAACGCACCCGTTGTGAACTCAGTTCTAAACTGTACCGCTGCATTTTTAGCAGTAGAATCAAGGAGCGATGTTTCACCTTCGACAACAGTAAAAAATGACACTATCGGTGCATCAACCACCTCAGATTTATCTTTTATCTGTACATCAATGTATCCGTCTTCGCTTGTCGAATACCCGGATGCAAAAGCGCCTACAAATTTTATGCTTATATCATCTTTAAAAGAATCCTTAACTTGCAAAACAGTAAGTATGATAATCACGCAAAAAAGCAAAATACCGCAAATCAACATTTTATAATTCTCAATGGTTGCCGAAAACTTTTGAAATCTTTTGCGTATTGAATACGGAATAATATTTGTGGGATCCATATCCGAATAATCATCTTTAATCCCCATTATCTCGTTATATGCTTTTGTAATTTTATTATAATACGCTAAATCCTCATTAGTGGTGCCGTATTCGTCAGTTTTATGCTTGTACTGCTTAATAAGCATTGCATATTTCTTTTCCACACGCTCTTTATCGGCATTTTCACTGATACCCAAAATCGCGTAATTGCTTTGCACATCCGTATCAGTGTTAATGTTAATATTATCTTCTGCCAACAAAGACACCTCCCAATAAAAACTCTTTAAATCCCAAACAGTATATATTAATACGAAAATTCTTGCAAGTTAAAGGTCTCTGACTTGCTGCACACAGAAATAATATACTCAGAATAACCGGGAATATTGTATTCCGACAAAAAACAATCTTCTATAATACCGTTTCTTTTTATAAAACTCTTGTTTTCTTCAAAAACAACCTCTATATTCTTCAAATCGGGGCATATTCCCTCTCCCGTCATTTTCAAATAACTTTCTTTCGCGGTCCAAACCTTAAAGAAATCCAATTTCTTTTCATTCTCAGTAAAATACTTGTCAGCAACATCTCGCTTTACATTCCTTACAAGCTCAACATCACAGCCAACCGAATCGTCACTTACTGCACAGATTACGATATTCCCCGAATGTGAAATATTATAATTTATATAAGCCGCATAAGGCTTGCCGTTTGGCCCCATGGTTATTTCTGCTAAAGAAAACCCGTATGTATCTGCAATAAACTTTTCCATGAGGCGCGCACATAAACACTGCTTCCTGTTCATCGGCAACTGATACTTAAGTATTCTGTTTATTTGCTCAGGCGGAATATTTGCGGTTGCTTCCGGATTTTGCATTATATCCGGCAATTGTGAAATATCCGCCCACAACAAAATATTATTCATGGTTAATACTCCTCATTTGGCAAAGATCATTACTGATTGCGGTAAAACATCAACCTCTCCGCTCACATTTTCTATAGTCTCTGCTCCTACCTTAATACCGTCTGCAAGGACATTCCACTCTGCGTCAAGTGTGTACGTGTCAGAATCTTTTGTAGGATTTATAAGTGCGAGAATTGACTTGTCGTCATATTCAAACAGAACTGTCATACCGCCTTTTGCTAAATTACCGAAAGTAATCAAAGTTTTTCCTTGTGATGTCAAAACCGAGCTGTTTTTACGAAGCTCAATGAGACCTTTGTAATACATCATCGTTTCATAAGCTTCACTTCCCGGCAAAAGCCTCTCCCAGTCTATATTATTAATTTCATCACTTGATTTATAGCTGTTTTCGTCGCAATTTTTACTCCTGAGCATTTCCTCTCCGGCTTGCATAAACGGTGTACCTTGCGAAATCATAACAATCGCAGCTCCCAAACGATTCATTTTGGCTCTGATTTCTTCACTGTCCTCTGCGTTCGAAAGCCAAAGTTTATCCCATAAAGCATGGTTATCGTGAGCGCTCATATAATTTATTACCGCAGCATTGTCAACACGCCAATACGCACAAGGTAATTTACCGCCTGATATTCCGAATTTAACACTCGATTCATAATTTGAATGTTCGCCGCTAATATAGCCTCTCGAATTCGCCCCAAAAACGCTGCCTTTAAGTCCATCGCGAATCACATCATTAAATACGCTAACTGCCCCTGCAGAGCCTTTTAAAGGCTTAATTTGACCGATATTTTGTTGATTTGCTTGCAGCGACCCATCTATAGTATAACCCATAGTCCAACCCTCTCCGTAAATAATTGCTCGAGGATTGATTTTGTGCACTGCTTTTTCTATTTGTTTCATTGTTTCCAAATCGTGAAGTCCCATAAGGTCAAATCGGAAACCATCTAATTTGTATTCCTTTGCCCAATAACTTACGCTGTCTACCATAAATTTACGGAACATTTTTCTTTCAGAAGCCGTATCGTTACTGCAACCGCTGGCATTTGAATTTTCCCCGTTTTCCAAATACCTATAATAATATCCCGGAACAATTCTGTTAAAAAAGCTGTTCGGCTCATAGGTATGGTTATAAACCACATCCATAATTACACCTATACCGGCATTATGAAGTGCTTGTACCATTTTTTTGAATTCAATAATTCGCACTTCTCCGTTATACGGATCTGTGGAGTAACTTCCCTCCGGCACGTTATAATTCTTAGGATCATAGCCCCAATTAAATTGTGCATCACTATTTGCTTCGTCAACAGTAGCATAATCATACACAGGCAAAAGGTGTACATGAGTTATCCCGAGATTCACAAGATAGTCTATACCAACACTGACTCCTGCGCTGTTTTTCAATCCTTTTTCGGTAAATGCAAGGAATTTGCCCTTGTATTTTGATTCCGCTATTTTGTTACTGAAATCACGTACATGAACTTCCCAAATAACTGCTTCTGTATAAGTTTTAGTGCCTTTAAAGGAATCCTTATCCCAATCATCCGGATTAGTCTTTGAAAGGTCTATTACCATACTTCTTTCGCCGTTAACACCTGCTGATTTAGCATAAGGATCAGCAGTTGTCTGAGTACCTGCATCTGTCGTAACGGTGTAAGTATAGTAAGTGCCGTGACCGCAACATTCCGTATGCTCCCATACACCTTTTTCCGTATAGTGCATGGGTACGTTTTTATATGCCGCTATATCGTGACCTTGCGTAAAGAGGTTAAGGATTACTCTCGAAGCAGTAGGTGCCCAAACTTTAAAAGTTGTTTTATCATCGTTTATAACCGCACCCAAATCGTTTCCGTCGTACGTATAGTTTTTTATAAATTCTTTTGTGTCAAATATTATCATTTATATCATTCTCTTTATCTGTTTTTTTGTATTTTTGCTGTCTTTCAATTCTAACATTTAACAAAATAAATTTCAATCAAACAATTATGATATCTTTTGTTTTATCTTTTACATTAAAACCCTTTTCGTTAAATCTTATCGAAAGCTTTTCTCCGATTTCACATTTGTGCATTATTATAATATCGCTGCTTCCCACTCGAACTTTTGCAAAGCATTTCATACCGTAGTCAAAAACATCCGTCACTTTACCTGCAATGGAATCGAGTCCGTCCGATACGTATTTTTCTGCTTCAATACTGTCAGGCATAAAAACCATTTCCAGCGGAATATCAAATATTTGAGTTCCTTTTGACGCAAATAATTTTTCGCATATCGCTTCATCAGCTTTTAAAAGCTGATTTTCTATATCAAAATAGAATTTATATTTCTTTTTATCTCCGCGTTTTTTTACAAAAGTACATTTAAGAACATTTGTTTTTTCTATAGGCTCAATATTTTGCTCCTTTATGCTAACTTTGCTGAAATCAATATCAAAAACAATTTTTTCTCCTTCGTCAAAACATTGTTTTCCAAGCTCCAAAGCGAAAAGCGGCGCGCCGTTAAAGTTTTCATCATTATTTAAAATTTCAAGACGATAGAGAACTTTGTCTTCTATTACTTCCGCACTTGATATTTTTGCTTTCGCTCTGCCTTCGCCTAAAACAACAGCTTCAGGCGGAACTGCTATTTTACATTCACCGCTTTTTAAATTCTCAAAAACAGGCGGTAATTTCAATTCTTGTTTTCCAAAATACAATCGACCGTTTTTAATAACACAATCCAAAATGTTTTCTTTCGGAATTCTCGGCTTTATATTTAACTGCGTTTCTTTATCAAAGAAATACAGATTACTTTTCTTTATTGCAACTTTAATAATATCGTCTTTTTTAATTTCGCTGTCCGCACCTGCTTTTACAACAACAATTCCATGCTTGTCACTTGTATTTTTCACATTCATATCAGCGTAAATCAAAGTTTCTCCGCCCAAAGATTCTACCAATGTTACTCTCGCATCTGCTTTTCCCCATTCTTGTTCGTTATAGGCAACATCATCAAGTTTTACATCGTCAGGGCGAATACCAACGACCACCGGTATTTGACCATCCATGTATCCAATTGGAATTTTATCAATTTCAGCATATTCTTCAGATATATTCGCGCCGCATTCCAGCTCAAAACGCACTAAAGAGTCTTTTTTTGTAATTTTAGCATCAAAAAAATTCATTTGCGGTGTACCTATAAAACCGGCCACAAATATATTCACGGGATATTTAAACAAATTCTTCGGTGTGTCTATCTGCTGAACAAATCCGTCTTTCATTACAACAATTCTTGTCCCCATTGTCATTGCTTCCACCTGGTCATGAGTTACGTATATAAAAGTAGTTTGCAATTTCTCATGAAGTTTGGAAATTTCCGCACGCATTGCAGCCCTTAATTTCGCATCGAGGTTACTCAAAGGTTCATCAAGTAAAAAGACCTTAGGATTTCTTACAATCGCTCTTCCCAATGCCACGCGCTGACGTTGACCTCCCGATAAAGCTTTAGGTTTTCTTTCAAGATATTGTGTTATTCCTAAAATTTCCGCAGCCTCCTTTACTTTTTCCTCTATAATATTTTTGGGCACTTTTGCAGTTTTTAATGCAAATGCCATATTTTCATACACACTCATATGCGGATACAACGCATAATTTTGAAATACCATTGCAATATTTCTGTCTTTCGGTTCGAGGTCATTTACAATTACATCATCTATTCTCAACTCACCTGCAGTAATCTCTTCCAAACCTGCAATCATACGAAGAGTTGTGGATTTTCCGCAACCGGAAGGCCCTACGAAAACGATAAATTCTTTGTCTTTTATATCCATACAAAAGTCATTTACCGCCTTCACTTCGTCATCATATATTTTATAAATGTGTTTTAAAGATAAATTTGCCATTATTTCATCCCTTTAATTTATTTGTCAGCCTTTCACGGCACCGCCTGTTATTCCTTCGACATAATATTTTTGCAGCCACATGAATAATAATGTTATCGGGGTTGCCACTATAACTGCCGCGGCGCAAAAGGTTGTAAAATACTGCTGAATACTTTCTCTTTCAAGCCACCTGTACATTCCGAGTGCAACAGTGTATTTAGAAGTATCCGGAACACCCGACATAATAAACGAAACAAATATAAAATCACACCACGGAGCTATAAAACTTATAAGAATCGTATATATGATTATAGACTTACTTAAAGGCAATATGATTTTCCAAAATATGCGTGCTCTGCTTGCTCCGTCTATTCTTGCCGCTTCATCTAAAGATTTCGGTACAGTGTCGAAAAATCCTTTTGCAATATAGTAGCTTAATGCCGCCCCTGCCGAATACACAATTATAAGACTTGCCATAGATTGGTAATTGTTCGGCAAAAGTATTTTTAAAAGGAAATACACCGCCGACATACTCATAAATCCCGGAAACATTCCGAGTATAAGCATTACATTCATAAGAGGCTTTCGCGCTCTGAATTTCATTCTGCTGAACACATACGATACAGCCAGCACAAAAACAGTAGTAATCAAACAGCTTACAAGGGCTATTATAAATGTGTTCAAATACCATGACGGAAAGTTTGTTTCCAAAAAGAGCCTTTTATAATTGTCCAAAGTCCACTCTTGCGGAAAAAACGTAGGGCTCCAAGCTCCCGGTTCTCCTCTGAACGATTGTATGACAAGATAAATCAAAGGTATAATCCATAATATTGCAAGTGCCGTTAATATGAGTTGTCCCGCTATGGATTTTTTCTGTAGTTTGCTTTTTTTCAAAATACAATCCTGCCTTTACTGAAAATTTCCCTCTCCTTGAACCGCAGACGACTTGTTATAAACAACCAGCGAAAACACTGCAGAAATCACAAACACTAAAATACCTATTACCGAGGCAAGTTTATAATTTCTGTCTGCACCAAGTGATAGTTTATAGAGCCATGTTATCAAAAGGTCCGTTCCTTTTGCTCCGTTCGTATATTTAATGTTATCTCCCGGGCCGCCTCCGCTAAGGAGAAATATAATGTTGAAGTTATTTATATTTCCTATAAACTGTGTTATCAAATACGGACCCGTTACAAAGAGCATATACGGAAGCGTTATTTTACGAAATTGCCTTGCAGGACTTGCTCCGTCTATTCTCGCGGATTCATATAAATCCGAAGGTATATTCATCAGTATTCCGCTGCAAAGAAGCATACTGTAAGGTATTCCTATCCACATATTGGCAATTATTATCCAAATTCGAGTCGTTGTAATATCAAGACCGAATTGCATATGATAATTAAAAATTCTTTCCACAAACTGCGTGATTATACCGCCGCCGCTACCGAGCATTCCGCCGCCGGTGTCAAGCATTTTTGATATAATCATAAGCGAAACGAATTGCGGAACGGCTATTGTCGCCACAAACAAGGTACGATATCCGCGTTTAAATCTGATGCCTTTTTTATTAATAAAAACAGCAAGCAACATTCCGCCGAAATAGTTCGTAAAAGTAGCAAGCACTGCCCAACCCAAAGTCCACGCAAGCACTCTCCAAAACGTCTTTCCCAAGGAAGAATTTCCGCTTAACATATCGGTAAAATTTTGGAAACCTACCCACTGAAAAAGCCTTTCCGGAACTTCATGATTTGCATCGTAATTTGTAAATGCAATCATTATCATAGTTACCAGAGGAACTACCGTAAAAAGAAAAAGTCCCAACATCGGAAGTGAAAGCAGTGTTGTGTGAAACTGGCCGTCAAGATAATTTCTTACATCATCACGAAAGAGATTTACTCTTTTGCCTATAATTTTCATTTCCTCAAGCTCTGCGGATTCTTTTATACTGCGCCACCATACAACAGCAAAGAAGAATATTACAAAGAGCGTCAGTATTCCGTAGAGTACCACGTGAAAAGAGTTATCACCGGGAACTTTTGTATATTCGCCGAGTTCAGCATTCCACTCTGACGAAATGTAAGTCTGCGTAAAACCAACATTTCCGCCGGTAAAGAAGTTTTGAAAAAACATAGCGAGATATCTTCCGCCGAAAACCGCAATATATATTCCGAAAAAGACTTCAAACAAGAAATATATTATTCCGCGAACTTTTTGACCTCTAAATATATGGCCTAATCCCATGATGATGCAAGAAAGCTTTGTAATTGCATCACCTTTAATAACTTTTTTGATTTTCATATTACTTTTTTATTTGCTTGCAAAGTGCATCGAGATAATTTTGAAGCATTGAATCTGTGACTTGTGTTCCGTTTGCTTTTGCTGAAATTATAGGTGTAATAAGACTGCCCATAGGTGTCCAATACGTTGACGGAACGCTTTTCTGTGCTCTGTTGTACTGTGCTTGGTCGAGCACCGCAGAAATTACTTCATTGCTTTGAACTGATGATAATTGAGTAAGCTTACTGTTTGTTGGTGCAAAGCCTCTTGTTTCGAATCTCTTAAGCTGATTTTCTTCATTTGTGAGCCATTTTGCCAACTTGTGCGCTTCGCCTTTATTCTTGCTGTAGCCGTTAACGCCTATAAGTTTGTAACCCATATAACCGCTAAGCTGTCTGTCGTTGCCGCCTATTTTTACAGATGGTAATTTATTAACTCCCAAATTGTCGCCAAGAAGTTTTTTTAATGTTGCAGCATTCCACGTACCGCTCACTGCTGCCGCTGCTTCTCTTTTACCGTTTTTTTCTGTAAAAGCCGCAATTATTTTACTGTCGTCTGTTTGAGCTACGAGCGCATCATTCCATAAATATGATTTTAAAGCTCTCATAACATTGAGACCTGTGGTATTGTTGAAATTTATATCAACTTTTTGCTCAACCATCTTATTATTGTACGTTACATCATATTTAAGGTCAGGTTCTGCAAAAAAGAAGGTCGAAAGATACCAACCATCGTCATTCAGTCTGAAATGCACTTTTTTACCTGCTTTATTTGCTATACTGAGCATAGTGTCAAGGCTTTGTAAATCTTCAGGGTTTTTGTATACACTTTTATCGTAATACAAAAATAAACAGTTATCTCCGGTTGACGGATACGCATACATTTGTGTTTCTCCGTCAATTTCCAAAGAAGCTGCATTTACACTTTCGCTTGTATTTATCGCTTTAATATCTGCTTCTATATCTCCGCCGACTCTTGCCAACGCACCGCCTGCATACAGCTTATTTATCTGGTCACTGGGAAAACTGTAAACATCAGGTCCTGACTGAACGTCATTTAAAATTTTATCTGCTGCTTCCCCTTCGCCTTGAACTCCGAAATAAAATGTATACTTGTTTTGGCTGTTTGCTTTTGCGTAAGCTTCGCACATCTCTTTGAGCATAGCTTGGTCTTCTTCTGCACCCCAAACAGTCAGAGTATAGTTTCCGTTTGTTGAATTATTGTCGTTTGAATTGTTTCTTCTACAACCCGTAAGATTAATAATTGCCACTACCAAAAGGCACAATGCCGGCAATCTGTATTTCAATTTCATAAATCTACCTCCCAATGATAAATTATACATTGATATATTGCGTAAGAGAGATAAATTTATACATTAAAATTTACTTAGATTTCTAATAATTCCGCAAAATCATAAATATAGTAATCGGAAATTCCTTTTATTTCATCAATATAAGCATCTGATGATTCATCGTAAACTCCGCAGACTTTCATGCCCGCTGATTTTGCAGTCTTGTCTGCATTGTAATTATCATCAAGAAATAAAATATCTTCGACTTTTTCGCCGACTTTTTGGGCTACGGATCTGTAGATTTCCGGATCTGCCTTTGTTGTATTAAAGTCATCACAAGACCATACATTATCAAATAAATCAAAAATCTCAAGTCTTTTAAGGCACGCATCCAGAGTAATATGAGGACTTGCGGTAAGCACGTTTAATTTTGCTCCGCGTTCTTTGAGGGTTTTGAGGGTTTTTATTACATTTTTCTTCGCCTGAATATTATATGTATACTCTACAAGCATGTACTCTTTCATGGCATTCATAATTTCTTCTTTAGATAAAGTAAGACCCATTCCCATAAAATATTCTGCTGTACCGGCAATACCTAAAGGCGTTATGATTTTCATAATTTCCGGTTCATAAGAAATGTTGTTTTCATCTAAAATTCTAAGCATAGAATGAACGTACGTAGGCATTGAGTCTACTAAAGTACCATCAAAATCAAAAAGATACGTATACATATTTTACTCTCCTAAAATGTAATAAAGTATAAATTTTATGACGTGCGACAAAACATGTCACACGTCATATTGAAATTCGATAATTAAATTTCGTGGTTTTGTTTCCACTCTTCAGCTTTTGCAGCAGAAAGACGTGTTATGTTCTCAGCAGGATGAATAGATTCTTCTCCGCCGTTAACGTAGAGAAAATATTTTCCGCCCGGAGTAACATACAATCTTTCCTCGTAACCCTCGGGATCGCCGAAAAATCCGCTTGCAAATTTTCCCAAAAGCTCTGCGTTTTCTGTATCGTATTCTACTTTACAAATAATCTTTTTCATTATAAAAACCTCCTCCTGTTTTTATTATAATATACGTAAAATAAAATTTTATCCAATCACATATTGCTGTTGGCAAAACATGACCTTTTATATTATACCACAGCAGTCAAGTCATTTATATGATCTTAATACTGACTATCTCACTGTTCGTGCCGACACGCATCGGCATTCCCCAGTATCCAATACCTGAGGTTACTATCACGCGTGGGCTTTGAGCATCTTTTTGATAATAACCGTAGTCAACAGTGTACATCATACCGGTAATCAATCCGGCCGGAAAGAGTTGCCCTTTATGAGTGTGTCCGCATAAAATCAAATCAACTTCGTTTGTGTATGTGTGAATATTTGAAGGATTGTGGTCAAGCACCACTACAGGTAAATCCGAGTTTTCGTCCTTTAAATATTCAGAAAGTTCTTTGCGTTTTTCTGTACCGTAACCGCCTATAGGAGAACTGTCGAGTCTGCCGACTAATACCAAACGTTCATCGATTACAACATACTCATCCCTCAGCAAATTAATATTCGCTTTTTCCATAAATGATACCATCTGCGAGACCGTCTTCCCTGCATCGTGATTACCAAAACAAGCATACACACCAAAAACAGAGTTAATTCCCTGCAATGTTTTGACAGCGGCTTCAGGATTTTGAACAGATGCATAATCAGTATCAAAAAAATCGCCTGCAATACAAACCACATCAGGCTTTAAAGAGTTAATTTCTTTTACAATTTCGTCCAAACGTTCCTCAGAACCGACAGAACCTAAATGCAAATCACTTATCATTACCAAATTCAAATCAGAAACATCGGTTTTATCCTGCAGTTGTATCTCATATGAAACATGGTCTATTTGACGTGCATTTACAAATCCGTAAACACAAGTGATACAAGTAAAAATCAAAACGCCTGCAGTTACAAAACCATTAAAATATTTGAAATCTGTAAAAGGAAGCCTCATCAATTTCGGTACAAGCATTATTAAATCCGCGGCCATCGTGAAAAGCAAAAGGTATATAAAAATACCCATATAATAAGCACTTATTACCCCAAAAACATGTTTGATACCTTCAGGCATCGGCAACATTGACCGACCGAACCCAAGTGTCATTATTACTGCAAAAATTAAAAACACAGTAAGTATCGGCCAAAATCGCACATTAGGAAAAAACGAAGCAATCCCATGGTAAACTCTATCGGATATATAATAACTCGTCCCGATAAAAACAGAAAGAATTACAATTACGGCTAAAACGAATCCTGCCATATTAAAATCAATCGCAGCACGGGTCAGGTTTCTTTGCCGGTTTTGCTTTTTCAGGTGCAGGTGTAGTAACATCGCCAAGGCCGGATGTTTCAGAGAACAAAACATTAGCCTTTGTCATATCAACTGCATCACTGGGAATGATAATTTTAGATGCTCTGCCATCAGACATTGCAACCAAAGCTTCATACTTTTTAAGAGTCAAAACCGCCTCATCAACACCGGCCTCTTTAAGGGCTCGAAGACCGTCTGCCTCTGCTTTTTTAGAAAGGTAAATAGCTTTAGCTTCACCCTCTGCACGGGCAATTCGAGCATCACGTTCACCCTCTGCTGCAAGAATCATAGCTTGCTTATCACCTTCTGCACGTGTAATTGCAGCTGCTTTGTGACCTTCTGCCTGGAGTAATGTTTCACGGCGGTCACGCTCTGCTTTCATTTGTTTTTCCATTGCATTCTGAATCTCAGAGGGCGGAATGATATTTTTAAGCTCCACGCGGTTTACTTTTATTCCCCATTTATCAGTTGCTTCATCCAAAATTTCAGTCATTTTTGCATTAATAGTATCACGAGATGTGAGCGTACCGTCAAGTTCCAATTCACCGACGATATTACGAAGTGTAGTAGCCGCCAAATTTGAAAGTGCCGAAATCGGATTTACTGCACCGTAAGCGTAAAGTTTTGCATCATAAACAGCATAATATATAACGGTGTCTATTTGCATTGTAACGTTATCCTTTGTGATAACAGGTTGCGGAGGTGAATCCAAAACTTGTTCTTTAAGAGTTACTCTTTTTGCAACTCTCTCGAGTACAGGAATCTTAATGTGAATACCTGCTGACCAAGTTGTCTTATACTTTCCGAGCAATTCAATTACAAACTCATGTGCTTGCGGTACAATTTTAATGTTCGCAATAAGAATAATTAAAATAACAACTGCTAAAACAATAAATAAAATTTCCATTATTCTCTCTCCTTTTTCATAATAAAATTATATTTTTTTATCGAGGTCAGACCTCTGTTATATTGTACTACTGTATTTTCAAAATTTCAATAAATTAAGCAAAAAACGCCGAGCCGCGACTGAAATTCCGTATGTATACTCACTTATCAGACATAACTTTATATTTCCCTTGACTTTTCCTGATTTTTTTACTATTCTATATACTAATTATGTACAAATTATTAAAAATTTTATACTACCGTGAGGATTTTTATGTTCAACATTCTCAAAAAAAGCAGCCCCACAACACACTGCTATGTTAAATCTATTAAATTTATATATATTTCACTGTGTTTCATTATGCTCTTTGCATTATGTTCGTGTTCAAACATAGGCGGTAACTATACTGCGCCAACACATACACCGACAGAAAATTCAATATCAACCATTCAGCCTGCGAGCACATATTCCGTCCCTACCGAGACACCGTTGAGTACTGCTGCTCCATCCGAAGTTACAGCTTCACTTGAGCCAACTGCTACGACGGAATCTCCGCACGCATCTCAAGGAACCGCTGCACCCGAAGCAACAACCGCACCGGATATTACTGCAACACCCGTGGTGACTTCAAAACCAACTTCAAAACCGACATCTAAACCAACTTCAAATGTCAACACAATATGCACACATAAAAGTATTACAATAAAAAATAAGACAGGAGCCACTTGCACAAAAGATGGCTACTCCGGTGACACTTATTGCCTTATGTGCGGAGATAAAGTTTCTTCAGGTTCTAAAATTCCCGCTACAGGCCATCAAAACACCGAGGTTCGTAACAAAAAAGAGGCTACAACTTCCCAAAACGGTTATACCGGCGATATATATTGTAAAGATTGCAACACAAAAATTGCATCAGGCAGTTCAATTCCCAAAAAAGAAAATCCTAATGCAGGAAAAGTTGAATACATAATGCCTGACGGAACGAGCGCTTTTGTCGATGCAAATATCAGCGATGTTACAGGTTATTATATGGCTGAAAAAACAAAAAATACTACTCATTTATATATTGATGTCGAAAAAGAAATTGTCCGTCTTTGTAACATAGAAAGAGCAAAAGAAAATTTAAGTCCGCTCAATTGGTTTGAAGATGCATATTACTTTACAAAAATCAGAGCTGAAGAAACCGCAACTCTTTTTTCACACACAAGACCAAACGGAAAACCGTGGTATTCGGTTTGTTTTGATGCCGGCGTGGTAGTTACCGGATATTACGGAGAAAATCTCGGCAAAACAGTCGGAGCAACTCCCGACCAATTTGCAGCCGCAATTGTTGACAGTTGGATGAATTCTCCCGCACACAGAACAAATATTATGAACGGAAACTACAGGCGAACTGCAGTTGCTATCGTTCAAAACGGAGATCAATTAACTGCCGTGCAGTTCTTTTTCAGTTAAATTTACTACTTCACAGTCCCATACGGCCAGTCTATGATGCCACCAAATTCTTTAACGTTGGTGTAGCCGAGCTTTATAAGCTCTTCTGAGGCAATTTTACTTCGTCTGCCGCTGCGGCAATACACTAATATGAGAGCATTTTTGTCCGGGAGTTCTTTTTCTGCGCGTTCTGCTATTTCGTATTCGGGGATAAGAATTGCACCTTCGATATGTCCCTCTGCGAATTCTTCATCTGTGCGAGCATCAATGATAATATAATCAGTTTCGGTGTCCATTATTTCTTTTGCTTGTTGAGGCGTGATTTGCTCAAATGTTATTGTTGGTGTTTCTTCTGCAACCTTATTGTTACTGCTGTCAGTAGCAACACCGCTGTCAGCAACACCGCAAGCATTCAGACAAAAAAGTGAAAGCGAAATCATAAGCATTATTAACCATCCTTTTGTTTTTATCATTTTATTCCCACTCCCTCAAAAGATCTTACTTTTTCGCAATTTATACGTTCGGCAACCACAGAGATCAAAACAGAATCACCTTCCTAATAATTTAATATCGCTGCTGCAATGAAGTCACATCAGATTTTACGATTATTTTATAACTTATCTCCAAAAAATGTGCAAGAGTAGTAGATCAAATTTCTCACCTCTCTTACAGCTTCTTTAGCTTTCTGTAAAACGTTGATCTTGAATTGATCTTTGTTCGTCTCATTGCTTCTTCAACGGTAATAAGACCTTCATCAAGTTCCTTAGCCACTTGCTGAAGAGTGTTTTCGTCTACCTCTATCGGCTTTCTGCCGGTATACTTCCCGTTCTTCTTGGCCTTTTTGATACCCTCCTGACGGTTGGCATTTCGTTCTCGACGTGAGATAATACGTTGCGTTACCATATAAGGAATCATTGCGGCCCGCGTCATAGCGTCAACCAGCACTTGACCGCTCTGTGTTATTACATCTACTCCGCTTGTAACAATGTCAAACATACCGTCAGCAAAACCTGCCGTTGTATCAGCAATTGCCTCCAAGGATTCTACAATCACCTTGTCTCCGTACTGAAGTCCCGATACAACACCCGATGCAAATTGCTCGACCGTTTCTTGCATGCGCCTTCGCTCTACGATCAAATTATCATTAGCAGCTCTCATATTGGTACGGAGAAGCCATTCAAACCGATCATAATAATCAAGCCCGACAGACTCGAGCAGTTCCCAAAGATCTTCGCGGCTTTCGGAAGGAGTTCTCTCAGAAATGAAAGTAGGGATATAGTTTACTCGATAATAATCCTTTAATCTGAGTTCCATATCGATACCAGGAATGCCTTGAAACACACTTGCCGGAAGTCCGTCTACAATCTCCCAATAAGGGCTGATTACATACTGGAAGTTTTCTTCATCAAATTCCTGGTAATCAATTTGAGCAACGCTTACCTTTTCACCATTCTTCATTACCGCCTTGATAATACCGGAATTGATGTAGGAAGGGTTTCCTGCAAGCGGTGTTGTTATTCTATTTTGAGGCTTAAAATCCGTTCTTATCGCTTGCATATTTATCCTCCTTATTCCAGTTTCAATTTATTATAAGACTCAAGCAATATCTTTTCAAATCTTTCTTTCAAAATCGTTTTATAAAATTCTCTGCGCAGATCGCTGATATCTTCTATCGAATCTATCAATTTATTGATTTTATTCAAATCTACTCTTTCGGTAATTCTAACAAGTGCATTATTACTTTCCTCAAACGCCAGACATGAAATAATATCATAGTACGAACTCTTTTTACCCTGATATTTTACTTGCGATGTCGGGAACTTGTATATTCTTTGCTCAATTTCATTTTGGTCGTTAAGAACAACTTGAATTTTTTCGTCGGTATTCAACTGCGGAAAAAGGCTTGAACCATTATCAAATATGGGTGAAAGACGGTATTTGTTGTCCTTCTTAATAAATCCCCAATTGCTTCCGTGACGGTCAAAATTCGCAATCAGGGCGTCCACAATAAACATATCCCAGAACAGGTCTATCGTTTGTTCTACGTCAGTAAGCTTTATGTTATCCTTCAGCATTTCGATAATATTTTCATAAGAATACTGATACTTTTCCTTATCCTGCTCAAGCGAACTGTCACCAACACCGTTAAACGGAACAAAGACTTCGTCCTCATTAAGAAAGTCTTTGATTACAACAACATTTTCCTTGCCATACGTTCCAAGCTGTGTCTCCTGTGTTTCGATTCCAAGCATTGAAAAGATATGACTTCCGAGAAATTCGGATACGTGATTAAATCTCAAACCGTCTCTTGAATTCTTTTGGAATTTCACCAGATAGCCATTGCCGCTTATTAAAATTGATTTTTTGCGTTCAGCTCCGGAATAGAATCTGCCGCCATCAGGGTACTTAGAAAAATCCATCATCTATCTCACCTCGCTAACATTATGCTCTAAATTTCATTTTGTGTCAATAGGGTTAGTTTTAGTTTTGACACACCCTATTCAAATGACAAGAAAAATGACTTTCCGATTGATAGGTAACAGAGGGTAAAAAAATCCCCTTTTCGTCCCATCATATCAATACGAGGTCGTTGTCATTTCGATGTGAGAGTTTAATCATCTCGATAAGAAAATTCCGGTCATAATCATATCAATACGAAAGTGTATCGGGGTCATATCAATAAGAGAGCGCCTACAAAAAGCTAAAAAGGATACATCCCGTGATCTGATTTGCCTCGCAGTACTTGAACACCTTTAAGGAATCCTCAATAAAGTCTTTTCGGTTACAAAGAACATCGAGAATAACATTGGTATCAATCAATACTTTCATAGCGTACCATCCTTTCTGCCCGTGCACTCTTTTCGTCTACGTCAGACGAGAGAACGCCCACAAGGCTGTCCGAATTGAAAAAATATTGTTAAACAGCCATAATTTTTCAGTAACATAAAACAAAATCAAGGACGGTGGCCAAAATCGGTTACCGTCCTTTTCGTATCCAACGAACCAGCAACAATCAGATTAACAGTCGGTTAAATATAATGTACATTGCTTTCACTGCGTCCATTATGTCCGATTTTTGTGGAAATAATGGACGTTATGGAGATAATGGAATCCCATTCAGTACATTATCTCCACACAGTACAAAATTTCGTGCGTCATTTCGTGCGTCAATTTTTTGCGTTTTTTATTTTACCATATCAATCCCTTTTTGAAGCGTATCCGCAGAAATAGCTCCGGTCGCTTGTGCAATCAAATATCCCTCTCCATCTATAAAGTATGTGGTAGGTAAGGAATATACACTGTAAGTGGTTGCCGCA
>SVJD01000008.1 GCA_015069165.1 Oscillospiraceae bacterium
ACGCCAAAACCAATGATGCCGTATATTTTTCTACTTCTATCGACGTTATGGTTTGACGTGTAACACCTACAGCTTGCGCCAATTCTTCTTGAGATATTTTATTTTCTTTTCGTAATTGAGCAATTTTAGTTTTCATAAATGCGCCCTTCTTTGTAAAGTTAACTTTGCATTTTTAGTATAGTGTGCTTTGCATTTTTTGTCAAGCATACTTTACATTTTTATCATTCCCTCATAAAAGTGTAACAAACACCCTGATATTCCCTGCAAAAAATGTAAAAGGCATCTGAATATTGGCTCATAAAAATGTAATTTATTGTTGTGTATTGCCTCGTTTTTGTATATAATACATTAGAAGATTGCACTTCGGGGGATATTTATGTATTTAAAAAGAAAAATTGATGCCTATTTGGCAAATTGGAAAAACAGCAAAGATAAAAAACCGCTCATTGTAAAAGGACCTCGCCAAATTGGCAAAACAGCGTCTATAAATGAGTTTGCTAAAAACAATTACAAACATATTATAGAAATCAATTTCGTAACTTCCGAGAAGTACAAAAAAATAACGGAAGATGGTTATAGTACAGACTCTATTATAAAAAGTATTTCACTGATAGACCCCTCTCATAAGTTCGTTCCCGGCGAAACTCTGATATTTTTCGATGAAATTCAAGAATTTCCCGAAATTGCAACTTCTTTAAAATTTTTCAATATTGATGGTCGATTTGATGTGATTTGTTCAGGTTCTCTTCTCGGAATAAACTACAAGAGAATCGAAAGTAACAGTGTCGGTTATAAAACCGATTATACTATGTATTCACTTGATTTCGAAGAATTTCTCTGGGCAAAAGGTTATTCCTCTGAAGTTATAGATGATATGCTTACCCACATAAAAGAATCGAAACCCTTTTCAAACCTTGAACATTCGGTTTTTTCTTCTCATTTTTTAGATTTTTGCATTTTAGGTGGAATGCCTGCCGTTGTACGTGAATTTATTAAAAATAAAACTTTTGAAGGAACTCTGGAAATCCAGAGGCAACTCCTCTCAGATTATAAAGAAGATATCCGAAAATATGCACAAGGTTTGGATCAAACACGCATAACAAATGTTTTTAACAGCATTCCTGTTCAACTTTCAAAAGAAAACAAAAAGTTCCAACTCTCCATCGTTGAAAAGGGGGCGCGTTTTAAGGACTATCGTGGTTGTATCGAATGGCTCGAAGATGCCGGCATGGTTCATCTTTGTTATTGTTTGAATAACGCAGAGCTGCCTCTAAAGGGAAACTACGACATTAACAAATTCAAAATATATTTCTGTGATACAGGACTGTTTGTTGCACTTCTTGATGACGAAGCACAAGAAGATTTAAGAGCTAACAAAAACTTATCAGTATACAAAGGTGCATTATATGAAAGCATTGTTGGAGAAGCGCTTGTAAAAGCAGGATATCAGCTTTATTATTTTAGGCGCGAAGACTCCACCCTTGAAGAAGACTTTTTCGTTCGCACAGCAAACAATTTAATTCCTATAGAGGTAAAAGCAAGAAACAACAAAGCAAAATCTTTAATACAGCTTATTCAAAACAGTAAATATACAGATATTTCCTATGGTATTAAATTTTGCGCAGGAAATATCGGCTTTGAAAACAACATATATACATTCCCATACTATTGTACTTTTCTGTTGAAAAGATTTCTTAAAGAAATATGATAAAAATAAAAAGGATGCAGCTTAATTATGAGAGAAATTTCTATATACAACCCTGCCGCAGGCAAAGGAAAAACAAAAAATATTACCGAAATTGGATACTGCACAAAATATCAAGGAGATTGCAAGCGTTTCGTAAAAGAAGAATGTTTGAAAGACCCTGATGTGCATTTTATCGTTTACGGCGGCGACGGCACACTGAACGAAGCAATAAGCGGCATAATGGAGGCAGGAACGGAAAACATTTCCACAATTACGGTAATGCCGTACGGTTCGGGAAATGATACCATAAAAACAATAGATACTCTTGCTTCTGACAAAAATGTTCAAGAATTAAAGCTTGATGTTATAAAATACAACAATAAATATTGCATAAATATGTTAAATATAGGTTTTGACTGCAACGTAGTTTCCAGTGCTTCCAAATTCAAGAAAAAACTCAAAATTGCAGGCAAACTCTCATACCTTTTAGGCGTTGCTACTGAATTTTTCAAACCCTTCGGCGAAAATTTTACTATTGATGCCACTTGCGAAAACGGAGAGAAATTTACATATAGGGGTTCGTGTCTGCTCTGCGCAGTTTGCAACGGTGAATGGTGCGGCGGAAGTTTCCACAACTCTCCCCCATCCGATATGACCGATGGCCTTATGGAAATGATTCTTGTAAAAAAATTAGGTAGGCTCAGCTTTATAAAACTCATCGGCAAATACAAAAACGGCACTTTGATAGACCCGAAAACACTTAAGGTAACTACTCCCAAATATGCCGATAAAGTTGTATATTTACGTTTAAAAGATTTAAAAATCAGCGGAATGAAACAACTTTGTGCAGACGGAGAAGTGGAAGACTGCCAAAACGCAACAATTTCTATGATGCCCGCCGCAATTCAGTACAAAATTTAAAACCCCCACTTTTTAAGGCTTATCTCTCCGCTTTGGAGAATATCGATAAATCCGCTATTTAATTCAACCGCAAGCCCACCGGTCTCTGTGATTTCTACGGCAGTTCCACTATAGTGGTTGCCGTTTTTTTCATATTCTACTTCTTTTCCCAATACGACGGAATGTTCACGGTATTTTTTCAAGTCGCAAAAAGCTCCCGTTTTAATACTCAAAATATTTTCTGCCACTTTTTGACGAAGTTCATCGATTTTGGATTTTGCGAAAGCACTCTGCACGCCTAAAGAACCTGCTATCTCCGAAAGCTCTTGCGGGAAATTTTCGGTAGAAACATTTATGCCCACTCCTATTATTAAATACCGCTCTGAATTTACAACAACGGATTCTGTAAGTATTCCGCAAATTTTACGATTTCCCAAATAAAGGTCATTTACCCACTTTATTCCAACTCGAACACCTGTACATTCAAATATAGCTTCAGAAACAGCCATACTTGCCCTCACTGTAAGAAGCATGGCATCTTGTTCGTTTGCAGGAAACTTGTCCACTACGCTCATGTACAGTCCTGTGTTTCCGGGCGAAAAAAACGATTTTCCCTGCCTTCCTCTACCTTCTTCTTGTTTATCCGCAACAACTACAGCCGGCACTTTAAAACCACCACCGGAAATTCCGCCATTTTGCAGTAGTCTTTTTGCTTCTGTATTTGTAGAGTCAGTGGTGTCGTATTTGTAAAGCGCAAACATTTATTTTTCCTTATAGTAAAGCATACAATGGCAATAACCCTCAAAATCCGGGTCTTGTATTTGCTGACGGAATTGCTTGCACATACACTTTGTGTCTTCGCTTTTTTCCAAAACACAAGGGCAGTAACCGCCGCGTCGCTCCAAGCCTTCTTTTATTGTTTTAACAATTTCCTCATTCTCGTTATATCTGATTTTCATAAACAAACTCCTAAAAAATCATATCGAGAGCATAGCAAATCATACTCGCAACATAAATCATTTACTTTAAAAATTCCTTTTAGTTTTCTCTTTGAGAGCCGATTGGGTTCACAATACTGTATCCGACATTTACAAGATGGTCCGCAACACGCTCAAGCCCTGCAATTGTTGATGAATAATAAGGATTAACATCCATACTGCAGTTTCCTTCTGCAAGGCGCGCGAAATGGCTTGCTGTAAGCTGTTTTTTCATTTCGTCTATTTCTTCTTCCAACACTGTAAGCTCTGACAATCTTGTTCTGTTCAAATTATCAAAAGCATCTTTTGAAATATTAAGCATAAGCATAACTTTGTCTCGCATTTTTTTGATATCCGTCTGCGCATTTTCTGAAAACTTTATATTTTTAGAAGCCATTTCCGACGCAATATCATAGAAGTTTTCAGCGTGGTCACCGATACGCTCAAGATCATTAAGTACGTGGAAGTATGAACCGATAGCAATTTCTGCACTTTCTTCCACATTTGTTGAAGAAAGTTTAATAAGAAAACTTGTCGCCGCACCATTTGTAAAATCTATAACAGCTTCATTTTCCACAATTTTTTCTTTGCTTGCAAAAGTACCTGTTTCCATTGCTTCAAAAGAAAGAACTATATTTTCCTCAACCAAGCTAAACATATAATCCATTTCTTTCTTCGCTTGCATAAGAGCTACGTGAGGCATTGTAAGAAGTCTTTCGTCAATATACTTGAGTGTACGCACATCTTCTGTTATCTTTTTATCTTTAATAACCGTGCAAGAGTATTTAACCAACTGTGAAACAAACGGCAAAAGTACACACGTTGTCGTTACATTAAAAATAACATGGAATAAAGATACTCTCATCTGAAGCGACATGGCATCCTTCCCGGGGAAAACTGACATAAGAATATTTATTATCGGCTCTTTGAAAAGCCAAACAATCACTGAAAAAATAACCGATCCTACAACGTTAAATGTAAAATGTATGAGTGCAACTCTTTTTGAGTTTGCATTTGCACCTACTGAAGCAAGAAGCGCAGTAACGCAAGTACCGATGTTTGCACCGAGAATAATAAACAAAGCAAGATCAAGAGGAAGCACTCCTGTGCCTACCATTGTAATTACAACACCGGTTGCCGCAGAAGAACTCTGTATTAACGCTGTAAAAATCGCTCCAACCAAAATCAAAAGAATAGGTGAGTTAATAGTACTGAAAATACTTTGGAACATATCTTCAACTAAAGGATTTCCGAAAGCCGCTTCGCTGCTCATAACATTGAGGCCTACAAAAATGAGTCCCAAGCCACTGCACAAGAGACCTATAATTTTTATTTTTTCCTTTTTAAAGAAGCCCATCATAACTCCGGCAAAAGCGAAGAGATACATCAGCATATCAAAATAGTCATTTTTAAGAGCGACCAACACACCCGTTATCGTTGTACCGATGTTTGCACCCATAATAATCGGTGTTGCTTGCATAAGTGTCATAACTCCTGCATTAACCAAACCGATTACCATAACCGATGTCGCGGACGAACTTTGTATAATCGCCGTAACAGCCGCACCGATTCCGACTCCTGAAAAACGGTTATTGCTTATTCTTCCCAGAAGTCTTTTCATGCCTTCTCCGGCACTTTTTTCAAGAGCATCGCTCATAAAATTCATACCGACAATAAAAACACCGACGCCTGCAAGTAGCCAAATAAGGCTTTGTATAAGCTGCATTATTTCTTCTGCTGTTAACATAGCATTTCTCCTTCCAATGAAAGTACAATAGAAAACTATTCTCCCCCATTTTGAGTGATTATATCATTCACAAGCTTTTGTGGCAATAAATAAAAATGCAGTTTTCTTGACACAAAAGTGTTTTTTTATATAATGAACAAGAAATCACAAAAATAATACTTTCTTCGGAGGTTTTTATATGAAATTTGTAATACAGCGTGTAAATAACGCAAGTGTAAGTGTCGAAGGTAATACGATAGGGGCTATTGATAAAGGTTTTATGGTTCTTATAGGTATCGGCAAAGAAGACACAAAAAAAGAAGCAGATCGCCTTGTCGATAAAATGCTTAAAATGCGAATTTTTGATGATGCCGAAGGCAAAACAAACTTATCTCTTGCAGATGTAAACGGCTCGCTTCTCCTTATTTCACAATTCACTTTATATGCCGATTGCCGAAAAGGCAACCGACCTTCTTTTACAAATGCAGCTCCCCCGCAAGATGCTGAAGATCTGTACGAATACATAATTTCAAAATGTAAAGAACACGTTCCCAATGTACAGACCGGTAGTTTCGGTGCTGACATGACAGTAAACTTATCAAACAGCGGACCATTCACAATAGTTTTGGATTCTGCAATATTTGAGTCTTGATATAAAAATAGATATATTGTAGAATATCGTTAATATATACTTGGAGGAGAAATATATGAATATTTACAAAGAATATCTCGCTTCACCTATCGGCACATTAGTTATAGAAGCCGATAATGAGGCAATTACTTCAATAAAAATTCTTCCTGCCGGCAAGGTTCCCGAGGAAGGCAATAAAACAAATATATTCACAGAGCTCTGCTGTATGCAACTAAATGAATATTTCAAAGGTGACAGACGTACTTTCGATTTTCCTTACAGATTAAACGGCACAGATTTCAAAAACACTGTTTGGGCAGAAATCGCAAAAATTCCCCACGGCGAAACTATTTCTTGCAACGATTTGGCGGAACGTCTCAACAAGCCCCAGGCAGTACGCGCAATAGCAGAAGCAGCAAACGAGTGTAACATTATGTTTGCAATTCCGTGTCACAGGATTGTAGGCGGGGAAGGTGCTCTTTCGAGCTTTTCAGGCGGCATCAAAGTCCAAGAACAGCTTCTCGAATTTGAAAAAGAGCCTCAGTATTATACAAAATTCAATTTTGCCGATGCTCAAAAAAGACGCGGTAAAGTTCCTACAAACAGAATTACGGGAAGATTTATTTACGACATTACGGACACTGTGTTCGAAACAGAGCAAGACGAAGTTCTTTCCGCTCATAAAACACATACTTTCCCTGTTGGTTTCAGTTTAGAGGGATGTTCAGGTTTCACTCTCGAAGCAGATGCTTTTATGGTAAGAGAATATGAGCCTGTCGATGTTCTTAAACAAGAAGTTGTAATCACATTCTACAACGCAGCTGAAACTTTCGTAACAAAAGCTATCCTTTCTCCCGGAGAAAACAAGCTTCACTACGATATAAATGATATGACATTTTCAGATGTATATAAAATATCGATTTTCTCTGCGAAGCCGCTTCGTAACGTAAAGATTTCAAAACTCAATGTTCTTGACAACTACTTCAGATATAAAGGACAGTTGCCTTTCTATACAACAAACGGTTGTACTCTTACAGAGAAAGATTACACTTTGGTATGTGGAATAGACGGTAAAGCACAGTTGGAAAGCTATGTTTTCCCCGATAGTAAAAACTTCACATACAACATGAAAATGCCTATCAGAAATACTATTTTTGTAGTACTTAAAAATATGTCTACTGCTACAAAAATGAAATTGTATTACAAAACAACCGTTAATACAGAGTACTGCGAAGAAAATTCCGTAGAACTCCCCATCAGCCGCTGTCCGGAATACAAAGCATACTACTTCAACTTGTCCGCTACACCCGGGCTTGAAGGCAGACTCATGCAGTTTATGTTAGAAACTAACGGTACAGGTGAAATTATAATTCGCGAATACTCTTTCGAAGAAGAAAAAGTAATTGCAGAAAATGCAGGCGACATCACTTCTTGCGTAGCACAAAATGATATAATTTCTCTTACAGGTTACGTAACTCCCTCATATATCGTTGACGGTGCGATGATTTCCGTTTACGCAACTGCTATGAGAAATGACAAGAGAGGTCCCGAGGGCAAAGAATTCCTTATAGAAGTACCTTTGTCAGATGCTGTAAACGGTACACTTAAAGACGGCAGTGCGCAGTTCAGCGTAACAGGCATTCCGTTCCAAAACGGCCCTATAACAAGACTTTCTTCACAGTTTGTAGCATTTATTACAATCGGTGAAAAAATAATTCCTATCGGCGAGCGTTTCTATATTGAAAACTACGAGGATTTCCAGACAAATCCGTATTATTTCGAACTTCCCGATTACAGCGTTCGTGTAACAGACGCTCCCTTTAATGCGAAAGGTGACGGTTGCACAGATGATACAGATGCTATACAAGCAGCTATTGACGCGGTTTGGAAACAAGGCGGTGGTAAAATCATCATCCCCGGACCTACAGCAGAAGACGACAAAGCAACTCAGTTCTACGGCAGACGTTTCAGAATTACAAACATCTTGCTCAGAAGCAGAACAGAGCTTCATTTTGAAGACGGAGCTATTTTGTGGCAATCTCCTATTTACAGAGATTACAAATATATACCCGATTACGGTCACGATATTGACATCGGCGGAATTACTTGGTCACACGGCTTCCTCGTTTCCAACTTACCTACTGTACAGTGCGCTGACAGTGAGTATGTTAAAATAACAGGTTTCGGTAAGATTCGTTCTTATGACACAGGTGCTGAAGAAGGCGTTGTAATGCCTTTCTATTCCACAGGTTGTGCTGACAGAATTCACCAGGTGCCTATCGCATTCTTCCAAGTAAATCATGTAGAGCTTAAAGATTTCGAACTTGTTCGTACAAATAATTACCATGCTCCTATTTACGGTTGCCGTTATGTGTACGCAGCAAATATGAAATTACACGAAGTTCGTTGCGTAAGCGGTGATGGTTTCGGTCTTTCACGGGGGACACACCATGCTGTACTTAACAGAAACTTCTTCCAGTCAAATGATGACGGTGTTGTTCTCGGCGGTTGCTATTTTGATCCGCGCGGTCTTGTTTGGTGGAAATCACGTCTCGGTAAGCACGGCGGCACACGCCACGTTAAGATAGTTCACTCTTATATGAACTCAGGCGGCGGAAAGGCTATCGCATTTATTCCTTGGGGTACAAGCGACCCGAATATTGAAATGCAGGAAATTTCCGACATTACTGTATATGACAACCATCTGGTTTGCGTAAATCCTGTAGGTGCTTGGTATGATAACCCGTATAACGGTAAATTCCCCTTCGATAACTCTGAAACAGACGACTACTCACCGATTAAATCCGTAAGAGTTTTCAATAACATTTACGAAGGCGATACAAATATAGGACCTGTCCAAGCTACAGACTTTATTACTGACTGTAACATTCACTCCACAGGCGATTTCCGCAACGGAGATTTTGAGCTCAGTAAGATTCCCGGTCTTGCGAACTGGTCTTATAAGCTTAACAAAAACAAAAATTCAGTTAAGGTTCGCTACATTAACGGCAGATATTGTGGCACCATGCAGTACTTTAACGAAGGCGACACAGCTCTTTATCAAGGTTTGTTCTTGCGCGCCGGTGTTCATAAGTGTTCTTTTGATATGATAACAGGAGAAACAGGGGCATATATATTTGCTCAAAATATCCGCACAGGTGAAATCATCGCAGAAAAGCACGTTGTTGCTCTTGGTGATTTCCATACTCTCGATATTAAGTTGAACCTTAGTGAAGACACTGATTTATATATCGGTTTGAGACATCCTGCTGATACTACTTCAGCTGATGAGTTTGTTGCTCTTGATAAGGCAAAAGTTGAAAGTGTAGAAGTATAATAAAATTAATTAACGAAAAGTTTTGGCTATATAGGCTGCTATAATTCCGATAACAGCGCTTAGAAGATAAAATAGCAGCCATAAAATGGCCATAAAAGAAAATTCAACAAAAATCAAATATGTTAAAAGCAAAATAGCAGCGCCGGCGGCGAGATTCATTACAAGGTCCTTATTTAAAAGAACCGAAATGAAAGCGCCAATGAACGCTGCTATTGGTATTATTACGTACTTAGCATATATCGCTCTATCGTTTTCGTCTGAAACGGCTATAAACAAAAAAACAAAAAATATTGCTACTGTAATCGCATTAACAACAGCAGATGTAATCAGAATTCTTTTATTATCATTCTGAACAGGTCGAACCTTTCTATTAGCTCTCTGAATGTTTTTATTGTTATTTCTGCTTCTGTTACTGCCGTATATAGAGCTCATATTAATTACAAATCCTTTATATATTAAAACAAGAATGACTCGATACTGTCTTCTTCCTCTTCTGCTTCTGAAAAAATATCAACCTCACGAGGAGCTATTATGTAAATCATCTCAGAAACACGCTGAATATTGCAATCAAGAGCAAAGCAACAACCGGAAACGAAATCGTATATACGACGTTTATCTGCGGCATTTCTTACAAGCTCAAGATTAAGCACTACTGTCATGTGACCTTTAAGATGCTCGCCCACAATCTGGCAATCATCATATTCGTAAGGCTTTGAAAGAACAACTCTTAAATTTGAAGCTGCGCCCATATTAAGGATACGGCTTCTGTCAGAAACACTGCTTGAGCCTGCGTAACTTCCCGAAGAGCGACTTGTTTTTCTTGCTTTAGCGCCTGAAGCTGAACCTGCAGAAGCATACGCAGAATAATCCGAAGAAGCAAAAATTTCATCGTCGGATTCATCATCATAATTTTCAATTTCATCAACTTGAGCTTCGTCGTAGAAAGCGTCGATGTCCTCATCAACGTACGAACTTGTGTCGCGAGCAACAGACTCTGTGCCGCCAAAACCTATAAGATCCTTGAAACGTGTCTTAAAATCAGCCATTATTAAGTTTCCTCCTCATCTTTTGCACTTAAAAAATCTTTTGTAAAAATTAATGAAATATGCCTGTACCTACACGGACCATATTAGACCCTTCTTCTATTGCATAAGAAAAATCATTAGTCATTCCCATTGACAAGTAAGACATATTTACATTATGCCCTTTTTGCGAACCTATGTCAATATATTTTTTATGCAATTTTGCAAAAATACTGCGTAATTCGCACTCATTTGCTTCGAAAGGAGCCATTGTCATAAGTCCTTTTAGGCATATATTGTCAAATTTGGTAAATTCTTCCACAAATCTGTCAATTTCTTCGATTCCCACACCATGCTTGCTTTCTTCGCCGGAAACATTAACCTGCAAAAGGCAATCCATTTTAATGCCTTTTTTGGTCGCACATTTATTTATTTCTTCTGCAAGATGCATACTGTCTACCGAGTGTATAAGCGGTACTTTATCTATAATATATTTAACCTTATTTGTCTGAAGACTTCCTATGAGATGCCATTTGGCATCCTCAAAATTATACTGAGCCGTTGTTTCAAGCTTTTCAAGAAGACATTGCACTCTATTTTCTGCAAAAACGCGTTGTCCTGCATTGTACGCTTCGGCAACCTCCTCCGCTCCGACAGTTTTGGTTACTGCCACAAGAGTAATATCCTCTCTATTTCTGCCGCTCTTTTTAGCAGCCTCTTCTATCTTTTGGTTTATTTCAGCCAAATTTTCACGAATCGTCATTTCTACCCTCCGATAATTTGTCCGTCCGACACTTTTTCGTGATTTACTATATAAATATCATTTACACGCACACTCGTGATGCCCTCTGCTTCTTTATCCGCAAAACCGTTTGAAGGACTGATAATTGCATACTCCCCGTCTGTCGCAAGAACATTTACATATACATATGTCACATAATTTGCTCTCAATATGGCAATTCTCGCCGTGAGTCCGGCTGAATCCCATTCAGAAAGGGCTCTTTTGGGCACTTTTAAGCCTTCCATGTGGTCAATTACAAGTTCTGCATCGATAACTCTTTGGGAAACAGAACCTACAAGGCCTGTTGAAGATTCCAGTAAAACATACGTCTTATCGCCAAATTTCAATGTTTCTTCCACTTTTGCTTCTACAGAGAAATCTCGCGTCTTTGCCCTTACTGTTATTTGTTTTCCCGGTTTGAATACGGAATAGTCAAGTCCGGTCACATCTGCTGTTATGTAATAAGTTACATCAGGTGTTATTCTTGCTACGGTTTGTCCCGCACTGACACTTGCTCCCACTGTGTAAGCTAAATCGGAAGCCTCAAATTTAAGCGCAAATTCCGAAATAAAGTTTCCTGTTTCGCCTTTTTTGCTTATATATTCTGAAATTTGAGAAACCTTTTGAGTTGCCTCTCCTGCTTTATTATCTGCATAAAAAGAAACTACACCTGCGTGTGAAGTTTTAACTTCTTGCATATAATTTTGTAAATTTGACAAAATTTGCTCTCTTTCGTTCTTTAAGCTCGTAATGTATGCATCTGTAGATTCCGCATTCATCATAATTTCGTGCTTTGTTTCAAAAAGCGCATTAAGTTCTCTCAAAGCAGAAGAATATTCCGACAAACCGGAAGAATCCGACGACATTCCGGAAAGTACAACAGTAAGGTTTGCTATTTCCTCATTCAGTGTACCAAACTCTGTATGTTGATTTTCCACATAAGACGCAGCATTTTGCGCGGCATTAATTTTATCTTCTGTGTTGCGCAGAGAAACGAGTTCTTCTTCAAATTCAGGTTTTACGACATACCCGACAATCGCGCCTGCCGCAACTCTGTCACCATCATTAACTGCAGCGATTAATTTTCCGGAAAATTCAGCATTAACGCCGTGTTCCTCTCTGATTATTTGAGCTTTTGCATTATAAACATTTTCAATAGTACCTGTAGACAAAAAGGCTTGCTCTATGCCGTTTTTTTTATCTCCTATGCTGAATATAAACAAGCACGCAACACCTGCAATCAGCAAAAGCACCAACGCAACTTTTACGATGTTTGAAATATTTTTAACACGCTTCGGTTTTCTTTCCCTGATGCGTCTTTCATGAGGAGGCAATTCTTTTGTCGGAATTCTTGAATATAGCTTCTTTTTATGTGAAGCTTTATTCTCAGTTTTTGAAGGCTGCTTATCCGGTGTTTTTTTATTCGGCTCCTTAGCAGTCTCTTTTTTTATTTTTTGTTTTGTTTCGTTTTCTTTCTTCGGTGTTCTGTCCGAAACTCTTGTTTCTTTTTGAGGCACAGAAGTACTGACAGCAGGACGCGAGACAGGTTTTTCTATCTTATGTCCGTAGCTGTCGTATCTTTCGCTCGATTTTTCTCCGACTTTAACAAGAGTTCTTTTTCTTTTGTTATCTTCTGCCATTACAGACTATATACCTCTTCATCTTTTAAAACCGTTATACCGGCTTGTGTCAATACTGTTGTTGCCGCAGGGATATCCTCAACACGGAATATTACAAGAGCTTTGCTCTGTGTCTTGCCAACGAACGCATAAATATAATCGACTCCGATTTGCTTGGAATTAAGTGCATCGAGAGCAACCGACAACGAACCTGCGGTATCTTCTATTGCAATAGCCAAAACGGGTGTTGTAGTTACCGTAAAGCCTGCTTCGCGAAGAATCTTCTCTGCCATATCGGGATTGCTTACTATAAGTCGCAATATACCGAAATGTGTAGTATCAGCAATAGAGATTGCGTTAATATCTATATTATTTGAACCCAAAACCTTAGTCACGTCAGCAAGTCTTCCCGCCTTATTTTCGAGAAAAACAGAAATTTGTTTTACACTCATGGTCGTGTACCCCTTTCTAATGTTTTTGTTTTAGTATAACACGTAATTTTCTTTATATCAACGAAGTTTACGTTTATACATTCAAACCCTTTTGCAATGCCTTTTCGTTAATGTCATATAATTTTGCAGGTATCACGCGTTTTAAACTTTCCGTCCAAATATCTTTTGAAACTTCCGGAAGTTTTGATGCCAAAACGCCGAGAAGTACAACATTTACCGCTTTTACGCTGCCGCATTCTTCTGCCATTTTTAAAGCATCCAATGTAACCAACTCAATGTCGGATTTTTCAAGAACTTCCAAAATATTATCGGGGTATTTCGCAGCGCCGAAAACTACGGGCATCGGATTGATTTTCTGAACATTCGTAATTACTGTGCCGCCTTTTTTCAAGTACGGGAGCCAGCGTATTGCCTCGAGTTGCTCAAATGCCAAAATAACGTCTGCCTCTCCTTCGTCAATTATAGGTGATGCAATTTTATCGCCAATCTTAACGCAAGTAATAACACTGCCGCCTCTTTGGGACATCCCATGTACTTCTGAAACTTTAACGTCTTTGCCGCTCAAAGCCGCTGCCGCGCCCAAGAATTTAGAAGCAAGCAACGTACCCTGTCCGCCTACACCTACTATTAAAACGTTTAAACAGTCAAGATTTTTCATGCTTACTCCTCCTTACCTATAGCACCGAATGCACACATTTGCTCGCAAAGTCCGCATCCCAAACAAATTGATTTATCTATTTTATATACGCCGTCTTCGCAATAAATTGCAGGACAACCGAGTTTCATACAAGCTCCGCACTTTCTGCACTTTTCAGAATTTATATCTACCGGTGCGCCGTATTTTACGCTTTTAAGAAGTGCGCAAGGCCTTTGTGCAATAATTACAGAAGGCTCATCTGCTTCAATTTCCTCTTTAACTGCCGCTCTGAATTTTTTCATATCAAAAGGATCTTCGACTCTTACTCTCTTAACGCCTACAGCTTCTGCAAGTTTAACGAGATTTACAGCAGGAGCTTCTTCTCCTTTAATTGTATGTCCCGTTGTAGGATTCTGTTGGTGTCCCGTCATACCTGTAATAGAGTTATCGAGAATAATAACAGTCGATGTACCTTTATTATACACAATATCAATAAGTCCCGTGATACCTGAATGCATAAATGTGGAATCGCCAATCACCGCAACTGTCGGCAACTTCTCGCCGAACTGCGCGTCTGCCATGTTCATTCCGTGTGCCATACTTACGGAAGCTCCCATGCAGATACAAGTATCAACTGCTTCGTAAGGTTTCATAGCACCCAATGTATAACATCCGATGTCGCCGGAAACTCTTACTTTCATATTTGAAAGTACATAGAACACACCTCTGTGAGGGCATCCGGGGCATAATACAGGAGGTCTTGCAGGTGCTTCCACTGCTTCTGCTGCCTGAGCGGAATCAGGTGTTTCACCTTTGTATGCTTTTCTGATAATTGTAGTATTAAGCTCGCCTTGATTTGTGAAGTATTTTTTACCTTCAACTTTTGTGATACCCATTTGGCGTATGTAATTTTCAATAAACGGCTCTAATTCTTCTATAACAAGAAGTTCATCAACGCTTTCTGCAAATTCACGAATCAATTTGTCGGGAAGGGGATGTACCATACCGATTTTGAGAATTGATGCGTCAGGGAAAACTTCTTTTGTGTATTGATAACTGATACCCGATGTTATAATACCGAGTTTTTTGTCTTTGTACTCTACTGCATTTACACCTGAGCTTGCATCTTCTGCGAACTCTCTTAATTTTGCCGTTCTTTCGTCTACGATGATGTGGCGTTTCTTTGCCATACCGGGCATCATTACGTATTTCATTGTATCTTTTTTATACGGCTTTTTGCCCTGTTCTTTGCGGTCTGAAAGCTCTGCCAAGCTTCTGGCGTGTGCAATACGTGTTGTAAGTCTCAAAATTACCGGAGTGTCAAACTTTTCACTTATTTCAAATGCCTTTTTTGTAAAATCTTTACATTCTTGGGCATCGGCAGGCTCTAACATAGGAACGTGTGCTGACAATGCGTAATATCTGGAATCCTGCTCGTTTTGTGAACTGTGCATTCCGGGGTCATCTGCAACAACAATTACAAGACCTCCGTTAACGCCTGTATACGCAACCGTAAACAACGGATCTGCCGCAACATTCAGTCCTACGTGCTTCATGCAGCACATGGATCTTGCCCCTGCAACTGCCGCACCTATAGCTACTTCTGCCGCAACTTTTTCGTTAGGGGCCCATTCGCAGAAAACCTCGTTGTATTTTGCCATAACTTCTGTAATTTCCGTACTTGGTGTTCCCGGGTACGAGGAAACCACATTTACTCCTGCTTCCCACGCTCCGCGTGCAACAGCTTCATTACCTAAAAGTAATTCTTTCATTGTTTACCTCCGTCATTGATTTCTTAAATCGTGTACTCTCTTTGCTTTGCCATTGATATAACGCTCTAATGATTTGGGCTCTGCCAATGTAATTTTAGCGTCTATCAAAAGATTTGATCTTACTTTTTCTCTGATTTTATTTGTAAGTGCTTCAAGTTCTCCGTATTTTTCAAGCAGTGCCGAATCTGCAAGTTCAACTTTTAACTCAAGCTGATCCATATATCCTTTTTTTGTTACTATAATCTCATAATGCGGTCCGATATGCGGCATTCCCAAAAGCAAACTTTCTATCTGGCTGGGGAAAACATTTACGCCTTTAATTATGAGCATATCGTCTGAACGGCCTTTTACTTTTGCCATTCTTGCAGAAGTTCTGCCGCACTTACACGGTGCAAAATTGATAGAAGTTATGTCTTTTGTTCTGTATCTCAAAACAGGTACGCCTTCTTTTGTAAGGGTTGTAAGTACGAGTTCGCCTTCTTCCTCGGGATTTTTTACCTCCAGTGTGTCGCTGTCAATAATTTCATACAAGAAACTGTCTTCGTTGATGTGCATTCCGTCATGCTCCAAACATTCGCCGGAAACGCCGGGGCCTTGTACCTCTGTCAAACCGTAATTCTCCGTACACTCGATTCCCCAAAGTTTTTCGATTTGGCGGCGCATTTCTGCTGTGTGGCCTTCTCCTCCGAAAAGTCCTACTCTGACTTTGTGCTGTAAGTTTCTTTCCTGTACCAATTCGCCTAAGTGGAGTACATAAGAAGGAGTTCCTACAAGCACCGTAACACCGAAGTCTTCTATAAACATAAGTTGTCTTTCGGAATTTCCCGATGATGCCGGTACTACTGTTACTCCCATGTTTTCAAGACCTTGGTATAAACCAAAACCACCCGTAAACATTCCGAAGCCGAATACTATCTGTGCAATGTCTTCATGCGTAACGCCTGCCATTGCGGCAATTCTGGAAATATTTTCCTTCCACACATCCATATCGTTCTTTGTGTAGCCGAAAACAACCGGTTTACCTGTTGTACCGGAACTTGCGTGAAGTCTTACAATCTTGCTCATAGGCTCTGCGAAAAGCTTAAAAGGATAGTTTTCTCTCAAGTCAAGCTTTGATGTGTAGGGGATTTTTTCAATATCCTTAAGCGTCTGTATGTGCTCCGGTTTTAAACCGATTTTATCAAAACGATCTCTGTAAAATTGTACGTTTTCGTACGCTCTTTTTACGGTCCATTTTAATCTTTCCAATTTAATTTCATCGTATTCTTTTCTTGAAAGGCATTCCTTGCCGGGATTCCAAATCATTGACTACAACTCCTTATTCGAACTTCTGAAATTTTATTATATATTTTTATCTTCGTCAACCTTGCTGTAACAAGCAAAGCACTGTTCTATGTGCTGTGTATCAGGCTTTTTAGTGAACAAACTGACTACAGGAACAACCACCAATGTTAAAAGCATCGCAACCGCACCTGCAGATGTTCCCGGCATTAAACCGACAAACATATTAACAACTATAAAGCCTATTCCTACGACAAATCCCGCCCACACAGAAGTGTTTGTGATTTTCTTTGAATAGAGTCCGTACATAAACGGTGCCAAGAATGCACCTGAAAGCGCACCCCATGAAATTGCCATTAAATTGGTAATCAATGTTCCCGGGAACAAAGCCAATACCAAAGAAACGGCTACAAATATTACGCAGAAAATTCTTGTAAAAATCATCTGCTGACTATCTTTCATATCTTTTTTAATAAAGCCTTTTACAAAATCCACCGTCATTGTGGAAGCTGATGATATTACAAGGGAAGAAAGTGTGGACATAGAAGCCGAAAGCACCAGAACCACAACGAGTCCCATAAGAATATCAGGCAAAACGCCGTTAAGCATATTAGGCATTATTTCATCAAAAGCAATGCTCGGCTTGCCGCCCTCGCCTGCTGCTACGTAAAGTCTGCCGAAACCGCCTATGAAATATGAACCGCCTGCAACAACTAATGCAAATATTGTTGAAATAATCGCACCTTTTTTTATGGATTTTTCACTGTCTATAGTATAAAACTTATGTATCATTTGCGGAAGTCCCCAAGTACCTAAACTCGTAAGTATCATTACTCCGATAAGATTTAAAGGTTGAGGTCCGAAAAGCGATGTGTAATCACTGCTGATTTCGGAAAGGGATTTAACTGCTTGCGTGAAACCGCCTTTTCCGTTCAAAACTGCCACTACGACCGCTACAATTCCGCCCAGCATTATAATTCCTTGCACAAAATTATTCGCTGCAGCCGCCATATATCCGCCGAGAACTACGTACACACACGTAAGCACGGCCATTCCTATAATACAATACTTGAAATCAATGCCGAACGCCATGGAAAATATTCCCGACAATCCTTTGTAAACAGATGCGGAATACGGTATGAGAAATACAAATATTATAAGTGCTGATGCAAACTTAAGAGCTTTACTGTTGTATCTTTTCGCAAAAAAGTCGGGCATTGTTGCAGCGCCTAAATGCTTGGTCATCGTTCTGGTTCTTTTTCCCAAAACAGTCCAAGCCGCCAAACTTCCTATAAGTGCGTTTGCTATACCTATCCAAAATGCCGAAATACCGAATTCCCAACCAAATTGGCCCGAATATCCTATAAATACAACTGCTGAAAAATAAGAAGTGCCGTACGAAAAAGCTGTTAGCCACGGTCCGATACTGCGACCGCCCAATACGAAATCATCCATACTGTGGATTTTTTTCTTGTAAAAAACACCAAGTGCTAATGTGACTGTAAAAAACAGTACTAAAAGGGTAACCTTTGCTACCATACTACCATCCTCCAAAATACTACATTACCTACTATTGTGTATCAACGCAAATACACCGGTACATTGTAATATGAAAGAGAATAAATTGCAACCTTTTAATATTTACCTGCTATTTCAATAACCTCAAGATACCATTTCTCGAAATTTTCTTCTACACATACTTGATTCACTGCTTCTTCATGAATCAACCCTTTGTTTTCAAGGTCTTTTACTTGCAAAAGGCCCTCTTTTGCTGCCTGTGTTAAAGAAGAAGTCAATTCTTCGCAAAAATCATCATAACCTATAAAGCCGGTGGGCGCATAAGAATTACCCAAAGTAACTTGCTTTACTGACGTATTAAGCATACAATACTTTGCATAATCCAAATCAGAAAGCTGTTTGAAATAATCCTTTGTGGATTTTTTATTATATATTGGTTGATACGATGAAATCTCGTTATTTGCTGCACTGAATTGTATTACATTCTCACTTGAACAAAACCAATGAAGAAAGTCATAACATTCTTTATTGACAGTATCGCCGTAATCAAAAACGCACACGCCTGCACCGCTGTGAGGCGCCGTATTTCTCGACTCGTCAATACACGGATACCCAAATGCCGTTATTCTGAGAGAATCTTCCTCCCCGTCCAAAGTCTTATAAACAGGCGGAAAATATGAACTGTCGTGAGGACTTCCTATGTACGCAACAATATCACCGTTTTCAAGCGATTCTATAATGTTTTCTGTTTGCAATATATAGCCGTTCACGACACCTTCATAGTAAAAATCCCATATTTTTCTTAACGTTTCTTTATTCGTATTAATTTTGACTTCTTTATTTCCTGTTTGTATCATAGCAGGCAAATGTTGAGCAGAATATGCAAAAATATAGTCCTGCACAGATTCTATCGCAATAAACGCCTTACCCTCTGTCCAATCGTAGTAACGTGAAGCAAGATCGGAAATGCCTTTCCAAGAATTCCATTGGTTAAAATCCACTTTGTTATCTATATAAAAGCTTCGCCACAAAAAGTCGTTTACCACCGTTACTGCAGAAGTTTTTGAAATCGGGAAAATATACGTTTCTCCCGTTCCGGTAATTTTTCCTTCTTGCATAAAACCATCCAAATAACCGTCAAGCTCTTGTTTTGAAAGATATTTTTCTGCATTTACTATTAAATTATAGTTTTTAGCTTTACATGCAAGTTCGTCGGAAACAACTGCCATTTCGGGATAATCAAAATTTTGTTCTGATGAAGAAAAAGAATCGTTAAAATATGTTTCTATAAAATCTTCTGTTTTGTATTCAGGTAAAATTTCAACATTTCTTTTTTGTCCCTCTGTTGCGTTATAAGTAGCTACAAGCATATCGAGAATACTTTGCTGTTTCCCCGAAAAAGTATGCCAAAAACGAATCTGAGTCGGTTGATTTTTGGCAACAGGAGCACAGCCCGTCTGCCCCACAAGACAGAAAGACAACACTAAGCACAAAAATAATAATGCAAAAATTTTTTTAAACCTCAAAACAGTCCCCTTATAATTTAAAAACTTTAATTATTACATATTACCTGCTTTATGTTAGTAAAATTATGTGACTTTTATAAGTTTAATAAATTAACAAAAAAGCAGAAAATATTAATATTGCGTAAATTAATACTTTCTGCTTTGTTTTGCAAAATCAAATTTTATCAGATTGCATAACCTAAATCCGTGCTCTCTACCACGAAACGAAGTGCTGTGCGTTCCATTCCGTTAATGAACACATCGGAAAACGCAGGAATGCATACTATATCCTTACCTGAAATTGCCAAATAACCTCTTGCAATAGCTATTGCTTTCATTGTCTGATTCACCGCACCTGCTCCTATAGCTTGAAGCTCGGCACCACCTTCTTCTTTTACGACAGCAGCAAGCGCAGATGCTACCGAAGCAGGGTTTGATTTTGATGAAACTTTTAATACGTCCATAGAAAAGTCCTCCTAAAAAATATATTTAACGACGATTATTGTAACTTCAAAGCAAGCAAAAATCTATTATTTCCCACACTGGAAATCATTGGAAAACCACATTTTTCCGCTACGTTAAGGGCTTTTCTTTGTATTAAATTTTTTTATACATACTTCCCAAAAGCTTTTTTATTTCCCGGGCTTATAAGGCAATACTTATTCTTTTAATCGTCTGTGCTCTGCCGGTTTCGGTATCAGCTTCTATAAACACAGCATGCAATTTACCGCATCCTTCTGCCGGCTTAAATTTTTGAGGAACACATCTTACAAACTTATTAACCACAGCACCCCTATCCATTCCTATTACGCCGTTATGAGGACCTGTCATACCTACATCCGAAATATAAGCCGTTCCGCCTTGCAAAATTTGTTCGTCTGCCGTCTGAACGTGTGTATGCGTACCTACTATCGCCGTAACAAGTCCGTCAAGATAATAACCCAAAGCCGTTTTTTCTGCCGTTGCCTCCGCATGAAAATCCAGAAGTATAACAGAAGTACTGCTGCGAAGTTTAGAAACTTCTTCATAAGCAACTTCAAAAGGATTATCGCAGGGATCCATATAAACCCTTCCTTGCAAGCTGATTACTCCTATAGGACAAGGACCGCCTTCTAAAAGCAAAGAACCTCTTCCGGGAAGATCTTTTGCAAAATTAGCGGGACGAATAACTGCATAATCGTCAATATATTGATAAATGTCATTGTTATCCCATGTGTGATTTCCCATTGTTATGCAATCCGCGCCTGCCATGAACAATTCATCGGCACATTGCATAGAAAGACCTCTGCCGTGCGATGCATTTTCACCGTTTACAATACAGTAGTCTATTTTGTATTCAGACAACAGCCCGGGAAGTATCTCCGACAAAGTCTCCCTTCCTGTGCGTCCGAATACATCTCCCACAAATAAAATATTTACTTTTCCCATTTAATTCCTCCGAAATCTAAAAACTCTCTCCGATAAATTAAAAGACTCCGGGAAGAAAACTTCACGGAGTCAATTTTGTTGAAAATTATTTTGCGTAATCCACCGATCTTGTTTCACGAATCATTGTTACCTTAATCTGTCCGGGATATTCCATCTCGTCTTCGATTTTTTTAACAATCTCTCGTGATTTGAGTACCATCTCATCATCAGAAATAGCATCAGGTTTAACCATAATACGAACTTCACGACCGGCCTGAATGGCATACGTTTTCTCAACACCTTCGAAAGAATTTGCAATTTCTTCCAATTTTTCAAGTCGTTTGATGTACGACTCAAGTGTTTCACGTCTCGCACCCGGTCTTGCAGCGGAAATAGCATCTGCTGCTTGTACGAGTACCGCAATTATCGACTCAGGCTCAACATCACCATGGTGTGCCATAATAGAGTTAATAACCACAGGTGACTCTTTATACTTTCTGGCAAGATCCGCACCGATTTCAATGTGTGAACCTTCCATTTCAAAGTCAACCGCTTTACCGATATCGTGTACAAGTCCCGCACGTTTAGCAAGTGCAACATCTACACCGAGCTCTGCAGCCATAATTCCGGCAAGACGAGATACTTCTATTGAATGAATAAGAACGCTCTGTCCGTAACTCGTTCTGTATTTCAAGCGGCCGAGCAACTTAACAATCTCAGGATGCAAACCATATACACCTGTTTCATAAGTAGCATTTTCGCCCTCTTGCTTAATAACATGCTCGACTTCTTTCTTTGCTTTTTCAACCATTTCTTCGATACGTGCCGGATGAATACGTCCGTCAATTATCAATTTTTCCAAAGCAACACGAGCAACTTCACGTCTTACCGGGTCATAACCCGACAAAATTACAGACTCCGGTGTGTCATCTATAATCAAGTCAACACCTGTCAATGTTTCCAAAGTACGAATATTTCTGCCTTCACGGCCGATAATTCTGCCCTTCATATCATCATTGGGCAATGCAACAACAGAAATTGTAGCTTCTGATACGTAATCTGCCGCACATTTCTGAATGGCACTTGCAATAATTTCTCTTGCTTTTTCTCTGGCTTCGTCTTTTAACTTAGCCTCATAGTCTTTTATAAGGACTACTGTTTCTCTTTGAAGCTCGCTTTCAACATTTGCAAGGAGCATAGCTTTTGCTTCTTCCTTAGTCATACCGGCAACTTTTTCAAGTTCTGCCGTCTGTTTCTCATAAGCTTCTTTAACTGCTTCTTCACTCTTGACAATTTCTGTCATTCTCAACGCAATCTGCTCTTCTTTCTGTTCGAGCAATTCCTGCTTTTTATCAAGAGTATCTTCTTTTTGTATTAATCGTCTTTCTGTGCGCTGAATTTCGTTGCGCCTGTCCTTAATTTCCCTTTCCAGCTCAATTCTGGTTTTGTGTATTTCTTCTTTAGCTTGGAGCAAACACTCACGTTTTTTATTTTCGCCCTCTTTTACGGCTTCGCTAACGATACGTTTACCCTCAGCCTCTGCACTTCCAAATACTGCCTCCGCTTCTGCTTTACGAGCCTCGTATCCTTTGAGATACGATTTCTTGCCCGCCAAACGCCAGCAAAGAGCACAACCGCATGCTGCTATCAAAATTAAGGGGATTACTACAAGTAAAAATAGTTCAATACCAATCATAATGAACAATTCCCCTTTCCATAAATTTAATTTTCAAAGTACGACATTTATATAACATTTATATATGACAAAAAATGCGTATACTTTCTACATAAGGTTTATTCTACAACACCTTTGCTTTATGTGTCAAGTGTTTTTATCCCTCGTTGTTCGGCATTTCGCTTATTAAAACACGTCTTGGGTTATTCCCGTCACGTGCGCTGATATAACCTTTTTCTTCCATTTGATCTATAATTCTCGAAGCTCGGTTATACCCAAGTCCCAACTTTCTTTGAAGGAAAGATGCCGAAATTTGTTTAACATCAATTGCAATTTGCAAAGCATCATAGAAAAGGTCATCAACATCTGAATCCCCTCCCGATGCGGCTCCGGCAGCATTGCCTTTTTTACCTTTTTCCGGAAGTTTTGCCTTTTCAACTTCTTCACTGATTTTTTGGTCGTATTCTGCTTCTCCGTAAGTTGCCTGCAAATATTTCACAACATTTTCAATTTCCTCATCGGAAACAAAACCACCTTGAGCACGAGTCGAATACAACGCCCCCACAGGATGATAAAGCATGTCACCCTGACCTCGTAACTTTTCTGCACCTGCAAAATCCAGTATAGTTCTCGAATCTACTTGAGATGCCACTTTAAAAGCAATTCTCGACGGAATATTTGCTTTGATAAGTCCCGTTACTACGTCAACCGACGGTCTTTGTGTAGCTACGACCAAATGAAGTCCGGCCGCACGAGCTTTTGCCGCTATACGATTTATCGAGTCCTCAACAGAATCCTTTGCCACCAACATCAAATCCGCAAGCTCATCAATAATTATGAGAATTCTCGGCATTTTATCTAATCCCTTATCGTAAGCATACACATTATAAGCAGAAATATCTCTCAAACCGAATTTCGCAAACTGTTTGTATCTGTTCTCCATTTCCTGAACAGCCCAAGCCAAAGCTGCAGCAGCTTTTTTCGGCTCCGTTACAACAGGAATAAGCAAATGCGGCGCACCGTTATACACTCCGAGCTCAACAACTTTCGGGTCAATCATAATCATTCTTACATCATCGGGCGATGCTTTGTAAAGAATACTCATAATCATACAGTTTACGCACACACTTTTACCCGAACCTGTAGAACCGGCAATTAAAAGGTGAGGCATCTTTGCAATATCTGCGATAATCGGTTTGCCCGAAATCTGCTCGCCGAGACAAAAAGCAAGGCTGGATTTGTGATTAAGGAATGTGTCCGTTTCTATTAAATCTCTCAAATAAACTGTTTGCACCGATTCATTCGGAATTTCAATTCCTATCGCCGCTTTTCCCGGTATGGGAGCTTCGATTCTTATTCCCGGTGCCGCAAGATTAAGTGCAATATCTTCGGCAAGGTTCTTAATACGGCTTACTTTTACGCCTGAATGGGGTTGAAGCTCATATTGAGTTATTGCCGCGCCCCTTGAAATGTGTATCACTTTTGCTTCTATTCCGAAGCTTTTCATTACTTCTTCCAATTTTCTGGCAACTCTCGCTGCTTGTCTTTTATGTTCTTCATGCATATCTTCCGTTTCTCCATTTGCATTGAGAAGAGAAAACGGCGGAGCATCATAAATTGTATCAAATTTACTTGTTGTAAATTTGATTTCACCTTTTAAAGCCTCCGGCGGAATTGTTTCTACGGTTTCATCCATTCCCGGCAAAACTGTTTTTATTATTTCGGGATCTTCTTCTCTGTGAATATCTTCATTTTCCTCTTTAGCTTTGCGTTTATTTCTGTTGGCCGCAGTTTCAAACTCAAAGTCCATACGGTACAAGTCGTCCATTCCTTCCAGGCTTGTCTCCATTACTTCCTCCGTGTCATTGGGCTGCACAATTTCTTCTTCTATCAATTTTTCTTTTTTACGTACTTTTTCTTCTCTTTTACGCGGAGTTTTTTCCGGTTCATTAAATCTCTTTTTTACACCTTTAATCCACCCGCTGACAGTTCTCACGCCCCCGGCAGATTTTTCGGCAATTCTCATAACAGAAATCGAGAAAAGTAAAATAGCAACAACTAACAACGCCGGAATCAAAATAACAAGCGCACCTGCTTTTTCGAAAAATCTTTGCAAAATGCAGCTTATACCACCGCCGATTACGCCTCCGAGTTGCGTTTTCCAAAGTTGGCTTATCGTTTCTATAAAACTGAGCGATGCATAATCTTTTGCATAATTACTTCCGATGGTATGCAAAAACGCAGATAAAAACAGCACGAAACATACGAAAAGCACCATTTTCTTTGTTTCAAGAGAAGGTCCTTTTCCCCGTCTTATAAGTTGCCATGCAATAACAAAAAGCGCAATCATAATTACAATTGCCGCAGCACGTCCGAAAAGACCGTAAAAAATCGCTGTCAAAAATCTTCCTATCGGACCTGTTTTATTAAAAATAGAAAAAAGCATAAATACACCTATGCCGCAAAGCACAATCGCCGCAATTTCCTTACTTTTATTTTCATCTTTTACTGTAACGGAACTTTTTCTTCTATTTGTATTTTTTGTTTTATCTGCAGGTTTACTGCTGTTTCCGCTTATCTTTCGTTTGCCGTCGCTCACTTTGGTTATCCTCCTAATATTTGTCTTTTTATTATACTACACTAAATTTTCAGGCGCAACACACTACAATTGCACTCTGTCAGGATATTTTTTGTTCATAAAGTCCAAAAAACCGCCAAATTTTTCCTTATTTTCCAAAATATATCTTGCAGCATCTCCGGCCGTCTTTAATATTTCTGTATCTTGATAAAGGTTTGCTATTTTAAAAGGAGGTAAACCATGTTGCTCCACACCAAAAAAATCTCCGGGACCGCGAAGAACAAGGTCTTGCTCGGAAAGCTCAAAACCATCTGCCGTTTCTTCCGTAATTTTCATTCTTTCGGTAACTTTTTCCGAAAAAAGCACGCAGTATGACTGAATTTTTCCTCTGCCTACTCGTCCTCTCAATTGGTGCAGTTGCGCCAATCCAAATCTTTCCGCATTTTCCACAACCATGAGAACCGCATTCGGAACATCCACGCCTACTTCCACAACAGTAGTAGAAAACAAAATTTGTATTTTTCCGTCTTTAAACTCTCGCATTACGCTTTCTTTTTGCGAAGAAGACATTTTACCGTGAAGCAAACCGCATTTAATGTTGGCAAAAACACCTTTCGACAGAGTGTTATATCTTTCTGTAACGCTTTTCAGCGGTGTTTCTTCGTTTTCTTCTATAACGGGATAAACCATATACACTTGTCTGCCCTCTCCCGCAAGCCTTATAATCCATTTACATATTCTGTCATACATGGAATATTCCAAAGCGTATGTTTTTATGGGAAGTCTGCCGTTGGGCAATGTCCGAAGTGTTGAAACGTCTAAATCCGCATATAAAATCAAAGCTAAAGTCCTCGGAATGGGCGTTGCCGTCATTACAAGCACATCCGGTGTATGCTCCTGCTGTGCAAGCATTGCTCTTTGACGCACTCCGAAGCGGTGTTGCTCATCTGTTATTGCAATTCCCAAATTCCCATATATCACATCAGGCTGAATCAAAGCGTGAGTTCCGATTATACACTTTGCATCTTCGTTTTTGATAGCTTGCAAAGCTTCTCTTTTTTCCTTTGCCGTAAGCGAGCCTGTTACAAGATACGGTTTTATGCCGAAAGGTTCAAGCATTTTGCTTACCGATTCATAATGTTGTTCTGCCAAAACTTCTGTAGGAGCCATAAAAACAGCTTGATATCCGGCAAAAACAGCTTTTAGCATCGCAAGCACTGCCAAAACGGTTTTTCCCGAACCAACATCACCTATTACAAGGCGGTTCATAGCCTTTTTTTCATCCATATTTGCAGAAATCTCTCCCCAAACCTTCTTTTGCCCCTCTGTCAGCTCAAACGGAAGCATCGAAATAAATTGCGCTATTTTACTGTCAGCATCGGCATTTTTAAAAGAAATACCATTTGTAATTTTTGTTTTCACATCTTTTAACTTCAAAAGCATAAGCTGCAAAGTAAAAAGCTCTTCAAATTTAAATCTGTATCTGCTTTTTTCTGCCATTTCCGCATTTTGAGGAAAATGTAAATTTTTCAAAGCTGTATCTCTGCGCAAAAGACCGTATTTTTCCAAAATTTCTTTTGGCATTGTTTCATAAGACGGCGGCGCTACTTTTAATGCCTCTGCCACCATTTTTCTTAACACATTTTGCGTAAGTCCTTTTGTAAGAGGATAAACCGGTTGAATCGAAAAAAAATTACTGTCCCACTCTCCGTGATACTCACTTATTACGGGATTTGTCATGCTCGCCCCATATTGATTTTTAGTGACCTTGCCGTAAAAAGCGTACAGACCGCCTATCTTAAACTGATATTCTCCGTATTTTCCAAAAAATACAGAAATTCTCATATTTGCCTGTTCATCACTGATTTTTACATTTAAAACAGATAACTGTCTGTTGACTTTTTTTACATCTGTCTGCTGAACATATCCGCACACCGTAACTGTTTCCCCGTCTTGCAATTGCGAAATTTTACGCACAATACTGCGGTCTTCGTAACTTCTCGGAAAGAGCTCATAAAGTTCATCAATCGTACAGACACCCAACTTTGCAAGTTGCGCGGCTCTTACTGATTTTACTCCTTTTAAGAATGTAACGGGAACGGACAATTTTATCACCTCTTCCTTATTATAAAGGATTGCTTTGTCGTTGACAAATATTTTAAGCGGTTTTATACTGTTTCGGAAGAGGTGTGTTATATGGTAAGAGTCATCTCCGGTACTGCCGGCGGACTTAAATTGCAAACATTGGAATCAGAATCCACAAAACCTACTCTCGACAGAGTAAAAGAGGCTGCTTTCAGTATGTTAAAAGATGATATATACGGAGCAACCGTACTTGATTTGTTTTCGGGAAGCGGGGCTCTCGGTATCGAAGCTTTAAGCAGAGGTGCTGAAAAATGCTGTTTCAATGACAAAAACAAGGCGTGTTGCGACCTTATACGCAAAAACTTATCCCACACCAAATTAGAGCATTGTGCCGAGATTTTTTGTTCTGATTATACTGAAATAATTACATTTTTCAGAAAAAAAGATTTAAAATTTGATTTAATTTTGCTCGATCCGCCGTATGCAGGTGGTTTTTACGAAGAAGCAATAGAGCTCATAAGTAAAAACCACATATATTCCGACTACGCAACAATATATTGCGAGCATAGGGCCGCAGATGAACTGCCGGAGGAAATCGGTGTATTCAGTAAAGTAAAAACAAAAAAATACGGAACGGTTGCCGTTTCAATATTCCGAAACGAGGTTGATTGATATGTTTAATTCAAGCAAGAAAATTGCAGTATATCCCGGTAGTTTTGACCCTCTTACAAACGGGCATCTCGACATAATCCACAGAGCATCAAAGCTTTTTGACCATTTAATCGTGGGAGTACTTACAAACAGTGCAAAATCTCCCATTTTTACCAAAGAAGAGCGTGTAGAACTCATTCGAAAATGTACCTCTGAATATGAAAATGTCGAAGTTAAAATGTTTGACGGATTACTTGTTGATTTTGTACGCGAGAACAAGGCTGTTGCTATAATAAAAGGCTTGCGAGCCGTTTCCGACTATGAATACGAGCTTCAAATGGCAGCTTTAAACAAACATATTGACCACGAAATAGAAACTGTTTTCTTGATGGCGGACATTCAGAACTCATTCTTAAGCTCCAGCATTGTAAAAGAGCTCGCAAAAAACGGAGGAAACATAAAAGGTCTTGTTCCCGACAAAATAATTGATGACATAATGAAGAAAATGTATTAAAATATATATTGCATTTAACGAAGAAGGAGATTTGCACTATGGAACTTCATACTATTGAATTATTAAACGAATTGGAAGGCATGATAGAAAACGGCAAAAAGTCACTTATAGGCGGCCGCGTTTCTGTTGAGAAAAACGAGCTTCTCGCAATTATAGACGAATTAAGAGATCTTCTCCCGAGAGAAATGATGCACGCAAACGATTTTTATAACGACAGCCGCGATGTTCTCGAGTCTGCACAAGCCCAAGCTGATGATATTATCGAAAAAGCCGAGAAAGAAGCTGACCAGACAATAGCCGGTGCTCATGAAGATGCTGCCGCAATCAGAGATGAAGCTAACACAGAAGCTGATGCAATTGTAAAAGAGGCTCTTCAAAAGCAAAGCGAACTCGTTGCAGCTCACGAAATTACAAAAATTGCCAATCAGGAAGCAAAACAGATTATTACAAGAGCCGAACAACGTTCTACAGAAATAAAAGTTGCTACAAAAAATTATCTTGAAGACAAGCTCAGCTATGTTGCTGATGTCCTTGCAAAGACTTATTCAGAAATCAACGAAAACAAAAAAGGTCTTTAATTTATTTTACTTAATTTGTTTTAAGAGTGCGGTTTTTTATATCCGCACTTTTTTTATGCCAATCCAAATGCCGTTCTTAATTTCTCAATAGCGCGTTTTTCCAATCTGGAAATATACGAACGGGAACAATTGAGAAGTTTACCGACTTCACGCTGTGTCAATTCTTTTTTCTCTTTTTCGCTTTCCCCCAAGCCGTATCTTAAACAAAGTATTTCTTTTTCTCTCTTGGTAAGCACTCCGGACATTACTGTGTGCAACTTTGCAGCTTGAAAATGCGCATCAATATCTTCAAGCATTTTAGAATCATCATCACAGAGTAAATCCATAATAACAATTTCATTACCCTCTCTATCCGTTCCTATAGGATCATTTAACGAAACTTCTCCGCTGTACTTTTTCCCGGAGCGTATGTACATAAGTATTTCATTTGCTATCCTCGCCCCAATGGGTTTTAGTCTCAGGACCAAAATCCGATAAGGAATCTTCGTCCATATCCTCCCCGATAAAGGGCACAAGCTCCTCGTCGTCCTCGGTTTCGGCGATGGAATCCTTCATCAGATGGGAAATGTCGGGGTATTCAATGTCCTCGCCCTCTGCGCCGAAGAGAACGATGTGAGCATTCTCACCGTCCCAGATGATGCGGCGCACCACAGTACGAATGGCAACCCGCTTTTGCTCGTAGCTCATTTCATCAATGCCGTTTTTGAACATGGTCAGCATTTCGCGCATCACATCAAACTCAATATCGCTGAATGCGTGTTCGGATGCAATGCTGACCAACTCTTCGATACCCATGCTGAGCTTGTCGATCTCCAAATTCATTTCGCCCATGCGGTTAATGATATACCGCTTGGCAGCACCGTCTTCGGTATCAGCCAAAGTGTCTACCAAAGAGCTGACCTTTCTCTCAAGGTCGGCTTTTTCTTTGCGCATACCGGCAAGGCGGCGTTCGTACTCCTCCCGATTGCCGGAGTAGAACATCTTGCCCTTTTCTATCTGTCGGACGAAATCGCTCTTTTCGTCCCCAAGACGTTTCAACTGCTCGATGATCGCCGTGTCCAAAGTGTTACCGTTGGCGTTGCGGCGCTTGCAAAGTTCCTTCTTACTCCGTTCCTTCATCTTGCAAACGTAGGTGTAGATAGGTTCGCCGTCGGCAGTCTTCCGCTTGGACAGACGGGGGTACATCCGATTGCCGCAGGCACAGAATACAAGGCCGGTGAGCAGCGCCTCATTCTTGCGGGGACGGCGGTAGGATTTACTCTTGTTTCGCTCCAAATTGTCCTGTACCGCTACCCATACCTTGCCGGGGATGATGCCGGGGTGTTTGCCCACCGACACGATCCATTCGTTTACAGGATTGAACACAGTGGCTTTGCCCTTCTCCTGATCGGTGCGGTTGTAGGCGAGAATGCCACGCACGCCGTCAAACTCTTCCCGGGACGAAAACACCTCGGATTCCTTCAGACGAAAATACTCAAAAGCATCCTCGTCGGCGATCATATAGACGGGATTTTGCAGGATGGCCTTGATGGCAAAGCGGGTGAACTGGTTCTCGTTTTTGGTCAGCAGCCTGCGCTTTAACAGCTCCGCTTCGGTCATAGTCAGTGAGCCGGTCTGGGTGAACAGGTCGAAAATCGTCTTGACGATCTCCGCCTCTTCGGGAATCAACTTCAGCTTGCAGGCTTTCTTGGTCTTGCCGTCCATAGTGATGCTCTTGACGCTTTCGCTCTTGTAGCCCGTGGGGGTGTTGCCGCCCAACCAACGACCCGTCTTGGCAAGCTCGTGCATGTTGTCCCGAATTCGCTCGGCGATAGTCTCCCGCTCCAGCTGGGAGAATACCGATGCGATCATCATCATAGCGCGTCCCATAGACGTGCCCGTATCGAACTGTTCGCGAATGGATACAAAAACAACGCCTTTGCGCTCCAGTTTCTTCATCATTATCGAAAAGTCGCCCACGTTACGGCTTGCACGGTCCAGGCGGTACACAACCATCATTTTGATCTCGTTCTTTTCGATCTGATCCATCATCCGCTGGAAAGCAGGGCGGTTGATATTGCCGCCGGAAAAGCCCTCGTCCTCAAATACAATGGCTTTCTCCGCTTCTGCGTCACCGTAGTGCAGACGAATATACTCCCGGCACAGATCCACCTGATTGCCGATACTCTCGCCCTTTCCTGTAAACTTCGATTTTCGTGAATAGATTGCAATAACACCGTTTTCATTTTTCATGACGAAAATTCCTCCTTCATTTGTGTTATGTATATGTAGGTGTATACCATAAAGTAACACCCCATACAATAGATCAATTTTCGTCCGCAAGATTTTCTGTGAACTTTTTGTAAACAATCGCAAAAAAGCCCCCAATGCCGTTTGATTCCCATCTGGAATCGTCAGCATCGGGGGCATAATGTTATTTCTTGCCCTTATTAAGTTTGTCGGAAATCTCCACTAATTTCATGAACCCATCTGGATTCTGCATTAATCCACTGATTAACTGCATTTGCAACGCTGTGTCAGGAGACACCTGCGGTTGAGTGGGCTGCATACTCTTGATTACCGTTCCGATAGTCTCAGTAGAGAAGTTTTTGACTTCATTTTTCAGTTCACCCATTGTATCAAGAATTTGATACAACAAAGGCATAATTGCGGAATGTGCATTTTCGGGCAAAACATCTTCTTGGGTTTCTTCGTTTGTTGGTTCATTGTACTGGAAGGACTCAATAGTTTTCTTTAATCTGTCCTTGATTTCTTCAACACTATCCAAATCGGTTAGGTCATATTCAAATGTGCGAATAGCAGTAATATCAAACGGCAGATTCTCGCCTTTCCTTCTTAAATGAATCATCGGTTTTTTGGTTCTTGCTCTGTACCCCATTTCATAGAACACATTAGGGTTATGTCCGGTAATATCGGCAATTACCAAATCAGCATTATCCAATGCTTCTATGATAGACTGCGTAATTGAATTGGCATCGTTTCGCTTGTCTATGCGTTCAGCTTCAAAGCCACACATTTCACATACAGGTGCGATTATGTATTTCAGTAACTTATCTGAATTGGTGCGTACCTCCGTACCTTCCTCACCGATAGGGCAAACAACAAAACACTTTCTCATATCCTCACTCCTTTTTCCTATTGCATATACCCCTCTATCCAGTTTTTTAATAGAACCGTTTCTCAGTAACGTATTAATGGATCCGGCAAATTGACCTTCGGTATAATCATCAACACCACTTTGTGCCAAAAACGCCTTGATCTCCTGTACGCTATGATTCTCTTTATCCGAAAGAAAACCAACGATCATTTCTTGTAATTTTGCGCTTGTAATCATTTTTTCGACCTCCTTTTCCTAAATATTACCACACAAAAATCATTTTATCAATAGTAAAAGCACAAGAAATGCAAGATTTTCTTGCTTTCTTGTGCTTTATAGCTATTTGTGTCGGTTCTGTTTTTAGATTTCAATCATTGAGCACCGGTTGCGAAGTGCCAATTATTTCAGAAATTGTTCTGTTAGGACCACGACCGTACATACACATTATCGGCATAGCCGATCTTTACATATTGAGGGAATGACAGGTTTGTAAGAATATATATTACGCCTTTGTTTGCGTCCATATTAAGGCTCCTCACTTTTGCTTATTCTTTCTATGTCTGTTAATGCTTCTTCAAGCATCATATCACGATCCTCCACAGGAAGGCTCGCTATGTATTTATCCCAATCCAAAATAGAGTAATTAAAAAATGTGAACTTCTCTTTGTTCTTATTATAATAGGACTCTGCCGCCAAACACAGTATCAAACAAAGTCTCCTAACACTGACACTATATTCCCGATGCTCTATGCCATTATTATCAATGGTTAAGGTTCCTGCTTCTCCGCGTATATTTTATAAGGCTTCTCAGTCTCAACAACAATTTCGAAGTGTTCAATAGGACACTCTTTTTTATTGCGCTTTTTATATTCGCCATTATCCAGGTTAGGATTTCCTTGATGGAAAAGCGAGCTTCTGAAATTATATACTATTTCGCCACTCAAATAAGGCATGTCCGGAACCCCGTCAATAGGTGGAGATTTTTCATATTGTCCGATATACTCGTCATACCAAAGTTTGTAGCGGCTTGTAGAGCCTTTTTCTGGATACTCTGCTTTTCCACATATATCAGGGAGAGTAAGTGCCAATGATAATGCAGCAAAATATAAGTTATTAGATAAAGCTTCGTTGATTTCTGTAATAAGCTTTTTTATCATAAGCACACACCTCCTTGCTATTTAGGTCTATTTTATAGATTCAGATAAAACTGGAATAAGAATGCTTGCTGCCGCGATGCCTTGTTCAACAAGCCATTTCATCACTTCTTTTGCTTTGCCCCAGCGTTTTCCCTCACTCTCTTTACTCTTGGCTATTTCTTCTAATTCTAACAACTTATCGAACAGTTCCTGTGTCTGTGCATCGGATAACCCTGCATCTTCAATTTGCTGTCGTGCATTATCAAACACTGCTTCTATGGTTATATTAGTCTCGTTCTTAGTTTCAATGTTTATCTGTGGCTGAAAATTAATTTCTTGCTTATTTTGAACAGAAGGAGCGTTATTCTCGGCAGATTGTTTTGGGGCACTTAGGAATGTTGCATATGCTTTAAGCTTGGTTATAATGCCATCAATCATTTCCTCTGATACTTGATACATACTAAAATTTAATACTTCTTGAGGTGCAGTAGCAATAGCCTCGGTCATTTTATCAAAGGTGATTTTATCCGAATATGAGTAGAAGACTTTAGAGACATACTTCTCTCGCAATTCTTCGTTGCTTTTTGCTTGCATACCTTCTTCAATTAGATTCAAGATGTCAATTACAGCAAAGGCATTTATATCCTGTGCAAGTAATGCCTCAAGGAAACTTCGAATAGATATTTTGTCAGTTTTCTCATACACTTGAGAATATGTATCTGTTGTATTCCAAGTCGTTATTTTCAACCTTGTTGTAAACTCATCTCCGTAAAATGCTGATACTTCGGAAGCAAGCTCTTGCATCTCTCTTAACCCATTTGCAGAATCAATTTTTGATAATAAACTTCTTGTTTTTTCAATTTGTTTGAATGTCATAACGGTAACCTCACTTTAATTGCTTGTGGCTATCAGCGTTTCAATAAACTTGATTTCTTCTTTAGGCAAACGCTGAACGTAATTTTTAACTGTTTTTGTTATTATCTTAGCGCCTTGCATTTGCAAAAAGTTCTCGGCGTTGATGTAGGATTGCTCAACAGTTGTCGGTTGAGAAGCGTTTGCCGTGTTCCACATAATAGTTTCAACAAGATACTTATTCATCAGCTTGCGAATATGATCCTGCATTTGAGAATATTGCTGTGTAGCGTAATAATGTCGGAGGAGGATTACATCGTCGATGTAATCCATAACCTCTTTGACATCTTTGAATTTTTCGTATATTTTTAAGTAATCTGTCATTTTCACTCCATCGGCTTAATCATAGATTCGATAAATGCGATTTCTTCCTCGGTCAGTCCATACTTAGCGTACAGATCTTCGTCAGTCCATGCTCTTGAAAAGTCTTGCGTAGGAACAAAACGATATGTTTTGGATGTTCCGTGCTGGCTGATTTTTGCCATACTTAACAAGAAACGAGCAAATCGTGTGCGCAAATAGTTCGAAAGATTTGTTGCAGACGCCTCATCAAGATCCATGTCCATTCCGGCAATCAAGAAGGTTTCCGTACAGATAGACTTCGGTGCAACTACGAAGGTGTTTTGGTTATCATCGTTTAATTCCGTACCGATATTGTTTGCATAAGGCATAAATACCTTCCATTTGTCAATCCATTCGGTGTGGGAGGGGATGTTCGAGCGTTCAACGTATCCTACTGTTTTAGCTTTTCCATAGCATTTTACAGGATCGGTCATGCCTGTTACTTCTTTTTTGAAGTCTGCAGTTTTAATAAAGTTACCATCCAAGCCGAACGGTCTACGAGGGGAAATGTGATGTTCCATCGTATCAACAGTTTCATCAACGATCACTTTATTCAAAATGCTTATTGCTTCACTATTTCTGATAAAAATGTCGAGATCTTTATATCTTAATTTTCTTGTGGAAGTTTTAACAACACCATTGCCTTCATGAGAAACAATTCGAACATCGGAATCTGTTTTTTCGTGCTTATGATCCCAAAGCAGATAACAAACACCACCGCGGTTATTTGTATCTGGGAACACCTCTTCGGGATGCAAGAAGTCATGTAGCTCCGCGATACTTGTATCGTTGAGCATGTCATTTCTGAACTCGTCTAATCCCTTGCCGCCTGCATACCAACGGGTAGGCATAATCAAGGACATAAACGAAGGCTCAACCTTCTTTGAGATATCCACAAAGTTATGATAAATCGGACGAGCACTTGCCTGTGCACCTCCATCGCTAACTTGGTAAGGAGGATTACCTAATACTACATCAAAATTCACTATCTCATCTCCTTCTCTAATTTCATCGTTCATTGTAATGTTGTCAAACGGTTTGTTCTGTCGTAACAATGCCGCTATCTTTGGATAGTCAATATCTCCGTCCTCGTCCTTAACCTCCAAAAGGCTATAAGAGGTAAACTTGGAAGCGATATTATCCACATTCAATCCCAAAATCTCGTATATCATACGGGTAAACTCATAGGTGATACCTGATGTGGGGATGGTGTAAATCGCATCCTTCAATGCTTCCTTATCATAGCCCAAAGCAATATACTTTTCAAACACGGCAAGGGCGAACTCGCCTGCCTTACCTGCAATATCAAGCACCTTGCTTCCGCTATCCATTACGGCTCTCAAATCGGCATCTTCAATCATATCGATCATATCCTTGCAGATATGCTTCGGTGTGATAACCTCGGATTCTCCGAGCTTTCCGAATTTCTGCACGGATACGGATGCGCGTGTGATAGGCTCAACGCTGTCGTCGTGCGAAAGCTGATTGAGGTTGTGGATTTTATAATCCAAACGGCTGAGAACAAACTTATCGGCATTCTCCAACATTCCTTGAAGCACAACCTTGCTGATGCCAAGATTTCTTGCAATACGCGCGTTATTCGGTTCATCGATGCAGTCAATAATATCGCTCAAAGATATAACCGTATTTTTAGTGAGGAAAGCAAAGAACAGAATTCTCGCATAGTAAGACCTGAACTGCTTTACGGCATCCTTGGTCTTTTCTTCTGCCTGTGTTGTGTCGGCAGGCTCATCGGTCGGTGAATCCGTTCCTGTAGCCGTGTCTGTTCCACCTGTGGTATCGGTCGATTCATTATCATCGGGGGTATCCATGTCATCGCCATCACCATCTGCGCCTTTGATGGTAAGACCTGCTTTTGAGCCAAGCTCGTTTTCTCGCTCAATGGCTGCACGAATAGCGGCAATATCAAGCAAGGATATATCTACGGGGATTTCAACGGTTTCTTCCGCTACGCCACGCGATTTGGAGTACTCGCTAACAGCCTTCAGTATATCCGTTGCCGTGATCTGAACGATCTTGTCCTTGTTCATCACGATAACGGGAGAGATACGCAGTTCTTCCTCAATACGCTCACGGAGCTTGCTGTTTCCGGCTTCGTCGGTATTGACATTATAGACCTGCGCCTTTTGCTCTTGCATGACGAAAACACGGTCAGGATCAAAGTCAACGAGAATGGTTTGAGGCTTCATGTTGTATCTGATCGTTTTACCGTCATCGCCCACATACTCTCTTATGTATTGGTTCTGCAAACGGAATACTGCCTGATCGTATTCCTGCGGAGAGGAAGTATCTTTGAGGAACAGCATAGTATCCCATTCAGGAACAGTACTACCCGTCAGCATGCGGTTAACCGTCAAGGTGATGGTTTTCTTGCCCTGTGCTTCACAGGCACTGATAGCTCTCTTGATGTCGCTCGGTTTCTTGTATCTGTTGGGGTTATCCACGCCGGAGATGTTGATAATCTCGTAGTCGTTCAAATTCTTGAATTTATCGGTGTTACCTCTGATCAACGCTTCCAGCGCATCGCAAGAAGCACAGTACGGCAGAACAACAACGATATGACGACACATTTTGCCGTCCTTGATTTTTTCGTAATCGAGGAATCCGAGCAGTTCTTCATCTTCCTTGCTACCGTCAATAACTTCAAGCAATTCAAGGATTTCCTGTCCGTGAACGAACAGTTTGTGACTTCCGTCATCAACTCTGCCAATAGATTTAGGCTTGAAGAGCGCGGAGAAAGCATCCGACATACCGCTTTCACGCAAAGCGGCCATACGCTTGCGTGCGGACTCATTCGGATTGAACGCAAATCTTATCATCTGAGGGAAGCCGAAATAAGGATTCTCCCATTCGTCCTTCGGCTCGTCCTTTGAGAAGTTATCTCTATCCCATTCCTCTTGCTCACAAACGATGTCGGTGAACTGATAGAAGGCAATCAAGTCTTGCTCTCTGTCAAATTCATCGCTCATCAAGATACGGTAAGGCGTACCCGAAAGGTGAACGGTTACATTAACATCGAACTCCTTGGTGCTTTCCAAGACATCCTCAACGGCATACTTTTCTTCCTTGGACAGCTTTTCTCCTTGGCTTGCGCGAAGCACAGCACCGTATTTCTCGGCTCTTGCGCCGAAGTGCGTTTCGTCGACAAGAAGAAGGTCTATTTTGCGGCCGAAAATTTGAGTGTGCTTGTCCTTAATATTCTCGCCCTGAAGATCCTGCAAAGTCAAGAATACAACGACATTTTTCGGATCGGTGGGATGGTCAAGCGTATCCGTGATAATGCTATAATTGTTCTCCAAGTCGGCAGAAGAGAAAAATTCATAATCGTTTCTAAAGTTCTCGGCACTCTCTACCGTCTTACGCCACTCATCGCGCACGTCGGCTTTTGCAGACACAACGACAACGAGTTTTGCTCCCATTTCCTTCGCACAACACATAGAGGTGAAGGATTTGCCGAAACGCATAACTGCGTACATAAGCAGATGCGTTCTTCCGTTTGCTACGGCTCTCTTAAACGCATCTATGGTTGCTTGTTGATTCGGGCGAGGAAACCACATTCCAGTGGAAGCGTATTTTTCGGTAGTTGGCAATTGCGTAGTCGCATCATAGTAATGATATTTGCCTGCCTTCTCCCTATAATCTTCGTTTATGTCCTCTATTGCTTCTCTTACGTCATCAACGGTGGCTGCTTTGAAAAACTCCTTAGAATAGTAAATTCCCGCAGGAAGCTCTTCGGATTGAAGACGTGTTCTGTCCCTATCGGTCTCCAAGAATTGGTGCACGGCAAAATCACGAAAATACACATCGTCTGTAATTTTTGCACTGCCTTCAAACTTCTTTTCGAGGTTTGGAAAATGATCTCGCCATTCGTTAAGCCGTTTGGATACCGGACGATAAGTATCTCCAACCTTTAAACAATTCGGAATAGTGTTTGTGGTAAAAGCATATATATGAGGTTCTACACGACCTGTTATCAAGCTGTCAAGTATACTTAAATCTTTCATCATAATGCTCCAATCAATCTTTTTTTAGCAAGGACACGAATGTGACCTTTTTGTTGGCCTTCCAATCCTTTATGATACAGTAAATACCGGTGTGAGCGTAGGGATCGTTCTTGGCACATCCGGGACAAGGCTGCTTTTCGGTATTCATATCAAATAGCGTAAGCTGACCTTCTTCTACCTCTTCACAACTTTCGGGAATGACGAATTTCAATCCGTCCATCTGCCATATATTCCACGAAAGGATTTCAGCAATCTTCTTGAGAGTATCGATATCGGGTTCTTTATCAAACTTGGCTTTATAGTAATCGATAAAGGTAAAGAGCAGATTCTCGCGTGCCAAAAGCACATTGTCGCCTTGCCAATCGTAGCCATAGATATTCTGAAAGGACTTGATTGCCCATTTCAGCCATTCTTTTTCTGTTTGTGTATTCTCACTCACGACACGAAGCTTTCTATCCAGCAATCCGATACGCTGTGAAAGCTCTATCATGTATCCACTGACGGTATCATAACGGCTGACAAGGTACGGTGCTTCGCCGCAGGTGATCTCCAAGCGAACATCGTTGATATAGTCTTGCCATGTCTTACCCGTTGAAGAGGGGAATAAAATCGGCTCAGTAGTTGCTATCCAAGTCTTATCAGTTTCTTCGTTAAAGACAAAATCCGTTCCGAACCATGCATTATCGACAAGATTATTCTGTTTGTTGCAAATCCAAGAAGGGGTAAACACCTCCGCTTTGTCGCGAATACGGTCTGTTTGTTCCTTTTTGGATTTTTCGGTTCTCGGTTTTATAATATTGCCGTGGTAACCTGTAATTGCTTCGACGGTTATGTGGTCATAGCTTTGGTATCCAAATCCGCGCGAACTATAGTTATCGGTTGCCCAGATAATATTCTTGCCTGACGACCTGTCTCGCAAAAGGACGCTCAGGAGCTCATTATCTAAACGATAAATATAGTTTTCTTTTATGTCGATCTTGTTCTTTTCCATATTTACTCACTTCTAGTTGCTTATATTTTGCTTCACTTGTTGACCAAAAAATAGGATCCAAAAAGATGTTTTGTTTCAAAGTATCAATTTGACACTTTGGAATCCCATAATTGACACTTTGGGATTTTATGCCTCGTTCCTCTGGCGGTATATTTCCTTCAAATCCTCAATAGCCACTTCGGGGGCGAGGGAGTGGAAGATAAACCAATTGCGGTTCATGGTTTCAGCGGGGGCTTGCTTGTAGATCTCCTTGCTGTCCTCGCCGGTGGTAAAGTGCCAGAAACGGTACAGATAACCGCTCCAATAGAGAGCCTCTCTATCGAACACATTACCGGTCTTGGTCAGTTCAACCGTCTCTGCAAGCTCAGCAAGGAGGTATTCTTCTCCCGCCCACTGCATACGGTTAAACTTGGAATCCAGTCCCTTAGCGACCTCAGAGGTCATAAACGCCTTGATAAAGGTGGCGCTGTCGTAACCCTTCTTGCCGGACAGTTCAAACAGTCTGCCCTGAATATCACACAGTTTAAATTCCAGTTCATTCATACTCATTTCGCCTCATCCAAAATTTCATCAAAGAAGTTTCCTTCACGGCGGTAATTCTTGCAAATATCATTGGCAAGTGCGATGCCCTTTTGACGGTTAGCGTCGCTCTCGTCCTGCAGGAAGCGGCGTTCCATCATAGACAGAGGAATTTCCCGCTCGATGCGAACAGCGGCGCAGGCCTTCTCTGTGGTCGCCACATACTGCTTGCCCAGTTTCAGAGCAGACAGACTGTTCACCAGCGCCATATCCGTAATATTCCCCATAAAGAAGTTATCCAGCACGTAGAACATTCTGTCGTTGGCGATGCTGCCGATCACGAGATCCTTGCCAGCATCGATACGGCTGTACTTCTCGTAGAAGGATGTTCCCTTGATCTTATCCATTCTGCCTCTGTGGAAAGCAACCAGCATTGCCCAATCCAGGTCGGCTTTGATCTCTACGGTGTCGAGGGCATTTGTGTCGATGGACACGATGTAAAACTTGGACTTTTCAAAATCGCAGATCAGCGTCAGCGGCTGTCCCGGCTCGGTGCCCATATAGAAGCCCTTACCGAAGTCGCACATTTCACGGCTCTTGGGCGCAATATCTCCCACGATGCCGGACTTGGAGCCGTGGTACAGCAGAATCCGTCCGTCCTCTAATTTGACAGATGCGGCTTCGTTTGCGATTTTATCCAGTACGAATTGATAGACCGGAACGCCCTGCTCCTTGCAATAGTCGTACAGCTTCGCCTGGGCAAGCTTGGTGGGGATGGCTCTGCCATTTTCCCAGCGATTCACCGTGGCGAAGTTCACGCCAAGCTTTTCGGCAAAGTCTGCCTGGCTCAACCCCAGATAGTCTCGTATATGTTTGGTCAGCTTTTGCATAATAAGCCTCCTTGTGATATAACAAGTATTATTATTTGTATTATAGCCAATGTTATATGCTCCGTCAATGGGTTTTGCGTAAAAGTTTCAAATTGTTCAAGAATTTCGGAGTTTGGGATATCCCAAAACGGGCAAAGTCGGAATATCCCGACTTTGGTATGAAGGGACCGTTTTACAGACGAGAAGGAAGTTTTCAAAATGAACTCCAAGGATATGTAGAAAGGTTGCAGAAATGCATACTCAAAGATTGTGGCAGGCAGGATTTAGGTATAGCGGACAACCATCCCCGCATATGGTAGGTACAAAGGGGAGGTACTCGGTATGAAGACATTTGCACCGATTAACATAGTTGTCCACTATCCCAAAACGGAAGAAGGGTGGCGGGAACTGAGACGCCGTATGGCGATCATTCACGCAGATGCGGTACTTAACAGCATATCCAAACTAAACTGTCCTGCGTCACAAAAGGAAAGACTGCTGCAGGCGATCATCGACGATACGAAAGCACAGATCAAAGCCGAAAACGCAGCAAAATCAAACTAAGGTAAAGCCGCTCCACCCGGAGCGGCTTTACTGTTTATGTAGAGATTCTGTCTTTGAAATATTTCTCCCAAGACTTCAAACTGACCACCTTTCTGCCGCTTTCCCAATCCTGCAGGCATCGGATAGGGATGCCCATCTGTCGGGCAAAGGGCTTCTGTCCCAAGCCGTAGGCCGCCCTATATTCTTGAATCTGTCGGACTTGTCCATCACACAGAAAGCGGTTATATCCGTCCAATAAATCATATACGGGAATTTCAAAGATCGTTGCCAGCTTGTACGCAGTGGTCTTGTTAAAAGAATTGAGATTGCCGGTTTCCAAATTGATATATGTATTGCGGGAGATCCCCACCATCCGTGCCACCTCCTTCTGCATCAGCCCAAGACGGTGACGGCAGAAGCGCAGACGGTCAGGGATATTGTCGATGTCCTCGTAGCTCCCGTACTGCTTGTTGAAAAGCTGAGCCTCCAAAAGCTTGCGCGGCGCCATCAGACGAAACGTATGTATGTAAAGGAGGGCGTGTCGAAGCTTACCGTCCTCCCGGCAGGTCATAATGTACACGCCATCACCCAAAGGGTGCAAGATATGCCACTTACACCTAACCTTTTGGTTCAAAAACCCATCCGCGAGAGGGTTGCATTGTCTATGCATCTAACTGCATAAGTTCCTATTTTATTGCCTTTTTCTGCCTTGAAAGTGGACACTGCCTTTATGAGGCCAATCGTTCCGACGGAAATCAATTCTTCCATGGGCAGTACCGGCGATACGTACTTTTTGGCAACGTGCGCAACAAGGCGCAAATTGTGTTCTATAAGTATATTTCTTGATTGTTCGCGTTCTTTTTCTGTGCCGTTAAAGTATTTATCTATGCAATTTGCTTCTTCTTCGTCACTTAAAGGTTTAGGGAAAAGATTGTTGCCCGAATAATTCATGTGCTCACCCACAAAACATTCTCTATAGGCAATATATGAATAACTCAGACTTGTTTGTGTCTGTCAGAATGTAAAAACAATCGCAAAAGAGTATAAAATATAGTTAAAAATTAGGTTGTATTTATCCTAATTCCGGGATATAATAATAACAGAGGTGATAAAAATGATGGTTAACACTAATTATTTAGTTCCCATGACTGAGGCCAATCAAAATTTTTCAAGAGTCGTTCGAATCGTTGATGAAAGCGGTTTGGCTGTTATTTTGAAAAATAATAAACCAAAATATGTTGTTGTTGATTTTGATGAGTATGATAATATCGCGTCTGCCATGCAAATGCGTAAAGCAATAATTGACGGTATTGCAGACAATATCATCGATGAAAATATGGAAGCCTTTTTGGAGTTGGCTAAATAATGATACTTTTAACTGTAGAAGAAATAACCGCACTCCACAACAAACTGATTGACCGTACAGGTGGCACTCATGGACTTCGCGACCAAAGTTTATTAGAGTCTGCGATTTATAGTGCTATATCCGGTTTTGATGGTAGCGAAGCATATCCAACCATTGAGGAAAAAGCAGCTCGTCTTATGTACTCACTTACTAATAATCACGCTTTTGTAGATGGAAATAAGCGCATTGGTGTATTTACAATGTTGATGACTTTACAACTCAACAACGTAAAAATTAATTACACACAAGCCGAACTAATTTCTCTTGGACTTTCGCTTGCAGAGGGAAAAACCGGATATATCGAAATTCTTGATTGGATAACAAAACACAAAATTTAATACTCTCCCCACTCCTCTGGCGGCTCTACTTCAAACACCATTTTTTCCTTTAAAATCGGGTGTATAATTTCTATTTTATATGCATGGAGCAACTGATGCGGCGCGCTGAAATCATTTCCGTAAAGCGTGTCGCCGATTATCGGGAAGCCGGAATAACTGCTATGTAATCTGATTTGGTGTGTGCGACCTGTTTCAAGCAGATATTCAACTATCGCATATTCAGAATTCTTCTGAAAATCACAGCGCACGCCGAGAGTTTTGTAGTGAGTTACCGCCCGGGCTCCCCCAGGATCTATTTTCCTTTTAATTATGCTGTCATAATCTCTCATAATCGGCGCATCTATAGTTCCGGAAGGCTTTGCAGGTGCCGGACTGACTGTCGCTAAATAATATTTTTTCATTATTCCTTGCTGGCTCTGGAGTTTTAAAGCCTCTTGAACATATCCGTTTCGGGCAATTATCACAATCCCCGTAGTGTCCTTATCAAGTCTTCCCACAAGGTGCGCATCTGTAAAAATACCCTTTTTTTGCCAATAATGTAAAAGGTAATTAAGTAATGTGCCGCTTTGATGGCTGCAGGTTGGATGAATTACCATATTCGCAGGTTTATTCAGAACTATAAAAGCATCATCCTCATACAAAATGTCAAGCTCGCCTTCCTCCGGTTTTATCTCCGGCGGAACAATATCCGGCATACTTTCAAGACAATTTAAAAGAGCAACAACCGTCTGACCCGCCGAGACTTTTGCCGTACCCCAAACAACTTCGCCGTCAAGCAATATACCTCTGTTGTATTTGAGCACTTTAATCATTCCGGCGGCAATACCAAGACGCTCTTTTAACAATTCTTGAACTTCAAGCCCTTCGTCTTTTTCCTCTGCAACGTATATAAGCCTATCCGTACACATCAATTTTCGCCCTCCGGTGCATCACTGGGACGAATGGTGATAGTTTTATAATTTACATAATTTACCATTCCCGGTCTTCCTCCGGGTTGTTTTTTAACATGTTTGACCCTCGTATAATCCACGTCTGTCTTACTCGTGTTTCTTGCACTGCTGTACCATGCGGCCAAACTGGCGGCACATTCTACACTGTGTGCCGTAATTTGTCCCGAATGTTCGCTTGTACATAAAATAACGTGGGAACCGGGTGCATTTTTAATATGAAACCACACATCGTCAGGTTTAGCTGTTTTACACGTAAGTTTTTCATTTTGAAGATTGTTTTTACCGATTAAAATCGTATATCCGTCTTTGGTACAATACTCTTGCGGTCGGCTTATCGGTGCACTTTCTTGGCGTTTTTTGGAATTTTTACCGTTTTTTTCTCGTTTTATATAACCTTCCTCCGTAAGCTCACGACGAATTTCGTCAATTTCCGCCACATCTGTATTATTCTCAAGAAGTACCGCAACACTTTGCAAGTATTCCGTTTCATTCAAACATTCTTCAAGGTATTTTTCTGCATTTTCATTTGCAGATTTGTTTTTTCTGTACTTTTTAAAGAACATTTGAGCATTTTGCGACACGGTTTTGTTTTTATCAAGCTCAATAATAACTTCCGGCATGCTTTCTTCGTAATAATTTATCGCAGTTACTTTTTCTTCATATTCAGAATACCGATACATATTGGCTGTCAAAATTTCCCCGAATTGTTTATATTTCTCAAAATCGGCAGTTTCTTCGATAGTTTTGCTGTGAATTTGTATTTTTTTACTGCATTTTTCCATGGCGGAATTAACATTTTTCATTACTGCCGCGCGTTTTTGTTTTAACCTGTCATCGCTGTCTTTTTCTGTATAAAAATCATCCAGCATTAAATTCACAGTACTGTATTTTTTTACTGAAGAAGCCTTTTGCTCGGCTGTTTCAAGAACGACTTGCGCACAATGAAAGTCTTTACCGTCAATTATAACCGGTTTGTATTCTTTTTTGCTGATATTACTGCAACAAAAAGCAACTTCGCCATTCAAGGAAGAAATTTCCTCATCTGTCAAATCGCCGTAATTTTTATTATGCAAAACACCTGCTTTTTCGCAAATCGCCTTACAAAGCATGGGACTGAATCCCGAAATTTGATTTAATATTGCTTTACTTGCCGAAATACTGCTTTGATTTTCTTTTTCTGTATCTATTTGTGTAAATTCTTCCGGTTTAATTTTATTTTGCTTGGGCGGGAACATATATATTCTTCCCGGCATTACTTCACGCACCGAGCTCATATCTTCGTCAACGCGCTTGATTGAGTCAAAAATAGTGCCGTTTTCCGAAGTTAAAATTATGTTACTGTATTTTCCCATTATTTCGGCAATCAGTTTTTTTGTTACTATATCTCCCATTTCATTGTGAGTTTCCACCGTGAGCGTAACAATTCTGTCATAACCCTCTTGAGTAAGTGCCAAAATTTTACCGCTTTGTATGTGTTTACGCAAAACCATCGCAAAAGGCGGCGCTATCAAAGGATTTTCTTTTTTGCTTTTAGTAAGATGTATTCGCGGATTTTCAGGATTTGCGCTGATTAAAAGTCTGTATTTTTCCCCACGCGAATGACACAGCAGCGTTATTTCGTATCGCCCTGTTTGAAAAACTTTTTCTATTCTGCCGCCTTCGAGCAGACCGTTTATTTCCCAAACGGCCCCACTGAGTACGATTCCGTCAAATGGCATTGTCGCGCCCTCCTGAAAACCTTAATAATAAATAAAATTATAGCACAGTAATACATAAATAGACAATTCTATTTTGCGGCGAGTTATCTTTTTGTCCCTTTTTCGTTTTCGAGACAAAAAGTATAAAGTTACTTAAATTTTAAATTTTCCAAGATTTATTTTGCACTATCTGATACAATATAGTATATACTAAAAGTAGTCTTTCCCATTTAAGAAAGTAGGTGTTTGTGTGCAAAATTTATTGAAATGGGACTATGCCCACAGAGGTCTTCACGACAAAAGTGCCGGCATTCCGGAGAACAGTCTTGCTGCTTTTAAAGCCGCCTGCGATTCAGGCTACGGAGCCGAACTTGATGTTCATCTTTTAAAAGATAATTCGTTGGCGGTAATTCACGATTCTTCATTGCTTCGTACAACGGGAAAAGACGGAAATGCAGAAGATTTAACACATTCCGAATTAAAAAACTATTTTCTTGAAGGTACAACGGAAACTATTCCTGCTTTTGAAGACGTACTTTCAATTTTTGAAGGACACGCACCGCTTATTATCGAATTGAAAACCTCCGGCAAAAATACCGCACAGTTATGTAAAGCAGTATGTGAAGTGTTAGACAATTATAAAGGAGTTTTTTGCATAGAATCTTTTGACCCTCGCTGTCTAAGGTGGCTCCGCCGCCACAGGCCTCATTTTTTGCGCGGTCAATTATCACAGAATTTTATTAAAAGGCCCTCAGGTTTTGGTAAAATTGTCGATTTTTTACTGACATTGTTAGTTCCGAATATTTTTACGCGCCCGGATTTTATCGCTTATCACCACAGTGATACAAAGGATTTCGGATTCCGTTTGGCAACAAAACTTTTCAAAAAACAAGGTGTAGTGTGGACTGTCACAAAGCGTTCCGACTACGAAAAAGCCAAAAAAGAGAAATATATGGTAATTTTTGAAGGGTTCAAACCGTAAAGGCAAAATCTTCATCACATTTTAATGTTCTACTCACAAAAGCTTCATCTTTAGCTGCCTCTTGCATCATTGCCGTATATTTATTTTTCCTTATTTGCACAAGATAAGATTCAACGGCTTGGTAAATTGCCAAATCAATAGAAGCAACTTGTTCAGTTTGCACAAGTTTTTTTAACTCATCAACAAAGGATGCAGGTAAAGTTAAGGCACATTGTGTCATTTCTGTAGGATTCATTATATCTCATCTCCTCTATGATGATTTTTTTGATGCATTTTTACGCATCTTTTTGTGACATCGTTGTGCAAAATTAGGTTATTTACTTTATGCCATAAATATGGTTTAATGTCAGTAGATAAACTTAAATTTAATGAGGGGGCTTCTGTATGAAAAAATTTACAGTATGTGCATTGGTATTACTCTGCGTTATATCTATGACAAGTTGCAACAATATATCTGAATACTTGACAGAAGACGAAGGTATTCAATTTCTTATTTTGCCGATTTCCAAATCTCGTGTGCGAATTGACGAACAACACAAGGAACACATAGACGATATTGATATAGATATGCTGATGGCAGCAGAAGAAAAAATCAATGAACAAGTTTCCCGACATCCTGAAAATTCAGCAATTTTTTTATCAATAAACGACGAAGGATATCTGTGTCTTTGTGCGGAGATAATTGTGGAAAACCCATCTTCAGCCTTAGGCCATGAGCACAAGTTTTTTCGCGAACGAATAACAAAATAAAGTAACAAACACTCTCTTTCAGCGTATTATCCTTGTTGGCGGCTCCAATTTTTAGGAGAAACGCCGTATTGCGCCTTGAAACTTTTAGAAAAATAAAGGGGTTCTTTATATCCGCACAGCGTAGCGAGGTCGTTTGTGTTGGTAATGCCGCTTTCTATTAAGGAGACAGCATAGCTCAGACGTTTTATTTTAAGGTATTCAGAAAAGTTAATTCTTACCATTTTCTTGAAAGCAGCAGAAAAATATTTGGGGTTATATGAAAATTTTTCGCTTACAGTTCTTAAATTTATATCGCTGTCCGTGAAATTCCGGTCTACATATTGTTTTGCCCGAATTATGTTATTAGTCTTGTCGGAATAATCGCTTTCTTCGTTATTACGGCACACATAGCCGAATACATTTAAAATAAGCGCTTCACAGAAAAGGTCGCAATTAGTGTCGGTCGAAATATTTAATATATGTTCCCAATTTTCTGCAAGAAATTCGAAATTATGATACACCGGCTGCGTGTACGAAACATTCAGACGTTGTAACAACGCTTGAGTACGAAGTCCTGTAAAACTGATGTACATATACTGCAATTCCTGTAAATTCTCAATGTAATATGCCTTTGCAGAGAATGTAAAAAAAATGTCGCCTTTGTTTATAGAAAAATCGCCGGAATGAGTGTGAAGAACGCCTTTTCCGTTTGTAACCAACCCAATAGTATAGGTAGAAGTGAGGATAAATTCTTGCTTAAAATTCGCTTCCTTTTCGTATACGAAATTTATAATATTCAAGCTGTCGTTATGTTTTTGTGTTCCTATAAATTTACAGATATTCATATCAATCACCATAGTAAATATATCAAAGATACGAGTTTAATTCAATAAAAATATGGATTTTTTTCTTATTTTAATGGATATTTTCCATTTTCAAAGACATAAATTTAATGCATAATAAAGGTATAGAATAATTTTGAGAGGCGAAACATATGACAAAGAAAAAGATTAGAGTAGGATTATTCGGTGTCGGCAGAGGTATGTTCCTTTGGAAATACTGCAAAAATTCCGAAAATGCCGAATTGGTTGCTATTTGCGATAAAAGCGAGATAGGTATTGCAAAGGCCAAAGAGCAAATAGCAGACAGCTCTGTAACATATTACAACGACTTCGATGAATTTATAAAGCATGATATGGATGCTGTATTTCTTGCAAACTACGCTACAGAGCACGCACCTTTTGCCATAAAGGCAATGGAAGCAGGCAAAGATGTTGCCAGCGAAGTACTTCCCGTGCAAACAATGGCTCAAGCTGTTGCTCTCATTGAATGTGCAGAAAGAACCGGCAAAAAATACTGCTATTCCGAAAACTACTGCTATATGATAGGCCCTTATGAAATGAAAAAGCGTTATAAAAACGGTGATTTGGGCGAGTTTGAATACGGCGAAGGAGAATACATGCACAACTGTGAACCTGTATGGCACGAAATAACCTACGGTGAGCCCGACCATTGGAGAAATACAATGAGTGCATTTTTCTACTGTACTCATTCTGCAGGTCCTCTTTTACATATCACCGGGCAAAGGCCTGTCAAAGTTGTTGGTGTTGAAGGTCCGTTTAACGCACGTATGGCGCGTATGGGTGCAAAAGCCGGAAATATGGCAATTGAAATTGCCACTTTGGAAAGCGGAGCAGTAATAAAGAGTATTCACGGCGTTGGTCCTTCCAAAAATTCAGTGTGGTATTCGATTTACGGAGCAAAAGGCCGCCTTGAAAATCCCAGAGAAGATGCGAAAAACGAAGGCGTTGTATACGCTGCATTAGATAAAACCGAAGGCATAAGCGAAGGCGAAGTTCTCTGTTATAAGCCTGAGGACGAATTTTCCGAAAAGAGAGCTGCTTTTGATCACTGCGGCAGTGATTATGTTTGCTTGTGGAATATTTTCGAGCATTTTTTGGGTAACAAAGATGCCGATATAATCGATGTTTACGAAGCTATAGATATGTGGATGATTGGCTTTTTCGGCTACATTTCAGCAATGAACAATTCTGCAGCACAGGAAATTCCCGATCTTCGCCAAAAAGAAATGCGCAATATTTACAGGGATGACCGCCGTTGCACCAACCCTGAAATTGCTAAAGAACAACTTCTCCCGTCTTATTCTAAAGGAGAAATTGATATTGCACCCCAAATTTATACAGGACACAGAGAAAAATGGTTAGAAAAAATTAACAAGGAGTAAAACTATGGCACAACTTATAATGAATTGGAAAAATGATGGAACACCGGTTACGGAAATAGCTCTTCCTGAGGGAGTAGAGGTTGTAGCTTTCCCTAACCTCGAAAACGCACTTAGTGCATGGGCAGACATTATCCCGTATCTTAATCCGGATGGCAACATGGATAAACCTGAAGATTATTATCAACATTCTATGGTGGAATATCCTAATTATAATGATAATTTTTGTTTCTTTGTATTGGTAGACAACCGCCCTGCTGCCACACTTACGGTAATTTGTGATTACAAAAAGAACAAAGGATACATTCATAATGTGGCTTGCAAACCGGATTTCAGAGGAAAAGGTCTTGGAACCCTTTTAAACAGCGTTGCAGTTAATGTTTTGAAAAAAGAAGGTATGGAGGGCGCATATCTTACTACTGACGATTGGCGCATTCCTGCAATAAAAAGCTACCTCAGAGCAGGCTTTGCCCCCGATACTGTTTCGGAGCCCGATTTCAAGGAACGCTGGGAAAAAATATATTCTATAATTGGCAAATAAATCCGAAAAGTTATAACTACAAAATAACAAAGGCACTCACCATTTCGGCTGAGTGCCTTAACTTTATCTGTTCGGTTATTTTTTTATCCAAAGTATCTCTTCAAAAGTCCTTCGAAGCCTTTGCCGTGTCGAGCTTCGTCTTTTGCCATTTCATGTACTGTGTCATGGATAGCATCGAGATTCAATTTCTTTGCCAATGTAGCAAGGTCTTTTTTGCCCTGTGTAGCGCCGTGCTCAGCAGCAACGCGAAGTTCAAGATTTTTCTTTGTGCTGTCTGTTACGCACTCGCCGAGAAGCTCTGCAAATTTAGCAGCGTGTTCAGCCTCTTCCCAAGCAGCCAGTTTATAGAAAGCACCGATTTCCGGATAACCCTCTCTTTCAGCAACACGTGCCATTGCAAGATACATACCAACTTCTGTGCATTCACCTTCGAAATTAGCTCTCAAACCCATAATAACTTCATCATCTACACCTTTAGCAACGCCAACAACATGCTCGTCAGCCCAAACAAGAGCTTCGTCACTTGCCTGCTCTTTGAATTTCTCTGCCGGTTGCTTACAAATCGGGCAAAACTCCGGTGCACTATCTCCCTCGTGAACATATCCGCATACTGAACATACAAATTTTTTCATTTTAAATTACCTCCGTAAAAATTATTTTCTGATTGTGGCAGTAATAATAAATCAATAATGATAACTATTACTGTTTTTAGTATATCATAAAATTTCCCCCTGTCAATACTTTTATAAAAAAATTTTTTATAAATGAGTGAAAATTTAATTTCTACTGTGAATAGTGTCAAGTTATTCTTAGGATTTTAAAAGTCCGCCACTTCTACTTTTAGAAAAAGCACTTTGCTGCGCTGGTTTTGTCTCGTTTTTCATTTCAGGACAAAACCCTCAAACAGCGGCGCGGTGCTTTTTGTCTCATTTTTCATTTCGGGACAAAACCCTCAAACAGCGGTGCGGTGCTTTTTGTCTCGTTTTTCATTTCGGGACAAAACCCTCAAGCAGCGGCGCGGTACTTTTTGTCTCGTTTTTCATTTCGGGACAAAACCTCAAGCAGCAGTGCGGTACTTTTTGTCTCGTTTTTCATTTCGGGACAAAACCGCTCTCCATCTACTGCTCTTTACAATTATTACTTTATCACTTTTGGAATGGCTTGATGTACACCTCTGTCTCAGTAGCCTAAAAACAATCCTATGAGCGTAAAACTAAAATTTTTATATACATAAACTATGTACATTTTATGGTTTTTTTGGTAAACTTAAAAAAATATCATTTTCGAAAGGATGCGCAGCAGCACCATGGCAGAGAAAAAACAAATCAGATTTATGATAAACGGAAAAGCATATACATTACGTCATGACGAGCCGGAGGAATACATTCACAGAATCGAACACTTCCTTAATACAAAGGTAGCTGCGGCGGCGAAGGCAGACCTTCGTCTTGAGCAACAAACAGCCATAGTAATGGCAGCTATTTCAATTACAGACGAGCTTTTCAAAACTCAAAAGAATTTTAATACGCTTAAAAATGAAATAAAACGTATGATGGACGAGTATGACCGCTTAAAAATCGAAAAGCAAGATTTGGACGAGCAGCTTTCAAGGGCGGAGCAACAAATCGACACACTTTCAAAACAGCTTTTGCTTGCAAGACACGGCGCGGTTCCCACTCCCGATGATTTCATTTCAGCAAATTACTCAAATAACGAAAGTTTAAATAATTCTTCTGAATCTTTCGGCGGCGGTATCGGCGGAGACGCTTTCTTCCCTGCAGGGGATGACATTTACGATGAACTCTAATTTTAATTTTAACTCTTATACCAAGCCGGAGCTTCTTGCTCCGGCCGGTTCTTTTGATTGCTTAAAAGCGGCAGTGCAAAACGGTGCAGATGCCGTTTATCTCGGTTTAAAACAAGGCAGCGCTCGTATGGGTGCTGATAATTTTTCCCTTTCAGAGCTAAAAGAAGCTGTTTCTTATGCCCATACACGCGAAGTGCGTGTTTATTTGGCAATTAACACACTTATGTTTGACAACGAGCAGGATTTTGCCTACCAAATGGCAAAAGAAGCAGATGCCATAGGTGTAGATGCCCTTATTTTACAAGATTTGGGATTAGCAAAAAAAATACTCCAAAACAAATCCTCTTTCAATTGCGAAATACACGCCAGCACTCAAATGAGCGTTTATAATTCCGAAGGCGTAAAAATGCTCAAAAAGCTCGGATTCGACAGATGTATAACAGCACGCGAGCTTTCCTTAAAAGAAATAAAGGAACTTTGCAACTCAAATATAATGGAAATTGAAGTTTTCTGCCACGGCGCACTTTGCATATCACTTTCCGGTCAATGCCTTTTGAGCAGTTTTATAGGAGGCCGCAGCGGAAACCGCGGAACTTGTGCCCAACCTTGCAGAAAAAAATATTCTCTATGCACAAACGGCAAAGAATCTTCTGCCGCATACAGAATAAGTCCCGCAGATTTCGCGGCACTTCCCCATATAGAAGAACTTATCGCCGCAGGCGTACATTCCCTTAAAATAGAAGGCCGTTTAAAATCCCCGGCATACGTTGCGGCAGTTACCAAAAGTTACCGCGAAGCAATTGACAGCTTTTTCGACGGCAAAACTTTTGACATATCAAAAAATATACGGAATATGCAGCTTCTTTTCGGCCGCGGCGATTTTACTTCCGGATATTTAAACGGGAAACTCTCTTTTAATGACATAACATTTCGCTCTGCCGGCAGAGTAGGTTTGCCAATAGGTACAACAATTGGTAAGCCTGTCAAAATGCCCGCGCCCAAAAACTTGCCGGCAAACCTTTCGAGATTTCGTATAGAAGCCAAAACCGAAAGCAAAGCCAAAATAAGCGTAGGTGACGGCATAACAGTTTACGCCATGATAAATGACGAACAAAAAATTATTTGCGGCGGTACTGTTAATCAAATAAACAAAAAAACACCTGCACAAACAGAAATAATTGCAGTGGGTAAACTTTCAAACGAAAATTACGGCAACGCGCAAGCTGTTCTTACATTAACAGACGATGCAAAGCTTCGCGAAAATATCGAAGCTATTACAAAAGCAGAAAACAAACGGGTGCCTGTTTTTATGCGTTTTAAAGGCTTTACAGGCGATTTTCCGGAATTGGAATTATTTGACGATTTAGGTAATTCATGTTCCGCAAAAGGCTCTGAACCCCTCCAAAACGCACTAAAATCAGCGACAGCAGCAGAAGATGTCAAAAAACAACTTTCAAAGTTGGGAGATACACCTTTTTACGCTTCCGAGATTGAAATTCAATTAGGCGAAAACATCTTTGTTCCTGTTTCTGTTTTAAACTCAATGCGCAGAGAATGTACTTCCGCACTTATAAAATTGAAAGCCGCAAGAATTTGCACAGAAAAAAATGAAGTCAAATCTTTTTCAAACACCAAAATGTTCACTTCAAAAACATTATCAGGCGGTATATCGTTGTTTTTCTATAAAATCGCAAGCTTCTTAGATTTTTCACCTGAAAATTTGCCCGATATTCTCCGTCCGTATAAAAACGAAGAGTTGACTTGTTATATACCGATGAATGTTTTTTACAGCCATATGCAAAATTCCGAGATATTAGCTCGCACACTTGAAAAAATCAGTAATATAAAAAATCAAAAAACGAAAATAATTGCTGTTTTCCCTTTTGTTTCTTTAGGAATGGCTCTTGAAAAATCCAAAAATAACATGGATTACATCTGTGAAAATTATTTAGGAAAATATATAGATGGTTTTATGTGTGAAAACATCGGAGATTTTGAATTATTAAAAAACACAAACACTTTTGTTTGCGCTGATTACAGTTTAAATATAGCTAACCGTGAAAGTTTGACAGTTTTGGAAGATTTTGGTGTCAGCCGTGCTACATTATCAGTAGAGCTCAATGCTTCTGATACAGGGAAATTTTTCAACACAGAAATAAATCAAGAAATAGTTGTAGGCGGTCCTATAGTTCTCATGCGCAGCCGTCATTGCTATATCGACGAAAATGACTGCAATGGAAAATGTGCTAAATGCGCAAAAGCTTCTTATTCTTTAAAAGACTCTTTTGGTTGCGAATTCCCCATAATCACCCAAAAAGATGATTGTTGCAGTATTTTGCTCAGCCACAAAAATCTTTCTTACACCAAAGAAGAAATAAAAAAATTACGCAGCAAAAACCCCAGGTTTACGCTGCGCGTGAATATTTTATAATCTTATAAGAATGCTTTAAACAATTTCCTCATTTGGTAAATATCCTCTGTGCCGCCAAATTCTCTTACGGAATGCATTGCAAGCATCGGATTTCCGATATCTACCGTCATTATGCCGCCCATGGCAGAAATCATCGGCCCGATTGTACGTCCGCCGCGCGAAGTGCTTCTGTTTACATACTCTTGGTACGGAATTCCGTTTTCCTTGCACATCTTTTTGAAAAACGCACTACCTGCAACAGATGTAGCATACGATTGATTGGAATTTATCTTTACAACAGGCCCTTTATTAAGACTAACAATAGTATTCGGATCGCTTTTACCCATATACGACGGATGTGTTGCGTGTGCCATATCAGCCGAAAAAACAACACTTTTTGCCATAATTCTGCTAAAATCTTCTCTGTTATACCCAAATTTACGGCAAATTCTTTCCAGCAAATCAGGCAACATATTACTTTGCGCGCCTCGGTCACTGGCAGAACCACATTCTTCGTGGTCATAAATGAACACCGCAAATGAGTTATCTGCCAATTCAGTCGAAGTAATGGCAGAAATTAACGTATATGCCATTTCGCAGTCATCCAAACCGGGAGAAGAAATAAACTCCTCATTTATTCCGACATATTCCGCAGGTGCAGCATCGTACAACATCATATCAAAACTTAAAATGTCAGCCACATCCACACCGGCATCATCGGCAACATAGCGCAAAAATTCTCCGCATCCCTCTTCAGGTTGTCCCACAAACGGACGAATTTCAGTTTGTAAATCAAATTTTGCTCCGTCATTTACATCAGGAACCATGTGAATCGCCGCACTTGGGATAACTGCAACAGGCTTTTGCAAATCAAAGTCAACAAAATCAGTGCCTATTACACTGTTATAATAAATTCTTCCTGCGCACGAAAGCGGTCTGTCCAGCCAACCGTGATGAATCAAGCCGCCATAAGGCTCCAGGGTAAGTCTTTCATATCCGCCGTCCACAGTAGAAACGGCAGGTTTTACGTGAAAACCGGGGACATCGTGATGGGCCGCCGCTATTCTGAAACCGCTTTGCAAAGGCATATTCTCTGAACTAATGCGAAAAACTGATAAAAGCGTGCCGTTTCGCACAACATAGTAAATCCGGTCAGGCTCAATGTCCCACTCTTGTTCTTCATAAAGCCTGCAAGCCCCTGCCTGCTCCAAAATTTCCGAAAAATATGTCGCACTATGGTATGGTGTGTGGCATCTGTCTATATATTCTATAAATCCGTCGCACACTCTTTTTACGTCATGTTTCATTAAAGTTCGCCTCCGAATATTTTTTCTCACTTTATATTTTAAGTACTTTTTATCACATTTCTGCTGTCATGACAACAAAAATAAATAATTTGTCTGTCCTTTGACGCCATTCTTACTGCTTTGGATATTTTTTCCATATTATCCTTGTCAAGGCTTATAAACGGATCATCAAGAATAACAAAAGGTTTTTCTTCACCATACATACTGTCTGCCAATGCCATTCTGAAACAAAAAGCCAACACTGCTTTTTGTCCGCAACTTAAATGCTTGTAACTTTTCTGTTGTCCCATAATTTCAAAATAAACATTAAATTCATCATCAATTATGATTTTTTCGCCTATAACTTCTTCTGCAATTTCTGAATACTTTTCAAAACGCGCCTTTATAGGTGCCGCATATTTGTTTTTTATGTTATTTTCCGCTTCTTGCAAAGCGTTTAGTGCCGCCTCAAACACAAAAAGAGATTCTTTGTATTTTGTCAACAATTCTTCCGCTTCCTCAAGTTGATTTTGCCTGTCAGCCAAATCTTCCATTTCTGCCTCATCTCGGTAAATTTGTCTTTCCAAATTTGCCATTTCCTGTTTAAGCCTTGCCATTTCTCGCTCCGACTGTATTGAATCCGCGTTTTTCATTCCCATTTCGCTCTTAATTTCGGAACGCCTAAGTTCAATTCGCTGATGTTCTTCTTTTTCGCGTAAATACTTCTCTGCTGCTTCTCGAATGATTTCTACTTCTCTTTTCAAATCCGATTCATTGTAGTTCGTTTTATACGCTCTTACAAATTCTATTATCTCCTGCAAACAAAACTCATATCTCAACGTAAGTTTTCGTCTTTCTTGCTGTAAAACCTCTGCTTGTTTTAACTTCTTCGCCGACACACATAAGTAAACTGCCAAAATTCCTGCCATTCCCACAGTAACCACTGCCCCGATAATCTGTCCGACACCAAGCAAAACCGCCGCGGTTATTATCAAAAACGCCTCTACAGTAAGCAACAATTTATTCATCTTCGCTTTATTCAAAATCTGTTGTTGCTGCTCTTTCAATTGCGAATCCTTTTCATCAAGCTCTTTAAATTCATCAAAACATTTATTAATTCTTTCAAAATCACTTTTTTGCGGAACTCCTGTAATAAACATATCCGACAATGCCGCAAATTCCCGTTCTTTGTTTGCCGGCACAACGTATTCTTCTAATTTCGACTCCAAAACAAGGCTTTTTTTAATTTCTTCCTCTTTTTCTTTAATTTCCTCTTTAATCTGTTCTCGCCTTTCGTATAGCGTTTGCGTACGTTCCTGTATGCTTTCCAAGCGGTACGCTTCTTCTCTTAAAGTGCGAACAAGTTCTTGTTGATTTGGTATCAACCCGTTTTTTCCTCGTTGCGGCTGTAACTTTTTGATTTCTTCTTCCAACAATTTTTTTGCTGTACTGCCCTCGTCGGAATTCTGAATTTTCGCTTCTATTCCGGCAGGTGTATATATTTCAATATCCTCGGCATTAAAGAAAACTGTTTTTTCAAAAGATTCTTTGTCAATGCCAAAAACGGACTTTCCTATGTCGTCGCCCAATTCGTCAGTCAAACCGCCATTTTTATACACTTTCACTTCGTCTTTCACAGAGCTTTTCTTGTCAAAAAATCTTTCTATTTTAAACTCTGTCCCATTTAATTCAAAAACAATCGAGCCGCCGAAGCTTCCCTTGTCAAAGGGGTAAAAATGTTGTCTGTCCTCAAAGCTTTTTGTATTAGCCTTAACAGAGGGTATTCCGTAAAACATAGCCTTTATAAAAGATGCCAATGTCGTTTTTCCTGCTCCGTTTTCCCAATTAAAAGATGCAATATCGGAATCAAAATAAAAATCTTTTTTCGTAAATTTACCGTAATTCTCTATATGACATGAAATTATTTTCACTTTGACACCCCCACTCCTTTAAAAGCTCTGATTCCTGCTGAGATAATGCGTTCCCTTTCTTCTTCACTGTATCTTTTGTCAGCAAGAACAGTTCTTACGAACTCACCCTTCAAAGAAATTTCTTCTGCAAGCTGTTTTATATCAATTTTCTCTGTCGTTTTGTTTTTTACATAAACGAAAAAGCATTTTTCTCTCATATATTCTGTAATATCTTCTGCCAAAGAACTTCCGTCAAAGGTAATTTCTCCGCATACATTTATCAAACACAGATTATCTTTTCCCAAATTTATTTCATTGCAGATAATTTTATATGCTTCGTACGAATCCGCCGCATTACTTACATCTACCGTATATTCTTCTGTAATGCGTACGGAATTTTTCATAAATTCAAAATTCATCGTGTCCGTATCAAGCACAACAAAACCTTTAACGCCAATTTCATCAAAACCGCGACCTTCAAGGCAACCGCTGTAAATGCTTCGGCCACGTATATTGAGTTTTGCTTCCGAGAAACTGTGAATATGTCCGAGAGCCAAATAATCTATATTTTTTTCGGCAAGTTTCGGAAGTTCTTCTATACTGCCATGCAGCATTACAATATTTTTGCTGTCTATCGGCAAATGCAATGCACAACTTATTTCCGCTTTGTTGTTTTGAGAAATTTCCACTCCTGAAATCGTAACATCCTCATAAAAATACGTTTTCCATTCCCTTGAAAACTTTTTTAAATTTGCCGGTTCTTCTTGGTCATAACCCTCCAAAGAGTCATGGTTGCCGCGCAAATATATAAAATCTATACCAGGGTTGTTTTTAACGACACTGTAAAAAAAATCTTTATCTTTTTTCAAAGGCCTTGCTGAATCAAATAAATCACCTGATATGAGAATAATTTTTATTTCATTCGCATTTGCATAATCCACTACTTTATTAAAAGCTTGTCTGACTTCTGATTTTCTGATTTGTGCTTTATCTTTAGGTAATTTTGATTCTATTTTTGAGCCAAGATGCACATCTGCCAAATGTATTATTTTCATTGAAATGTTCCTCACTACTCTTTGTTTTTGACTCTTTTTAAAAAAGGCATTTCCTCTCGGAAATGCCTTTTAATTCCTATGGGATACTTTATTAGTCGAGCAAATCTGAAAGATCTCCCAAACCGTCAAGTGCAGAACCTAAATCTTTAAGGTCAGCCATACCTTTTACAGTTGATACGATTTCTTCTGCCATGAATCTGCCACTCGCTGTGCAAAGATACCAATCTCCGTCAATTTCAACGGCATACATAGTCATTTCATCTTCCTCTTCATCGTCATCGCCTTCAATTACAGTCTCAATTTCGATTTCGATAGCATCTCCAACATCCTTACGCGGAATATCGTAAGTTTCTTTCAATGTATCTTTAATTTTGTCAAGTTTAGATTCACTGAGCTCGTCAGTGTCTTTTATGTCATAAGAAACACTAACATCATCACCAACCATCGCTTCCAATAATTTCATCATTGCATCAAAAGCATCTTCTTCATAAATTTCTTCTATCTCGTCAAGTTTAAGGTCTTCTTTATCTTCAACATATTCCCAATATGCTTCCGGTGCAAGATCTTCTATCAAACTTGCTTTGCCTTTAAAAGATACTTTCATGTAATTATCAACTGCGTCCTCATATCCGCCACCCGAAAGTGCGATTGCGAGAACAAATAAAACGATAACACTCAAAAGTACGCCGGCTGTTATCAAGAGTGTATTTTTGTCTTTGTTCTTAAGCTTTGCAATGAAACCGTTAACTACGCCCGCAACACCTGATTCTTTTGCGTCTTCTGTTGCTTGAGTTTCACAATCAGCGTTGCACTCAGCACACTCACAATTTGCGCTTTCATCAGCCGGAGCTGCAGTTTCAACCTGTTCACTTGCCGGAGCTGTCTCTTGTATAACATCTTCTACTTTTGTACCGCAATCTTTACAAAAAACTGCTTCGTCAGCTAATTCTGTACCACAATTTTTACAAAATTTACTCATTTCTTTCTTCCTCCTGTATATAAATACAAATTACTATATTATATTATCATATACGGGCATTTTTTACAACAAAATCATATAAAAAAGAGCACGAGCAAACAATTCTGATTTGTTTACTCGTGCACCATAAACTATTTGTCAGTCCAAAATAACATCAAGTTATTAGATAATAATAGGACCGCTGCCATCAGGCATAATGCTTATATCTGTATCCTGTCCATAGAACGGATCACCACTTGTGCAAATAATGTCTTCACTCTGGAAGGCAATCAATTCAACAACGGGTAAATCAAATACTTTTTTCATAGTCAATTGCGCTCCTTCCTAATTAAAGTGAATTAACATAATTTGTTGCAGCTTCACCGTACAACCACAAAGCTTTAACAAGGTCATTAATAGTGCCTACAGGCTCTACCAAACCAACGCTGTCATATTCAAAGTCACGATTCTCGTTATCGTTCATTGATACATAACCTCTGATACTGTAGTTGAGGAAGTTAGCCAACTTATTGCCTTGTTCATCATAAACACTCAAAAGGTAATCTGTTTGGAACTCTGTAGGAAGTATGTCATCAAAAACGATTTGATAAATATTGTTACCCAAATCTGTAATCTCATGTCTGATGTTAGGTGTTACACCGTCTTCATTTGTGTAGAGAACATATGAAGGAGTTGCTGTAACTTCATTTGTAGTGCTGGTAGTAAATGTTATAATAAGCTTATGTGTATCGCCAAAGTAAACATTTGCTGTTCTCCAAACATATTGAGCTTTGAAACCTCTTTCTCTTGCAACTGTAGCTGCACCACGCCAAGGAATATAGTTAGTAGCTATATCTTTCTCAGCTTCTGTAAGACCAGCATTTGCAGGTGTGCTTACTTTGTAGTTTTTGAATACTTGAGAAGCAGTAGCATAGTTAAGAACTGCTTTTGCAAGCTTAACGAGTTCTGCAGAAGAGTTTGTATCATCGATTACATCATAGCAGTATTGTTTTACACTGTATGTCAATTCTTCAACTTTAGCACCGTCAGCATAAAGCTCAGCTGTGATATCATCACCAATAGCTTGAGGTCCGAAGTCAGCAACAGAGAATATATACATACCTGCGTACTCGCCTGTGCCAGCTACACCACTGATTTGGTTGCCTTTAACTACGATGTAGTCATCTGCATCTACGCCTTCAGCGATGAAGTTAAGAGCGATACCGCTTGTCAAAGTTACTGATGCACCAACGAAAGCAGGATCACCTGCAGGAACTGTATATGTGTATGTCATATCAGTGTATCTGTAAGATGTGTTAGAAGTGAATGTTGCATCTGCTGTGTATGAAACTGTAACATTTTCACCTGTTGTAACAGAAGCAGCAAAAGTATTTGTGTGACCATCTCTTGCAATAAGTCTGTTTACTGTAAAGTCGATATCACCATTCAAAGTAACTGTAGCGTTAGCTCTGAATTCGATAGCACAGTTTCTTTCATCTGCAGGAGTTGAATCTGTAGCCGGGAAAGTAGCAAAAGTACCACCGTTAACTGTAACTGAAGCAGAAGGGCTTGTTACGTCGATAGCTGCTTTACCAGCGCAAAGAATACTGTTGTTTGATACAACTGTACCGCCTGAAACGAAGAGTGCATCGCCTGAACCAAAACCACCGATTACTTTAACGCCATCCAATGTGATTTTACCACCGCTTACATCAATACCATCGCCCATATTTGTAGCATCAAACACACCTGTTTTGCCTGCACTTGAGTCCATGATAGTAACATCAGCCGTACCTGAAACAAAAAGTTGTCCTGTCCATTTGTAGCCGGCAAGGTCGATTACGTATGTGCCGGAAGAAATACTCTTTCCACCTGCGATATCTGCGCCCAATACGCTAGTACCTGCAGCAATAGCATCCACAGTTGTAACTGTTGTACCACTTACAGGGGGAGTTGTGCTGCCGCCACCTGAAACATTATCACCTACAAGTTTAATACCTGTAACCCAAGCACCGTTAGTAGCATTCTCTTGGATTTGCAAGTGATATGTTGTTGTTGTTGCTGTAATGCTGCTTACATCGATAGAAGCTTCTGCTGTTGTGCCCCAGTTACCTGTACCTTTAAGGTCAAAAGTACCATAAGTTGTTGCATAATCAGCACTCTTAAGCATTATGTCTGAAGACTCTGAACCAGCAGCTACGCCATTTCTGTAAGTAATTACCATTGTGTCGCAACCGCTAAGGTCGAGAGGAATATCAACAACATTTCCGTTTGTTAC
>SVJD01000009.1 GCA_015069165.1 Oscillospiraceae bacterium
GATGTAGCAAGTTCACCATTTATGTAAACTTTTACATACGGATCTTGCACTGTTGAATTCGAGTCATACTTATAACCTTGCAACGTAATTGTTGCTCCCTTTCCCTTAAACGAGAACTGAAAACCGGAGTTCGCCCATGAGAATTTATAAATTTTATTGCCACTCACGTCATATTCGTAAAAAGTCCTGCCGAAATACTTAACATCTTCATCTAAGTCAAGCACCTGGTTCTCAGCAGCATTAACAATGGATTGTATCGGAATCAAATAAGCTCCATACGTGCCAATCAAAATAACGATAGCACACAATAAAGATAAAAATCTTTTACACTTACTTAACATTTATATCACTCCTATATCATAAAACCGTACTTTTTACGCATGGTACAATAATCTCGCATATAGTATATCATATACTTTTATTGTTTTCAACAACGAAAACAATAAAAGTATGGTGTTTTTTTTAATAATTTTAATTTTTATTTTACAATTTTTAGTCCATAAAAATTTCCCAAAAATACCTGCCGATAAACTAAGAAAATCCTACCATTTATATCAAAAAAGCGGGAAGCTTAACTTCCCGCTTTTTTACTATCAATGTTTATTAATCTTCCTCATAGTAAGCATCATTCTTAATGTAAACAATCTTTGTCATTCTCCTTCTTACTACAAGAAGCATTCCCATGGACATTACCATTGTAGCACCTGTCAAAATGAACATATTTGTAAACCCACCCGTTGAAGGAAGAACTAAACCTGTCTGATTTAATACCTTGATAATATCAGTTCCTACATCCGGGTCTGCCGGCACTGTTCCCTGCTTTGCTTTTATAACCTTTATAAGCTTTGTCAAATCATTTGTATCTTCTTCACTGCTTATTGTTACTCTTATCGGTGTTGCCAATTTGTTAAAGCCCGCAGGTGCTTCTTCTTCTACAAGATAGTAATCACCACTGTCAAAGCCTTGCAACCTGTAATCACCCCTGTTCGGAGATTCAAGCAAAGTCACTTTATTTTCAGCACCATCAGCTTGTGTAGCAAGACGATATGTTCCATCGCCATCCACAGAAACAAATTCCATAGGCTCTGCGCCGTCACTCTCCGGGCTTGTCGCATAGAGCTTAAATTGAGCACCGGGCAAAGCTGTTTCAACATCGTCCTTCTCATAGTACTTATCTATTCCGAAAGACCAAACATAAGTGTTTGTCACTCTGGTTACAGTCTGCTTTTCTAACACTGCATCAACTCCGGCAACTCCTGTTTCACCGAAATTCATGTATGCCATATTTATGTTAGGTTCATCAATCAAAGCATCATTATCAATTGCAGCACAATACTTAATTTCAATAACAGTTCCCTCCGAAAGGAGTGCAAGATTGTCATCATCAAATGTAAGCGTGAAGTTATTTTCGTTAATTATGATAGTATACTGATCACCGGGTGTATATTGCTCTCCACCGGTGTTATCTTCATCATTAACATAATCGCTTTCACTTTCATATTTAGTAACAACTACATTATTTAAATCAGCAAATCCTTCTCCAAGTTCATCGTGTACAACATATCCCGTTGCACCCTTTGCTACATGTACAAGTATTTTGAATTCTACAGTAGAACCAATGTATCCGTCATTTGCCAATTTCCAGTGTTCACTTTCCTTTACAAATTTTTTTAAAGTAGGTACATTATTCTTCTCATTAATATTTACGTTTGGTGTATCACCCTCACCTGTTGCATACGTTCCAATAGAGCAGATTGTTCCGAGCGCAGAATCAACAACGTAATATCCGGCTTGGTTTACATTGATAACTGCTATACTATTGGAAGCCACCGCCGAACCTGCCGCATCCAAACCTTTCTCCTGCGCATACTTAATTGCGAGTTTCGCTATTTGTTCCATTGTGGTAGGGTCTACGTCTTCACTCTTATTCGCAATATATCCGCCGCTAACATTAAACACTTCTTTAACTAACGCATAATCACCTTTACCTGCAAAGAATTCACCCCAACCTGCAGCAACCTTGTACGAATAAGATTGTGTCTGGCTATCGTACATTACATTCGCCATATTATATGCACTGTATGTAATTCCGTTTTGTGCTTTTGCAACTGTAATCGTACCCTCAAGAGGTACAATATCTTCATCGTCAGATTCAATAATGACATCTGTATCGCTTGTAATAAGCAAGTTATCAACTTCCATGGTTTCGTCGGAAATTTCATCATTTGTCGTAGCAAATGCAAGCGCAGAATGTTTTGTAATTTTAGCATCGTTCACTGTTCCTTTGTGACTCAATGCGCTTGAATCACTATCCAAAGTATACACTAGAACTGTGTCATAGTAAGAATCTTGCTCAGCCGAAACATTTAAAGACCTCATCGAATATGATGTGCTATCGGAGCAAATCAATCTCGCAAACAACTTATTGTTAGCATACATTTCTATAGTTCCCAATTCTTCTTCAACAACTCTGTATTTGTTGAATCCGTTCATATTCTTAACTGCATTTAATACCAAAAAGCTATCAGTATCATTTGTATCGGCAGTAGGAATACGAATTGCTATAACAGTTTCAGCTTGACTATTTGTAGAAAATGCCAGTGAAAAGCCTTCGTAAACATCAACATCGTCACTTTCATAGAAAACACTATTGCCTAACGGTGTAGAACTGATCGAACCATATCCATATTTAAAATGAGCAACAGCTCTATCTGAATCGTATTTCTTCGCACTCGATTTAAGATCAAACGAAATCAAGCTTGGCCCGGTCCATCTGTTATCAGTATATATAGACGATTGACCTTTTATTTGTAGTGTCTTGCTGGGTGTTATGGTTAAACTGGGTGTTATGGTTAAAGTATCAGATTCACTCTCATAAACCTTAGTACCCGGTGTCATTTTATCCCTTATTGAAGATATTCCGCTTTCGATATTCATACCCTCGACATCTTCGTCAAAATAATATCTGTATTCATCATCCGATACACCTTCCGCACCATAAAAAGCATCTTGTATAGCATCGTATGCATTTACTTTTGGTTCAAAACTATCTGAAGTAAGAACAATCGGTTGCACAGATGTAGCTTGCGATGTGGCATTACTGATATAGTTAAGCTCCGGAATTGTCTGGTTAAACTGTACTTGTGACACAGAATCCAAGCTTATAAGATTTTCACGCTCATCTTCGATAAATGTGGACTCAAAATGGTTATCTGAAATATCCCAATCAACAGTTGTATTTCCTGATGTTGCAGAATTATTTGTCAAGAAATCAAACTTAATACTGTAGAAAGAGCCATCTGTCCAAGTAGCTTCACTGGGATTAACAAATCTGTTTTTGTTAATCTTAAGATTTATTTGTGACAAATCACCTTGCTGACCCGCATCTAAACTGCGCTCAAAATTCACAGAATGGAGACAATCAGAAAATCTGTTACCAAGCAAATTAATGCTTATCTTTGAACAATCATTTGCAATTTTATTTTCTGTGAAATCGAAATTAAGAGCATGATAAATACCTTCATAACCAACCTTACCGCAACGAATAAAGTCATTATTATGATAGAATATATCAGCAGATGTTGAAGCAATTCCTTTCACAAATGTTTTAATTGTGTTACAAAGCTCAAATCTGTTTCCGATAAATGAATAATTACAATAACCTGCAACAGTTGCATCCGGCTGTACTTCTCCTGTAAAGTAACCGCAAGTATCGTAACCGATAAAATAGTTTCTATCCATTACTAAACCATTAGGATTGCTAATATACAAAGCTTTCGTATATCCGGTTTCACCGATTGAAATTTGGCCTACCATAGAACGCAAATAGTTATTTTTAATCAAACCTTTTACCTGGGCTCCGGAGAACGCACTTACTGCTGCAGGTACTTTGCCGGAAGTTCCGTTGCCTCCTCCTGTTATGATATTGTTTTGAATATCAAGTGTCTGAACATGATTTGCAACAGTCGCTGCCCCGGATGTATTTTTAAAATATATAGGTCCGTTTGTCGAAGTACCTTCGATAGTAAAACCTTTAACTGTAACAGAAATATTATCATTACGTTCAAATATAAAGCCGCCGTTGATTACAGTTTCATCTTTTCTGCCTGACATAGACCAATTCGGCACACTAATGTCAACTGCCGCTACATCATGATTATTACCGAGCAATGTTACTTTTTTGGTAAACACAACTTCATTCGAGTCATAATCTCCCGGCGCAAAATATATGGTATAACCATCATTTCTGTTTGCCATTGTGGCAACTTCGCCAACAGTTGCAAAAGCATTATTTCCTTTTGTTACAAAAATTACATTTTCACCATCATAGAAAGCCACTTTACCGGAAGTAGCACTTCCGATATCATCATCAACATAAAGCGTAGACGGCGTAGAAGCCTTTGTTTGCTTATAAATATATACGGGATAAATATCTCCTTGAGTGGTTTTTAAATAATACACCGTTCTGCCCGCAGAAATTGCCGTAAGATTTAAAGTGGATGTTTTATTCATAGTTGCATACGGATTCGTATAAAAACTACCATTATCATTATCAGTACTCACTCCAAGTGTATTTCCATCCACCAAAATATGATACGCACCTTTTGCAAAATACGGCTCTCTAATTGATGACCCGGTTGCTGTTAAAATAGGCTCCGGTATTGAAGTATTTGTAATAATCGCTTCTACTGTACAGGTATAGTTATCTCTACCATCTTCATAGCGAAGGGCAAATTTGTTAATTCTCTTATTTAAAGTAACAGTATTACTTGAACATGCATTTCCTACTTCATCATATAATTTATAGTCACTATCCACAGTAAATTTAAATCTATATGAATTAGTATTCGAAGAAGCGGTGAATAACTCTCCGTCCCTATCAAAGCCTTTTTCATAATCCTGTTCCCTTAAAGCGGGTCTAAAGTTGCAATAGGCAATATGTGGAGAATTTTCAGATATTTTACGTCCATCTACACTTTCCTCAACAACGTGGTATTCTTTAACTTTTATATAGGCTTTGGATGTAAAAATGTGGTGATTAGAATTATTATAATCCAAAAATCTTGAAAAACCTGACTCTAAAGCTGCATCTCCATAAACACCTGCATCCTTTCCATCATCGGCATCTGAATAGTGAAGGATTTTATTTAACGCCTCCGCGTCATTATTATAGTTTGCATTAAAATCGCCTACAACAAAACCGGGATAAATTTGAATAGACTTTGTTCCCTTTGCTCTGTACGCCAACTGTCTACATTGATAAATGCGATCAGTTTTCGGAGTAGTACTAGTCTCATCAGAGGTTAGATGAGCATTAAAAAAGAGAATCCTTTGTCCTGTTGATTTATCAAAAAGTTTAATACTTAATGCATAACGATCTCTATCAGTCACAGGATCGTTCGCATCAAGTCCTACTAAATTTACCATCCAAGGGGCACCGCCATATTCGAAAGCTAAATCAAATCTATCTTTTTTGTATAAAGTTATCAATCCGTTACGCTCTGTCATTTTGAAATTCTTATTCAGATCTTTTAACGAATAGCACTCATACTCACTTAAGAATCTTTCTTCAAAGTAAGTTTCCCAACCATCAGCTTCTGAAGCACCTTGGATACCTATTATATCAGGATTATAGGCTCTAATAAGCTCAACGACTTTTGGCATACGCTCTTCCAAGCTTAAGTAAGTATCATCATTGCCATCTGTATGTACATTATAAGTCATTATAGTCAAATCAGTCTGCTCAAAAGGCTCATGCAAATTGCTTACCTGCACCTCTTGTGATACTGGATTTATAACTTCGTCTTTCCCTGTCCAGCCCGTAACTTCTTCAATTGCATCAATAAGCTCAATAGAACGATCTACATGTGCTTTTGTATTGGGCAACTGATCAAAGCCTTTATCGCTTTCGCTAAGAGCAGTCAAAGTCTTATATTTTAAAGCTTCAAAAGAACCATTATTCAAAGTAGCAATTGCTGCTTTTATATAGTCTTCCATACCGTTATAGACTAAACCATACGTGTAAATAACTTTAGCATCGGGATAAGCAGCGTGAACCTGCAAAAGAAAGTCTTTGCAAGCTGCTTCAAATGTGTCGCCATCTACACTATTTGCTTCATCATGATTACCGAGATTAATTACAATTACATCAGGAGCATACTGAGTATGGTCATAATTTACCGATGATTTGTTACGGTAATCAAGATATTCAAAGAACATTTTTGCAATATGAGCTGTGCCACCGTCTTCGTTTTTAACTAAGCCGCGTCCTGAAAGCGCAATAGTCATATTTTCAGCACCGAAATACTCCGCTGCCAAAGCAGTATAAGAAATAGTGCTGTCCTCATACGCAGTTGTATTATACTGCGCATCAGTTGTGGCTGCTGGAATTTCAGAGCCGCGTCCGGTTGTAAAATCGTCACCTATGAAAAGTATTTTTCTGTCGGAATATTTTTGTGTTTGTCTGATTTTGCCTCCTGCTGCAAGCTGAACCTTGCTAAGAGCAATAACAGAATTTTCGCCGCCTGTGCTTTTCACTACTTTAATTGTGTGTAAGCCTTCGTTGAGACCATAAGCAAGCGTAATGGTCCTGTCTGTTTCAAAAACCTCAATATCATGTTGCGTCTCTACGTCATCAACATATATCTTTATATACGCCGTCTGCGAAGCATCTTCCGGTGTTTGCAATATAGATTTTAAAGTAGCCGTAGCTCCTGTTCCGTAAAAAGTGAACTGAAATCCGGAGTTACTCCACGAAAAATAATGTGCACCATTTTCGGCATAAGTTCTGCCAAACCATTTCAGATCATTTTCCAAATTGAGTTCAGGTTCTCTCTGACTCGCCTGTACATATGTCTGAAAAGGAAGAACATAACCTGCATACGCACTTACAAAAACAACAAGTGCACACAAAACGGATAAAATTTTCCTGGTTTTACGTGGCATACAAATCACTCCAAACTTTTTAAAAATACAAATTCAATATATCACAGTATAATTTTGCTGTTTTAATCTTCAAATTGGTCATAATAATCATCATTTCTGATGTAAATAACCTTTGTCATTCTCTTTCTCACTACGAGAAGAATTCCCATTGACATTACCATCATGCAACCCACTGCAACGAAAACCGACGCATATCCGCCTGTATCAGGAAGTACAATACCCGATTGGTTCAATACAGGAATTATATCTCCATGCTTAATCAAAACATCCTCAGCTCCTTGTTTTGCCTTCACCGATTTAGCGAGCTGTGTTTCTGTATTATTCACTTGAACGCTTTCTATCGTTACAGCAATCGGCGCACCCAATTTATTAAATCCAGGCGGTGCTTCTTTCTCTACAAGATAATATGTAGCACTATCAAGTCCTTGAATTCTGTAATAACCTGTAACCGGAGATTCAAGTACAGAAGTTGTCGTGGTGTTACCAAATTCGGCTTGCAAAGCAACACGATACTTATCTTCATTTTGATTATATACGAACTGCATCGGTACAGCATCGGCATTTCCTACGGGGTTAACAGTATAAAGTTCAAAGCTTGCTTCCGGCAAATCAATATCATTTCCATAATATTTATGTATACCGAATGACCATACATAAGTATTTGTAATTACTTGAGCAGTTTCTTGCTTTGTCAATACTGTTTCATCTCCTGCCACGCTTGTTTCACCAAACTCCATATACGCTGTATTCGCATTAGGAGTATCATCAATCGTAGCATCAGTATCGATTGCAGCAGTATATGTAATTTCCAAAACATTACCTACCGGCACATCTGCAATTGTTTCATCAACAAAAGTAATTGTAAATGCATTGCCGCTTTGTAAAACAGTGTATTGAGTACCTGCTGTCCACGTTTCTGTGAGCGTGCTGCTACCATTATTTACATAACTGCTATATTGTTTTACGCTTATTTTTGTCGCACCGGTAAATCCGTCAGCAAGAGTGTCATGTAAAACATATCCCGTTGCACCTTTAGCTACATGAACGAGTATTTTAAACTCAACCGTGCTTCCGATGCTGCCGTCATTTGCTTGTTTCCAAGTAGATACTTCTTTAACAAATTTTTCCAAAGTAGGCACAGTATTCTTCTCGGTGATGTTTACATTAGGTGTTTCATCCCCATCTGCTTCTCCGCTAAATGTTCCTATGGAGCACAATGCTCCCAAAGCAGAATCTACTACGTAATATCCGGCTGAGTCTACATTAATAACTGCTGTACCATTTTCAGCTACCGCAGAACCTGCCGGTTCCAAGTTATTCTCCTGTGCATATTTAATCGCAAGTTTTGCTATTGCAGCCATTGTTGCTTCATCAGGATTGCTATCAGCATCTTTTCTTGTAATATATCCGTCGCCATTTACGGAATACACATCCGCTACTATGGCATAATCACCTGTACCTGCAAAGAAATCCTCCCAACCGGTTGCTACTTTGTACGAATATGCTCCGCCATTGTACGTTACATTTGCCATTTTGTAAGCACTGTATTTTACACCATTTGTAGCATTTGAAATTGTAATAGTTCCCTCAATCGGAGTAACAGGATCTTCAACAGGGTCATCAGTAGGATCGTCTGTCGGATCGTCTGTAACAACATCTGTATTGCTTGTAATTAACAAATTGTCGATTTCAAGAGATTCATTTCTTGTACCGAAAGCAAGAGCAGACCCTTCAGCAGAAACGAGTGCGTTAGACACAGTTACTGATGAAGAACGAGCCATTTGAGTTTCATCAACAATTGTAACATTGCTGTAATACTGCTCTTTGTATGAAGTATTGAGTGTGGGTACTTTCGCATTTGTGCAAGTCAATGTTGCGAAAAGCACATCATTTGCATAAAACTCGATTGTACCTGCTCCGTCATCAATTACTGTGTAATTATTGAACTCTCTAAGGTTGGCAACTACATTATAGAAAGACACACCTTGAACTGCAACCTTTCCGCTACCGTTAAGATACTTAACAAATATCTCAATATAATCAACACCATCAGTTGTTCTAAAGGAGAAACCGATACCCGTCGTTCCTGTTGTGCTGTTTTTACCGTCTTTTCGCACACCATCGGTTTCAAAGAATACCGCGCTGTTTGATGTGTTGGTAACATTCTCCTTGCCGTATTTAACGTAAAATCCTGCAAAATCATTCGGTGTTCCGTCCATTTTGAGGTCCATAGAGATTTTGCTCTTTTCTGACCATCTGTTGTCAGAATAAAACTGTGCAAAACCTTCCATTCTTAAAGCTAAATCCTCTGTAATTGACATATTTGCAGCATCCGTAGCATTAAAAGTAAATCTGTCCCTAATAGATGAAATGCCTCGTAAAATTTGCATATTTTTAAGGTCGCTATCAAAATCGTAAGCATATCCATCCTCTGAAAGACCTACAGCACCATTAAAAGCCTCCGCAATAGTGTCATACGAATAATAATTTTTCGCTTTAAAAGTTTCAGTTGTAACTTTAATCGGCGCAACTGAATTCGTTTCTTTTGTAGAATTCCAAATATAATTAAGCTCCGGAATATTAGTTTGATATTTACTGACATTATTTAAATCGGGATTTGCATTATTAACAATTCTGCTAACAGTTACCGGGTCCGCAAAAATCGGAGAAGTAAAGTAGTTATCGGATAAATCCCAATTTGCACTTACATCAACATTTGCTGCTTTACTGGTATTATTTGTATAAAAATTCAACCTGGCAATATAGAACTCATGTCCAACCCAGTCGCCTTCTGTAGGATTTATAAAATTGTTCTTATTCAAGGTAAATTTCATTTCTGCCAAATCACCTTTTTGGGTTGCAGTAAGTGAACGCTGAATATAAAACACACGATAACAATCCGTAAATCTGTTACCAAACAAAACAATGTTAATATTTGAGCAAACATTGCCGAGACTGCCCTCATTAAAATCGAAATTCATAAAGAAGAGCGAACCGCCTCTTCTGTAGGGACCGCAACGTAAAACATCATTGTTGTAATAAACAATATTAGCAGAAGTGCTTGACTGAATGTTTTTTATTGCATTTCTTATAGTGCCGCAATGCTCAAATCTGTTGTTTGATACAGCATAATTAAGATTTCCGGCAACAGATGAAGATATTTCATCTGTGAAATCACCAAGCAATTCATATCCTCTGAAATAGTTTGAATCAATTTCCAAACCATTAGGATTTTTAATACTGAGACCTCTTGTTTGACCTGCTACCCAATCCACATCTTGTACCTTTTGGTTTATAGTACAACGGAAGTAGTTGTTCATAATTAAACCTTTAACCTGTGCACCTGAATAAGCACGCAAAGCAGAAGCACCATTTACTGTACCATTTCCGCCGCCTGTAAATATATTATTTTGTATATCAATTGTCTGTATATGAGTTACACGAGTAGCTTCGGCAGAAGTATCGTCAATAAATATCGGTCCATAGTTTGATGTTCCTGCAAAAGTAAATCCTTTTACTGTTACGGAAATATCACTTCCGTTACGGAATATAAAACTGCCATCAATTACAGTTTCTTCATTTCTGCTTGCCAAAGACCAATTTGGTACTACTTTGTTAACTGCAGACACATTATGATTGTTACCAAGCAATGTTACATTTTGATTAAATACAACACTATCATCAGTATTGTTTACGGAATATTTACCCGGTGCGAAAAGCACAGTACTGTCAGCTTTTGCATTCGCTTTAGCAGCAGCTTCTGCAACAGTAGCAAAACCATTAGTTCCCCTTGTTACAAAAATTACATCTTTGCCATCGTAGAATGCAACTTGCTCACCGCTTTCGCCCGTCGGTATATCATCATCAACATAAACGATAGAACTGTCAGCAGTAGCTGTTTTCTTGTAGATGTAAACAGGGTAGATATCACCTGCTGTAGTTTTTAAATAACGAACAGTTCTTCCTGCGCTGAGATTTGCAGATGTCACTGCACTGCCTGAAGCATCTGCCGTTGTATAGAAAGTGGCACCTGAAGCAGACAAGGACAAAGTATTAGTACTATCATTTACTAATACATGATATGCATCATTCGCAAAATAGCTGTTAACAGCTCCTGAAGGTGCAAAAGCAGTACTTACGGATGTGTTTGTTATGATAACCTCTACAGTGCATACATAATTACCAATTGAATCGTTCAGATCTGAATGTCCGCCGTCAAAAAATTTAATCGTAAAACGATTTTGGGCTTTATTCAAAGTAAGCGTATTAGAAACAGTCTTACCTTCCCATCCGCCGGAACCATTAGCAATCTCCGCTCCATCTTCGGAGTATAACTTATAAGCGACTCTTGAGCCTAATCCAATATCAAGTGTATAAGAGCTAGTATTGGTTTCAATTAATACGTTTCGGTTAGAAGTATCAACTCCATTAACCGTCGCGTCAGCTTTAAAGTTACAATATGCTATGTGCGGTAAGTGATCAGATGTTCTGCGTCCATCGATACTTTCAAGCGCACCATGATATTCCTTAACATCCACAAATTTCGGATTAACAAAAATATGGTCAATTTCTTCTTTAGGATATACAAAACGTGTATAATCTGCAATCGTTGCCGCATCATCAAGATAAGCATAGTTGTGCAATGTATTCATTGAAGTCGCATAACTACCCGTAAAGTCAGCATTAAAATCGCCTGTGATAAAAACAGGATATTTATACGCAACACTCCTATTAGGTTCTGTGCCCTTATATTCTTTTAAATGTTTTAATAAATCTGCAGCCTCCTCATTACGTATATCATGACCTGCTTGTTTGGCATGCAGATGTGTATTGTAGAATAAAAACTGCTGTCCTGTAGTTTTATCTTTTAACATAATCCATTGGAACCAACGACCGTCATCGGTGTTAACATTGGTACCATAGTTATTATACGCTAAGGCACCTTTAAATTCATCTCCAGCTACATTTGCCTTGCCCTGATCGGAAACCTCTGAAAAACGCGAAGTCTTGTAGGCTATCATCAAACCGTTACCGATAGTCATAGGAGATGTGCCTTTCAAGCTATACACCGAATAACCTAATTTAGGCAACTCTGTAGCTAAATAAGTAGTCCAATCAAAAGCAGGCTCATCTGCAACTTCTTGAAGTCCGATAATATCAGGACTGTAAGTTTCAATCATTTTAACAACTTTTGCGCTACGAGTAGTTTGATTTTCATATGTACCATTCGTACCATTATGCGTAAGCACATTATAACTCATTACCGAAATATCGGTATCCTCGAAAGTATCATACTTTGTGTCCAGTTGAAGTTCACTTGATACAGGATTACTTGCAACGGCCGCATTCACTTGAACCGGAATTGCATAACCCGCATACGAGCTTACTAAAACAACAAGCGCGCACAAAGCAGAAATGAATCTTTTGGATTTACTCATCATACAAAACACTCCAAACTCTTATATCGTAAAAAATTCTTAACAAATTTCCAAATATTTTTACTTATTTCAGTTTAACACAGCAGATGTAAATTGGCAAGATAAAATATCTAAAAAACCATATTATTGTTAAAAGCCGCACCATATTTATACCTGAGACTGTCATTTCGGAACAAAACGCTCCGAAATCAAACCGACATTTCACTGTTACACCTTATCAAAAGATACGCCGAATCTCCCGAGCTTTGTACAAATATCGTCAAATCATATTCAGAGTTCAACTTATCCTCATTTATTTCGTTAGCATGATTTATCGCTTCTACGGCAAATCTGTATTGTCCTCCTGTCATATCTGTCAAATAAAAGGCATCGCCCACTTCCAATTCGTCGGCAAAATCCAACTGACCTTCCGCGTCTGACGAACCGATTACAAGAGTGTTGTCATACACGCTGCCCTGATATCTGCACGGCACAGATTTAATATAAGATGAATGCCAAGTCGATACGACCGGCAAAACAAATCGGTATGTCGGAAATTCCAACACAGCAACATAGTTTTCGCCATCTACTTCCAAAGATGGCATCATGTTGTTTCCGCGCTCGGCAGGAACGCGCATTTCCGGTTCAGGTATGGATTCCATAATCTCCCCCACCGCCGAAACCGCGTTATCATATCTGCGCTCCTCGGCAACATCATTATATACGAATGCCCCTGCCGCAAAAATCACGGCAAAGGCACCTGCAATTATCATAATAATCGAACTTTTTTTAGACTTCATACAGCCTCATTTTCCTTCGTTTCTTCTGTTTCTTTTTTATATCTGATAATTCCCACAACTATCAAAAGCAAACCGCAAACACAAATCGCAATGATATACGGTGTTGAATTGAAATCGTCACCCGTGGGCGGCTGCTGGTCGGGAGTATAAGTATTTGTCACTACAAAAGTTGTCTGTTTTGTTTCAAAAGTGGCAGTGTAATCTTTCGGGACATTTCGCTCAACTACAAGCCACGAGCTACCGTCTTCGAGAGCTTTCCAAGAATACGACCAATTATTCTTTGCAGAGAGTTCAACTGTTTCAACCACTTTGCCATCTTTGATTACATCAATTTTAATGCTCTTGGGGCGTTTGCTCTCATTCGAAGAGTCTTTCCATAATTTTACAACGCTGTATTCAACTTCCTCATAAACAGGCTCGTGATAAACAGATTTAGGCTTAGCATCTACATCATATACCCATTTATCCGCTTCATCAATTCCCGGTACGGAAATCAAAAAGTCTGCAAAAACAACAGTGCCGTCATCAACATAATCAGCAACAACACCGCTTACCAAATACAAACCAACTTCTAAATCCTCAAAAGATGCAACACCGTCGGAATTTGTTGTCGCAGTTGCCGCAGGCAGAATAGAATCAGCTGCAACATAAGCAACAAGCGTATCGCAAACAGCGTTCCATTCGTCTTGATTTTTTATATTCTTAACATCAACGGGATATTCAGCGAAATCACCAGCAAGCTCATACAAACCGTCAAGTGTAAAATCGGCAACTTTATAAATTTTAACTTCTTCTCCTGCAAAGAAAGAACTTTCATACTTGTATGTGAGATTAAGAGTACAGCCTCTTTCAAGCTCAACCAACTCCCTTGCTGTTGCCGGCACTGCCAATGAAAGCACCAAAATAATGCAAGCAAGCCAAATTGTTATGATCTTACGAAGATTTTTTCTCGATTCCATCAAATACATCTCCTTCGTTAAAGTATTCAGTCTTTACAGGCTGAAAGACAACTATCATAATCAAAACAAACAATATCGGCAACGCAACAATCGGCGTTACAACGAGCTCATCAATTTGATAAGCCTCCGAGCCGATATACATACGCCTCGTCGATACGGTATCTGTACGAACACCTCTGACAAGCAAACGGTGGGAATTGATACCATACGGTGTACAAGTTACCAATGTGCAGTAATCCTTTCCCTCTACAATAGCCAAGTCATTCGTATTCTGCGGTTTTACCGTCAAAATCTGGTCAACCTCATACAAAATGGTTTTATTCAATATTTTAATTGAAAAAACATCGCCTTTTTGTATTCTATCCAAATCAGTAAAAAGTTTTGCGCTGGGAAGTCCTCTGTGGGCCGAAAGCGCAGAGTGAGTCGAAACGCCTCCAACCGGAAGGCTTGTGCCCTCTATATGACCGGCAGCAAAAGCAAGTACCGAATCACTTGTACCATGATAAATAGGAATTTCAACACCTATCGTATCAATGGTTATATATCCCATCATACCGCTACCGCTGAGGTTAAGAGCCTCGTTATAACCTTCCACTTGTCTAAAATCTCTGAGAGGAAAATTAAGTTCTCTTAATTTAGCGTTGTATTCCTCTGCCGCAGCAAGGGCTTTTTGTGCATCTTCATCGGAGAAGTACTTGAGAAAGTTCTCATAACTATGAACTGCCTGTGACTGCGTTTTAGAGTTCCAATATGTGCTTATCGATGGATATAAAAGCACAGAAAGACCTATAAAAAGTAAGACGAGCATTATAATCAGCGTTATCTTTCTTTTTTTCATTCAATTTACAGACCTTTCTTTACTCTTATTTTAAAAGAGAGGCAGAGCCTTACGGCCCCACCTCAAAAATGTTTAACAAAAATTATCTTGCGTAAACAACTTTTGACATTCTCTTTCTAACTACGAGAAGAACACCCATAGCCAAAACGAGGAAGCTACCTACAGCGATGAAGATAACTGTACCTATGCCACCTGTTTCAGGAAGCTGTGCACCGGATTGGTTCAATACACCATATGCGTCGTTTGTGGAATCATCATCTGTGTCATAGTTATAGTTAACAGATTTTGTCATTGTAAGACCATCTTGAGAAGGTGTACCTGTGATTGTGATTGGCATTGCATCAGGAACTTTGTTATAACCTGCAGGAGCTGCAATCTCTTTGAGGTAATATGTACCTGCATCGAGACCATCGATATCATATTCACCGTTTGTATCTGTCAATACAGTTACTTTAGTAACTTCATCATCAGCTATTTCAGCAGCAGTAGCAACGCGGTAAGCGCCATTGTCTACTACGAATTGGATAGCAGTTTGACATTCTGCATCAGAATAAAGTGTAAATGTAGCACCAGTCAAAAGTTCATTATTACCTTGAGCATTTTCAAAATACTTAACGAGGTCAAATGACCATACATAAGTAATTGCTGTCTCAGGCTCAGATGTGAACTGATTGCTTTCGCCATACTTAAGAACAGCTTCGTTTGTGTTTCCAGCGCCATCAATTACAGCTTCTTCGTTAACAGTAGCACTGTAAGAAATTGTAATTGTGTCACCATCTTCCAATTTATCTGCACCTGTGATTGTGTAAGTTACTTTCTGACCTTCTACAACTTTAGTCATTGCAACATCAACATTATCATTATCATCTGCAATAGTTGCATCATTGTTGTAAGTAAGACCTGCAGACAATGTATCCTCTACAACGTAGTTAACAGCACCAGCTGCTTTTGTAACGATAAGTTTATAGTCTACTGTATCACCGATACCGGCATCTGTTACATAAGCATCTTCAACTTTTTTGTCAAGTGTAGGAACATCGTTCTTTTCTTGGATATTAACGTTAGCACTACCATCACCGTATGTATCGATTGAACAAATAGTACCGAGTGTTGAATCTACAACATAGTAACCAGCATCAGTTACGTCGATTACAGCTGTACCGGCAGCTGCTGTAGCTGTAAGTGTAGTGTTAATGCTTTGTGCGTATGCAACTGCTGCTTTAGCTGCTGCTGCAACTTTTTCTGCTGTAGCGTCATCATTCTGAGTAACAACGTTTTGAGCATCAATTGAATAAACTTCTTGAGCTGCTTCGTTGTATTTAAAGAAGTTTACCCATGCAGCATCTGCTGTGTAAGAGTAAGCGCCTTCTTGCCATGTCAAGTCAGCCATTTTCCAAGCTTTGTAAACAGTACCATCTTCTAATACATTAGTGATAGTAATAGTACCAGCGGCTGCGCTTGCGGGGATAGCCATGGATATAGCCAATGCTAAAACGATTACCATAGCCAAAACTTTTTTCGCGTTTTTCATGAGAAAAACCACCTTTCCTAAAAAATTTTTTTATAATCGATCAAAGATTTTCTTTGATTAATTACCTTTTTTGTCTTTTCGCCTTCTTTTGACGATTATAATCGGCATTGCTCGCATATATATAATTGCTGTTTCTGATGTTATGTAATAAGCAATGCACACTTTATTTACTTAAAGCCATCTCTATATAACCATAATTTTTTTCATTTGTCAATAGAAAATTTTAATAAATTATTACCGGATTCATAAAAAATTTACACAGATTTCCTCTCCTCTTTTGATGCACCAAATCAGTCATATCATCAGATTTTGCGCAAAAATATCTGTAAAGAATTTCTGCTTGACGTTTATTTTTTCCTATATACCGCACTTTCACGTATATATTTTGACTTTCATAAATGTATAAGTAACACAAGATGTCTGCTCGCCACCCGTACAAACTCCTACCAAGAACTAATTTTGTCTCTTTTTCATTTTTTAACAAAATTTTTATTTGCACAGCTGCAACATTCCGCCCTTTTTTCATTTTGAGACAAAATCTTCGCCTCGTCGCCATTCCTACTTATTTATTTGGTCGCCCAAACAATCTATATTTTGTCTCATTTTCATTTTTTAACAAAACAACACCGCGCAATACACTCGCCCAATCTCCGGCGAAAAACAAATTCTGTCTCTTTTTCATTTTTTAACAAAATTTTTATTTGCACAGCTGCAACATTCCGCCCTTTTTTCATTTTGAGACAAAATCTTCGTCTCGTCGCCCTTCCTACTTATTTATTTGGTCGCCCAAACAATCTATATTTTGTCTCATTTTCATTTTTTAACAAAACAACACCGCGCGAATGCGAAGCAGAGCAAAAAAACTTTCGGGAAATATTCGGGAAATACTTCCCCGCATAAATATTATGGTAAAATAAAAGTCTCAATCAAATAAATAACTATAAGGGGGAGTTTCTGATTTATGCATAAAACTGTTATTAGTAACGATTTTAAACTTGATAGATTACGCCACATCAAGTTTTGCACTCACGAATTAGTTTGCCTTGAAATTGAAAAGAAATATCTTTTAGGACAATTGCCGGCGAAATACAAAGAAGCCAAGATGCGGTATAAAACTACAACAACCTATCATGTTAATCCAAAAAACGAAAAAATCAAATACAAAAACACAGCAGCATATATTTCAGTAGATAATTCCAAATTAAAAACGAAAAGCCAAGAAGATATAGAAACTCAAATGATTCTTGAACGAATTTATGAAATCGACACTAAGTGTGATGCTTTAAATAAATTATGCAAAATGTATTGCCACAGCATCAATTCCATGAAGCTCCCCGGCGAATCAATTTGGACGCTGGAAATTTTTAAATCTGCGACCGAGCGAGAAATTGTCGCAGCAAAGGAGCATACTTATATTTTCGAAAGAGCCCGACATCTCATAACAAGAGAAATCAACCCGAAAAACGCTCCGGAATTAAGCAACACTAATCATAATTATTATGTAGGAACAGATAACGAGATTTACAGGTCAAAAAACGAAGTTATTTCTGCAATGTGCCTCAGAAATTGCGGATTATCTTATTGCATCGAGCCCTCCTACCCGCAGTCCGGAATGCGCGCCGATTTCGGAATCTATTGCAGTTTTCATAAAAGCGATAGCGGCAAGATATTTACTTTTAAAAAACCAAAACAAATTTTTATTGAAGTTGCCGGAATATCCAATGATGAAAAATATTCGGCTGCTTTGTCAAAAAAAATCAAAATTGCAAAAGAAAACAAAATCCCGTTGCTGATAATTGATTTCACTGCTTCTCAAGACAACAGTTCCCGTCAATCGTCAGCGCAAGCTGCTCCGCAATCCCCACAATCCCCGCAAGCCTCACAAGCACCACAAGCACCACAAGCACCACAAGCCTCTGCTCACAGTATTTTTGATTTTGATTACTTATCCAATATTTTTACCGAATTGTATTTCGGCATGCTCAAAGCAGATGGCGAATTTATTCTACCTTATGCAGTATAATATTGCTCACCATTTGGAGCCTTTGTCTCGAAATCAAAAATGAGACAAAACGCATCGCACCACCATTCCGAGTTTTTGTCTCAAAATCAAAAATGAGACAAAATGCGTCGCACCGCCATTCCGAGCCTTTGTCTCAAAATCAAAAACGGGACAAAAGCATCGCCCCACCCTTTGGAGTTTTTGTCTCAAAATCAAAAACGAGACAAAATGCATCGCACCGCCATTCCGAGCCTTTGTCTCAAAATCAAAAACGAGACAAAATGCGTCGCCCCACCCTTTGGAGTTTTTGTCTCAAAATCAAAAACAAGACAAAACACAAACAAACCCGCAAATAAAAACAAAAAAAGACTCTCGGACAAAAATCCGAGAGCCTTAAAAAATCAGCTAAAAGCCATTATTTTATAAAATTATTTCTGTGCCTCTTCAATAGCAACTGCGCAAGCAACTGTCATACCAACCATCGGGTTGTTACCTGCACCGATAAGGCCCATCATCTCAACGTGAGCGGGTACTGATGAAGAACCTGCAAATTGAGCATCACCATGCATACGTCCCATTGTATCTGTGAGACCGTAAGAAGCAGGACCTGCAGCAACGTTATCGGGGTGAAGTGTACGACCTGTACCACCACCGGAAGCAACAGAAAAGTATTTCTTACCATGCTCAAGAGACCATTTCTTGTAAGTACCTGCAACAGGATGTTGGAATCTTGTGGGGTTAGTTGAGTTACCTGTGATAGAAACGTCAACATTTTCTTTTCTCATGATTGCAACGCCTTCGTTAACGTCGTTAGCGCCGTAGCAACGTACACTTGCACGATCACCGTTTGAGAATTTAACTTCACGAACGATTGTCAACTCGCTTGTAGCGAAATCGTATTTAGTTTCAACATAAGTGAAGCCGTTGATTCTTGAGATAATGTAGGCAGCATCTTTACCAAGACCGTTCAAGATAACTTGGAGGGGTTGCTTTCTTACTTTATTAGCTGTTCTTGCGATACCGATAGCACCCTCAGCAGCAGCGAATGACTCGTGACCTGCAAGGAAGCAGAAGCATTTAGTATCTTCACGAAGGAGCATTGCGCCCAAGTTACCGTGGCCGAGACCAACTTCTCTTGTATCAGCAACAGAACCGGGAATACAGAAAGCCTGCAAACCGATACCGATTGCTTCAGCAGCATCAGCAGCGTTAGTAACGTTTTTCTTGAATGCGATTGCACAACCCAATGTATAAGCCCAAACAGCATTTTCGAATGCGATAGGCTGTACACCTTTAACGATGCTTGCAACATCTACGCCTTTAGCATCACAAATTGCTTTAGCATCTTCCAAAGAAGCGATGCCGTACTCAGCCATAGCTTTGTTAATGCCGTCTATTCTTCTTTCATAACCTTCAAATCTTACCATGGTTCAATTCCTCCTTATTCATTACGGGGGTCAATGACCTTAGCGGCATCAGCATATCTGCCGTATGTACCGATGTTCTTCTCATAAGCTTCTTTAGGATCTACACCTTTTTTGATAGCTTCCATCATTTTGCCTAAGTGAACGAACTTGTAACCGATAACTTCGTCATTTTCATCGAGACCGATGCTGATAACGTAGCCCTCTGCCATTTCAAGGAAACGAACGCCTTTTTCTTTAGTACCATACATAGTACCAACTTGTGAACGAAGACCTTTACCCAAATCCTCAAGACCTGCGCCAATCGGAAGACCATCCTCTGAGAAAGCAGACTGTGTTCTACCATATACTATCTGCAAGAAAATTTCGCGCATAGCAACGTTGATAGCATCACAAACCAAGTCTGTGTTAAGAGCTTCAAGCAATGTCTTGCCGCCGAGAATTTCAGCAGCCATAGCTGCAGAGTGAGTCATACCGGAGCAACCGAGTGTCTCAACGAGAGCCTCTTCGATAATACCATTTTTAACGTTAAGTGTAAGCTTACAAGCACCCTGCTGAGGAGCACACCAGCCCACACCGTGTGAAAGTCCCGAAATATCGGAAATTTGTTTAACATTTACCCATTTGCCTTCCTCAGGAATGGGAGCAGGTCCGTGATTGGGACCTTGTTTAACACACATCATTTTTTGTACTTCATGTGAGTAATTCATGTGTAGATAACCCCTTTCAAAAATTGTACGGCTCATTATACCGCGATTTTTAAAAAATAACAAGCTTTCCGAAAGAAACTGCCACAGAAAATTCATCATAATTCTCTGTATATACGCCTTTTTCGTCAACTACTACCTGAAAAACAGTTTCATCAGGCGGCAAATACAAAAAGTCTTTGCTGTCTTCTCCGAAAGTCCGTAAAAAATATGTTCCCGTTTCACAAGGGAAAACTTCTATATCGCACTGCCCTTTTGCATAAGCAGCAGAAGCCAAAACATCTGATTTTACAAGCGAGCCTTTTTTACTCAAAAGCGAAACCGCCTTTACAGAACCGTCGTCAAAATACGACACATACAGCAAATTATCTCTGCTCTTTGTCGGCTCCCCTTCTGTTGCCACCTCTGTCGGAACGCTCATTTTTCTTGTAGACGGAATGTTCAGCTCTTTACTTTCAAAACCGTCCGCCGTCTTTTTCACAGCAGTAATCCCGTAATTGTAACTTTCGCCTGCCGAAAGCCAACTTTGAGGATTATTTTCATTTAAAATAAGACTTCCGGCTGCAAGATGATTAATATAAAAAACTTCATCCGAAATCTTATAGACACGCAAATGCTTTTCTATCATTACAGAGTTCTTTTTATACGAAGAAGAAAGCTCCCATAATTTTTGCGCTTTAGAGCCATCGTCTTTTAATAAGTACAGAGAATCTTCCGAAGCCGCCACGAAATGTCCGCCGCCGTTTTCATCTGCTGCATAGTAACCCAAAATACCGTAAATTTTTCCAAGCTCGCTGTACAAAATCCTCTCCCCCGCGCCGGAAAGCTCAATAAGTTGTTTATTATGCTCCGAATAATAATACAAATTGCCGGAATTTCCTTTAACTGTATATTTTGGAATAACATCATAATAACCTTGTTTTATTTCAACTTCATTTGTTCCGTTTAAAATATAATCTTTGCCGTTTTTTGATGCACAAACGGTAAAGTCTTGGTAATATTTATCATAATTGTAAAAATCTTCCTGCGGAAAATAGACCTTTTCCACATTACTTGAAACCGAAGTCTTTTCCTGCGATGAAAAATCATATTCAAAAAGCTCTTTATCTTCATTTAAATAAACAACTTTGCCGTACGCTTCAAAAACACCTGCTGTATTTATATTTTCGCAAATAAGTTTTGAAGCACCCCCGATAACACTCTCGCCGTTTTCGTTTTGCGTGATGTCAGATGTAAATGTAAAAAACTCATTATGTTGGTCATATCCAGTTGCATAAACAACCGTCAAGGCTTCGCTTGAATCATTTTCAACTATGTCAAAGCTGTCAACTTTTTCCGCAATAAGATAAGCTTGTTTTTGTTCCACATCCAAATAATATAAATAAGGAAAATCTTTAAAATAAAGCACATAAACAATGTACTTGCCGTCTTCGCTTACAAGGCAATTTTTCTTATGGCTTATTGTTTCGTTAAAATCAATTATTTTTCCAAAATAGGAAATATTTATATTGTCCGGAGTAATATCAATAGGAGTATCTTTTACCACCATATAAAGCCTGTCTTTATAAAAGCATATACACGGCTTGTCCTCCTCGTGAACTCCGTAACTTTCATTGTAATGCTCCGTATAAACAAGTCCTGTCGGAATTTGAGTGTCTGATACAAGCTTTTCGGATAGCCACGAATCCACAGTGTCGATTGTCAATACGAACTGCAAAGCGCAAACACATATAACAATTATTACTATTGTGCAAATAATCCTCAATGCTTTACTCACAGTCAATATTCCTCCACTTATGTTTTGCAACAAGCAATATAATCGCAACTACGCAAATCAATCCCCATGGTAAAACTGTCGGGGCGTAATCAAGTATACGCGAAATACTTAATGCTTTTCTGAGTTCTTCCATACCTTTTGAAAACTCTGCAGCAGATTTAAAATATTTTATATTGTAACCTTTTACACTGCTTTCTGCGAGATATGCAAATATTCCGCCGCTGTTATCTACATCATAAATAACTTGTATATTACAAGGTATTTCAATTTTCACACCATCAATCGTAAGAAAATACGTATCTGCCGACAGGCTTGCAGCTTGCGCAGAAGTTAATACAAATTCCCCTGCCGAATTTAACTTATTAAGTGATTTTTCCTGCGAAATACTCGGCACACGGTAATCGTTTAATACTGAATACACATTGACATTTTTTTCATTTCCTGCCATATCGAGTTTGGCAATAAATACAGAGGGCCGTGCAAAACCATCTTCGTCAATTACATCATTGGGCGTATATACATGATAGTCATTTCCGTGACCGTAAATCTTGAAATCGTCTATTGTTCCTTCGTCAAGTGTTGTCATTACCAGATCCGACTTGCTGTAATCATAAAAACTGCCGTAGAGCAATAAATTTCCGTCATTGTCAAACTGACATTCCGTAACGGCACTTACGCAATTTGTTTCTCTGTAAACTTCTCTGCTCCAAACGGATTTTCCTGAATTGTCAAATGCTTCCACACTTCCGTAGCTGAATCCTTCCCCGTCCTCCAAAGCTGAATCAGCGCCGCAAAGCACAAAAGTTTCTCCGTTGTAAACGCCTGAAGTGATTACATTTTTTGGCGAATAAGAATATTCTCTGACAATTTGTCCGTTTGTATCATATAAAAATGTTTTTTCTGCAGCGGCAACTGCTATGAATTCTGCTTTGCTGTCCGGTAAAAGAAGTTTTAAAATCGTATCTTCACCAAGTTCGGGCGTCAAAGTAAGTGTTTCTTGAAGTGTCAAAGTTTCGCTGTTTACTTTTGATGGAATCTCCGCACAATAGAGCACCGGCATTCCGTCTTTCAAGCACAAAATGCTGATTTTTTTTGAAGTTGTTCTTATGTCGTGAATAATGCAACTTTCCGGGTCAGCACCGAAATGATTTTGAGCGAGCAACTTACCCTCTGACGAATAAAGAGTACAATAATACTTATCAGCCTTTTTGTTTTTGCCGACAACCGCAACACACTGCGAAGAAGTAACTTTTTCCGTATCCGCCGAAACGTCCGCATCAACTGCAAACATATAATCAACAGTCATGTCCGCACTACTATTTTCCGGCGAAAGGTAAGTATCACAGATATTTATAAAATAACTGAAAACGCCCGTTGCCAATATTAAAATCATTAAAACAGATAAGAAACTTATTAAAACTCTTTTTACCATTACTTTTACCTCGACAACAGTATAACACGGATAATAAATTCAGTCCAGCCTTGCGCGGACTTTGATGGTGTCAAGTTATTCTTGGGGTTTGAAAATCTACTACACACCTTGCTTTTTGTCTCGTTTTTCGTTTTGAGACAAAACCCCCAATCAGCGGTGCGGTACTTTTTGTCTCATTTTTCGTTTTGAGACAAAACTCCCAATCAGCGGTGCGGCGCTTTTTGTCTCGTTTTTCGTTTTGAGACAAAACCCCCAATCAGCGGTGCGGTACTTTTTGTCTCGTTTTTCATTTTGAGACAAAACCCCCAATCAGTGGTGCGGTGCTTTTTGTCTCGTTTTTCGTTTTGAGACAAAACCCCCAATCAGTGGTGCGGTGCTTTTTGTCTCGTTTTTCGTTTTGAGACAAAACTACGCTCCATCTACTGCTTTTTACAATTGTTACTTTATCACTTTGGGGAGAGACGGGAGGGCTCCCGTCCTTATTTTGAAAAATCCCAAGATTTATTTTACACTATCGCGGACTTTCTGTCCCGTTTTTGATTTCGAGACGAAAACTCGGAACGGCGACGAACATTTTCTGTCCCGTTTTCGATTTTGAGACGAAAATACGGAATGGCCGCAAACATTTTCTGTCTCGTTTTCGATTTCGAGACGAAAATCCGGAATGGAGACGAACGGCGGCAAACGGCGCGCGACATTTTCTGTCTCATTTTCGATTTCGAGACAAAAGCTCTAATTGGCGGAGCACCACTTTTTGTCGTTTTTGCAAAAATAGACAGAAAAATTGCGAAAAACATATTTATTTGGTATACTTATGCTCATACTGAAATTTCGGAGGTTTACCAAAATTGAGCACTGAGAAAAACAACAAAAAAAAGTCACCTATTTTTATATATTATGCAATTTTACTCATTACGGTTCTTGTTATAAGTTATATGTTTGTTCCGAAAATGTTAGAGCCGAAGACAAAAGAAATTTCTTTCAGCGAATTCGTAACAATGATAAAAGAAGACAAGGCTGAGGAAGTTGAAATCAACCCAAGCGAATATAAAATTAAACCAAAAGATTTCAAAGAATCAAATACTTATTACGTGACGGGAAACATTTACAATGACTTTCACGAAAGTTCTGCGCTTTTGTCACTTCTCGACGAAAAAGGCTTAAAATACGATTCCCCCATAATAGAATCAAGTTATTGGTTGGAAATAATCGTTTATGTTGTGCCCGCATTGGCTACGATTGTATTTTTCTTTTTGATGTACCGCGCAATGAACAAAAAAGGCGGTGTGATGTCATTTGGCAAAAACACCAGCAAAATATACGCAGAAACCAGCACCGGCAAAACTTTTGCCGATGTTGCCGGTCAAGAAGAAGCAAAACAAAATCTTGTTGAAATTATAGATTTTCTGAATAATCCGGGCAAATATACTGCTATCGGTGCCAAGCTCCCAAAAGGCGCGTTGTTGGTGGGCCCTCCGGGAACAGGTAAAACCCTCATGGCAAAAGCCGTTGCAGGCGAAGCAAAAGTTCCGTTCTTTTCACTTTCCGGCTCTGAATTTGTCGAAATGTTTGTGGGAATGGGCGCTTCCCGTGTACGTGATTTGTTCAAACAAGCAACACAAAATGCACCTTGTATCGTGTTTATTGACGAAATAGACGCAATCGGCAAAAGCCGCGACAATTCATTCAGTACAAATGACGAAAGAGAGCAAACTCTTAACCAACTTTTGTCAGAAATGGACGGTTTTGATTCATCAAAAGGTGTCGTTATTTTAGCGGCTACAAACAGACCTGAAATTTTAGACAAAGCACTCCTTCGTCCGGGCCGTTTCGACAGAAGAATAATTGTAGACCTTCCGGACCAGCAAGGCAGAATAGATATATTGAATGTACACGCCAAAAATGTTCTTATGGAGCCTGACGTGAATTTTGAAGTAATCGCAAGAGCAACACCGGGAGCATCAGGCGCAGACCTTGAAAACATCATAAACGAGGCAGCTTTGAGAGCAGTCCGTGCAGGAAAAACAAGAGTAAGCCAAAAAGAAATGGAAGAAGCCATCGAAGTAGTAATTGCCGGCGAAGAAAAGAAAAACCGAGTTATGTCCGATGAAGAAAAACGAATCGTTGCATATCACGAAACGGGACACGCACTTGTTACTTCCCTTTTGACACACACAGAGCCGGTTCATAAAATTACAATAATACCAAGAACTTCCGGCACACTGGGTTATGTTATGCACGTTGCAAAAAAAGAAAAAGTTTTAATGACAAAGAAAGAACTTTTAGAAGAAATTATAATTTTAACGGGCGGCCGAGCTTCCGAAGAAATAGAATTCGATTCGATTACAACAGGTGCTGCCAACGATATTGAACGTGCTACGGAAATGGCACGCAATATTATCACAACTTACGGCATGAGCGATAATTTCGGCTTTGTAAATTGGCAAAAGAAAAATAATTTGTACCTCGGCGACAGCAAAACAATGAACTGTTCTGAGGCTACACACAGCAAAATAGACGAAGAAATCCAGACAATTGTTGCCGATTGTTACAAAAAGGCAGTTAAAATTTTAAGCGAGCATAAAGCCACTCTCGATGCTATCGCATCTGTACTTTACGAGAAAGAAAATCTCACAGGCGATGAATTCATGAAGCTTTTTGCAGAGCTTGAGCCGGATATTGTTTTAACACGAAATGAAGACGGTGTGTAAACCTACGGAGGTTTTATGAACGGAATTATAACTGTTTCTCTCAGTCCTGTAATTGATATACATTATTCTGCCGACCAATTTGTGCCCGGCAAGGAAAATTATGTAAACAGCCGCAGTATTTTTGCCGCCGGCAAAGCAATGAATGTTTCGAGAGGACTTCACGAAGTAGGCATTTCCGCAGAAGTACATTTGCTTCTCGGGCAAGAAAATGCTTCTGAATATTTGCGCCTCGCTTCCGATTATGCAGTGCCTATTTCCTGCATAACCACAGACGGTGCTGTGAGAGAAAACATTTCCGTAAACACGCCCAACGGCGAAACGCGCATTTGTTTCAAAAATTTCAGTATTTCGAGGAATATACTTCCGCTTTTGGCAGCAAAAATTATCAGCAAACTTTCTGCGGATATGGCAGTTGTTTTTTCCGGAAGTCTGCCTGACGGCATCACGCAAGAAGATTTTGTAAATTTCGTATTGCTTATAAAAAACACTGTGCCGGACACAAAAATAATACTGGATTGCCCTACTCTTAATGCCGATGCAATAAGAGAAATAAGTCCTTTTCTTATAAAGCCAAATCACCAAGAAGCCGAAAGATTATCAGACAGCTTCAAATTTGATGCAACCGATACAGCAAAGGCTACGCAGACAGCCAAAAATTTGTGTGAAATCACAAACAGCCGACACTGCGTAATAAGCTGCGGTGCTTCAGGTGCTGCTTATGCTTCAAAAAACGGCGATTCAGGATTTATAAAAGCACCAAAAATAAACGCCTGCTCCACGGTGGGCGCAGGCGATAGCATGATTGCCGGTATTTTGTACAGTTTCATAAAAGAAATTTCACAAGAAACTTATACACTTTCCGAAGCTGTAAAATGGGGTGTTGCTTTCGGCAGTGCCGCTTGTTTAAATAAAGGCAGTGAGCCGCCTCTTGCCGAAAACATTTTCCGTTTGTACCGAGAAATGTAATAACTTGTTACAATTTCGTGTAATCCCCATTTTTTATTATTTTTTACTATTTATGTAATCTTTGTAAAAATACGCACTTTTCTTCGGTTTTAACTCCATTGTTTCCTTATCGAGTTGTGTTATGCCGAATTTAAAATTCGAGCCGGCTGACCATTCAAAGTTATCCATAAGACTCCACAAATAGTAACCTCTTATGTCATAACCCTCTGCTAAAGCCTTTTCAAGACTCTTTAAAAATCCCGAAACATATTTAATGCGGTCATCGTCTTCAACCATGCCGTTTTCATCAACCTTTTCAGCACCGATAGAATATGTGCCGTTTTCAGTCACATAAACGGGAATTTTTATATCATATAACTCATGCAAAAGCTTTACAGCCTCATAAAGAGCATCAGGATAGTATTCCGTCCTGTTATTGAGGAAATTACCGCCCTGTGAAAAGTCCGCCTTTGCCTGAGCATTAACAGACACCGGAACGCGGTTGTAAACATTCAGTCCGAAAAAGTCCAACGTCTGCGAAGTAAGCTCAAAGTCGTGTGGTTTCATCTGCATAACAGTGCCCTCTTTTGTAAGGCGGTCAAGCAGATAGTCGGAATACTTTCCTGCAAGTATCGGGTCACAGTAAAATTTCCAGTTGCGCTCATCCTCATCAATCACAAGTGCCGCATCCTCTGGAGAATCAGTAATTGCATGGCGTTTCCAAATGTCGATTACCACTCCGATTTTAGAATCTTTTAGATTTTCTTCGCGAAATGCTTCAACAGCCTTTCCGTGTGCAACCAAAATATTGTGACGCGCCTGATTACCCCAAACTTCGTTTGTGTGTCCGGGAGCAAAACCACCTAAAGCATAACCTACATACGTTGCAATAGGCTCATTTACAGTTGTCCAAAGTGGTATTAAATCTCCGAATTCACGAAACATTTTCTCTGCGTATTCGCCAAACCACTCTATAGAGTCGCGATTTACCCAGCCTCCCTTTTCTTCCAAAACCTGGGGCAAATCCCAATGGTATAAAGTGACATTCGGGGTAATATTTGCCTTTAAAAGCTTTTCAAAGCATCTTTTATAATAATCTAAACCTAAAGGGTTGAGTTTTCCCGTACCCTCAGGCAAAACGCGTGACCAAGAAATCGACATACGGTAGCTGTTTACTCCGATGTATTTGAGCATTTCCAAATCTCTGTCAAAACGATGATAGCTATCGCAAGCAACAGTCGGTGTTTCACCTTTAAAAATCTTTCCCGGTTTGGTTGCAAAAACGTCCCAAATACTGGGCGTTCTGCCATCTTCCGTTGCCGCACCCTCTATTTGCCCTGCACTTGTGGCAAGTCCCCACAAAAAGTCTTTCGGGTATTTAAAACTACTTTCCATAAAATTCTCCTGTCATTTAATAGGCTCAAAATCTGCCGCACCGTGCTTACACAAAGGACAAATAAAGTCCTCAGGCAAAGTTTCTCCTTCGTAAACATATCCGCAAATCTTACATACAAAACCTTTTTTGCCGTCTGTTTCCGGTTTCGGCTTTACGTTTTTTTGATAATACGTATATGTCATTGTTTCTCTGTTAGAAATAACTCTTGACTCCGTAACGCTGCAAATAAACATTCCGTGAGTATCAAGGTCAACATATTGTTCAACTTTAAGTGACATAAAGGAGTTAATGTATCTCGGCAAAAATACGAGCCCGTTATCAGATCTTAAAGGCTGACACTCAGCAAACTTGTCTACATTTCTGCCGCTTTGGAAGCCAAACTTTTCAAATACACTAAAAGGTGCATCCACAGTAAGGCAGTTGATATTCATAATACCTGTTTGCTTTATAATATGGTGTGAATAATTTTCTTTGTTTATGGCAACCGCAATTCTGTTAGGCGTATTTGTTACTTGCGTAACGGTATTTAAAATTAAACCGTTATCCTTTTTACCATCGTTTGATGTCACAACATACAAGCCGTATCCGATATTAAAAAGTGCTGTAAGGTCGTTTTTATTAGCCGTTTCACTCTTTGCCGCAACGTATTCTGTACAAAGTTCTTCTGAAAGTTTTGTAAGCTGCTCACTGCTTTCTTCGTTTAACGCAGAGAGTATTTTTACGGAATTTTCCGTAAATGTAATATTTTTACTGTTTGCAAACATATCTCTCATAATTTTTGCCGCCAAAGGAGCCCAACTGCCGTTTTCTATCAAAGCTACGGTGCGATTTTGGAAGCTTCTTTCAACAAGTCCGTGTATAAATGTTCGCATAAACGGGAAAATGTCTGCATTATATGTTGTTGTTGCAAGTACAAGTTTGCTATAACGGAATGCGTCTGCTATTGCCGCTGCCATATCGCATCTTGCAAGGTCATATACAACAACTTTGGGGCAACCGCTATGTTTGAGCTTTTCTTCAAGCTGCATAACTGCTTTTCTTGTGTTGCCGTAGATTGATGTATAGGCAATTACTATTCCTTCCTCCTCTGCTTGATAACCGGACCAGATATCGTATAAATTTAAATAATATCCGAGATTTTCTTTAAGCACAGGTCCGTGAAGCGGACATATAGTTTGTATGTCAAGTCCGGAAGCTTTTTTAAGCAATGCCTGTACTTGTGCACCGTATTTGCCGACTATTCCTATATAGTAACGTCTTGCTTCGTCTGCCCAAGGTTCAACCGCATCAAGAGCACCGAATTTGCCGAAACCGTCTGCAGAAAACAAAACTTTGTCTGTGCTATCGTAAGTTACTATAACTTCGGGCCAATGCACCATAGGCGCCGCTACAAAATTAAGAACGTGTTTTCCCAAATTTAACGAATCTCCCTCTTTTACCACTATTTGCTTTTCGAGGAAATCTGTATTGAAAAAGTTTTTCATCATCGCAAAAGCTTTTACGGAAGAAACGATTTTTGCATCGGGATAATTTTTTGTAAAGTTAAAGATATTTGCGGAATGATCCGGCTCCATGTGCTGAATCACAAGATAGTCGGGTTTTCTGTTTCCCAATGTATTTTGTATATTATCCAACCATTCATGCGTAAATGCGGCATCTACAGTATCCATTATTGCGATTTTTTCATCAATAATCGCATAGGAATTATACGACATACCGTTAGGTACTTTGTACTGTCCTTCAAACAAGTCAATCTTATGGTCGTTTACGCCAATATATTTTATATCATTTGTTATAACCATTGCTGTATACCTCTTTTCCAAAGTAAAATTTAACAACGTGTATATTATAACAAATTTTTCCAAAATTATATACTATTTTTACATTCTCCTGTTTTAAATATATCTAAAATATTTTGCACTGTGGTTTCTGCTATATTTTCCAGAGCTTCTTCCGTAAGAAACGCTTGATGTGATGTTACGAGAACATTTGGCATCGTTATGAGTCTTGCAAGTGTATCGTCTTCTAATATATGACCGGAATTATCTTCAAAAAACAAGTCTGATTCTTCTTCGTACACATCTAAACACGCACCGCCTATTTGGCGCTCTTTTATTCCGTTAAGGAGTGCTTCTGAATCCACCAATGCTCCCCTTGAGGTGTTTATTATTATTACACCTTTTTTACAAGTATCAATTGCCTTTTTATCTATTATATAATGTGTTTCCTCTGTAAGCGGGCAATGGAGCGATATTATGTCGCTGTTTTCGAAAAGTTCATCAAGCTCCGCATATTTAACATTATCTTTATTCTCAAGTTCTTTTGCCGGGTATTTGTCGTATGCCAGCACGTTCATTCCGAATCCGAGGCAAATATCAATAAAAACACGCCCTATTCTGCCGGTACCTATAATTCCCATTGTCTTTCCATGCAAATCAAAACCGGTCAAGCCATTCAAGCTAAAGTTAAAATCTTTGGAGCGAATATATGCTTTATGAATTCGTCTGACAGAAGCAAGAAGCATTGCCATTGCGTGCTCTGCAACAGCATACGGGGAATATGCAGGCACTCTGACCACCTGAAGTTTGCCTTGTGCATACTTTACGTCTACATTGTTAAAGCCTGCACATCTGAGTGCAAGAACTTTAACTCCCATTTTTTCCATTTTATCAATTACCGCAGCGTTTACGGTATCGTTAACGAAAACGCAAACTCCGTCAAAACCTTTTGCCAATCTGACGGTATCTTCGTTTAATTTTGTCTCAAAAAACTTAAAAGTAACGCCTGAATCTTTTGAGTACTTTTCAAAAGAAGTTTTATCGTACTGTTTAGTATCAAAAAAAGCAATCGTTAAGTCACTCATATTTCTGCACCTTTTTCTTTGGATAATGAAATCAGTACATATTGTTCCCAAAAAGCACAAAAACAACCCGCGCTTTTTGTCCCTTTTTCATTTTGGGACAAAATCTCTAATTAGCAGTGCGGTGCTTTTTGTCTTGTTTTCAATTTCAGGACAAAAGCCTCGATCAGCAATGCGGTGCTTTTTGTCTTGTTTTCAATTTCAGGACAAAAGCCTCGATCAGCAGTGCGGTGCTTTTTGTCTCGTTTTCAATTTCGAGACAAAAGCCCGCTACATCTACTGCTTTTTCCAATTATTACTTTATCACTTTTAGAGGATACTCCCGACTTTATTGTTTTCACAAAATTTATTTTACACTAAAATAAAAGCGGCAAAAGTTTTTGTTTAACTTATGCCGCTTAATAATTCACTATCCTATTATTCCAAAACTTTTAAATGGCCATACTCTGAAAATTATCTTTCCCTGTATTTCTTCGTATGATATACATCCGAATTGTTCGTTTCGCGAGTCAACCGCAACAGGTCTGTTATCACCTAAAATAAACACTGTTTGTTCGGGAACTATATATGGAAAATCCAAGTCACATTCACCTAATATTTTTTCAGATACATAAGGCTCATCTACATACTCACCGTTTACAAACAAGTTTCCGGCTTCATCCATCTCAATTGAATCTCCGGGCAAACCAACAACTCGTTTTACCAGCAAATGGTTGTTGTAATACATACCGCAAATATCGCCTCGTTTAAGATTCGTGGTTTTAACACAAACAACTATATCTCCATTTTCCAAAGTCGGATTCATAGAACTACCGTAAATTTCCAAAACCGGCAAAAAAAGCGTAGCTATCAAAACAGAAACAGCCGCAACGATAAGTAAAGAATACAAAGTATTTTTAAGAAGTTTTCTGTATCGAAGCTTATACTTTACTCTGATAAGCTCATCTTCAAACTGTATTGATGTAGGAAATTCTTCTTCTGTATTTGTCCCTTCTGTATTTATTTCCTCTGCATTTGTTTCCTCATTCACTTCAGAAATTTCACTGTTCTCTTTGCTTTTGTCTGCAACGGTTTCTTCTTCCGGTGCTTCAACAGGAGCTTCTTCTTCTGCTGCTGCCGCTGCTGCTTCAACAGGAGCTTCTTCCGGTGCTTCAACAGGAGCTGCCGCTGTAACTTTACAAGATAAATCTTCATTGATATCTTTGCTTTTTATATCAACGTTTTCCTCGCTGACAGTGCTTTCTGCATTACTTTTGTCAGCTTCAACAGTCTCGCTTCTTTTATAATTTTTTCTCAAACCGATTTTTTTAATAAATTCTTCGTCTGCCATAAATCCTCACGTCACTTAATCCGGTTTATTTTTTTTGTTCTTTTTTTCTTCTTTTTCCAAAAGCTTTGCCTGTCTTTTTGCTTCTCTTGCAGCTTTCTTTTCTGCCTTCTTAATTTCGCGGCGTTCCTTTCGGCTTAAATTATCCATATTTATTTCTTTGTTTTCTTCAACAACTTCTTCTTGTAATTTATCAGAATCATCCTGTAAGAACGGATTGTCAAAATCATCAGGTATCGCACCTTTTTTACATATTATTTCCACATTGTCTAAATATTGTTCGGCAGCTTTTTGTGCCGCTTCAAAAACACCATTTATGGCCAAAGCAGCCTCGGCAAGGTTTCCGACTCTTTCAACAACAATTCTCCTGTCCGCAATAGCCTTTTGTGCCTCTGCCAACTGTGCCTCAAGTCTTTCAACGCGTTTGGTCTGTATAATCAATATTTCCAGCAGCTCACGTCTGCTTAACTTTTTAAGTTCTTTCTCAACCATACATACACACTCCTACATTTAGGTCATACTACCACAGCAAGCCCTAAAATTCAAGGTTTTTTTATTTACAACGGCGTCAGATTTTGTTGCGTTTCTTTCCGCCTTTCTACCAAAGCACGACTTTCTGTCTCGTTTTCGATTTTGAGACGAAAATCCGGAATGTCCGGCGGCATCATTCCAAACCGAAGAACGCAAGAATTCTTCTTACCAACAAAGTAAACCAACTTGCTTTTTCCATATCCTCGCTCAAAGCAATTCCTACTCTGCCCAGTTCTTCTCCATCTATCATATAAATAACCTCTCCCACAATCTCACCTTTTTTTGCGGGAGCTTTTATGGTTTTGGTTATTTCCACTTTTTTCTCTACTTTATCAAAGTCATTTTTATTAAGTAAAACAGAAAAATCTTCTGCCGCTTCTGTCTTTATTTTTTTACTTTTACCATCCTTTATGTTTATTTTTCTGATAAAAGTACCTGCTGTTTCGATTTTTCTGTACTCAAATCCCACAAGGCCGTATTCCAATAATTTCTTAATCTCTGCCGCTCTGTAATTCTCGTCTGCCGCACCCGCAATAACGGCTACCGAGCGTGTCGTTCCGTCGCTTACGGTTGCAACCATCGCAAAGCCGTCTTCTGCATTACTGCCTACTATCAAACCGTCGCTCTCGGGATAAAACTTACCTCTTGTAAGATTATTTGAAGAAACCATTTCCGTTTCTCCCTCTCCCGTAGATGTATGCTGAAACTTTCCGTATGTGAGCTTGGTATATTCTGTAATTTCGGGATACTTGTTAAGTATATCACAACCTAATATCGCCAAATCTTTCGCGGTTGTATATTGGTCTGTTTTTATTCCCGTACTGTCGGTGTATGTTGTATTGCTCATTTTTAATTCAGCAGCCTTTTCATTCATCATTTGAACGAAATTCTGCTCCGAGCCGCCTATTCCCTCTGCCAAAACGTACGCCGCATCATTTGCCGAAGCTATGCAAACAGCCTCTAAAGCTTCTTTTACGGTAATTTTTTCGTGCTTATAGCCGTTAAGAAACACCCTTGCTTTTCCTGCTGATATTTCCTGTGCCGCCACGGAAACCTCCATCTTCGTTTCAAGTGTAATTCTGCCCTCTGCAATTGCCTCAAATGTCAAATATAATGTCATCAATTTCATAACATTGCCGACTCTTATCTTGTCATTGGCAGTATCGCTAACTTGCACTACTTGATTTGCTTCTGCATTACCGATTGCATAAGCTTTTGATTTTATTTCTTCTATTTTGGTATTTCTGTATATTTCTGTTGCTTGAGTCTTGGAAAAAGCCGCATTGACAGCCGACGAAAGAACAAAAGTATTAAGAGTTGCGATTATCAATAATACACATATAAACTTTTTCACTGTTATCCCTCCTGAGATTCAAGAAAAATTCTTACTTTTTTGAAATCTTCATCAAAAACTTCCTTTAAGCTCCTATTGTATATCTGACTTGCCGGATGATAAAGAGGTATGTGAAACATATTGTCATTCACACAGAAAACATCTCCGTGGCAAGCACCTATCTCAAGTATACCACAATTTTGCATGAAACACAAAGCTCTGAGCGGCACGTTGCCCAGAGTTAATATAAGTTTCGGTTTTATCAAATCCAATTCCTGTTTAAGCCACGGCAACATAATCTCTATTTCCTTTTTTGTCACCGGTCTGTTTCTGTAAGAGCCTTGTCTGCTGCCTTCTTTCACAAGTCTGTACTTCACTACATTAGTTATGTACAGTTGCTCTCTTTTTATGCCCGTTTTGAGCAAAATTTCATTTAAAATCTCCCCTGCTTTTCCTACAAACGGTCTGCCGAAACACACCTCGTCTTTTCCCGGCGCTTCTCCTATCATAACCACTTTGGCATCTGTCGGTCCGTTACCGTAAACGAATTGCAACGGTAAATTGCACGCAGGTTCTATTCTATTTTCTTCTATTTCAAGCTTAATTTTCTCTCGAAAGCACTCGTTTAATCCATTCATTTTGAAATCTCCGCCAATTTCCTTTTTACCGCTTTAAGGTCTTGCCACATTACGATTTTTTTGCTTTCATCTCGCAAAAGCGCCGCAGGGTGATACGTAGCCGTAAAATACGTACCTTTTTTGTCAATCCACTGCCCTCTTACAGCAGTAATTTTACATTCAGGCCCTAATAACGTAGTCGCTGCCACACTTCCCAAACAAACTACAATACGCGGTTTTATCAGCTTAAATTGCTCCCTCAAATACGGCAGGCACGCATTTATTTCGTCGGAATGGGGCACACGGTTTGACGGCGGGCGGCACTTTACGACATTTGCAATGTAATATTCGTCAGGTTTAAAACCCAACGATTCAAGAGCTAAATCCAAAAGCTTGCCGGCTTGCCCTACAAACGGAATTCCTTGCTCGTCCTCGTTTGCACCGGGGCCTTCTCCAACGAACAAAATCGGCGCACTCAAGTCACCCTTGCCCAGCACAACGTGCTGTCTTGTTTGTGACAAAGCGCACCGATTACAATTATTGCATATATTTGAGAGTTCTTCCCAAGTCATACCTTTTATCCCATACACTTAACGAGAACAGCTTTTTGAACGTGCAAACGGTTTTCTGCTTCGTCGAAAATTTCGTCAGCGTGTTCCTCAAAAACTTTTGCTGTGATTTCTTCGCCTCTGTGTGCAGGCAAGCAGTGCTGAACCATTGCGTCTTTCTTTGCTACTGCCATAACTTCGTCGTTAATTTGATACTTAACGAATATTTCTTTTCTTTGTGCCGCTTCTGCTTCTTGTCCCATTGATGCCCAAACGTCTGTGTAAAGTACATCTGCATCTTTTGCGGCTTTCAAAATATCCTCTGTACATTCAAATTCGCCGTTTTCTGCTGCCCATTTCATAATATCTGCATCAGGCTCATATCCTTTCGGGCAGGCAACGCTAACTTTCATTCCCATTTTTATACCGCCGACAATTAAGGAGTTTGCCATATTGTTTCCGTCACCGATATATGTGAGTTTATTTCCTTTGATTGCACCTTTATATTCGCGAATTGTCATCAAATCCGCCAACACTTGGCAAGGGTGGCAATAGTCAGTAAGACCGTTGATTATCGGAATACTGCCGTATTCTGCCAATTTTTCCACTTCTTCTTGTTTGTATGTTCTTATCATGATACCGTCAAGGTAACGTGACAAAACTCTTGCTGTATCTTCTACAGGCTCTCCTCTGCCTATTTGCAAATCGTTAGAGCTTAAAAACAAAGCCTGACCGCCAAGCTCATACATTCCGACCTCAAAAGAAACTCTCGTTCTTGTAGAAGATTTTTGGAATATCATTCCGAGAGATTTGCCGGCAAGTCTTTTGTGCTCAATGCCGTGTTTTTTCTCATATTTTAACTGGTCTGCCATATTAAGTATGCTTGTTATTTCTTCTTTGCTTAAATCTTGTAATTTTAATAAATGTTTCATCTTGCGATTACCTCCTTGAGTATAGCGATTGCTGTTTTTAGGTCTTCCATGCTTATATTAAGCGGCGGCAAAAGTCTTACTTTTGTCTTTGCGCTGAGCACTAAAACACCTTGCTCCATCGCATCTTTTATTATATCTCCTGCCGGGCGTTGTGTTTCGATTCCCAACATAAGTCCCATTCCCGATACTGATTCTACGCCTGTTGCATCTTCAAGTTCACTTCTGATGTACGCGCTCTTTTCTGCTACTTCGCTCATGAGTTTTTCATCAATTCTTGAAAGTATGCTGTAAGCGCCTGCGCAACAAACAGGATTTCCGCCGAATGTTGAACCATGAGTTCCCGGTGTGAAAACGTCTTTCATTTTTTCTCCCAGCATACATACACCTATAGGCAAGCCTCCTCCCAAACCTTTGGCTGTCGTTACAACATCAGGCTGAATATCATAATTCATATATCCGTAGAGTTTTCCTGTTCTGCCGTTTCCTGTCTGCACTTCGTCGACAATTGTTATCAAGTCTTTTTCTTTTGCAAGTTTAGCAATTTCAGCAACAAATTCTTTTGAAAGCACGTGTACTCCGCCTTCACCTTGCACAACCTCGAACATTATTGCACAGCAGTTGTTTTCTTCAACAAGCTGTCTTAATTGTTCCGTATTGTCTGCTTCACAGTAAACGAAACCTTCTGTAAACGGGCCGAATTTCGTATGGAATACATCTTGTCCTGTTGCGGAGAGTGTTGTTATTGTTCTGCCGTGGAAGCTGTTTTTCAATGTTATGATGGTACTTCTTCCTTCTCCGTATTTATTGTATGAATACAATCTTGCTGCTTTGATGGCACATTCGTTAGCTTCTGCTCCGGAATTTCCGTAAAATACTTTTTTCATACTTGTACGCTTGCACAAAAGCTCTGCTAATTTAGCACAAGGCTCTGTATAATACAGATTTGAAGTATGCTGCAATTTTCCCAACTGCTCGGTTACGGCTGCTTGCCACTCATCATCGGCAATTCCGAAAATATTTACTGCAATACCGCTTCCCAAATCTATATATTTTTTACCCTCTGTATCCCAGATATCGGCTCCTTTTCCTTTTACAAGTGCGACAGGAAATCTGCCGTAAGTATGAGCCACGTATTCGTTATCAATACTGAAAATATCTTTCATTTCTTTACCATCCTTTATTAACCCTCAGTAAACATTGTTCCGATACCTTCATCAGTCAATGTTTCTATCAAAATAGAATGAGGAATTCTGCCGTCGATTATGAATACTTTACTAACGCCTTGTCTTATTGCTTCAATGCAACATTCAACTTTAGGTATCATTCCGCCGGAAATTATTCCCTCTTTTACCAATGTAGGTGCTTCACTTACTTGAATTTCTGAAATAAGTGAACTCGGATCGTCCTTATCTCTTAAAATACCGCTTATATCTGTCATTGAAATAAAGCTTTCTGCTTTTAATTTACCTGCAATGCCTGCTGCGGCTGTATCTGCGTTTATGTTGTAAATATTACCCTCTTTATCGCAACCTACCGTTGAAATAACAGGAATATAACCTTTTTCAAGCACATCACGGATTATATCTACATTGATGTCTGTGATTTCTCCTACAAAACCCAACTCAGGATTTTTTGTTGTTGCTTCTATAAGGTGTCCGTCCATACCGCTCAAGCCGATTGCTTTTCCGCCTGTGTTTTGAAGAAGATTTACAAGGCTTTTGTTTACTTTACCGGCTAAAACCATTTGTACGATATCGGCAGTTTCAGCATCTGTAACGCGAAGTCCGTTTACAAACTCTGATTTTTTGCCGACCTTGTTAAGCATTTCGCTTATTTCAGGGCCGCCGCCGTGTACCAAAACAACTTTTACTCCAATCAATGACAAAAGAACAATATCTCCCATCACCGCTTGTTTCAATTCTTCATTTATCATTGCGTTTCCGCCGTATTTTACTACAACTACTTTATTGTAATACTTCTGAATGTAGGGCAATGCGCGTATTAAGACCTCTGCGCGTTGAGCATTTGTTATGTCCATACCTTTTCTCCTATCTTTTTCCAATACTGTTAATTAAGTCCTGTAATCTCCGTTGATTTTAACATAATCGTATGTCAAATCGCAGCCGAAAGCTGTTGCTTCCGCTTCTCCGTCATTAAGGTCTATCAATATGTTAATTTTATCTTCTAACAAAATTTCTTTTGCTTTTTCCTCTGAGAAGGGAATTCCTGCGCCGTTTTTGCACACCGGCAAATTACCTTTTACAGATTCGAAAGCTACGTCGATTTTTGTAATGTCAACATCTGCTCCGCTGTAACCGATTGCGCAAAGTACGCGTCCCCAGTTTGCATCTGCGCCGAACATTGCCGCTTTTAAAAGTGATGAGCAAATTACGGACTTTGCTACTGTCTGCGCAACACATTCCGACTTGCCGCCTGTTACATTACATTCCAAAAGCTTTGTTGCACCCTCGCCGTCTGCCGCAAGCATTTTGCACAAACTCATTGTTACGCTTCTGAGTGCTTCGCAGAATGCGTCGAAATCTTCGCCTTCTGATACTATCGGCTTATTTCCTGCCATACCGTTTGCTATAATCGCCGCAGTATCGTTTGTAGAAGTATCTCCGTCTATGCTTATCATGTTGAATGTTTTCTTAACATCTGCTGAAAGTGCTTTTTGGAGCATTTCAGAGGAAATATCTGCATCACAAGTTATGAATACGAGCATTGTTGCCATATTCGGATGTATCATGCCTGAACCTTTTGCAATACCGCCCATTTTGCACACAACGCCGCCGATTTCGAACTCTACTGCTACTTCTTTGAGCTTTGTATCTGTAGTCATTATAGCTTCTGCCGCATTTCTGCCGGATTCCAAAGTGTTATCAAGCTCTTTATAAAGGTCTGCCATTGAATTTTTGATAGGCTCAACATCAAGGGGCATTCCGATAACACCTGTGGAAGCCACAATAACATCTTCGGGAAGTATTCCGCATTGGTCAGCTGCGATTTTGCACATTTTAATTGCTTTTTCTATGCCGTCTGCGTTACATGTGTTGGCATTGCCGCTATTACAAATTATGGCTTGAGCTTTGCCGTTTGCCAAATTTTGTTGGTCTACCAAAATTGGCGCACCTTTTACAAGATTTGTTGTATATACTGCTGCCGCCGTACCTATTTTTTCGCTCAAAATCAATGCTATATCGCGTTTTGTTTTATTTTTGCGTATACCGCAATGCAATCCTGATGCTTTAAAGCCTTTTGCAGCACAAACGCCTCCGTCTATATATTTCATAAGTCAAGTCCTTTCTTCTCGTCTGCTCCCATTTTTATATTCAAGCACTGTATTGCCGCACCTGATGCGCCTTTGCCTAAATTGTCATATTGCGCTACGAGGAGTATTCTGTCTTCGTTGCCGAGAACGCTTATTCTCATGCTGTCTTTGCGCGCCATTCCGCTTCCTGAAATCATCGCGCCTGCATTTAAGTCTGTTATATCTTCGCTGTACATTACAATTTCGCTTGTGTACAAGTTCTTATAAACATCTTTAATGTCTTGCATTGTCTTGCCCTTTGTTAATTGTTCCTTAAACACCGGCACTGTCATTACCATTCCGCTGTAAAAGTCTGAAACAATCGGACTGAATATAGGTGCTATTCCCGTAAGGGCTTTCATTTCTTTCAAATGTTTATGTTGCTGGGAAAGTCCGTATTGACGAGGTGCGCCCAAAAGCTCGCTTCTGTCTTCGCTTTGATATTCCGCAATCATTTTTTTACCGCCGCCGCTGTAACCTGTTATGCTGTGACAAGTGAGAAGTGAATCAGCAGAAAGTATTCCGGCCTTAACCAAAGGATAAACCAATGCTACATAACCGCTGGCATGACAACCGGGAACTGCAATTCTTTTACTTTCTTTTATTTGCTGTAAATGCTCTGCATCTATCTCCGGAAAACCATACGCCCAACCGGGAGTTGTTCTGTGGGCTGTAGATGTGTCAATTATTACCGTATTGGGATTTTCGCACATTTCTTCTGCTTCTATGGCAGCAGCGTCCGGCAGACACAAGAACGAAATATCGCTGGAATTTATTGCTTCTTTTCTTTTCTCGGGATTTTTTCTATCCTCTTCTTTTAAGATTATAAGCTCTATGTCTTCGCGACTTGCCAATCTGTCATAAATACGAAGTCCTGTTGTTCCCTCTCTGCCGTCTATAAATATCTTAGTCATTTTCCAAACTCTCCATTGCAATTTTGATTTGCTTTTCTACTGACTCTACAGAAGTACCGCCTTCTGAAATTCTTTTGCTTACGCAAGTTTCAAGGCTTATTTCATTGTAAAGGTCTTCTTCGAAAAGTTCGCTGTACTGTTTGTATTCTTCCAATGTCATTGTATCTAACACTTTGTTTGTGCTTATACAATACGCTACTATTTGTCCTACCGTTTTATATGCAGATCTAAAGGGCAAGCCTTTTTTTACGAGATAGTCTGCAAGGTCAGTAGCATTTATGAAGCCTTTTTGCGCAGCTTTGTACATATTTTCTCTGTTTGCAGTGAATGTTCTTACCATCGGAGCAAACACTTCCAAGCATTTTTGCACTGTTTCTACGCTGTCAAATATTGCTTCTTTGTCTTCTTGCATATCTTTATTGTATGCAAGCGGAAGTCCTTTAAGCATTGTGAGAAGTCCCATGAGATTTCCGTAAACTCTGCCTGTTTTTCCTCTTACAAGCTCTGCCATGTCTGAATTTTTCTTCTGGGGCATAATGCTTGAGCCTGTTGTAAAGGAGTCGTCCAATTCAATGAATTTGAATTCCCAAGAGGACCAAAGTATTATTTCTTCGGAAAATCTTGACAAGTGCATCATTATAAGTGAATATGCACTTGCAAGTTCTACACAAAAATCTCTGTCGGAAACGCCGTCAATGCTGTTTACCGTTATTCCGTCAAAGCCGAGTTTTTCAGCAGTGAAATTACGGTTTGTATTATATGTGGTGCCGGCCAAAGCGCAGCTGCCCAAAGGTGAAAGATTCATTCTCTTTAATGCATCTTTTAATCTGGCAATATCTCTTAAAAGCATTGAAGCGTAAGCCATAAGATGATGTCCGAATGTTATAGGCTGCGCTCTTTGCAAGTGTGTGTAACCGGGCAAAATAGCATCTTTGTTTTTCTCTGCCTGCTCTATTATTGCTTTTACCGTATCTTTGAGCATTTCGATTATAACATTAGTTTCATCTCTCAAATACATACGCAAATCCAAAGCAACCTGGTCATTTCGACTTCTTGCAGTATGCAGTCTTTTACCTACATCACCAATGCGTTTTGTAAGCTCTGCTTCTACAAACATGTGTATATCTTCACAAGTCATATCTATTTCTAAAGTACCTTTTTCAAGTTCCTCAAGAATGCCCTGAAGGGCGCCGATTATTATCTCGGCGTCCTCCTGAGTAATTATTCCTTGTGCGCCCAACATTGCCGCATGTGCCATTGAGCCTTTTATGTCCTGCCTGAACATCTTTGAGTCAAAAGATATTGAGGAGTTAAAATCATCTGCCGTCTTGTCGAGTGCTTTCGAAAAGCGGCCTTCCCACATTTTTCCCATTATTATTTCCCTTCGCGCTTTTGATCCATCATAGCTTTTACCTTAATCGGCAAACCAAAGAGGTTAATAAAGCCTTGTGCATCATATTGGTCATATACATGATCTTCATCAAATGTTGCGATTTCTTCACTGTAGAGTGTATACGGTGATGTTACGCCTGCGTTAATCATGTTTCCTTTGTAAAGTTTAAGTGTTACACTACCTGTTACAGTTTCTTGTGTTTTGTCTACGAAAGCTGTGAGAGCTTCACGAAGAGGTGTAAACCACTGTCCGAAGTATACGAGCTCTGCAAAACGTGCTGCAATAAGCTCTTTGTAGTGCATTGTATCTCTGTCTAAGCAGATAGTTTCCAAAACTTGGTGTGCTCTGTAGAGAATTGTTCCGCCGGGTGTTTCATAAACGCCACGTGATTTCATACCTACGAGTCTGTTTTCTACCAAGTCAGCAAGACCGATACCGTTTTCACCGCCAATTTTGTTCAATGTTTCGATGATTTCTACTGCACCCATTTTTACGCCGTCAATAGCAACAGGAATACCTTTTTCGAAATCAATCTTAACGTAACTCGGTTTATCGGGAGCCTGCTCAGGTGATACGCCCAACTCAAGGAAGCCTTCTTTGTTATACAAAGGCTCATTTGCGGGATCTTCAAGATCAAGGCCTTCGTGTGAAAGGTGCCAGAGGTTTTTATCCTTTGAATAGTTTGTTTCTCTGTTTATCTTGAGCGGAATGTTGTGTGCTTCTGCGTACTCAATTTCTTCGTCTCTTGATTTAATATCCCATTCTCTCCAAGGAGCGATGATGTACATATCAGGTGCAAGAGCTTTTATTGTAAGTTCGAAACGAACTTGGTCGTTACCTTTACCTGTACAACCGTGACAAATTGCGTCTGCGCCTTCTGCTTTTGCAATTTCAACGATTCTTTTTGCGATTACAGGTCTTGCAAATGAAGTTCCCAAAAGGTAATCTCCTTCGTATTTAGCGCCTGCTTGTACTGTAGGGAAAATGTAATCCTCTACGAATTCTTTTCTCAAATCTTCGATATATAATTTAGATGCACCTGTTTTGATTGCTTTTTCTTCAAGTCCATCGAGCTCTGTTCCTTGTCCAACGTCACCGGAAACTGCTACAACTTCACAGTTGTTGTAATTTTCTTTTAACCACGGAATGATAATTGATGTATCCAATCCGCCTGAATATGCTAAAACTACTTTTTTAATATCTTTTTTGTCCATAAAAATAACCTCCTTGGTTTTTGCAATTTTTTGCATGATTATCAGCCGCTTGCGCGTTTATTCATTTTTCTGTATATTTATACATCTTTATGCATATAATGTCAAGTCTTTTTATTTGAAAATTTTCATTTTACCGAGAAAATCCCGCTTCCTCTAATAGCTTAACAATTATTTCCACCACTGTCTTTATGCAGTCGCTTTGCATACGCTTGTTTTTGCTTTTCTTTTCTGTTACAAAAGAAACATAGTGCTTTTAAAAAAATCACCCGTGTAATCAAGTACAACGGGTGAAAATTTTTCCGATATAAAAATCAATACTTGCGCACAAAAAATCAATATTTGCGTTTTCTTGCAGCCTCAGATTTTTTCTTTCTTCTTACACTGGGCTTCTCGTAATGTTCTCTCTTGCGAACCTCTGCAAGTGTACCTGCTTTAGCACAAGATCTCTTCCATCTTTTTAATGCGCTGTCCAATGATTCATTTTCTTTAATTCTTACTTCTGACATCTTAATCCCCTCCCTCCAACTGTAGCAGTTGATGGAATACCAAATCTGTCTCTATTTTTTTGGTAATTCTTAGCCGACTTTCATCGGTCGTATGATTATACAACTTTTATACCTACTATGTCAATACAAAACTATATAATAAAACAAAAAAAACTATATAATAAAGCAAAAATAATAAAACAAAAAACTATATGATAAAATAAATGAAAAAAGCAGCAAGTTCACGAAAACAACTTGCTGCTAATTTTTTAATTAAGCTTTAAATCAAACAATCAAAACAATCTAACTTGAAAGATTTAACTGTTTAATATTAAGCAACGTGTGCAGGATTCCAGTTTTGAGCATCCTCTAATGTTTTGAAGAATCCGAAGTACTCAACATACAAGTAAGCTGACTCAGGCTCGATGTTTGCAAAACCTTCCGGGCTTATTGCCAAAGCGTCAAGTCTGAAACCTTCTACTGTAGTTCTTTCATCAACAAACTCCTGACCTTTTTCTTTTACAAAGTCAAAGTAATACTCTTGATATTCTTCATCCCCTCCTGAAAGTTCAAATTGGAAATTATCAGGACCGGCAGCACTAGGCGCTTTGCAAATGAATGCATCAAATTTTTCAATGTTAGTTTCATTTTTAAGTCTTATCTTGAATACAGGATATTGACTGAGATCGAATGTTTCTCCGCCTTCTGCGGTTTTAATCATGAAGTAAGGATCAAAATCGAGAATATGGATAGCAAGAGCCTCTTCTGTATCATCATAATAGTACTCACATGAAACATATGTTCCAACATCAGGCTTACCTTGTCCAAAACCTTGTGCTAAATCATCCGGCGTAATAAAGTTATCTGAAGCCCACATATATTTATCAGCATCATAGAATCTGTAAAGAATGGCATCTACCTCAGGATCTTCTTTTTCAGCAGGCTTTGTTGTAGGAGCAGCTGTCGGTTCTGTAGAAGGAGTAGTTGTAGCTTCCTCTGTAGGCTTAGCTGTAGCAGTTGCTGGTGCAGTTGCCGGTGCGCTTGCCGGTGCGCTTGCAGAAGGAGCTTTTGTAGCGTCTGAACTTGTTTCTTCTCCGCCACATCCGGCAAACAAAGAAACGCTTAAACACATAACCATAATAAGTGATAATAATTTTTTCATGTTATTTGTGTCCTTTCTATGAAATATTCCTCGTAAGGATATCACTTTAACACCTAATAGTCAATACCTAACTTGACACCGTCTTACTTAATATTCCATTTGACATATATGCTATTATTTTTTATAATTTAATATATGTCATTTTATTAAATATATTAAGGAAAGCTCAATATGAAACGAAGCATTTACGAAAGAAAAAACACTAAGAAAAATCACAATTCACATAGTCACAGTTTACATAAAATTCCAAAACGATTGGCTGTACTGCTTTTCGGACTTCTTCCTTTTATATGTTGTATGATACTTTCCTTCAAAGAAATCTCTTTAATTGCCGACAGTAAAAGAGGTTATGCTTATGTTAACACCGAAGAAACTTCCCTTGCTGTAAGACTTTCTGCCGGCACAGACGGTCTGTTGCTTGACAGACTTCCCAAAAATTCCCAAGTTCTTGTAACAGGTGCTAACATCGACAGCAAAGGCGATACTTGGTACGAAATAAAATACGTTCGCGGCTCACAACAATTCAGAACAGGCTATGTTCATTCTGATTATTTGAAGTTTTTCAACGACATCGCTCCTACCGGCGAAGATCCCGAATTCGAAATTTTTATGGAATCACAAAATTTCCCGGAAAGTTACAAAGTATATTTGCGAATTCTGCACAAACAGCACCCCACTTGGATTTTTAACGCACAACACATCGACATGGACTGGGAATACGCGCTTAAAGAAGAATCAAAAGTCGGCGTGAATATGATTCAAACACATTTTCCGTATTCATGGCGTTCTATGGAAGAAGGCGCATACAATTGGAATTCCCAATCTTGGAATTATTTGGATTCAAATTGTTACGGTGCCTCGTCTACCATTGTGGCACATTTTTTAGATCCGCGAAACGGACTTTATAATGATTCTGTAATTTTCCAATTTGAAGATTTATCATATCTTCCCGAGCTTCACACAGCGCAAGATACATACAACATTTTAAAAGGAACGTTCCTTGCCGGAGAATATTCTTTTGAAGCTCTTCAAAATGATTTGTATCCTTCTTACGGTTTGCCAATTCCGGAAGAAGCTCCCTCAAACGGCAATCAAGAAACTCTTCCCGAAAATGGAAACGAAATCAAAAATGAATCCGAAACAGAAACAGATACTGATTCCAAAATCGAAACAAATGAGACAACTACAGAATCAGAATCAGCTTCAGTTCCAAACGCACCTGTAAAATACACTTATAAGTACGTTGACACTTTAATGGAAGCCGCAAAATATGCCAATGTGAGCCCTTTCTTTTTAGCTTCACGAATTCGCCAAGAAGTAGGCTCCGGTTCGACATTAGCATACGGAACACAGCCCGGATACGAAGGTTACTATAACTTCTTTAATATCGGCGCGTATGCCCACAGCGGCAGAAGCGCTCGCGAAAACGGCGCAATTTATGCAAAAAACAACGATACAGAAGGTTCTTACCTCAGACCATGGTCTAACCCCTACCGCTCAATTTTAGGCGGCGCAGACTTTTTAAGCAGCGGATACATCCAAAGAGAACAAAACACTTTATATTTACAGAAATTCGATGTTACAAACGGCAGTAACGGTTTCTTTTACCATCAATACATGTCTAATGTAAACGCCCCTTCTGCAGAAGCCACTTCAATGAAAAGAGCTTATACAAATTCAGGAATTTACGAAAACCGCGCATTTTCTTTCCAAATTCCCGTTTACAAAAATATGCCGGAATTGGCAGCTTGCCAGCCGTATTCCGACGACAGTTATGCAACAAACAACAACTGGCTGTCTTCCATAACCGTAGAAGGCGGACAATTTACAAAAAGTTTCGCCCGCACAACTTACGAATACACCGTCAAAGTTTCCGACAAAGTGTCAAAAGTTAACATTTCTGCCAACGCTTGTGCAAATGGCGCAAAAATACTCGGGACAGGCGAAGTAACCCTCGCAGGAGATACCACAAAACACGTAATAACAGTTTTAGCTCCCAGTTTTGAAATTAGAACTTACACTTTAAACGTTGTTAAAAGCAGCGAAATTGCAACTCCTACAGCCACTGCAACAGCAACAAGCGCGCCGACAAACACAGCTGCACCAACAGCATCTTCCGCTCCGACCGCTACTGTAACAGCAACTCCCACTGCAACGCCTACAGCAATTCCGACCACAAGTGCTACAGCGACTGCGAGTGCTACTGCTACGCCCACTGCAACGGCTACCCCGTCTCAGACTCCCACAGCTGCACCAACACCGACTTTGCCGGACCCTACGATCAAAAGTACAGATTATATTATAGGAGAGTTCATAACCGGCATAGAGCCTCAAACTTCTGTCGGCGATTTTTTGAGCAAATTTAAAGTTACTAACGGAAGTTTACAAATTTTGGATTCCAAGGGAAATTCCAAAGCAAGCGGCAACATTGTAACGGGTGATGTGTTGCAGCTTTACAAAGAAAGCGAACTTTATGAGGATTACCAAATTATTATTTACGGAGACGTAAATGCAGACGGAAAAGTTTCACTTATGGATATGATTGCAATTCAAAGACATCTCGTCAAACTTTCGAATCTTGAGGAAATTTATCTCACCGCTTCTGATGCAAACCACGACGGCAAATGTTCACTTATGGACATGATTTCTATACAAAGACACATTATCAAATTAGACAATATCAAACAAACCAGATAAACGCACAAAAAACACGCATTAAACAAAGGAGAAAACGACATGAGAAAAATTCTAAAGAAAATAATTTTCGCACCAATCATTGCGATGATTTTAACAATAATTGCTATATCCCAGACAGCTTTACCATGCTCAGCCGCAGGCTCAGTCGATCTCTTTATAGATGTAGATTCAAAAGTGCTTGTAGGACAAACTTTTAACCTTACAGTTCGCGTAGAAACAACTATTGAAGCAATGGTAAATCTGGAAATTTATTACGATTCTTCGGCTGTAGACTGTATAGCAGTTCCTTCTTCAGACTGCAGTGACAACGGAAGTGTTATAAGTATTCTGCCAATATCATTTAATACTTCACACAAATTTGTTTGTAAATTCAAGTTAAAAAAAGAAATTCCGACAACCTTTAAAGCCACTGTAATAGAATGCGGTACATTGGCAGCAGAACAACTCCCTACCCCATCTTTATCCAAAACTGTCACCGGTTATGTCGCAACCCCGGCTCCGACACCTACGCCTACAACCAAACCTACACCTACAGCCAAACCTACAACAAATACAACACAAACTCCTACTGCTACACCTACGCAAAAACCGACAGCACCGATAAATACGCAAACACCTTCCTATACACCTTTCAATCCTACGGAAGATCCCGGCGCAACTCCCTCATCTCCTTTTGAATTTTCCGACGGCACCGAAACACGTTACATCGCCGAGGATTTCGAAGCAGATTCTGTATCAATGCCGGAAAGCTTCGAAAAGAGAAGCATAAAGTACGAAGGCAGTGACATTTCTGTAGCAGAAAATCAAAACGGCGTAAAACTTCTTTACACAACAGACATCGTGGGACAAAATGGCAAATTTTACATTTACATAGAAAAACAGAAAGCAATAATTCCATATTTGGAAATACCTTTTGGCAAAAATGTATATGTTTTTACAATGCTTGACGAAACGCCGGAATCCTTTACCAAAACCGCACTGAATTTCGACCAAACACCTGCAATTGCATACAATACAAGTAACGAAAAGTATAGCGACTTCCGTATTCTTTACGGCTTTTCAAAAGGCGGCGCTCTTAGTTATTATCTCTATGATACCATAGAAGGAACTCTTCAAAGGTGTGTAGATCCGTCGATTTTATACGGATCCACAATCGAAAATGATACTCCCGCAGACGAAAATATTCCTTCATCCACACCGGCGAACCCCACAGCAGAAAAGCCAACTTCTACTCCTGAAAGAATTCCCGTCTATCCCGAAAGAGGTTTTAAATTTGACAAAAAAATGTTACTCCCTGTTATAATCGCCACTTGCGTTCTTGCGGTTGTAATTGCAATCATAATTATCGTTGTGCGCAGCAGGAGAATCGCAGAGAGTTTTGACAATGATTATGAAAACTTCATTATGGCTGCAGAAAACAATCCGGTAATAAACAACGAGCAAAATTATTCCGGCAACTGTGATTTTGTCGAACATACTACAAGTAACAATTATGATACAAATAACAATTACGACGAGTGTTCAGACAACATCGAAGAGGATGATTTACCGGAAGAAAACGAAACAAAAATCGTCGAAGCCGACACTGCCATCGAATATGTTGATAATGATAAAAACACCAACAGTTACAGCAGTTATTACAACCTCGACGATGATGAAGACGAAATATTACAGCTCGGAAATGATTAAGCGAGCTGATTCTTCGTCAATGAATTTAGAATAAACAGCATTAGCGGCGTTAGTTCCTGATTCAAATTCTACCATTTTTCCAATTCCTTTTTGGAAAACGAATCTCAATTTGCCGCCGCGCACCTTTTTATCTGTATATAATTTTTTAACCAAAGCTTCTTTGTCTATCCATTCGGGAATGGTGACGGGAAGCTTTGCTTTTTGCAAAAGCGCCTCTACTCTTGAAACATCATCTTCTGTGCAGTAACCAAGAGAGCAACCCAATTTAGCTTGCGCCATAATTCCTATCGAAACAGCTTCTCCGTGAGAAAGTCTGTAATCGCTCACCGTTTCGATCGCGCGCCCTACGGTATGCCCCAAATTAAGAATTTCTCTGAGCCCCTGCTCTTTTTCATCTATCATAACCACATTATATTTTATCTCGCAATTTTTCTCCGAAATAACTTTGCAAACATCAGAATCCATATCGAATACTTTTTCAATGTTACTTTCCAAATATGTGAAAAATTCCCTATCTGCCATACAAGCGTGTTTTATGGTTTCTGCCAGTCCTCCGGAAATCTCTCTGCTTCCAAGTGTTTTCCATGTTAAAGTATCAATAAAAACTCTGTTAGGCTGGTAAATGAGCCCGATTAAATTGGTAGCCGCCTCGGTATCGACTGCCGTTTTTCCGCCTACGGAAGCATCTGCCGCAGCCAAAAGTGTAGTTGCGTAATTTACAAACGGAACGCCTCTTGCAAATGTTCCGGCCACAAAACCTGCCATATCCGTAACAACGCCACCGCCGTGAGCTATAATCAAAGTATCTCTGCGGTATCCCCATTCAATCAATTTATCTTCTATATATTCTTTAGTTTGTCGCGTTTTACTCTTTTCTCCCGCTTCAAAAACAACAGTATTAACCTTAATCGTCGATGTCTCCCCTATTTCATCAACTGCTTCTTTTACTGCTTTTTCAAAAGCTTCTGAATATATTTTATGCACATTTGAATCTGTAATAATGGCGATATTTCGTCGTTGCTTTTTCAAGAACTCTTTCAAATAATCTTTTAATTCATTTAAAAGACCGTTACCGATTACTATGTCATAAGAATCGTCCACTGTTTTTACAAGATTTACACGAAATTGCATTTTGGGCACTTCCTTATATCGTAAGCTGAATATTGTTGATGTCATTTTTTAACTCAACTGTTGCATTTTAGCACAACTGTCTGTTATTGACAAATACGCCGTTTTTGTTAGAATGTTTTTGTTTTATATTACTATTTTAATTATCGACGGTGTTTTTATGACAAATGACAAATTTTGCTATATTTTCGGTGCCGCTCCCGTATCCGCACCTTTAAAATTCAACCCTCGTCCGGCACAAGACTTTGTAATTGCTGCCGATGCAGGTTATAATTTTTTAACGCAGCAAGGCATTAAACCCGACCTTCTCGTAGGCGATTTAGATTCTTTAGGGTTTGCGCCTTCAGATGTAGAACTCGTTAAATTCCCTACCGTAAAAGACGATACCGATATGATGCTTGCCATAAACGAAGGTAAAAAGCGAGGTTTTAACAAATTCATAATTTACGGCGGAATGGGTGGCAAAACGGAATTCACTTTGGCAAATCTGCAAATATTATCCAATATTGTAAACAGCGGTGAGCTCTGCTATTTCGTCGGAAGCGGCAGTTTAATAACTGCAGTAAAAAACGGCAGCCTAAACTTCAGCGAAGAATTCCACGGCCGCGTGTCCGTATTTGCTGCCGGAGAAGCTGCCCACGGTGTTACATTGTCAGGTTTAAAATACACTTTGACAGATGCAGTTTTGCGTTATGATTGCCCATTAGGCGTCAGCAACGAATTCATAAACAGCAAAGGCAGTATTTCCGTTACAGACGGAATGCTTTATGTGATTTACGACGATTGCAATCCAATGTTTTTTTGATTGCCGATAAATTAAATTTTCGATATGTATGCGAAAATATTTTTTGGCAAATAATATAAATAAGTATTTTTTGCAGTCTATTTCATCATTGACTTTTGACAGGCATACAAATATAATTACTGTAAAATATTTACAAAGGAGGCTTTCCTGTTATGGAATTTAAAGGATCAAAAACAGAAAAGAATCTTGCTACTGCTTTCGCAGGTGAATCACAAGCAAGAAACAAATATACCTATTTTGCTTCAAAAGCAAAAAAAGATGGTTATGAGCAAATCGCTGAGATTTTCACAGAAACTGCAAACAACGAGAAAGAGCACGCTAAATTATGGTATAAAATTTTAGCAGGCGGCATCGGCACAACAGAAGAAAATCTTCTTTCTGCTGCTGAGGGCGAAAATTACGAATGGACAGAAATGTACGCTCAGTTTGCTAAAGAAGCTCGCGAAGAAGGTTTTGACGACATCGCTGCTCAATTCGAAGGCGTTGCTGCTATCGAAAAAGCACACGAAGAGCGTTATCGCAAACTTCTTGCAAATGTTAAAGAAGGCATTGTTTTCTCACGCGACGGAGATATGATTTGGGAATGCGGCAACTGCGGACACATCCACTTCGGCAAAAATGCTCCTCAACTTTGCCCTGTTTGCAAACATCCTCAGGGATATTTCAAAATTAAAGCTGAAAATTATTAATTCACATTGATTTTTTAGCATATTTTAAGGCTGTAACATTATAGTAAACTATAAAAGTTACAGCCTTTTGTTTTACGATTTTTTAAGAACTCCCGTAAGGTCAAAGGGTGGTATAAAACTCTCCGAAGCGGCGCTGCCGTCTTGAATAAATGCATTTTCTATACCGAGCCTGTCAGCATAATCCACAAGTCTTTCGTACTCGTCCGGATTTACCGGGTGCAAGAGTTTTTCATCAAATTCTATGCCGTCTGAAGCTTTCGACAACGGCGTATACTGACTCATAATACTGTAATAGATATTATTTCCATATTTGGAATAAAGCCTTTTTAAAACATTTTTAGCCTCAATAAGCTTACCGGGAAGCAAAAGATGCCTTACTATCACTCCGCTTTTCATTATCGCAGGCGCATTATCCTCTCCCACAAAACTATTTTCAAAACCAATCGGCGCAATTTCTACCATTTTTTCCAATGCTGCATCAGCGTATTCAACATAGTCCTTAGCAGCAGAATATTTAAACGCATCTTTGTTATTTGCATATTTATAATCCGTCAAAAAAATATCCACATAGCCTTTAAGTCTTTCTATGACGGAAGGCATTTCGTAGCCGCCGGTATTGTACACTATGGGTATTTTCAAGCCGCGACTTTTTGCAATATCAAGCGCGGCAATTATATGATTAACATAATGAGTTGGTGTTACAAGATTTATATTATGAGCGCCTTGCTCTTGAAGCTCCAACATAATCTCTGCAAGGCGCACCGTATCAACTTCCGCACCGGAAAGACCCCTGCTTATCGCCGCATTTTGACAATACACGCACTTTAAAGAACAGTATGAAAAAAACACGGTACCCGAACCACGAGTACCGGAAATGCACGGCTCTTCCCAAAAATGAAGAGCCGCGCGTGAAATCTTTATATTCTTATCCGTCGCTCCGCAAAATCCCGCTTCTCCTAAAGAACGATTTACTTTGCAACGTCTGGGACATAAATCACACACTGTTTTATTCACCTTTTACAAACATTCGCAAAAAACGCGTTCCATGTTTCTGCTCATTATATCACGAACGAGATCTTCGGAATAATTCAATTTGAGCATTTCTTCATAGAGATTGCCCAAAAAGCTTGCATTGGCAAAACCTTTCGGCGGATAATCGATTCCGTCATAGTCAGTACCGATACCAACATTTTTCTCTCCGCCAAGAGCCATAAAGTGTTCGATGTGGCGAATCAAATCTGTTGCATCAACTTCGTTCTTCTGTAAATCAATAAAGCCGTGATAGAAGTTAATACCTGTCACACCGCCTTTTTTAACCAACTCTTTAAACATATCGTCAGTTAAATTTCTGGCGTGGGGACACAACGCTCTTGAGTTAGAATGAGATGCAATAAAAGGTTTATTTGAAACTTCCAATAAATCATAAAAGCCTTTATCTGATAAATGTGATACATCAATTACCATTCCGAGACGATTCATTTCGCGTACAACATCTTTGCCGAAATGAGTAAGGCCGCCTTTGTAGTCAGCTTCTCCGTTAAGGTTAGGCACAGTTATACAGTTGGTATCACTTATAACATAAGGATTATTCCATGTAAGAGTCACAAGACGAACGCCTTTATTGTAAAGTTTTTCCACATTTGCAATATCTGTACCGATTGCCTCTCCGCCCTCGATTCCTAAAATTACATTTATTCCCTTTTTAGAATCTTCAAGATCTTTCTTTGTCTTTATATGCACAACACCGGGATTCTTTTCAAGCTCTTCATAAAAACGATTTATGTATTTTTGAACTTTTTCATCCATGCAATTTCTATCTGCGGCAATATCTACCCAAATTGCCAAAACCTGAGTAAAACAGTCGTAGTTTTCAAGTTGCTTGAAATTAAAACATCTGGGTGCATCATAAAGATTTTCACCGCTTCCCAAAGTTGTTAAAGTATCACAATGTGCATCAAAAATTCTGTAAGACATTTAAAAATCCTCCTTTTACAAAATTACATAACGCTAAATAATATATCTCCGTAATTAGGATACGGATAATATTCAGAAGGCATTATTTCTTCTATTCTGTCAGCAATTTCCCGCAAACTATCCATATCGCAAATGATTACATCTCTTAAATAACATGCTTTTTCCAAGAATGTTTCTTTATCTTTTATTATATCACTGTCAGCCTCCAATTTGTTTATCGCTTTGTAGAGTTTGCTGACACATTCTGTCAAATCTGACAAAATTTCTTCCTCCGGAAATCTGTCTGCCGAGAGCAATGCAGTTTTTAAAGCAACAATTGTTTCGCTGATAAATTTAATATATTTCATTGCCGCAGGCAAAATATCTCTTTTTGCCATCTCTGCCATCGTATTTGCTTCAATATTCACTACTTTACAGTAGTTTTCCAACAAAATTTCATATCTGGATTGAAGTTCCGTTCTTGTGAAAATTCCGTGTCTGGCAAAAAGTGCAACATTTTCCTCTTTAATGAAGTACGGCAAAGCATCCGGCGTTGTGGGTAAATTCAGAAGGCCTCTTTTCTTTGCTTCTTCAAGCCACTCATCCGTATATCCGTTACCATTAAAAATTATGCGCTTGTGCTTCATAATTGTATTTCTGATCAACGAATTAAGCTCTGCTTTAAAATCCTCTGCTTTTTCCAATTGATCAGCAAATTCCATAAGCACATCTGCTGTTATTGTATTTAAAATCATATTCGGACAAGAAATCGACATATTAGAGCCGGGCATTCTGTATTCGAATTTATTTCCCGTAAATGCAAAAGGCGATGTTCTGTTTCTATCTGTATTATCTCTAGGGAATTTCGGCATAGTGTGAACGCCTATTTCCATATCAACTTTTTCTTTGCCCTCATAAGCACTGCCTTTTTCGATTGCTTCGAGTATTTCAGTAAGCTCCGTACCCAAGAACATGGAAATAACTGCGGGAGGTGCTTCTGATGCGCCGAGGCGGTTATCGTTGCCTGCTGATGCCGCAGAAATTCTCAACAAATCTTGGTGCTCGTCTACTGCCTTTATTACTGCACACAAAAACAACAAAAATTGGGCATTTTCATGGGGCGAAGAACCGGGCTCTAACAAATTAACACCTGTATCTGTACTTAATGACCAGTTGTTATGTTTACCGCTGCCGCTTACGCTTGCAAAAGGTTTTTCGTGTAAAAGGCACGCCAGTGAGCAACGCTCCGCCACCTTTCTCATAACGTCCATTATTATCTGGTTATGGTCTGTGGCAATGTTTGTGTTACAATATATGGGAGCTAATTCATGTTGCGCCGGAGCTGCTTCGTTATGCTCAGTTTTTGACATAATTCCCAGCTTCCAGAGTTCTTCGTTAAGCTCCTTCATATATCCTTTTACTCTTGTTTTAAGTGAGCCGAAATAGTGGTCGTCAAGCTCCTGCGTTTTCGGCGGTTTTGTGCCGAAAAGCGTTCTGCCTGTATATACCAAATCTTTCCTTTTCAGGAAAACTTCTCTGTCAATCAAAAAGTATTCCTGCTCTGCACCTACAGTTGTGGTAACGTGGCGCACCTGCGTGTTTCCGAAAAGCTTGAGAATTCTTAAAGCTTGACGGTTTACTGCCTCCATAGAGCGCAAAAGCGGAGTTTTCTTATCAAGCGCCTCTCCCCCGTAAGAGCAAAACACAGTCGGAATGCAAAGGGTTCCTTCTTTAATAAATGCGTACGAGGTAGGGTCCCACGCGGTATATCCTCTTGCCTCAAAAGTCGCTCGAAGACCGCCGGACGGGAAACTGGAAGCATCGGACTCACCTTTTTCAAGCTCTTTGCCGGAAAATTCCATAATTACATTGCCGTCTGCGGTAGGCGAAATAAAACTGTCGTGCTTTTCTGCCGTTATACCTGTCATAGGTTGGAACCAATGCGTAAAGTGTGTTGCACCTTTTTCAATCGCCCAATCTTTCATTGCATTTGCCACAACGCCTGCCACATCCGGTTTGAGAGTGCTTCCCTCTGCCATGGTTTTTCTTAATGCTTTATATGTTTCTTTTGGAAGTCTTTCTCTCATGACTCTGTCATTAAAGACAAAACTGCCAAACATATCTGAAATACTACTCAATGTCGTCAAACTCCTCTTTTGAATCTTATATATTAAAACTTAAAAGCTTCTCTTAGATCTTTTACTTCATCATCTGTTATAGCAACGATTTCTCCCAATGCTTTAGATGACACTATTGCTTTGGCACTATATTCCATAACTTCCAATTTATCAAAAGCATTTATAAGGCTTGAGCCCGTTACTATTACGCAATCGTTTTCTGCTATAATAATCGGTGTCATTGCATCGAACATGTCTGCAACCATATCTTGTTGCATAAAGCTTGCTCCAAAAGGAATTTTCTTCACATCTCTGAGCATAATATATGACTCCGGAATAGTTCTTGAATCAAATTCGCAATCAGTTACCGCAAAAGTCATTACATACGGCGCATGGGCAATGATTATGGAATTTATGTCAGGGTGTTTGTCATAAATCTTTTTATGCAAACTTACAGAGCGGGAAGGCATTTTGCCGGCCTCTTTCCAGTCACCTACTATTCTTACAAGGTCTGATTCTTCCATATATTTTCTATCTTTATGATAAGGAGTAATCAAGAACGAGCCGTCTGACAAACGCTGTGAGAAAGTTCCTTGTGTACTTGTAAAGAGCTGTTGGTCATAAGCTCTTTTTATAAGTGCACACATTTCGCGTCGTGCTTCTCTTTCTTCACTGCTGATGGATTTATTAAGGTACTCGTCCATCTCTACATGTTGTTTTTCTTTTGAGATTTTAATATATTTGTCGCTGAGCGGTCTAATCTTTCCCAATTTAGTCGCTTCTATTTGAAGTCTTGCACAATAATCAAGTGTTTCGAATGCCATAAATGCCTTAAACAAGTCAGCCGCACCTACAAAAACGCCGTGATTTTCAAGCATTACCACATTGTTGCCTTTTTCGAATTCCTCTGTAACTTTTATACTGAGTCCTGTGCTGCCCGGAACATCATAAACAGCCATTGAAACATTTCCGCATATTTCGACGAAATTAGGAATCAAGCGAGTTTCCGGAATTTGGCGCACTATACTGAATGCAACAAGTGCCGGCGGATGTGCGTGCAAAACAGCTTTGATATCCGGTCTTGATTTATAAATTCTTGCGTGTACGGGGAATTCGCTGGACGGTTTATGAATTCCGATTATCGTACCGTCGGGTTTTACTTGTATAATGTCTTTTCTGCTCAAAGAGCCTTTATCAACAGAACCGGGAGTAATCCATATATCGCCATTTTCGTCTAAAATAGACAAATTGCCGCCGGAAGTTGTTGTCATTCCGTAATGGTAAATTCTCTCCATCAACATTACCAATTGGTCAGCCGGATGTAGTAAATCAAAATTCATAATTGCACCTCAAATTGTTAATCAACTTTTCCTTGCAATTATAGCATATTTTTCTCTGCAAAAAAAGTCGATTTTGTGATTATTTATCGAAGTATAATTTTTTGCTTTTTAGGTCGAAAACGCTCTAAAAACGAAGATTTTCGGCGAACTGTTTTTCTTGACTTCACTTTTTTCTCTGTTAAAATGTGTTGCACGGGCAGACCATAACTGATTTATATAAAAACAAAAAAATAACCGCCCCCGCTTCAAAAGTGGCGATTATTTTTAATCAACATACAGGAGCGTAACCGTCTCTCGGTTTGCCTTCGTATAATTGTATTACAACCCCATCAGTTAGTTGTCAACAACAAGTTTTTTATAACATAATCAACTGCAAAGAATACAACACAGCCGGCAGCATAACAAATTAAGTCACCAAAAGAAAATGTCCTGCCTATAACAACGGAAATAAATTTATTCTCTTCCATTCCAAACAATTTTACAATATCAAAATACTGCGCCACTTCTACAACTGTTGCAAAAGCAAAAACATAAATCGGCAAAGCACGTACACCTTTCGGAATAATTATTCTGCAAAAACAGTAAATCAGCGTTGTAACAAGCACGTCACCGATATACGGCCGAACAAGCCGAAAGTGTACACGCAAGTATAACAATCAAAAATACGCTTGCAAATTTTTTCATTTTTCTTCTATTACAATTATAACCTTTTTCTGTGGAAAAAGTAATAAAAACAACCGCCTTGACAGTATCAAGTTATTCTTGGGGGCCGAAAATCTACCACACACCTTGCTTTTAGAAAAAACAATCAGTGGCGCGGCGCTTTTTGTCTTGTTTTTCGTTTTGAGACAAACCGCCGCTCCATCTACTGCTTTTTACAATTATTACTTTATCTCTAAAGACATTAAAATATCAGCGAAAATCTTAAATAAATGAGATGAATATAGTCTTCCGAATGAAGAGATTTTCAATATTTTAAAACGGCGAAACACAGATGATTGATTTTAATTTTTGTGTAGTATATAATTTCTTTAATGATAAATATTTATATAATGATACATTAGGAGAGGGACATTACAAAAAAATGCTTTTCTATATTGTTATCAATTTGTTTATATTTTACATGTATCACAGGATGTAGTTTTGGGAGGAACAAAAGAATGTTTTCGGATAAAGATAAAGAATATAGAGTTCTATTTGTAGGAAATAGTTTTACAGAGTTTAATAATTTAGCCAATAACATATTTAAACCAATGTGTAAACAGGCAGGTTATAATATTTTAGTCAATACAGTTACCAGAGGTTCGTATATACTGGAAAACTTCGCTGATTCGGCAGATCCTTACGGTTCCAAAATAGATGATTTTCTAAGCACAAATAAATACGATATAGTAATATTACAAGAGCAGAGTCATAGACCTATTTCCGATTTTGATAGTTTTATGAGAGGAGCACAGGGGTTGGCCGCGAAGGCAAAAGAAAATGGTGCGGCTGTTTATTTGTATGAAACATGGGGATACAAAGCCGGTAATGGTGGACTGGCTGCTTATGGCGGAACAACAAAAAGTATGGCACAACAATTGTCAAAAGCATATAAAAAAGTGGCAGAAGAAATAGATGCAACTGTTATCCATGCAGGTCTTGCAATGCTTGATGTTTATGAAAATAATAAAGAAGATGTGGAGCTCTATCATCCTGACATGCATCATCCATCTCTTGAAGGAAGTATTTTGGTAGGATATACAATGCTCTACACTTTATGCAATGTAGATAAGAATGATGT
>SVJD01000047.1 GCA_015069165.1 Oscillospiraceae bacterium
GACCATTATCCTTGTACAAAGTAACTTTTCTGTCATTATTTACCGCAATTCCCGCGCTTTGCTGTCCTCTGTGCTGCATTGCAAAAAGACCTGCATACGTAATTCTTGCGGTGTCGTAACCGTCATTATCGAACATGGCGAAAATGCCACATTCCTCATGAAGCTTATCTGTCATACAAATCACGCTCCCAGTAAAAACTCTGCTTTAAATATATTCTCTGTCAGTTCTCGTCTATGATTTTTTCTTCTCTTCTTGCTCTCGAAGAAATTTCTTCAGAAACAGCACTTATAAATGCTCCGAGTTCTTGTTGTCCTTCGTCTCCTGCAAATCTGCTTCTTACGGAAACAAGACCGCTTTCTTCTTCTTTTTGTCCCACAACGAGCATGTAAGGAACTCTTTCATTTCTTGCTTCTCTGATTTTATAACCGATTTTTTCGGGTCTTTCATCAATTTCAGCGCGAATTCCTGCAGCTTTGAGGTCTTCGAGAACTTTTTTGCCGTATTCAGCAAATTTGTCGGAAATCGGCAATACTTTTACTTGTACAGGTGCAAGCCATGTGGGGAATTTACCCGCAAAGTGTTCTGTGAGTATTCCGATGAATCTTTCTATCGAACCGAAACATACTCTGTGAATCATAATCGGACGATGCATCTCACCGTCAGCACCGATGTATTCCGCCTCGAATCTTTGAGGCAACTGGAAGTCGAGCTGAATCGTTCCGCACTGCCATGTTCTGCCGATAGCGTCTACCAAATGGAAGTCAATCTTCGGTCCGTAGAACGCACCGTCGCCTTCGTTTATAACGTAATCGAGACCCATGTCTTCAAGTGCATTACGAAGACCATCTGTTGCTACTTCCCAATCCTCGTCGCTTCCCATGGAATCTTCGGGTCTTGTGGAAAGTTCGATGAAATATTTATATCCGAAGAGTTGGTAAACTTCGTCGATAAGTCTTACAACGCCCTTAATTTCGTCTTTGATTTGCTCTTGTGTCATGAAAATATGAGCATCGTCTTGGTTAAAGCATCTAACTCTCATAAGTCCGTGGAGTGCACCTGATTTTTCGTGGCGGTGAACCAAACCAACCTCAGCAAGTCTCAAAGGAAGCTCTCTGTAAGAGTGAGGCTGTGACTTGTACACCAACATTCCGCCGGGGCAGTTCATTGGTTTTACTGCGAAATCTTCTTCGTCGATTACAGTTGTGTACATATTTTCTTTGTAGTGATCCCAGTGTCCGGAAGTTTCCCAAAGGGCTCTGTTGAGCATAATAGGTGTTGAAATTTCAACATATCCTTCACGCTCGTGAATTTCTCTCCAGTATTGCATGAGAGTATTTTTAAGAATCATGCCTTTAGGAAGGAAGAACGGGAAGCCCGGGCCCTCGTCTGTGAAGAGGAAAAGTCCCAATTCTTTGCCTAACTTTCTGTGGTCGCGCTTCTTGGCTTCTTCGAGCATTGTAACGTATGCTTCCAAGTCGGAATTCTTTGTGTACGCCGTACCGTAAAGTCTTGTGAGCATTTTGTTTTTCTCGTTACCTCTCCAGTACGCACCTGCAATCTTCATAATTTTGATTGCTTTTACAGGTTTTGTGGACATAAGGTGAGGGCCTGCGCACAAATCCGTAAACTCGCCTTGTTTATAAAAACTGATTATTGCATCTTCGGGAAGGTCTTTGATGAGCTCTACTTTGTAAGGCTCGCCGCAATCCTCGAAGAATTTAATAGCTTCTGCTCTGGGAAGCTCGAATCTTTCTAAAGGAAGGTTTTCTTTTACAATTTTCTTCATTTCTGCTTCGATTTTTTCGAAATCGTCGCTGGAAATAGCTTCTTCGCAATCTATATCATAGTAGAAACCGTCGTCAACGGAAGGTCCGATTGCCAATTTAGCATCGGGATAAAGTCTTTTGATTGCTTGTGCCATAATGTGGGAAGCTGTGTGACGGAATGCGTCTCTGCCGCCTTTATCGTCAAATGTAAGTATGTTCAAGTTGCAATCTGCATCTACAACTGTTCTCAAGTCAACTCTTTTGCCGTCTATCTCGCCTGCGCAAGCAACTCTTGCCAAGCCTTCGCTTAAATCAGCGGCAATTTCCAAAACTGTTTTAGCTTCTGCATATTCTTTTACAGAACCGTCTTTTAATGTAATTTTCATTTTGTTCTTTCTCCTTTCAAAAAACAAAAAACGCCCGCTTGCGTTTTTTTATGTTCAATCGCAAGGGGCGAAATATAGTCTAAATATATCCGCGGTTCCACCCTTTTTCATTTCGCTTTTATGACGCGAAATCTCTTCTTTGATTATAACGGAATCACCGGACCGGATCAGGGCCACTCCGAGGTAGTCTTCCCTAAAATTTCACTCAAGACGTTTCCAGCTCCGCAACGAAATTCGCCGCTCCACGCCTCTCTCTGGCAGCTTCCTAAAAGGTACTCTTCTCATCAACGTGTTACTGAAAGATTATATTCCAAAAGGCAAGCGGTGTCAACTGCGGAAGTGGTTTTTATCCCCGGAGTTTTCTATTTTTTAATGCCAATCCTATCAATCGATCAGCTTCATCTGCCATAAATAAAGGAATGTTCAATACATCATTGTCCAATTTTAAATTATCTAAAGAAAAACGCACACGAAGTTTGATTTTATCCGAAAACAGTTCTTTGAACTTTCTCAAACTCTTGCTGTTAGTGTTTGTTTCAGACTTAACCTCTATAGGAAAAATATCATTTTCGCGCTGAATTAAAAAGTCCACTTCATAAGGAGGATTATTTTGACTCCAATATCTTGGCAGAACTTCAAATTGTGTAGCCAATGTCTGTAACACAAAATTTTCAGTCAACGCTCCTTTAAATTCCGTAAATAAGCGATTACCCTCTCCAAAAGCCGTAGGAGCCAATTGAGCCAAACGGCGAAGAACACCAACATCAACAAGATAAATTTTAAAAGCAGACAAATCATCATAAGCTGCAACAGGAAGACCGGGAGCTGTACTGCGATAAATTTTGTGCACTAATCGTGCGTCTACAAGCCACTGCAGCGCATCCTCATACTCACGAGCTCTTGCACCTTCTTTAACTACTTTGTAAATAAACTTTTTGTTTTCGCGAGCCAACTGAGATGGCACCGACCTCCAGATCATAGAAATTTTCGGAAACTCGCTTATATTGGGGTGTTTGGCAAAATCACGCTCATAAGCACCAATAATGCCCGATAATGCGTCTTGCATAGCAGACACATCACGAGCTTCCGTCCACATCAGTACAGATTCCGGCATACCTCCGGTAACATAGTACATCTTCAATTTCTCGTAAAGTGGATTAAAGAAAGCATCCGGAATCGGCTCAAGCAAATCCCAACTTTTCAAAAACGCCAACAAATTATCGTCGCCATTAGCAAGGAGAAATTCTTCAAAAGTCATAGGGTCAATTTGTAAGAAATTGACTTTGCCTACGGGAAATGATGATGGTTTTGCCAAAGCAATACCTAAGAGAGAACCCGCACAAGCTACATGATACTGTGGAGCATTTTCACAGAAATACTTCATGGAATTTATTACTTTCGGACAATCCTGCACTTCATCAAAAATTATAAGTGTCTTTTCCGGCACAATCCTTTGACCGCTTGCTAACATTAAGTTCTGCAAAATACGGTCAACATCTTTAGTAGTTTCAAAGAATTGCTTATATTCTTCATTTTCATCAAAATTAAAATAAGCGGTATTTTCATAATAACGTTTACCGAATTCTTTTAGAATCCATGTTTTACCGACTTGTCGAACCCCTTTTAGAATTAATGGTTTACGATAAGGTGAATTTTTCCATTCCAATAGTTTTTTTAAAATAAACCTTTCCATAAAAACGCCCCTTCACATTTTTATTACAGTTTTAGTGTACGAAAATCACATTTTTATTATATATCATGAGTAATTTTTTATGCAAGAACTTTTTTAAGCATTTCCATCATTATTGACAAAACCTACAAATAATAAGATAATTAACCTCGGATCATGACTGTAAAATCAAGATTCAAAATTTACTATCGAAAGAGTACACGGTATTGTTTATAATTGAGCTTATCATAAAAATAATAAATACAATCTCAAGCACGATTTCCGCGTTGTTTAAATTCAAATCACTTTATGCGGTAATCGGTTTTTTTGTTACCAGAAAATTCCCGCCTGCCAAGAAGCAACATAAATATGCTGTACTCGTTGCAGCCCGAAATGAAGAAAAAGTTATCGGTCATCTCATCAACAGTATTCGCGCGCAAGATTACCCTGCAGAATTGGTAACAATTTTCGTAGTTGCCGACAACTGCGATTCCGATGACAACACCGCAAAAATCGCCCGCGAAAAAGGTGCAATTTGCTATGAAAGGCACGATACTTCAGGTCGCACAAAAGGTTTTGCTTTGCAATTTTTGGTAGAATGTATTCGCCGCGACTACGGAATATCATCCTTCGAAGGTTATTTTATTTTCGATGCCGATAATTTGTTAAAAGAAGACTTTATCTCTCGCATGAACGAATCTTTCGATGCCGGCGAGAAAATCATCACATCTTACAGAAACACTAAAAACTTCGGTGACAACTGGATTTCTGCTTCTTACGGTATTCACTGGCTTAGAACAGTTCGCTACGAACACCGAGCTCGCTCTGTCCTCCATTTGGCAACCAGAATCCAGGGAACAGGTTTCCTTTTCGCACACGAAGTTATAAAAGACGGTTGGAATTACACAAGCCTTACAGAAGACCGTGCTTTTTGCGCCGATGCAGTTGCAAACGGATATAAAATTTCTTACAACAATGCCGCAGAATTTTTCGATGAGCAACCGGTTGATATTAAAATCGCCATGCGCCAGCGTATAAGATGGGCAAAGGGTCACTTGCAAGCTTTTGTCGAAACGGGAGGTAAGCTCTTTTCTCATATTTTTGTAACACACGGAGCGGCAAACAAATTAGAGGCAAGCTCTAAAGATATTTCCGTAGAAGATATTCCGAAATGGAAAAGATTTTTCAATAATATCCGACTTCGATTTATGAGTTTTGATATGCTCTCGATTGTATACCCTCGTTCAGTAGTATCATCTTTTAAAAAAGTATTGCTTTTTATATTAAGGTCAATACTCGTTTACAACGAGGCGCTTCTTATAACAACAAGCTTCGCGCCGAGTTTTTTCCGCAATGCGTTTTCTTTAATCGGACTTAATTTCGATTTAAGCACCGCCGGAAAGCAAATTGCCTTTCTTTCTTTGTTTACATTTTTATATATAGTCAATACTTACCTTTTAAATATTCTTACTGCTGCCTATATCTTCATAATAGAGCATAAAAGAATTATGCCAATTAAATGGTATAAAAAAGTGTGGTTTTGTATTACCTTCCCGATTTTCGGTCTTATCGGTAACTTATCTATGCTGATTGCACTTTTCTCAAAAGTCGAATGGAAACCAATCCCCCACAATGCCGCAATAAGCATTGAAGAGATTAATAAAAATAAATCAAAATAATTTAAATCAATTTAAAAGAGCTTGAAAGCAAAGCAACACCCTCTGCGGCAACAGAAAGTATTCCGCCTTCTGTATAACCTTTTATTTCAGTGCAATCTTCCAATTCGATACGCACTTCACACGGTTTTAACGTTGTAACAAAAGGTGTGTGTCCGGCAAGCACTGCCATGTCTCCTTCACAAGCTCTCACATATAAAGCGACAACTTCTCCTTTGAATATATTTCCATCCGGAGAAGAAATCGTTAAATTATACTGTTTCATTGATATCTCCTTATTTATCTTTTAACAGAGTTTGCCTTTTCTATAGCTTCATCAATACTGCCTACAAACAAAAATGCAGATTCAGGTAAAGCATCATGTTTTCCTTCAATAATTTCCTTAAATCCTCTGACTGTTTCTGACAAAGGAACATATTTACCCGGGAATCCGGTAAACTTTTCTGATACATCAAAGGGCTGAGAAAGAAAACGTTGTATTTTTCTGGCTCTTTGTACAAGTAATTTATCCTCATCAGAAAGCTCATCCATACCCATTATGGCAATAATATCCATAAGTTCATTGTATCTCTGTAAAATTCTTTGAACTTCACGAGCAACATAATAATGCTCTTCACCTACAATTTCAGCAGATAATATACGGCTCGTAGATTCCAGCGGATCTACCGCAGGATAAATACCTTGCGACGCGATAGAACGCGACAATACGGTGGTAGCGTCCAAATGTGCAAATGTCGTAGCCGGTGCAGGGTCGGTAAGGTCGTCTGCCGGCACATATACTGCTTGAATAGATGTAATAGAGCCTTTTTTTGTTGATGTAATACGCTCTTGCAAATTGCCCATTTCCGTTGCCAAAGTAGGCTGATATCCAACGGCTGACGGCATACGTCCAAGCAACGCCGAAACTTCCGAGCCTGCCTGGGTAAATCTGAAAATATTATCTATAAACAAAAGCACATCCTGACCTTCATTGTCGCGGAAATATTCCGCCATTGTAAGTCCCGATAAAGCAACCCTCATACGCGCCCCGGGAGGCTCGTTCATCTGACCGTACACCAAAGATGTATTTGCAAGCACACCGGACTGTTTCATTTCGTTGTACAAGTCATTGCCTTCCCTTGTTCTTTCGCCTACTCCCGTAAAAACAGACAAGCCGCCGTGTTGTTTTGCTATATTATTGATTAATTCCATAATCAATACAGTTTTACCAACTCCCGCGCCGCCGAAAAGACCGATTTTTCCGCCCTTTGAATAAGGACAAATCAAATCTATAACTTTAATGCCTGTTTCGAGAATTTCAGTAGACGTGGCAAGATCACTGTAACCCGGTGCACTGCGGTGAATGTCCCAACGCTCTTGAGAAAGAGGTGCTGGTCCGTTATCTACAACATCTCCGAGAACATTAAAAATTCTACCAAGTGTTTCACGTCCTACGGGCACACTTATAGGCTTTCCCGTGTCAGTAACAGGGGAACCTCTTTTCAGTCCGTCAGTAGACGACATTGCTATACATCTTGCGGTGTTATCACCTACATGCTGTGCAACTTCAACAGTAAGCATTCTTTTTTTATCATCTTCACCAATTAAAACGGTCAACGCATTTAAAATCGGAGGCAACTGCCCCTCTTCAAAACGTACGTCCACAACAGGACCCATAACCTGAGAAACTTTACCTGTATTTTTTTCTTCCAAGGTCTTTTCCTCCTCATTTTATATGCCGCTACCGGCAACAATTTCTGTAATTTCCTGCGTAATTGCACCTTGTCTTGCCCTGTTATACGACAATTGCAGCTCGCCTATCATTTCTCTTGCATTTTTTCCGGCGGAATCCATCGCTGATTTCCTTGCAACTACCTCACAGGCAAAACTTTCGCGTATAAGCGAAACCAAAACTCCCGCAACGTATTCCGGCACCAGAGCATTTAATATCGTAAGCTCATCCGGCTCAAAAATCACGTCTTTTAACGGTTGTTCCTTTTTAACCAACGGCAAAAGTTGTATTATTTCAGGTGTTTGAGATAATACGGAAATATATTTTGTGCTCACAACTGCGAGTTTATCGAACTTTCCGTCAGCAAAATCCTTGCATTGCTTCTTAGCTAACTCAAAAGCATGTTCAAGCGAGAAGAATTCCGACGAACACGCAGGCATATCGTATCTGTCACAAGCGCGTTTACCTATTGCTATAATTTCCGCATTTGGAAAATCCTTCATAAAACGGAAAACATTGGCATTGTACCCCCCTGCCATACCTCTGTCTCCGGCAATGACAATAATCCTCATGCGTTCTCCGCCGCGTTCTTGCAAAAACACGCTTTTGCGACACTCGGCAGAAGATGTTAAAGACGAAAGCATTTTATTTAATGCATCAACATATTCTCTGCCGTTTATCATGTGCTCCGTTGCTTTGCGTATTTTAGACGA
>SVJD01000010.1 GCA_015069165.1 Oscillospiraceae bacterium
ATAAAGGGATAAGGTGAGCAGATTGCGAAAAACCCTTTATTTTCAAGGCTTTTAGAGGAATTCATTAACGCCCTACAATAAGCGATAATGATTTAAGAAAAGTTAGTTTTCAAATTCTTATTTATCAAATTGATTATATCACAACGTCGACCTTTCATAAAAAACTTTCTGTCCAGAATTCGCCTACATACCACACATTGTTTCATATAGTCCGGGGACCAGAGAAGTAGCCAATATTTGCACAACTGTAGCTATATCAATAATTGCATGCCCAACCATAATGGGTAAGGGATTTCTCTTTTTATAATAGCTCCAACATAGGATAATTGTTAGTGGCAAGAAAGACAAAAAACGATATGTAATGTATTGCATATTGAATAGGGTTGGTATAAAACTATGCTGCAAAGCAAAGAAAAACGCAGGAGCGGCAATTGCTATATATTTGTTCTTAATTTGATTTACTCCACATCCCAAATACAATCCTTCTTCTGCAAAGGCAGTTGTAACAGGTAAAACAATAACATTAATCACTGCTAACCACGAAGGAATTGGTGCAATCATCATCGGTGCTGCGTACGGAATCACACCGTAGCACACAAATCCAGCAAAATACATTCCGATCATTCCAACCAACACAATAACAATAACCATTGATATAATCTGTTTTGGTGTCGTTTTTTCTTTTTGATAATTAACAAGTTCCCAATAATTGATTCCATTCATTTTTGTAACAACAATTAAAATCAATATTGTAACAATATTGACTATGCCTGCAACAATAGACCACCAATTACTAATTTCACTTATTTTCTTACCTACCGCAAAAGCTCCAATAACAAAAATCAGCAAAAAAGCGACACATCTAAACGGCAATAAAAACGATAAATATCTGTTCTGTTTTTTCATAACTCTCCTCTTTAAACTTTTATTTGCCGAATAGTACGGCATAATGGAATTTGTTTAAACAACTGAGCAAATTAGTTCATTAAACTGCTTCGCAAATATCGGCGGTATATTATGAGCTGCCTTATCCCAAATTTCAAATGTGCAATTCTTATTTATTTCAGCCATCTTTTTGACACTGTTAAGAACATCATTCTGTTCTTTTCCACCGGCTATGGCTTTTACAGGAATCGAGACATCGGCAAACTTTGGAACACTGTCAAAGGTTATCCCATTATACACAATATTATGGATCGTTTCTCCTTTTACCTTTTGCATCTGTAATACAAAATCTTTGCAAGCCTTGGGTGGCAAACCATTTATAGTTCCAATCAATCTGCACATAAACTTATTTTGCAGTTGTTTAAGCTGTTTTTTATTCAACTCATCGGCTTTAGTAAGCTCAGAGTTCTCTTTTATCAGCCAAGGAGAAACTATAATTGCACTGTTAAATAAATCTTCATATTCAGATACCAGCCTGAAAGCAAGTTGTGCACCCAACGAAAAACCGATAAGAGAAACTTTTTTGCTAAGACTTTTAATATAATCTGCAAGTTCCCTTATACATTTGTCAGTCTGAAACACTCTATCTGCGTTATCACCAAATCCCATTATGTGAGGAACGACTATATGATACTTTGCAGACAGAGAATACTGTCTCCCGAAAGTATGCACAAAATTTGCACCGTGAAGCATTACTATTGTTTTTGAATTGCTTTTACCATATTCTTCTACTTTCATGCCTGTTACTCCGTTTTTTATATTACTTTGATTTAACATAATGCCATTGTATCTTAAACTTTTCAACCATTCAAATAATCAATTATCGGCTCAATATATTTAATATTTGAAATATCATATGAGGATGACATTATTCTTATCTGTTCCAGATCTTCTTCTGTTTTATCTTTTTTTGCTTTTAAAAACTTCACAAAGGTTTTCATCATCATTCTTGACGTTACAGACATTTTTTCGTAATCAAGTCCACCGGGGCAATAAAACCATTTTATATTTTTAAGCTCTTCTTCAGAAAAATTTTTCGGTAATGTCTGTTCAATTTCAGGGTTATCGGCTGGACTTGCTCCAACGCAAAAAGCAACAAGCTTTTTCTCCTTCCACCTTGAAATATTCTTCTTGAACCAACCAAGCTTACTTATTGATCCTCCCAAAGCCCAACCACCAAAAACGATGGAATCATAGCTGTCTAAATCCATTCTTTTAGCTTTACTATACTCGATACAATCTGCATTCACTTTTTCTGCTATCCACTGTGCATATCTTTTTGTGAATCCCGTCTGTGAATTATAAATCACAATTGTTTTCATTCTTATCCTCCTCATAAGTGATAACCGAAAATTCATATTCATCAAAATGATTATAACACAACTATCACTTATTATAAAAGCTCCCTTATCTACTGATTAAGGAGCTTAAAATCATGGTGCGGATGACGGGACTTGAACCCACAACGAGATCTCTCGACTAGTACCTGAAACTAGCGCGTATGCCAATTTCGCCACATCCGCATTTATGTTGTTTCTCTTGTTTTTTTACACGAAGTGAAACTTTTCTCCGTGTCGCAAATTGGTGTTTTTCGGCTTCTTCACTACTCTCATTTCAACCCTTCACCAAGGTGTCGTTACCTGAAACTAGCGCGTCTGCCATTCCGCCACATCCGCTTATAACTTCGTTATAATATTAGATATTTATCCTTTTGTCAACATCATTTAACCCTCGGTAACACCGAGCCGCCGTAAGGCATTGTGATAACATCTGCTGATTTTCCAAGTTTTGCCAAAGCATCGTCAAAAGCTTGCTGCGCTGACGTATACGGCTTCATAAATGAGCGTTTTACAAGCTCGGGGTCCATATCAGAAACGAGATAAATTTCCGCACGCTGCAAAACCATTCCGATAGCAGCAGCCTTGTGACCTCCAAGCACAAAATTCTCGCGAATTTTATTCACAAGAGCATCGGGAGACTCGGAATTAAGCATCCAATCCTCAAAAGTATGCTCTCCGTACCCCTCTGCGCAAGAACCGATAAGAATAATAATTCCACCATCTTTAACAGCGTGTTTAGAATTATCAAGCGCCTTTTGTGTTTGATAAAGATTCAAATCCTTCGGCGCGCCGCCTTGCGAAACAATAACAATATCAGCACCGCAGTCAATTTCCTTTGTGTAGAGTTTATCCAAAAACTTCGCACCCTCGCGATGAGCCTTTATCGGGTCTCCGCACACAACTTTTACGATATTTTTATGCTCATCAAGCACAACATTCAATATAAAATCAAGGCCGCATAAGGCACCTGCTTCTTCGATATCCTCACGCACAGGGTTACCTTCTAAACGTCCGGCGCAAGATTCAGGTCTAATCATAAGCTTATGATTTGACTGAATAGCAGCCGGTGTAGACACACCGGGCATTATGGCTTTATATCCACCGCTGTAACCTGCAAAATAATGAAACTCGATATTTCCCAAAGCAATTTTTCTGTCAGCCTCCGCCACTACGCGAGTAATGTCAACAGGCGTTCCGCTTGAAGTAACACCCATGTGAACGCAATCATCAATATCACTATCCACTACATTTATTTTATTATATGCGTATTCTCCCGCAAGACGTTTTTGCTCATCCGGAGTTTGCTTTCTGTGGCTTCCAAGCGCAAAAACGAGCGTTATATCAGACGGATTTACGCCCCCTGCTTCCAATTCCTCAATAAGTGCCGGCATAACCTTGTATGTAGGCATCGGTCGCGTAATATCACTGGTAATTATGGCAATTTTTTCCCCCGGATTAACTATATCTCTAAGACGTTTGCTGCCTATAGGATTTTCCAGCGCATTCACAACATCCGCATCAATCGCTTTAAACTCTATGTCTTTATTTGCAGTAAGCTCACGCACACGTATATTGTCGGGAATATCAACTTTCTGTATTTCTTTGCCAAAGCCAAATTCATAAACCATAATTATTTTCCCTCTTTAAGCATAATTTCCAAAGCGCCTGCCAACTGGTCCGGGCAAGACGTAGGCTTCATACCGCAGCGTATACCCTTTAATTTCGCTATAACTTCCTCAGCGGGCAAACCTTCAACTAATTTGCTAATCCCCTTTAAATTGCCGTTACAGCCGCCTAAATACTCAACGTGGCGCACAATCTTGTCGTCGTCCATATCTATAATTATTTGAACTGAGCAAGTGCCCTTTGTCTTGTAAGTGTATTTCATAACACCCTCCGTAAAAAATCATCTGTCGCTTAAAGGTTTATATTCACGCCTTGTCTGAACGCATTTATACGCAGGTCTGATTATTTTTCCCGCATTTATAAGCTCTTCCAAACGATGTGCACTCCAACCTGCTATTCTTGCAATAGCAAAAATCGGTGTATACAACTCAAGGGGAAGACCCAACATATTATAAACGAATCCGCTGTAAAAGTCGATATTCGCAGAAACGCCCTTGTACATTTTGCGCGATTTTTCAATAACTTGCGGAGCAAGTCTTTCTATATTTGAATATAATGTATATTCTTTTTGCATTCCCTTTTCATCGCAAAGTTTCTTTACAAAGCCTCTGAAAACTTCTGCTCTCGGGTCGGATACGGAATATATTGCGTGTCCCATACCGTATATAAGTCCCGATTTGTCAAATGCCTGTTTATTTAATATTTTAGCAAGATATTCCGAAATTTCTTTCTCGTCAGACCAATCGGACACATTTTGTTTAATATCCTCCACCATCTGAACAACCTTAATATTAGCACCGCCATGTTTAGGGCCTTTCAAAGAACCCAAAGCAGCAGCAATTGCGGAATACGTATCTGTTCCGGAAGACGATACTACGCGTGTCGTAAAAGTAGAGTTGTTGCCGCCGCCGTGTTCCGCATGTAAAATAAGAGCAATATCTAAAATACGAGCTTCCAATTCTGTATATTTACTGTCAATACGAAGCATGTGAAGAAGGTTTTCGGCTGTCGAAAGCTCAGGACGAGGCTCATGGATAAAGAAGCTGGTGCCGTCATTCAAATAATAATCGTATGCCTGATAACCATAGACGCTAAGAAGCGGAAAAAGTGCAATAAGCTGCAAGCATTGGCGCAAAACATTAGGCACAGATGTATCATTCGCCCTTGTATCATACGAGTACAATGTAAGTACACTGCGCGCCAAAGTATTCATCATATCATTGCTGGGAGCTTTCATGATAATATCACGAACAAAAGAATTAGGAAGGCTTCTGTACCCTGCAAGTATAGTCTTGAATTCTTCAAGTGTTTTTGCATCGGGCAAAGAGCCGAATAAAAGTAAATAAACAGTTTCTTCAAAACCAAAGCGGTTGTCTTTTATAAATCCGCCGACAAGCTCTTGTATATTAAATCCTCTGTAATAAAGCTCTCCGGGACAGGAAATTTTATTACCGTTTTCATCAATGCGAGATGACTGTATCTCCGAAACCTCTGTAAGACCTGTCAGCACGCCGTTTCCGTTAAGGTCGCGCAAACCTCTGTAAACCTTGTGCTCTACGAATAAATCAGAGTTAATAACACTGTTTTGGGCACAAAGCTCCGATAATTTTAATACTTCAGGGGTAATTGCAGAATAATCTTTCTTTGCCATGGTAAAATCATCTCCTTGTAATATGTTAGATGGATAACTTTACCACAGCACAAGAATTTTTGCAAATATTTTTACTTGCCGCCGAGTCTTTCTTTTATAACTTCGGAGACACGTTTTGCTATGCTTTCAGTGAGAACTCTGTCCTCTCCTTCTGTCATAACACGAATAAGCGGCTCTGTTCCGGACGGTCTTACAACAAGTCTTCCCGTTTCGCCGAACTCTTTTTTAGCCTCTTCTATAGCAGCTTTAACTTCTGAATCTGTATAATAAGCAAGCTTTCCTTCTTTAGATACAGTAACATTGATTATGCACTGTGGATAGCGTTTCATAACTTGCATAAGCTCAGAAAGCTTTTTGCCGCTGCGTTTTATCAAAGAAAGCAACTGAATTGATGTCAACTGTCCGTCGCCTGTTGATGCGAAATCTTTGAAAATTACGTGACCTGACTGCTCGCCGCCAAATACATAACCTTCTTTGAGCATTTCTTCAAGTACGAATCTGTCGCCTACTTTAGTCGCAACGAAAGAAATATCATTTTCTTTACAGAATTTACCGAATCCCATATTTGTCATTATTGTACCGACTACAGCGTTTTTAGCAAGCTTTCCGCGTTCTTTCATATCTTTTGCGCAAATTGCCATAATAAAGTCACCGTCAACCACATTACCCTTATCGTCTACACAAATACATCTGTCGGCATCTCCGTCATACGCAACGCCTGCATCTAATTTATTGGCAAGTACATAATCTCTTAAAATATCTATATGAGTTGAACCGCAATCACAGTTAATGTTAATTCCGTCAGGTTTGTTGTGCAAAATATCAGCGTTTGCACCCAATTCATTAAAGAGCGTTTCAGCCGAAACACTTGCAGAACCGTTTGCACAATCAACAGCAATATTCATACCCTCAAGCGAATTTATAACCGTGCTCTTTAAGTGATCAACATAATCCCTTACAGCATTTGTAGCGTAAGTTACTTTACCGATATCTGTGCCGGAGAGCTCTTCAGGCTCTTTGTTATCGAGAACCAATGTTTCAATTTGCTCTTCCAAAGCATCCGGAATCTTGTATCCGTCACCGCTGAAAATTTTAATTCCGTTGTATTCTGCCGGGTTATGTGATGCGGAAATCATTATACCTGCATCAGCCTTATATTTCCCTACCAAATAAGCTACTGCAGGAGTAGGTACCACGCCTAAAATAATTACATCAACACCTACCGAGCAAAGTCCCGAAGCAATACTGAAGCTAAGCATATCAGAAGAAATTCTCGTATCTGAACCAACACAAAACAAAAGTCTTCTTCTGCCGTCAGAAAGCACCGTTCCCGCTGCTCTGCCCACTTTTACAGCAAGCTCGCATGACAAAAATGAATTAGCTATACCTCTTATACCGTCTGTTCCGAATAATCTTCCCATTTTATTTTCCTGCCTTTCTAAGCAATTCTTACAAATTTATTTCTTTGTTATTATATTTTTTGCATCTTTGAAAATGTGTCTTCCTTCTATGAATCCTCTTACTCTGGAAACAGGATAAACTATACATTCTCTGCCCAGTACCGTTCCCGGACACAATACCGTGTTACAACCGACTTCCGTATTGTCGCCAACGATTGCGCCGAACTTTCTCAAGCCTGTTTCAATCGCCTCGCCCGTTTGCAAATTCTTCAAAACAACATTTGTTTTGTCACTCTTTACATTGGAAGTCAATGCGCCTGCTCCGAGGTGCGCCTTGTAGCCCAGTACGGAATCTCCCACGTAGTTGTAGTGCGGCACTTGCACGTTGTCAAACAATATACAGTTTTTCAATTCTACGGAATTTCCGACTACTGCATTTTTTCCAACTATTGCGCTTCCTCTTATGAATGCACAATGTCTCACTTCTGCATTCTCGTCGATTATACAAGGGCCTGCAATATACGCAGACGGAAATACTTTTGCACTTTTTGCTATCCACACGTTTTCCTGCGGATTATCAAATTTGTCAGAATCCAAGGTTTTTCCCAATTCAATTATAAAATCTTTAATCTTCGGCAAAACTTCCCAAGGATATGCTTTACCTTCAAAAACATCTTTCGCTATTGTTTTCTCTAAATCCAATAAATTATCAATACTGCAATTCATCATTCGATACACCTCATTATTGAAAAATTACAACAGTTTATTTTATCACTGTTTTTTCTATGTGTAAATTTTTTTATTTTAAAATTTCAAAAGCAGGCGCAGGGAAATTTCCACTGTTTCCTAAATTTGCCAGTTCAATTATTCCGTTATGGAACATACAGTACTGTACCTTTTCGCCTTTTCCTGAAAATTTAAGTTTAACTGTGCTCTTATCTGCAATTTCTGCGCAAGTCAAAATGTCATCTCCGGCCTCATTTAATACTGCAAAACCTTTCAGTTTCTCTCCGTCAAGAAGTTTAAGTCCGTCTCCCACATATCTGAAATCAACAAATACAAAATCGTCTTGCCATGTTACTTTAACAGGCTCCGGTGATGCGGAATATTCCATGTCACACTTTCCGTATATGGCAGAAGCCGCTATTGCCGCCGCACGTTTACCTATTTCAAATTTATAATACGGATGTGCCCAATCGGGGTCTTCTTCTTTATAATTTTGGTCTCTTGACACTACCAAATAAGAGTTCTCTATTTCTTTATATGCATTAAACTGCGCTGCGCGTATATTGGGCAGTTCGTTCCATCCCGTAACGCTTTCTCCCATGTGTGTGGTAAGCTGTACGTTTATAAACGGGAAATCCATTCCCCAAGCTTTTCTGTAACCCTCTACCGTCTTTTTGAGGTTACCTGCATATTTTTTATAACTTCCTGCATTTGATTCACTTTCACCTTGATAATAAATCATTCCTTTTATGGAATTATTTGTAAAAGGATGCAAAAGTGAATTGTAAAATCCGCAAACAGGCACACTTGGTGCTTCGGTGAAACCACATTCCGCCGCAACTTCCGCCGGCATAAGTTCATGCAGTGTAGAGCCGCCTGCCGCCGCCATTATCATTCCCAAAGGAACGTCTACAGTTCTGCTTAACTCTTTTGCAAAATAATATCCAAGTGCCGAAAAAGGTTGCACATCTGAAACGGTAGTTTTTTTCCATGCGTAATTTTCGTTAATTACATCTTCTCTTGCTATTGTAATATCCTCTTTATCTTTTACAGACATTACATCTTCTCTTGCTTGCGAAAATACCCTGATATTGTCTTTTTCGTTGATTTCTTTTTGATATTCCGGCGTTTTAACAGCCGCCACACAGAAATTCAGCTCTGCATTTGATTGACCGGAAACAACCCAAACATCTCCTATAAGTATGCCCGAAAATTCCGTAGCCACGCCGTTTTCGGCATATATTTTAAGTGTTTGCTCAGTCTTTGTTGCTTCGCCAGTTGAAAATTGCACACACCACTTGCCGTTTTCGTCTACTGTGGCACAATTTTTCTCTCCTGCAAACTCTGCATATATTACAGCGCCTTTGTTTTTCGATTTTCCGAAAACATTAAAAGCGCTGTTTCTTTGAACAACCATATTTGAGCCGATTGTTTTTGATACTGAATATTCTACACGCTCTTGGGTATTTTTTGCGTTCACTTTTATTCCTCCCAATGTCTTTAAAAAGAAAAATGCCTCAAAACTTTGAGGCATTTAAGTCTTTTTGTGAAATCAATAAGCAATTCCTTGTGCGTACATACTCTGTGCAACTTTTTCGAATCCGGCGATATTTGCACCCATTACGAGGTTTCCTTTTTGTCCGTAAGCTTCTGCAGCTTTGCTTGCATTGCGGTAAATGTCTACCATAATTTGTTTGAGTTTAGCATCAACTTCTTCGAATGTCCAAGAATATCTCATGCTGTTCTGGCTCATTTCAAGAGCTGATGTTGCAACGCCGCCTGCGTTTGCAGCTTTTGCGGGAGCGAAAAGAATTCCACTTGCTTGGAATACTTCGATAGCTTCTGCAGTTGAAGGCATGTTAGCACCCTCTCCTACTGCTTTACATCCGTTAGCTAGAAGTGTCTTAGCAGATTCCGCATCAATTTCGTTCTGTGTTGCGCAAGGAAGGGCAATATCACAAGGAATTGTCCAAATATTTCTGCAACCCTCTGTGTATACTGCATCAGGATGTATATTTATATATTCTTTAATACGTTTTCTTTCTACTTCTTTAATTTGTTTGATTGCAGCAAGGTCAATACCGTTTTTATCGTAAACGTAGCCGTTTGAATCGCTCATTGCAACAACTTTAGCGCCTAATTCAGTAGCTTTTTGCGCTGCATAAATAGCAACGTTACCCGAACCTGAAACGAGAACTGTTTTACCTTCAAATGAGCTGCCGTTATCGCGAAGAGCCTCGTCCATAAAGTAGCAAAGACCGAAACCTGTTGCTTCTTTTCTTGCTAAGCTGCCGCCCCACGGAATACCTTTTCCTGTAAGCACTCCTGTAAAGTCGTTTCTGATTCTCTTATACTGACCATAGAGATATCCGATTTCACGAGCGCCTACGCCGATGTCACCTGCGGGAACGTCTGTATTCTCACCGATGTGTCTGTAAAGCTCTGTCATAAAGCTTTGGCAGAAACGCATTACTTCTGCATCTGATTTACCTTTAGGATCGAAGTCGCTGCCGCCTTTACCGCCGCCTATGGGCAAGCCTGTAAGTGAATTTTTAAATATTTGCTCAAAACCGAGAAATTTTATAATACCGAGATTTACAGAAGGATGGAAACGAAGTCCTCCTTTGTAAGGTCCGATTGCGCTGTTATACTGTACGCGATAACCTCTGTTTACTTGTACTTTGTTATTGTCGTCTACCCATGCAACGCGGAACATAATTTGTCTTTCCGGCTCTACTATTCTGTCGAATATTCCTGCTTCTACCCACTCCGGATGTTTTTCTGCAACGGGTTCTAATGATTCGAGAACTTCTGTTATAGCTTGATGGAACTCAGGCTCATTGGGATTTCTCTTTTTGCAATCATCTAATACTTTTTGAAGAATCTTCATAAATTTTACACACTCCTACCATATTTCAGAATTGAATTTCTACCAAATTGTCAAATCTATATGCATTAAATTTACTTCATACAGTTCTAACAAGAGGAAAGTATATCATATTTTATTTTATACTGCAATAAAACGCAACAATTTTTTACAAAAAGCCTTGACATAACTTTTTCTTGTGTTATACTAATGAACGCTAATTATTTACGGATCATTAGCTCAGTTGGTTAGAGCAACCGGCTCATAACCGGTTGGTCCGGGGTTCGAGTCCCTGATGATCCACCAAATTTTATCCGAGATATATAATCTCGGATATTTTTTATTTTAGAAAAAAGCTCTCGCTGAAGCGAGAGCTTTTCGTGTTTTAATAATATTTCAATTTCTTTTTAAAACCAAACTTTTCTTCTAAATAACACCGTTACAATCAAAGTTAACGCGAACATTACATATACAGCATAATATGCACCATCGCCTGTCGAAGGATTATTGATTCTGTTTATAAGAAGTTCTTTTCCTTCCTCTAACGTAAATACAAGTTCTCCATCTTTACCTATCGCAGAAATACTGTCATTCCATTCACCGTTTTCGTCTTTAGACATAACGATAAGTTTATCTGTTTTAAAGAAACCAATATTTTCTGTATACACTTTAACTGTTGTTCCTGCCGGTAATGTAACGCCTGTTACAAAATCAAGAACTGTTTTACCATCAGTAATCGAATGACCTTTTTGGAGCGTCATAGGATTATACTCCTTAATTTCATTACCATCAAAACAAACCTCATAAATAGGTTTTCCCTTATTTGTCATTATGATATTTGCTTTAATTTTCTTCTCTTTAAGGAGTTCAAAAACGCTCTCGTTTATATTGACATCTCTGTCAACAGTAAGCGTATAAGAACCATCCTCGTTTTGCTTTAAATTTTTAAGTATCTCACTGTCAATTCGCGGTGCACTCCTGGAAAGTGTATCTCCTAATGTAAAAGAATAAGTGCTGTTTTCAATCCATTTATCTATTATAAATTGTACAGATTGTGCTTTATTTCCATCTGCCAACTTTTCTGTAACAATAATATATTCGGGATACCAATCGGGTCCGGAACCGCTGTTATCTTTTTTTATTTCAATAGTTCTAATCGTACCTATACCCGCAACATCATAACCGATTTCGAAACAATCAAGGTCTCCTTTTTCAAAATTATTGTTACCACCTGCATAAGTACCTAAATTTATGCTACCGGTACTGCCATTGGATCCATGTATTGTTAAATAAATATTGGAATCCGTTCCGGCTCTTGTTATGTCATCGGTTTGCACTTCAATATAGAAAGCACCCGTTTCGCCTGTTTTTTTACCAAACGCAATCGTTCTTGCTTCTTCAAACCATTGGTCAGCAGTAAACGAATATCCTCCGTCGGTATTTGGTCCCGATACCTTCTTAACACTGAAGCTTTTAAGTAACCAACCCGCAGCTGAGTTTGCGTAATCAGAACTAAAGTACACTTGTCTGCACTCGCTGAATTTATCGGGAGCATAGATCCAAAAAGTTGAATCATCACCTTTTTCAAAAGCATTACTATCCCAATGTATATCGGAAAGGTCAACTGTGTTGGTTACTAATTTATTTTCGTCACGCAGATAAACTTTTATATTTGCATCTGTGCCGGAGTTATTTTCATTACCTGTTTTTACATTAAGCTCATATACAACATCTGCGAGTTTTAGCACTTTTTCCGTATTTCCAATCCATCTGCCACCGTAAACAGTAATTTCATTTCCCGAAAATTGTTGTTTCACTGTAATTTTGCCGGGCCACCAATGATTGGAGGAATTAGTCTTTACAGAAAGTGACTCCATGTTTTTTATACCTTTTCCATTAAAAGAACCATTCCATGTACCTTTTTCGTTGCCGCAAGAAGAAGCATTTATCCAGCCTGAATCTTCGCTGTCTCCATTCGCTTTAAACGATATACCCTCTGTCGTTACTCCGTTCGTTCCGGCGGTATACGTTTCAATTGTATACATTTCCTTTACAAAAGTATTGTTTTGCGCTTTGGTAGTATAATTCTTGCCTATATAAGCTCTTGTAGCATCTACAGTCGCATTGGAGAAACCGCCTTTAGAACCGTAATACGCTCCGGTTGCAGGTATATTTACTCCACCGATATCTTCGGAATATATTTCTTTGCCAAACGGATTGCCGTGTGATGAAAGTCCACTGCTCTTTCCTGTAGCCTTTATCAAGCCACCGGAAACTTGGAATTCTCCCACACCAACATAGTCGATTTGTTTTCCTCCATATACGGTGTAACGTGAACCCGCGTAATGATATACGCAGCTTAAACTTGTTCCTATTCCGGCTCCTACCGAATAAATCCAATAATCACTTTTTTCTATGTATTTTTCAGTTGTGGAAATTTGAGAACCTTCCGCAACAATATCAAGTCCTTCGGATTTCAAATATCCGTCAATACAAATACCTGCACCTCCGCCTGCGCCGTATGCATAAAGTGTTCCGTCATTCGTTTTACTGAAATATACTTTAGAATCCTTCGGAATATAAATACCGTGTGACACACCTACAGGTTTACCTTTTTGCTGATATTTAAAAATTTCATCAAAACCTATGGCAGATGCATTTCCTGTAAAAGTGTTTTTGCCGTCAAAACAAACCTTAAGATTCGAATCAGCTTTGCCCGACTTAATCACAAAAGCAAATTCTTGGTGATCAGCAGCCTTTATATTCAAATTTTTAAGCGTTACGGAACCGGCAACATCGTCCGCATAAATAAGCACAGAATCTTCAAGAGTTACTGCCGGATTTGAAATAACCGTAGCTCCGCTTTTAACACAAATAGTAACCCCTGTAGGATTTGTAGACATTTGGCTCATATCCAAAGTTTCTCCGTCTTCCACAACGACTGTTTTGTTTGCAACTTCACCACGATCATTTACCGTCCACGTACCGTTGATAAAAGTTCCTGCAGAATTTACTGATTTATACACAACAAGGCAATTGTCATAACCATCAGGCATATCCCTGGTATTTATAGACACCTTGTCGGCATCTACATCTCTTGCTTTTATAAAATTCATAGTCCAATGTACTGTACTGGTTGTTACTTGCGGAATGTTGACAGAATTTATATAAAGCATAAAATATTCCGTCTGCTCAGGCAAATCCGTAAGTCCGCACTCATTTACTGAACGAAGCCTTGAAAGTACATCGTCCTTCCAATCTTTTATCGCAGTCATTTCTTGAAAATCACTTACCATTGTATATTGATAATTGTCTGTGAACAAATTATCCAACATCCAATGTGGTCTGTGAATATGCCTGTCAGGAAAACGCGAAGCGACATAATCAGTTTGATAACACTCGACCATATTATCAGCAGAAATAAAATCCTTTAATATCAAATAATACGACAAATCTTTGTTATCTCGGATTTTGTAACAATCGTATTTTTGGTCCCCTATTATTACAGAAGAATTTATGTTTTCGGGTTCAACAAAATCAGCATCGTATTCTTTTATATCCTTTAATTCATCCTCTGACATAGCCTTGGGAAGCATGCACTCCGCAAAACCTGTAGATGTTGACATGGCATCTAAATTCTTTACAAGTGCATAATTTACAGCATCAAAATACTCATCAGTATACGCTTTGTACGCAGGAGAATCAGGTTCCAATGCTCTTTTATATGTATAATACTCCTTATATAAAGTAAATATTTGTGACTGAATGTCCGTACAACTTTCAAAAGCTTCTCTGAGACTTCCTGAAATTTGGTGTTCAAAAGGAAATCTTTCTCTGAGATAAGCTTCATATGCCCCTAAATAACTGCTTGAAGGATTCGAAGGATTCCAAATTCTTATTGAAATATCTTCCAAATCAGCTGCAAATTTATATCCACCGCCTTCTTCCATCACTGTAACAAATGAATTCAACGCAACTTGAACATTATAATCTGCTGTTTCAATTTGAGTTTCAAGTGTGGCTATTACATTCGGATCGGTTGCAGCTTCTTTCTTCTCCTGTAATCCGGCAAGTATTTCCATTTCATCAAGTACTTTTTGATATGCACTCCACGCTGCCTTATACTGTGATGCAATCTCATTTAAATGCTGTATAGCCGTTTTAAAATCTTCTGCAGTAGCATATTGATCAAGTTTGTTTGAAATATCATTAAGTTGATCTTCAATTCTTTTAAGACTTTCATCAATAGCTATAAGTCTTTGTGAAATATCTGCAACCATTTTTTTTTGCTTTATAGCTGCTCTTTGAGCAGGTGACTGTATTGCAAAAAGGAACTTACTCAGACCCGGTATATCATTTGCAATTACAAAAGCTGTTAATTCCTCGACCGCCCTTCCGGCAAGCATTTTTAATGCTCCACCGCATAAAGATTTCAGAAAACCCGTATCAATACCGGAGGAAGGAGCAGAAGGAATTATATCTATAATTTCAAAACCCAAATCCGGGATAGGAGAATAATCGTCCTCTGTTATAACTATTTTGGCCGAAACAGGCATTGCCGTTGCAATAACAGACGAGCACATTATTAATGCCAAAAAAAATGTCATAATTCTTATAACTATTTTATTCATAAGTTTCCCCCTATAAAAAACATTATGAGATATGATACTATCATTGTCTCTTATTTGTCAAGAAAAAAGCGGAACCTTATCAACGAGGTTCCGCTTAAATTATTTTTTATCTATTTTCAGTCACAAAAACATTATCAACAATTTTTGCAACGGTAGCTTGAACACAAACTCTCATCCTCTGTCTGTGAGCAATTACCCTTTTTAGGAGCAACCTGAATCTCTGACAAAGAGCAAGAGTGTTCTGTTTCCATATTATATCTGCAGCTTTTAACGTTACACATTATTGACTGCTTTCCTGTTTTACAATTCTTAGAATCTTTAAAATTATCCATTTTGAAGCGCCTCCGCAAATTTTTTATATCCATCGGATACGCACTTATTATGTCCTTCGTTTTTAAAAATATTCGCTTGTAAATTTTTCAAAAAAAACCTGCAACAGCAAACGCCGTTGCAGGTTAAATAATTCATATTCTTTCAAAAAGAATTTGCATTACATAGCAGAAATTCTTGATGCAAGAGCCTCGTACTGAGCTTGGAGCTCTGCCGGAAGTTTCTCGAACTGAGCGAGGTGAGCTTTTTGGTCTTCAACTTCCTGCATCCATGACTCTTTATCAATTGAGAGCAATTCTGCAAGAACTTCTTTAGTGATGCTTGTTCCTTCAAGGTCAATGTCATCAAGTTTAGGCAAGTAACCTATCGGAGATTCAACAGCTTCAACTTCGTTGTTGCAACGAGCAAGAATCCAAAGAAGAACTCTAAGGTTATCACCGAATCCGGGCCAGATGAACTTGCCGTTCTCGTCAACACGGAACCAGTTAACATTGAAGATTTTAGGAGGATTGGGGATTTTCTTACCCATTTCGAGCCAGTGTTGGAAGTATTCTCCCATGTTGTATCCGCAGAACGGACGCATAGCCATAGGATCTCTTCTTACTACGCCAACTGCGCCTGTAGCAGCAGCTGTTGTCTCAGAAGCCATTGTAGCACCTACGAATACACCGTGTTCCCAATCAAATGACTGATATACGAGCGGAGCAACTTTCGCACGACGTCCACCGAATACGATAGCTGAAATCGGAACGCCTGCAGGATTTTCCCATTCAGAAGAGATACAAGGACACTGACAAGCAGGAGCTGTAAATCTTGAGTTAGGATGAGCACCTTTTGTTCCCATATCAGGAGTCCACTCATTACCCTTCCAGTCGATCGCTTTAGCAGGAGCATCAACGCCCATGCTCTCCCACCAAACGTTCTTATCAGGTGTAACAACAACGTTTGTGAAGATTGTGTTCTTTTGACATGTAAGAAGCGCGTTGGGGTTAGATTTCATACTTGTTCCCGGAGCAACACCGAAGAAACCTGCCTCGGGGTTAACTGCCCAAAGTCTGCCGTCTGCACCTATTCTGAGCCATGCGATATCATCGCCTACTGTCCATACTTTGTAGCCCATAGCTCTGTATTTCTCGGGCGGAATGAGCATTGCAAGGTTTGTTTTACCGCAAGCGCTGGGGAAAGCTGCTGATACGTATTGAATGTCGCCTTTAGGACTTTCAACGCCGAGGATGAGCATATGCTCTGCCATCCAGCCTTCTTTTCTGCCGAGCCAGCTTGCTATACGCAAAGCAAAGCATTTTTTACCGAGAAGAACGTTACCACCGTAACCTGAACCGATAGACCAGATTGCGTTATCCTCAGGGAAGTGGCAAATATATCTCTTTTCCGGATCAATTTCACCTTTAGAGTGAAGTCCTTTGATGAAGTTGGGTGAATCGCCGAGCATATCCATAGCAATTTTACCCATTCTTGTCATAATTCTCATATTAAGAACAACATAGATACTATCTGTGATTTCGATACCAACTTTGCTGAACTCTGAAAAAGCAGGTCCCATGATATAAGGAATAACATACATTGTTCTGCCTTTCATGCTTCCTTCAAAGAGTGTGCCCAATTTTGCATAAGCTGCGCTCTTTTCCATCCAATTGTTTATCGGTCCTGCGTCTTCTTTGTGCTCTGTGCAGATAAATGTAAGATGCTCCACTCTGGCAACATCGTTCTCTGCAGTTCTATGATATAAACAGCCGGGAAGTTTCTCTTGATCCAATTCGATCATTTCACCTGTTGAAAGAGCTTGTTTTGTTAATCTTTCACGCTCTTCTTCTGAACCGTCAATCCAAACTATAGAATCCGGCTGGGTCATTTTAGCCATTTGTTCAACCCATTCGTTAACATAAACGTTATTGTACATGTTCCTATCCTTCTTTCTGCTTCTTTTACTCTCACATAAAGCTTATTTTTAAATTTATAGCGGAATCTCTATGTTTCCGCAAGATATATTATACTCAAAACTGCGAATTGTGCAACAATAAATTTGAAAGTGCACCAAATTCTTCAGGAGATAAAACCTCTCCTCTTATTCCCGCATTCTTACCGAGCTTCTCAATACACTGCGCTGCAATTTCACGAGTAACACCGAGATACGGTGCATTTGCCAGTGAATTTGCAAGCATTTTACGTCTTTGACAAAAAGCCGCACGCACAACCTTAAAGAAATATTCTTGATTTTCAAGTTCAAACGGCGGTTCTTCGCGAAGTTTAAGCGTAATAACCGCAGAATCCACACCCGGTTGAGGTATAAAGCAGTGAGGAGGCACGATAAATTCTATCTCCGCCTCAGAAAAATATCCCACAGTTACAGTAAGTGCTCCGTAATCCTTGCCGCCCGGCTTTGCAATCATCCTTTTTGCAACTTCTTTTTGTACCATAAATGTCATAGAGCGAAGTGCCGGCATTTTTTCTTCAAGGAAGTAAAAAATAATCGGTGTAGTTATATAATACGGCAAATTTGCTACTACTTTTACATTTTTCAACGCACCGCCAGACTCCGCCATTCTTTGCGCTACTATTTCGCGTATGTTGACCTTAAGAATATCGCCGTTTATAAGTTCTATATTATCATGCATATCGCACACAGCCTGCATAGGCGGTATCAAATTTTTGTCGATTTCTACCGCAATGACAAGGCCCGCTTCATCGGCAAGCAAATCCGTCATAACTCCCAAACCCGGACCAACTTCCACCACAATGTCCTCTTTTGTAACATTGGCAGAATAAACAATTTCCTGAACAACGGAAATGTCGTTCAGGAAATTTTGTCCGAAATTTTTAGCCGGCTTTATGCCGAAGAAATTCATGCGATCTTTTGTATTAAACTTCTGATCCATTTATTTTCCTCACTATTTTAAATTAACCTCTCAAAGCGAATATATCAACGCTCTGATCCTCAAGAACATACACAGACACATCACGGACACCGAAACGATTACAATCATATTCGCTTTCCATAAACAAGTCAATTCTCATGTTTTTAATAGATCCGCCTGTATCCCAAGCAATGCAGTATCCGTAGTCTGCAACTCCGGCAACATTGCTCTTAATGTAGAGCTTTGTTCCCAAAGGAATGAGTCTCGGGTCAACCGCAACAACGCCTTCTCTTGCTCTGTTTCCCGAAGCCGTTGAATAGCCCCAGTTCTCAGGTGTAGGAGAATATGCTGTCGCTGTCATGTTATATGTTTTTGAATAACTGTCATTAAAACCTCTGTTATTTGTGAAGTAAACTTTTGTTCCTACTGCAACAACTTTGTTTACCGGTGCAGTTTCAACTTCAGAAATGAGTTCTCTTGAAACTTCTACACCGTCTTCATATTTTACGGAATACTTTCTTGTTACGAAACCGTCTTGACCTTCTGTCGCAACTTCTGATTCACCTTTATAAAGAGTTGAATCATCTACGTAAATTGTTTCGTACGGAAGCGTTTCTTTTTCTTCAACTACTTTTGTCGATACAATTACAACAGTAATCTCATCGCCATCCTCTGCCGTACCATCAGAATTTCCGCCTATAACTACATCGGAATCTCCGACTTCTATGCCGTTTTCATCAAGAGCATCGGAAATGTTGTCCGTGTAAGTTTTAATAACTTTTTCATCGCCTGCCATTGAAACAAAAAGTGTAATCGGTCTGGAAACGGAAATAACACCATCAACATTATCAATATCGGCTGACAAAGAATAATTTACTTTATCTTCTGATGAAAGAACAATACCGGCATCCTTGATTGCATCTGAAACAGTTTCTGCACGTGTTGTAATCTCGTACAACTGTCCGTCAACGCTGACAGTAACTGTTCTGAAATCTTTAGTGAAGAGGCAAACCGCCAAACAAAGCGAAACTCCCATTACACCAAAAAGTATAGCCGTATATTTAACAAAACCTAAAGACTTTTTTATTGTTTTGATTTGCTTTCGAATACTAATACAAATCTCTCCAATCTTTCTTTTTCTTTTTGCAAAAATTGCATTTTATTGTACTTTACGACTTTCGTCCTAAAGCCGCGTACGGTGTAATTTTATTATAAAACCGCAACCGGTGTCAACTTTTTAACGCCATTTTGCAAAATTTCATGCACCGTGCTAGCAACTTGAACAAAAACTCCTGTGGAAAATACTGCTTTTTAGTGCAATCTGCCAAAAACTCTCAAAGCGTTTTCTGTGGTCAATCGACAAATATAGTCATAAGACACATCAAGAATCTCTGCCATTCGTCTTGCTGTATACACCGTATATGACGAATCATTTCTTTTTCCTCTGTACGGCACAGGAGTCAAATACGGGCTGTCCGTTTCTATTAAAATCCTCTCCCTCGGCATTGCTTTTACAGCTTCTGCCAGTCTTACCGCATTTTTAAAAGTAATTACTCCGCCTACAGAAAAACTCATATTCAATTCAGTAAAATCTCTCACCATTTCCGCACTGCCGGAATAGCAATGCAAAACATTTTCTACCTTGCCGGAAACATTTTCTTTAAGTACATTAAGTGTATCTTGATGAGCTTCCCTATCATGTACAACAAGCGGTAATCCCAAGTCCTCCGACACATTGATATGCTCAATAAAATTCACTTTTTGCAAAGCTTTCAGTCTCAAAACTTCCTCCGGATTATCTTTAGGCAACCAATAATAATCCAACCCCGTTTCGCCGACACCTACAGCTTTCGGTTCATTTATTATGAGTTCTTTGATTTTTTCGATAGTTTCAGGTGTATATGTTTCTGCATATTCAGGATGAATGCCCAAAACACAGTAAAAATCCTCATATTTTTTTGCAATTTCAAGAGAGCGAAGCGAAGTTTCGTAATTTGTTGCCGCATTGATTATGCTTTTAACACCTGCTTCTTTTGCCCTTTTAAGACACTCCCCTAAATCCTTCGAAAAAGCCTCATCGTCGTAATGTGCGTGCACATCGATAATCATACGAAAACAGCCCTCCTTAATATATATATCACTTTATAATGCATTGTATGCCCTCTTTACCGTCTGCAAAAACGCTTCTTATACAGTACGAGCCTTCTTCATCTTGTGCGCACTCTATTTTAACGACGCGCTCCTCATCAGGCATTTTCACAAATTCATCAAGTGCAATTTCGTGTTTGTATTTTATATCTATTGAAGAAATTTGTTTTCCTTGCGCAAAAAACTCTCCCGGCAAGGCATCTTCTGCCCACTCAACATATTTTGCGTTATTCACATGGCGGTTATAGTCAAAGTCATTGTAAGACGGAATCCTACTGCTGCTTGTCACTTTTTCGCTTTCAAAAATATCCGGCGAATACATGGCACCTTTCGGAAGTGAATAAGGTTCCTCGCGAGAAACCACCTCAGGGAAAACAATTCCGTATTCAGAAGGGCGTACAACAGTGCGTTTTTCTATATTAAACAACGCCCACTGGGAAACCGCACTGCCCAAAATTTTGCCGTCAATACTTTCAACTGTAAAATAACGTGTAAGAATAGCTTTCATGTTTTTATTCGGCCATGTTCTGATGACTATTTCTTCACCTGCAGAGGGATGCGCTGTCATTTCAAAACGTATTCTGGATAAAATATAGCAAACATTGTATTTTTCCATTAAATCTTGTCTTGCACAGCCAAATTCTACACATTGGTCATTCGCGATGTCTTGTGTAAGAGAAAAAATCGCAGACATTTTTAATTTATTATTCAAGTCAACATCTCGCGCGAGTAATTGTATTCTTTTTGTATAAGTACCGTCGTTGTTTTGTCCCATACAACACTAACCTTTCTTGAACATTTGCTTGTCCAAACACAACACCTTTACCGCAAGCCAAAAACACCTGTTCGATATTTTCAACAAATTCTTCAAAAAGTAGCTCCGGCAAACTATATTCTTTACTTCTATTATAAATTCTCGGGATTCCTGTTCCCCAAGATTCAATAATACGCATATATAGCAACATTTATATATAGCATCCACCGATAATTATATCATAAAAACATCATACAATCAAAAGTAGATCAGTTACCTGGACGGGGTCAAGTTTCTTGGGATTTCATTTTTTTGCACGCCTTGCTTTCAGAAAAGTCGCTTTGTTACGATGGATTTTGTCTCTTTTTCATTTTGAGACAAAATCTCTAATTAGTGGTGCAGTGCTTTTTGTCTCGTTTTTCATTTCGGGACAAAACCTCCAATCGGGGTTGCACCCCTTTTTGTCTCTTTTTGCATTTGGAACGAAAAATCATCTCGCATAGCCACAACCTTTTGTCTACATTTAATTTTCCGACAAAAAGTTATTATGTGCTTGTTTGAAAACATATGCTTCTCAAAAGAATATTGCATATTCTTTGCCGTCATCAACCAGCTTTATTGTTTTGGAGCCTTTTGCATTTTTTGTTACATTTATAATATATATAGAAGATTTATATTTATATTCTATTGTGTATCCTTTCCACTCTTTCGGAATGTTTGGCGTTATTACTACTTCGGCTTTACCTTCAACTTCGCTGTTTTTTACACTAAAACCTAAAACATCTTCAAGTATAACTTGATACATCCATGACGAAGAACCCGTGTACCAAGTCCAACCGCCGCGCCCAACATTTTGACCGCTGTAAATATCCGCAGCTACAGCATAAGGCTCCGTTTTATAACGAGCAACTTCCAGAGCAGTACGCGTATGATTTACAGGATTAATTATATCTATCATCTGTCTGCCTTTTTCAGCAAAATCCCCGCCCATTTTTAAAAATGATTTTGCAAGCCATATTGCGGCATGAGTATACTGCGCTCCGTTTTCACGTATTCCTGCAGGATAAGATGCAATATATCCAACATCTTCTATGGATTCTTCTGAAAAAGGCGGCGTAAGCAACTTGACTATTCCGTTTTCATAATCAGCAAGAAAACGCTCCGCCGACAATAGTGCAGTTTTCGTCCTTTCGTTATCTCCGAAGCCGCTTATAACAGCCCAGGACTGGGCAATAGAGTCAATCATACATTCCGCCGAACGGGAACTGCCCAAAACTCTCCCACTGTCACAAAAAGCACGCACATACCAACTTCCGTCCCATGCAAATTTCTCTATATTTTCAGCAATTTTTTCTGCCTCTACTTGTAATTTGTGCCTATCTACGCCTGAATTCGGCACCAAAAGAGACATTTTATTTAAAGCTTTCAAACAAAAACACAAAAACCACCCAAGCCACACACTTTCGCCCTTGCCCCGGAGCCCTACGCGATTCATTCCGTCATTCCAATCGCCGCCCATTATAAGGGGAATACCATGTTCGCCATAACGCATAGCAAATTTACACGCAAGCAAACAATGCGCAAAAAGGCTGTCTTTCTTCTCTGATTTTTGCGGTATTTCGTAGCGGTCAACTTCATTATAAGCAAGCGGTTCACTCTTAATATACGGCACTTTAACCCCAAGAATTTCGCTGTCACCGGTCACTTCCACATAACGAAAAGTAACGTAAACGAGCCACAGCAAATCATCGCTGTACCTACTGCGTATGCCGGCATTTTCAGGGGGATGCCACCAGTGCTGCACATCGCCTTCTTCGTACTGTCTTGAAGCGTGATATAATATGCACTGACGCACCGCCGCCGCGTCAGTCTGCAAAAGCGCAAGGCTGTCTTGGAGTTGGTCTCTGAAACCATACGCACCGCCGCACTGGTAAAAGGCGGTTCTTCCTTTTATGCGGCAGCTTACAGTTTGATATAAAAGCCGCCCGTTCATCATTAAATTTATGCTGTCGTCAGGCGTTTTTACGGAAATTCTTCCCAAATATTCCTGCCAATATATTTTTACTGCTTCCAAAGCATCGTCACAGGCTCTTATTTGTTTAAATCCCTCAAAAGCTTCGGCTTTTTCCGACAGCAAAAAGACAAACTCTGCTATGTCGCCTTTTTCGAGCTTCTTACTTTTCTTCTCAGAGCTGTAAACTGCATGTATGTGGGGCGTTTCGACGGAATACCTTACCTCTGCTTCGACTTTCTCGTCTGCCGTAATTTTAAGCAATGTGATTTTTACAGGTTTTCCGACGGGCACGAAAACTGTGAGCGACCAATTTATTTTCTCATAAGAACCTTCAAAAGTAGAATATCCGAAGCCGTGGCGAGCGGTACATTCCGAAAAAGGAGAAATTTCTGTTTTTTTGCCGTCAGCAATTAAAACCATTTTTATCTTTTCATCGGAAATATCGTCTGCCGGGTCGCAATACCAACGTGTTATATGATTTTCACGGCTGTTACCTTGCCAAACATAACCGCCGCCCTTTTCGGAAATCAAAAATCCGAAAGGCTCTCCTTCTATATATGAAACACAATTTATCCAAGGCATCGGCGTATTCTTTAAAATTACATATTCTCCTGTTGTGGTGTCAAACCCGCCGTAACCGTTATAAAATTTCAAATTTTCACTATTCATACAAAATCCTTTCAAAGCCAAAATACTAAATTTGATGCTTCTATTACAGGAACCGCTCCGTCACTGTTTTGGGGTGCAATTACAAAAATGTTACCTCGTACAGGGAAACATCCCCACATCCCCCTTTGCACAAGGTTATCAGCAAGTTCGTGTATGGGACTTATATAATCAGAGTCATCAAAAACCGTCAAAACCAAATCGAGTTTTATACCGCGAAAGCTGTAAAAACACCACATTCGTACTAATTTTTCAACACGAACAGCATTTTCCGGCTTCTTTAGCATAACAGTTATTATAGGGTTGTCACCGGAAATGCCGAATTCCCACAATTTTTGCTGTGTTTCACGAGAATATTTTTTTCTGCCGTACAAAAGTTTAGAAGCAAAACTCCTGAAATATTCCAAATCGCCTTTTTTGAAAGAAATATGTTCTTTTTCAATCAAAGACCGCGTTCTGGCAAGTTCAAAAACTCTTTCTGTATTACTTAAAGCGGCTGTCTTTTCAAGTATTTCATTCTTTTCTTCGCAAACTCCCATAGCAAAAGAAACTTCCGTACTTCCTCCTGCCTCTACTCTCAATTTAAGATTAACGGCATAGCACGGATTAAGAACTGCACCTACATTGCCCGCAAGCAAAACCTCACTTTCTGAGCCGGTACTTTCAAAAACCATAGGTTTTTCTGTATTGTGGTTCCTGCCCTTAAAAGACAAAACATCTGTGTCATACATTAAAGACTCCACTTTGTTTTTGTGCTCAAACGGCACATTTACATAAAAATAACTTTGAACATTCGCATCAGACGGTGTGTGTTTTCTTCGATAAGCACCCAAACACAACTCCGACTTTTCGTTCTTTATTACATCGGTAGTAACAAACATAGAAGAATATGACGGATGCGCTTCATAAGATGTCTTTTTATTTAACATAAGCCTGATATACACGGTCAAATTATCATATCTTTCCGTTTTGCCTTTATTTGTAATTTTTACCACTCGCATCTCTGCATTTTCTCCCGCACTTACACAAACAGTTTGTGTTATTTCTGCACTTTCCGTCAAATATAAAAACTCACATGAAGCTGAATGAATTGTGCATTTTGCAGGTTTCAGCATTTGCCCGTTTAAATACAACACCACACCCTCAGTCTCAATATTTTCTCTGTAAACATCCAAACCCGTTCCGCAATATTCAGAATAACTGTTGCCTTGCCCGTTTATAATTAAACTATACTTACCATTAGAAAGTACCTCGGTGTCATTACCTGAAAGATTAATTGTATACTCTTGTTGTATTTCCTCTTTTTCCTTATTTTGTACAACATAGAAATTCTTTTGCTGATTCGGCTTTCGAATAATTTCCTTCTTCGGCTTCTTTTTCTTAGGCATTTTTTCTGTCAGCATTACTTCTACAGCTTTCATCATAGGCATTTCGGCGAAACCTTTTGAAACCATACCGTCAAACAGCAAATTTGCAATTCCGCAAAGGGACATTCCTACGTGATGCGCCATAAAACTCTCAACAATACCTTTACGTCCGGGCGTAAAATCAACTGCTTCATAATAGCCGTATTTTCCTTCCGCGCCCAAACGTGTAAACAGCAACATATTTTTATACGCCTCATTCGGAATCTGTTTGCTCGCCATAATTGCGGCATACGGTGCAACTACAGCATCGTCATTGTGCATTCGTTTTACAGCTAACGACTTTAATCCGAACGCTCTGTATTTATAATTCATATTTACATCAAAAGCGTTATAACCTGATTCAGAAATACCCCAAGGTCTGTCAGTTACCGCCTTTTGCTGGATATCAAGCATTCCGTAAATCGAATAGTAAAGCGAAGAATCATACGGAGAAGGCATAAACAATTCGGGAAGCAAATATTCAAAAACAGTACCCGACCACGAAAGGAGGACACTTCCGTCCTTGTTAAATCTTCGTGCAAGTGCCGAAAAATGTTCTGACTCAACATCACCTTTTGCCATGGCTATATATGAAGTCAAGCGGGCTTCTGACATAAGCATGTCGTAATACGAAGCCGAAAATTCGCCTCTGCTGTAATTGTATCCGATACATAAATGCCTATGCTGACTGTCATATAAAACACCAAAGTCCATTTCAAGTGCCAATTTTGTCAATTTTTTGGTTACATTTATGCTTTGTGTTTGTATATCAATCACTTCGCTTTTAAGATTTTGCTCAATTTCAGAAAGGCTGTCTTTTATTTTATATCGCAAAGAATGTGCATCTGCTTTTTCGTTTTTAACAAAATCGGCAACGGAAACATAATACCTGATTATTTTCAAAAACTCCTCTTTTAAATCAGCCGAAAAATCACATTTTGCTAAAAATTCCTCAAGCACATTCGTTTCTATCTGCGAATCTTTGTCCGCAATCTCATTCAGACAAAAAATCGTATCCAACAAGCCTTCCGCACTTCTTTTTATATACTTTTCAATACTGTCATTTTCTGCAAAGCTTTCCGTTAACCTGCTTGCCGTCAACAAGCAAGCCGCTAAATTTCCGCTGTCAACACAAGAAATATATCCCGGCTCCAAAACATCTAATGTTAAAGTATCATACCAATTAAAAATATGACCGTTCCACTTTTTAAGCCGTTCCAGCGTTTTTACTATGTTTTCAAGCCTCAAAAGAACTTCTCCTTGTGAAATATATCCCATACGGCCTGCAATTACTGTGGAAACGATTAAAAAACCTATATTGGTAGGAGATGTTCTGTGGGCAACGCAGTATACCGGAGCAAATTGAACATTGTCCGGCGGCAAGTAGTTTTCACTTTCTATAGCATAATCTTCATAAAAAGCCCATATTTTTCTCGCTGTAATACGGAATTTTTTTATTTGTTCAGGACTTAGTTTTTGTTGTTCGACGGGACTTTTTCGTGAAGAAAAATATACTGCGTACGGAGTAAAAATCCACAAAACACTTACAATTCCGAACAAAAACGGAGAAACAAGCGCAGCAGAAACAAAATTTATCCACATTGTCCTGCAATAATATACAGGCAAGTTTTGTATTTTTTTGTCAGTTTCGGCAGATACTACCCATTCCAACATATTTTTCCTGCTGAAAAAGGTTCTGTAAACTGCTCTTACAATCGCATCCGTATGGTAATAAAAAGTATGCGGAAGCAATAAAAAATCGCAAAAAGCTTTCCTGATTCGCGAAACAAAATTACCGCCGGCAGATACCAAAAGAGTTCCTGCTAATATAAAAATCCACAAAAAAGCATCACGGCGCAAAAGAAGCATTCCGACAACAAAAAGCAAGAAAAGTGCTACGGGCAAAAGGCTTCTTATGAGATTTATAAATATTTTAAAACGAGAGTAAAAATTAAGAGGATTGTTCTTGAGTACGCCCTTTTCATTTTCAAAACTTTTTCCCAAAAAAGGCAGCAGTTGCCAATCTCCCCTGATCCATCTGTGTTCCCTTTTCACATATCCTGCATACGTTCTCGGGAAATTATCATACAGCGGAACATCTGAAACAAAAGCAGTACGCACAAAAGAGCCTTCTAAAAGATCGTGGCTTAATATGCTGTTTTTCTTAAAACGTCCGTCAAGCAAGCCGTTAAAAACATACGGGTCATACATTCCTTTTCCTGTATATATTCCCTCATGGCAAACATCAAAATAAAAATCCGATGTTTTGCTTGCATAAGAATCAAAGCCTGAATCACTACTGTATATTTTTTCAAACAAAGTACTTTTTTCTCGTCCGAGTCCGGAAGATTTTACGCTCGGTTGCAAAAGTGCATAACCCTTTGTTACTATAGGTTCTCCTTCTACATAGCTTATTTCAGGTTTATTTAACGGATGATGCATTATTTGAGCCATTTTGACTGCAGTATTTATGGGAATAACAGTATCGGCATCTACCGTCAACACATAATTTACTTTTGGTAATTCTCCGTTTATTATGGCTCTGTTAAGTTCTATGATTGCTCCCCTTTTACGCTCCGCCCCCATCCATTTGTTGTCTTCCTTATAATAATCCCGCTGTCTTATCAGTACAAAAAAGCGTTCCGGTACGGATTTATCATCGGATGGAAATATCCTTTTTTGTAATTTTTTTACTTCTTTTTGTGCATATTTTATTATTTCACTGTCTTCTTGCGTAGTTTTTGCTGTGCTTTCCGATAGGTCTGCAAGCAAAGTATAACAAATACCGTCCTGCGAATTTGCCCAATACGCAGCCTCCAACTGTTTTACCATTTCATCTACACGTTTTTTGTCGTTTATAAGGCATGGTAAAACAATCATAATTTTACAATCTGCGGGTAATTTGCCTGAAAAATCCATTTCCGGCAAAGAAAACGGCATTTTTTTATCCATGTACATTTTCTGTATCAAAGATAACGAAACATTCATTGATATGAGTAAAATAAGCAGCACGCAAAAAAGAGCCAAAAGTATTCCGAATATGCCATAATTTTCCATACCCAATTTAAAAGTATACACAGCAGGGCAAAAAGCCAATATGGCAGAAGTAAAAAGAAACATAACAAAAAAAGCACCGAAATCATTATGCTTTGTATAATCTTCGTATATAAATTTACCAACGTGTGTTTGTTCTTTTTGAGCTTTTTCAAGAACTTTAAGTGTGTATTTTTCAGGTGAGGTGTGATGCCTTTTTGCGCAAACTTGTACTATGCGTAAGTATTCACTTCTGGATTTTGTTGTCATTTTCGGGAAAACACCCACGGGGTCTTTACGTAAAATCTGTTCTGCAACACACAATTTTGACATAATGGTATCCCAATCAAGAGAGGGCAAACCCTGCAAGCTTCTGATTGCGTTACCCATGGAAACGCTCAGTGAAATCCGAGTTTTATGTTCTCTTTCAATCAATTCTTCAATTGTGGTGCCGCGCGCCGCTAATTTTCCCGAAAGTGCAAGTCTGGCAGCTTCGTTTTGTTCTTGTTCTGCTGACAATCGGAGTACGGTTTCCGCAAAAACAGGTGAAATCATATCTTCATTTTCGAACAGCACAGTTGCACTTCGCATTTGCTGTCCGTCTTCTTTTGATGTGTACGATGCAAATTCTTTAAATATTTTTTCTGCTTCTTTTCTGTCTTTGTGTATTTTGTCAGACATTTTGCATATTTCAGCAATTCTTTTTACCAATGCAAGTTTAAGCATACTGCATAAACAACCGAGAGATTCCGTATCTAAAGGTCTCACCTTTTCATACGATGCAACGAAATCCAATATTTCTCTTTCCCCCACCAAGCCGTCAGTGTGAGCCGCAATTTCCGTGGCAATGTCGTATACCGGCAAGTGCTTTTTCTTAAAATCTTCAAGTGCCAAAGCATCTGCCGCTTCTCTTACGATATGGTAATTGTCTGCAATCCATTCATCAGACGGAATACTTTGCATATTTATTTCAAGTTCTCCGCCGGACATAATTCTGTTATATGTGGCTTCTATTACTTCATCACAAGCTAAGGCAGACGGAATATTTTTCACTCCATATCTGCCCTGCGTGTGTTTTTCGCCAATATTGGCTGCGTGTTTTATAAATTCTTTTCCTGTTAACAAAGTATCCTCAAGAATCATTTTTTACACCTCGTTTTGTTATTATTTACCGGAGATGTAAGTTTTATGCAATTCTACGTTCTTTTAAGTTTTGAGTAATCCCCGTCTTTCATGGTGCAATATATTCTTGTGGGATCAAGAGTCCAACCGTAACCTGTATTTCTGTTCAACAATTCATCTACAGTTACAAATCTATACCCTTTTGGAGCCAGAATATCTATGGCCGAAAGCGCAGTTTCAACTGACGTTTCATAATTATCATGGAGCAAAATAATATCTCCGTCAAATGTGTTATTCACAATCATGTTAACCATTTTGTCTACATTTCTGCACTCCCAATCGCGAGTATCGTAATATCCCCAACATACGGTAATCATGGGCGATGCTATATTTCTTACCCAAAGAGCTGTTAACTCACTGCCTCCGGGAGGTCTTGTATATTTTACCTCTTGCCCCGTAATTTCCTCTATGAGCTGACTTGTTTTACTTAATTCATAAGCCACTTTTTGAGGAGTTGATTTACTCAGCCAACAGTGAGAATATGAGTGATTGGCTACTGTATGCCCCTCTGCTGCCATGCGAGCAACAAGCTCACGATTTTCTTTTGTAGTCTGAGCCGTTTGTGTTTTCGATTCATAATCCAACTTTTCCCCCAAAACGAAAAATGTGGCTTTTGCATTTCTTTCTGCCAAACCGTCAAGAAGTTCCTTTGTATAGATTTTATTCGGTCCATCGTCAAAAGTGAAGGCCACCATCGGTTGTATGCTTTCTGCGCTGTCGGCGGATACTTTAATAGGAAAGAAAGCGCACGACAATATTATCCATATTGAAAAAATTGTTTTTAAGAAATGTTTTTTCCGCATAAAAAAACTCCTTCACACAGTAATGTGACGGAGTTTATTATTTGCTTAAATTTTAAAATAAATCAGCTAATTATTGTAAAAATCAAAAAGCACCGTTATCTATGGCTTCTTGCATTATCTTCACACCGGCAGATGTCCCTAATCTGCTTGCGCCTGCATTTATAAGTGCTACCGCATCTTCGTATGTGCGTATACCGCCGGAAGCTTTTACCAAAGTGTACTCGTAAAATTCGGAATTTTCCACAAGCAACTCAACATCTGCTACCGTTGCTTTGCCTTCTGTAAAACCTGTACAAGTTTTTACAAAATCCGCACCGGCATCGCAAACAATTTTAGTTGCCATTGCTTTTTCGTATTGAGAAAGCAACCCTGTTTCTATGATAACTTTCAATGTGCTTTCGTCTATTGCGTATCTGACTGCTTCAATCTCTTTTTGCACAAAATCAAAACGTCCTTCTTTTAAAGCTCCGATGTTAATTACCATGTCGAATTCGTCACAACCGTTTTCGTACGCTTCTTTGGCTTCGGCAACTTTCATTTCGGTGGAAATTGCTCCCAAAGGGAATCCTATAACCGTGCACACTTTTACTTCCGTACCCTTTAAAAGTGCCTTTGCAAGCGGAATGTGCACGGGATTTACACATACCGATGCAAAATTCCAACGCGCCGCTTCTACGCAAAGCTTTTCGATGTCACGATTTGTAGCCGTGGGTTTTAAATTTGTATGGTCGATATATTCGTTAAGTTTCATAGTTAGCCTCCTTTAAAAAGTCATTATAAGCCGATGTTTTCCAGAAATACTTGTATTTGCTCTGCTTCTTGACGCGAAATATTATTATTATGCTGTAACTCTTTTATTGAACTTCTTGCTTGTCCGCAAAAGGCAATTTTAAACCATCTTCGTACTTCCATAACAGGTGTCAGCCATGGATGTTTTTCTAATATAGGATAATAAAGTTTGATTCTTTCATACGGAATAAACACCTTTGACAGAGCGTATTTTACGCGTCCGCCTTTTTTCTGTTGCTGAATGGCAAGAGCATTTTCACTTGTACCGTAAACACCGCCGCGCAAAATATAGTCTTCCATTTGCTTTGTAATTACGGTATGTTCTGCTTTTTCAAACCAAACTTTTTTAAGCAAGCGGGCTGACATTGCAAACTTTAAAAGTCCACCCTTCTTTAAAAGTTCATCTCGTTTAATTTGAAGTTCACTATCCATATTGTCCAAAATCCAAAGATCCAACAAAGTTCTGATACCGCAACCGCCCTGCTCAAAATGTTTTGCCATGTGAGCTATATGGTAGAAATAAAACATTTCATCCGGCATTTCATGCCAATATTTTTTACCATCTTTTACAAAAGATGTTTCCCATACAGTATTTAATACTTGAGCAGAAGAATTGGCCACACCATCTTCAATCAATGTATAGTGAAGTTCAAAATGTGATTTATTGGCAGAGAAAAGCGAAATATTGTGAGAACCTTTTGCATCATAAGTATAACCTTCGTTTTTTATGAGCAATTCAGCTGCTCGGTTCAAATCGCTTTCTTTTACAAGAATATCAATATCACAGCTCGTTCTCATCCATGGTTCAGGATAATACTTACTGATAATGGGTCCTTTTAAAGGCATAAAATCTATTTCGGCTTTTTCAAAAGCTTCGCACAGTTTGTCTAATTCATACTTAGTTCGCTCGTATCTGAATATTGCTTTCTGTATTTCATTTTCAAATGCCCCGTTACTACCCGTAAATACTTTATTTATGCCTATGGCAAGCAAATGAATCAAATCATGTACTTTTGCCATTTTTGCCATTTTGAACAATGTTTCATCAGTAAATACTGTTTTTTCTTCTTCTGTGAGCAAACTGCCGCTTATTGAGCTGCGCAGCAAAGCAAACAGCAACTGAATTTCACTTTGATTCATAGCTTTCTCCTATCTTAAAATTTATTCCTCAACCTTGCTCTTGTTGATTGTCCGTAAATTCTTAAGTAATCTCTTACCATTACACAAAAAGAGTGCTCCCGCAAATATTCCGTATCCGCCAAATAAAATCACAAGGTACGGCAAGCCTTTTTGCACCGCAAAACTCCGAAGCAGAGAAACCAACAAAAAGCAACATATAATTTGAAATATAAAAAACAACAAATATTTTTTGTCAAATAATTTTAAAATATTTGTTTTTATCTCTCTTGCCCCCAACGAAAGAATTACAATGCCTTGAACGAGTGTTACCAAAAGGGTTGTTAGCGCAGGACCAACTTCTTCGAATACAAAAAACGAACCTATATTTAAAAAGATATTGGCAAAAAATGTACCTATCGAGGCAAACAGAATTGTTTTCGTTTTACCGGCGGCGCTTAAAATAATTGTTATATTAAGTACACTTAATACATCAACTAATATATATATTATAAATACATACACACCAAAATCATACGATGCATATTTTTCAGTATACAAGAATCTCATAAGCTCCGGTGCAACAGCAACTGCACCTATTGCCAAAATAGTGGTGGCAATATAAGAAAGTTCCAAAAACGACTTATACAAAACTTGTGTCATTTCGTATTTTTTGTTTGCAATATATCTTGTGATATATGGAAGTAAAACCGTACAGAATGATGTCATTACTATATCAAAAGGAAGCAGTTTTGAAGCATTCGTATATACCGCCAATGTTTCTGTATCTGTAAAAAACGAAATAACAAATTTGTCAGAATCACGATTTAAAGATTTAATAACTGCAAACATGGCCATAGGAATACAGTATATTAATATTTCTTTTATAAGTGTTTTGTCAAAGCGTAAAATGTTAATTTTACAATTTTTGTGTTTTAGTACGACAAAAAAGTATATAACTTGAATAATATCCATCAATACCTGGCTGAGCAAAAGAACCGCAATATTATCAAAAACATAGCAAGCTAAAACTATAGCTAATAATTTAACTACCGATACAAGTAAGTTTCTTATTGCTATCATTTTTGCTTTTCCTATTGCTATAAACATAATTTGCAACAAGGAAATTGAATTTTGCAAAATAGGCAATACTGCTGCAAAAATCATTAAAGATTTTAAACTTTCATTATCAAAATATTTCGATATAGGAACGGTGCATGCCAAAATCGTTATTGATACGATTGTGCTGATGAGATATTGCAGAAAAAATATAGTGGATATATATGCATTTCTTTTTTGTTCATCCTTTTCTCTGCAAAAGAAAAAGTTTATTCCATCCATCATTCCAAGTATTGTCATACTGCTGATAGTAGTTGTTAAAAGCATTACTTGGGAGTAAGTTCCGTACTCTTTAAGTGAAAAATGCCCCGAAAGTACCCTCGTCATAAGCAAACCAAAAACAAGAGTAACCATTCGTACGAATATCAAAAAAAAAGAATCTCCTGATGTCCCTTTAAAGAAAGATTTGAGTTTATTCCCGATCAATTTGTTTCACCACTTTTGCCGGATTACCTGCAACGATAGAATACGGAGGAACATCTTTGGTCACAACCGCTCTTGTTGCTACAATCGAACCCTTTCCGATTGTAACTCCTTTTAAAATTGTGCAAAACTGTCCGATCCACACATTATCCTCAATAACCACAGGAACACTGTCAGAATGATGCCATGCCCAATTATCGTTTGAAAAACCATTAAGACTCATATTTTCTCTCGCTTTTGGGGATGTCGGATGATTGTTGTTGTCATAAATACGAACATCATTCGAAATAATCACACACCTACCGATTTTAATGCTTTTTTCTGATCCGATAAGAGAATTGCGCCCTAAATAAAAATGGTCACCAATCTCAATACTTCCGTTTGAAGAAATCTGCATACTTCCCATAACAAATGAGTTGCTTTCTATTTTGATTCTCTCTCGTATTCCGGAACCATTAGTACATCGGCCTGTTTCACAGAATATTATATTTTCCCCCAATTGTGCATTTTTTTTATAAGATTTTTTACTTTTTTGTGTTCTATACCAATTAACAAACTTCACATTCTCACCTGACTTTTTATACCCTCAACGGACTTTCCGCCTGTATTTCTATACTCTCCTTTGACAACAACACAAGGATCAATAAATAAAACCAAAGGTTATCATACGTTAAAATACCTATGGCAAACATTCTTACAAGTAAAAGTATAAAAGGAACCCAAACAGCATTTTTCAAAGAAATTTTACCTATGGCAAAACCTATGGCTGACAGCAATATTGTTGAACCAAAGATTCCCAAACTAAACAAACTTTCCAAGTAAGTATTATGCGCACCTTTTCCGGCAGTTTCCAAAACAGTATTAAGACCGTTACCGCAAAACAGCATTTTAAAATCTCCGAGCAAGGCTTCAACATAGTCCATCCAAATATCCGAACGGCCTGTTGTAACTTGTTCAAGAGAAGAAGTATCATCACCCATAAATCTTAACAATGACGCATTAATGGAATCGTAAGCCATATAATACGCAATCGCCATACCAACTACCGCAATAAAAACAAATCGTGTCATTCCGCCGACGCCTTGTCTTATTGACAGTACAAACCAACAAGCAATCAACAAAACCAATGTAATCAAAAACGACTTACTTAAAGACATCAATCCGAAAACAGGTAACAAAACCAAAAAAACTGTATTGATGGGACGGTGTTTTCTGTTGTACATCATTACAATTATTGCAGACAAAGCCAAGATAATATCAATCGTATAATAGTTCGGATTACCTTGCAAACCGGAAAAACGTGATACAAAATCCGTTCCGTTTAATCGAAGTGTAGTATCATCAACAAAAGCATCTACAATAGGAAGAGATTCCTTAAACAAAGCTACCACTGATGACAAACAAATTCCGAAAGAAAAAGCTGTAATCGAAGAATTTGCGTCAATATCTTCACTTCTCAAATAATACAGCATCAGAACACCGGAAGCCATCGTAACCATAGTTGTCAACTGCCCCAAACCCGAAAGCAGTAGGTTATATACAATAAACAAAGCTATGCACAAAAGCACTCCTACTTCAATTTTGAGATGTGAAAACACAAGTTTTACAACTACGATAAAAAATAAAACCGTAAACAAACTTATGGCATTTAAGTTGGATTTTAATAATGTTGAAAACGGCAAAAGAAACAACAACATCGGTATACAATGTTTGGTACTGCTTAATACAAATACAGCCAAACTTACCGCCGCAAATGCCAAAAAGAATGTATTATTTAACGAGCGCCCTACTATCAATGCGAAAAACAACGCGCACATCAATCCCACATATTTAGGACTGAAAGTATTCTCTTTGTCAAAAGTATTTACTTTTGCATTTGTAAGAACATTTTCCATCAAAGATTCTCCTTGTACCACTCTATCGCTTCACTTAAACCGGAAGCAAAATCATAATCCGGGTCATAGCCGAGCAATTTCTTTGCTTTTGAAATATCAGCGTTACTGTGCTTGATATCTCCCTTTCTGTCCGGGCCGAAATTAGGTTCAATATTTTTGCCGAGAGCTTTTGTCAGAGAATAATAAATGTCAATTAAATATTCCCTGCCGCCGTACGCAATATTAAATGCTTGTCCCGCAGCCTCGTGGGGTGCAAGGCAAGCTTTTAAATTAGCTTCGATGACATTTTCAATGTATGTGAAATCTCTGCTCTGTTTGCCATCGCCGTTAATTGTAGGTTGCTCATCATTCAAAAGCATTTTGATAAACTTCGGAATAACTGCCGCATAAGCTCCGTTCGGGTCTTGTCTGCGGCCAAATACATTAAAATAGCGAAGTCCGTATGTGTCGAGTCCGTAATGCATTGTGTATTGTTTTGCCCACTCCTCATCACATCTTTTTGTAAGTGCGTAAGGTGATAATAAATTTCCCTCTACACCTTCTGTTTTGGGGAGTTTGGGTTCATCGCCGTACACCGATGAACTTGATGCATATACAAATTTCTTAACTCCGTTTCTTCTTGATGCTTCCATCATATTCAAAGTTCCCTGAATATTGTTTGCACAATAAAAGAGCGGCATTTCAATAGAGCGCGGCACACTTCCCCAAGCAGCCTGATTCAGTACAAAATCAACGCCTTCCGTTGCTTTTAAGCAGATGTCTATATCTTTTATATCACCCCGTATAAATTCATAATTAGGATTTGACAAAAACATATCCACATTAGATTGTTTGCCTGTAGAAAGGTCGTCTAAGCATCTTACTTTATATCCGAGTTTAAGAATTGCCTCGCACAAATTGGAGCCTATAAAACCTGCTCCGCCTGTTACAAGGAATTTTGAATTTTCGGGGAAAACTAAATTTTCATATCCCATAATTACAGCCTCCAATACAAATATCCGGCATTTTCATATTCTTCTCTGTTAAGAAGACCTTTAATATCAATCAGTACTTTTTTACCATCACCAAAGAATTTATCCATTTCCTGCATTGTGAATTTTGAAAATTCATCATGTGCTACAGCAAGTACAACTGCATCTGCATTTTTAATGCTTGCCAAATCAACAAATTCAACTCCGTAAATACGTTTCGCTTCCTCAGCATCGGCCGTTGGATCGGCAATAAGAGGTTCTATGCCATATTCTCTGAGTTCTTTAATAATATCGAAAATTTTACTGTTACGTGTATCAGGGCAATTTTCTTTAAAAGTAAAACCAAGTACGGCAACTTTAGCATTTTTCACTGCTTTATCTGCCTTTATCAAATTCTTAACAACATTTTCCGCAACGTATTTGCCCATATCATCGTTAATACGACGTCCTGCAAGGATAACTTGGCTGTGATAACCAAGCATTTCTGCCTTATATGTTAAATAATACGGGTCTACACCAATACAATGTCCGCCAACAAGTCCGGGATAAAATCTAAGGAAATTCCATTTTGTGCCTGCAGCTTCAAGAACTGATTTTGTATCAATACCCATCTTGTTGAATATAATCGAAAGCTCATTCATAAACGCAATGTTTATATCTCGCTGGCTGTTTTCTATAACTTTTGCGGCCTCCGCCACTTTAATACAAGGAGCTCTGTGGACACCTGCATCTACTACAAGCTCATAAACTTTTGCAATCACATCAAGAGATTCTTTATCCATACCTGATACAATCTTTGTTATTGTTTCAAGGCGGTGAACTTTATCTCCGGGATTGATACGTTCCGGAGAATAACCTATTTTGAAATCCACTCCGCATTTAAGTCCTGATTCTTTTTCAAGAATAGGCACACACACATCCTCTGTAACACCGGGATATACAGTTGACTCAAATACAACCACACTGCCCTTTGTCAAGTTACGACCAAGAATACGGCTTGCTCCTTCTACCGGAGTTAAATCGGGAGTATGGTCATCATACACAGGTGTCGGAACAGCTACTATATGGAACTTCGCTCTTTGAAGATCTTTTTCATCGGAAGTAAATTCAACACTGCAATTTTTAATAGCTTCGTCTCCTACTTCGTTTGTAGGATCAATACCCGATTTATAAAGTTCTATTTTCTTTTCATTTAAATCATAACCGATAACACCGACTTTTTTGGAGAATGCAACTGCTATCGGCATACCAACATAGCCAAGACCTACAAGAGAAATTTTTTCTTCTCCCTTTACTATTTTTTCATACAAGTTATTCATTATCTTTTTCCTCCCTTTTAACTACCTCAGTTGCTTTTATTAAATGTTTTAGCGAATCATTTTCACTTATAATTTTTGCAGGAATTCCTCCTATCGTAACTCCGCAAGACATATCCTTGGATGTTTTTTGCCCAAAGCAACTTTATCACATTCAAGATAATAAGCCAGTTCTTTTTTACTGTTAATCATTTTGCTTACCCCTTTGCTTTATAAGCTCATCAAAGATACTGTTTAGCTTTACTCTCGTAGCTTCTATTGAGAAACCCGCTGCTCTTTTTATTGATATTTCACTGTAATATCTTCTTTTTTCCGCATCTGCAAGTAACTTTTCTATTGCCTCACTAAGTTGCAAAACAGAATTGTAATTATCACTTTCCGTAATTCTCGGTGTCAAAATACCGTAATCACATTCTTGATACTTATCGGTTACAGCCTGATAATTTTTATCCTTCCTTAAAATCTCTGCCGGACCGGAATAACAATTATCTGCAATCACAGGCAAAGCAAGTGCCATTGCTTCAGCAACAACATTCGGAAAGCCTTCACTTATTGAAGAAAGAATGAAGCAACTGCATTTATTCATGTATTTATACGGATTTTTTTGAAATCCCGTAAAGTACACGTGACTTGCAACTCCAAGCTTTTCGATGGAATCTATATATTTTTGTTTATACTTCCCGTCCCCTACCAAAACAAGTCCCAGTTCTTGATTCTTTTCTCTTGCTTTTGTAAAGGCTTCTATCAAATACTCAAAACCTTTTTCCTTGCAAAATCTTCCTACGGAAACAATTGTATCTTTATGTTTGTTTAAAAATTCTATATATTCGTTTTCAACAGTTTCTTCTGCTTGCTTTTGTATTTCTTCAATATCAATATAGTTGTATACCGCAAAAACTTTATCAGAATCCTCCGGATATTTCGACAAATAAAACTCTTTCGTATATTCCGAATTGCAAATCATCGCAGACGAATTATTCAGTGCCGCTTTATATTGGTTATGCCTTTCGCACATTGCCCCGAAATCTCTGGCAGATATTATTTTCGGCAAATTATATTTATATTTTGTTTGTTTATTCGATATTGCGGTAAATGTATAAAGAATATCAAATTTTTTATTTTTCAACAAACGGCGCAACTTTATATCTCTGCGATATGTATTTATCACTTTGCCGATAAAAGATGGTTTTGGCGGCAAATTAAAATCTATAAGCTCTCCTGCACAAGAATATTTTACTTGTTCTCCATCATACAAAGCAACACAAACATCATGCTCATCACTTAAAACTTTAGATATATTGGCAGCACTTCTTTCTGTACCGCCGATGCATAAAGATTCTTTTAAAATACAAATTTTCATAACGCCTTAAAATCCTTAATGCCTTGTCTCATAAGTTTGCATATTTTAAAAAAGCTATACTCTTTAGTATCGTTTCTCATTCCGTATGCAAAATAATAAATCAACAAATGCTTCATTACCGGAAAAGCATTTGCAATCAATATACCTTTATCAATAAAATACTTATCGTTATATCCATGGAACCATGATGATTCCTCTTGCTTTACTTTGGCAATAATAATGGGAGAAACATACATTTTCAGTCCTTTACGAAATGCCTCTCTTATAAACAAAGAATCTTCTCCGGAACTGTACTTGGCACCGCCGCCGTACAAAGTAGAAAAAGACAAACATGCCTTATCAATCGCACTTTTTCTCATGGCCACACGAGCCGTTCCGTATCGCATACATTTCCATAAATGAAGCTTTTTGAATTTACCGGTTTCTCTGCGCCCTGAGGTTAAACGATTTAAGTATTTCAGATTGAAAACGATTATGTCTGCTTTCGGGCACTTTGCAAAGGCTTCTTCAATGATTTTTTCATAGCCGTCCACATATATCATATCTTGGTCTGAACACAATAAATACTTTCCGCTTGCATTCATAAGTGCTTTGTTGCGATTTTTTCCGACACCTCTGTCAGCTGTGGAAATCAGCTCAACTTTACTCCCGTCAGGCTCCGTATATACTCTATATGAATACTCATCACACTGGTTCGCAAGCACTGCATCAGTTTGTATATTCATCTCTCTGTAAAGAGAATCATCTTTTTGATTCATGCACGCAACCAAAACTTGAACATTGCTCATCTTATTTTTCCTTATAATACATATTTTGCCGGTAATGTCGGCTCTTTTGTTAAATATTCTTTGTAATCTTTTTCTGTATCCCAAACTCCTGCGTGTTGCTCCCGGCGAATTTGCTCAATATTCGGAATCTTCATGTAATCTCCGAATCTCTCACTTAAAAATTCTTCAACACCTATAGGAACATTTAATGCTACATTCTCAAAAGGAACACGTTTTGTTTTTTCAAACCATTCTCTTTTGTATGTACCCCTTTTATATTTTGCTTTCCCGAGATAGTTACAATAAAGCGTTGTTTCTTTATTTCTGTATTTGTAAACTTGTTTCAATGCATGTTTAACGAGAAAAAGTCTCGGGAAACATTTAAGAATACGCAGTGCTGTTTTTAATGCAAAACCGTAACGTGACAAATCGCGTACACATTGAGTCTTTGCAACGACATACTTTGCCCAAAAATATTGATGTTTTCTTTGTAAAGTATTGTCCGGGCAAGTATGAAGAATAAAAATATCCAAATACACATTATGAGATATTTTGTAATCAATCAAACAATCCTCAATGTATGTGGTGTTTTTTGCACGTACCTTTCCCAGTGTAACCATATTGTCAAAGTGACCAAAAGGCTCAAGGAAAAACTTATCTTTATCTCCCTTTTCTTCAAAAGCTTTAACAAATTTCTCATAATTGTCAGGAGTCATGAAGAAATCCAAATCATCGTCCCACGGAATAAATCCGCTATGCCGTATTGCTCCTAATGCAGAACCTCCCATAAGGCAGTACTGTATATCGTTTTCTTGGCAAAACTTATCTACATAAACAGCTATTTCCAATATTTTTTCTTGGAGCTTTTTTATCCCCCAATCATCCGGAGTATTTTCTCTCATATATGTATACATTTTAATTTCCTCGCATTTTTCGTATAAGATTTCGCGCTTTTGGCGGAATTAACCAATACATTTTTTGTACCAAACTGCAACCAAAATATTTTTTTGCAGCAACCTCATAACCATTATTGGCAATTTCTTCTATAATAGCATCTCTGTTTTTAGGTTTCGTTGTAGTATGTGTCAAACAGTAATTTGAATCGATTCCGTATTGAATCGGAAATTCCTTGCTAACAACAGCTTCTTTAACACTTTCAAAAGCCTCAAAGCCTTTTTGTGTATTTGTAATTATCATCGAAACGCCTTTATCTACATTGCCTTTAAAATCATATTTTTCGATACCCCAAAAATCGGCAAGTGTAATATCTGATACTCTTTGAAGCGTTGTATATTTGCATTCATAACAACTTTCACGAAAAATCGAATAGTTTTTAAATGCATTATAAAAAGTCGAATTAGTATAAACTCCATTCACTACAGAAGTTTTTTCATTTTTCGTTACTTTATATGTATATCCGTGAGCATGACCATACTTGTTATCCTTAACTCTAAAAGAAAACTCACAAATTTCACCGCCGTGTTTTTTCTCAAGAGTTTTGATATATTCATCAAAAACTTTCTGAGACGGAACACCATGACAAATAATGTCTGCCGTAAACAAATTTTTTGTTTTAGCTTTGGGAACTGCATTTACAAGAGCGGAAACCTGACACGGTGTACCGCAAAAGAAAACTTTCTCACCTTTTTCAAGTAATTTTAAAACTTGATTGTATATACCTTTTGTGTCAGATTGTATATATTTTGACTTCAAAAGCGGTTTAATTTCTTCTTTTGAGCTTATAACACGATGTTTAAGTGTTGTTCCCTCAAAAGCCGCCCCGCAAACATAATACCCAAGTTCCAAAAAATAATTTGCAAGCAATTCAAAAATACCGCCTGACGAACCATTATTTTGACAAACAGAATCTTTAGAATATGCCGCAAACAAATGTTGTTCTTCATGGTGCTTTTCGTGTGTTTCAATAGGACATACCCCGTAGCATTTGCCGCATTTGATACATTTTTCTTCATCAATTGCAGAATACTTAAACCCATCTTTTCCCTCAACAGGTAAAACACATTTAACAGGGCAAGCATCTACGCATGCCATACAACCTGTACATTTTTTATTCAATTCTTCTATAGAATCTATTCTCTTCATTATTTATTTGCTTTTTCGCGTATAAGTGTAGAGCTGATACCTTCAGTATGAGGAAGAAAAACCACATCAACACCGATTTCTGCAAAATCTTTTACGATTTTATCGTACATTTCACTGCCTTTCCAATCACTGCCATGGAACAATGCATCAAACTTTAATTTCTCATACGCTTCCATTTTATTCATTGAAGTTTGGGGAACAACTTTGTCCACGTATTTAATTGCTTCAACTATAGCGCAGCGCTCTTCAAACTTAATTACCGGAGTTTTATGTTTATAACTTTCCACAGTTTCATCTGTGGATACTCCGACAATCAAATAGTCGCATTGCTCTTTTGCTCTTCTTAAAATATTAAGATGTCCGATATGGAACATATCAAAAACACCCGTAGTGTATCCGATTTTGTATTTTTTATCTGACATACTTTCCTCCGATATTATTACCTTTTGCTTAATCTTTTTCTGTAAAACGGCATTTTTACAAGTCCTACCAATGTACCTACCCCATAACTGATGTGCATAATCAAGAATAATGCCGGCATTAAAAAAGTCCATCTGTTAGCTTGTTTATTTAGGATTGTACATACAGTTCCCGTAAGTACAAATAATGCATACAAAGTCCACATTGCAACCGCTAAATACCAAAAAGAAAACAAAGCCAAAATACTTGTAAAAACAATTCCCAAAACAAAAACAAACGGAACAAGATGAAACAGTGATATGCACCCCGGGCAAATACCCAAAGTCAAGCCAATCCAATAACCGTTTCCGTATTTTTGCTTTACCATCTTTTTAAAATTACTGCGAGCGTATTGATAAGAAACAATATCGGGGTCGCAGTATAATTTATATCCCGCCTCACGAATACGATAATGCATTTCATTATCCTCTGTTCGTAAAAGTTTCGTATTGAAATTCCCCGCTTTCTCAAAGACTTCTCGTCTGTAAGCTGCGTGGAACATCGATTTTACATAACAACTCTCAGTATTTTTGCGTCCTTTGCTTACACTGCTTCCAAACATTGAATTTTCTACTTCAAGAAGCGTTTTTTTCCAAGGAGTCGGATTATCAATCAAACAAGGTCTTACCCCACCTGTTACATACTCCCCTTTTTCTTGCAGTGCCATATTTTTTGCGGTAAATTCCGCCGGAATGTGAGTATGTGCATCAATTCTTATGATGATGTCGCTTTTTGCATTCTCGATTGCAATATTCCAACCTGCGGCCTGAATTCTCTGCGGATTATTTAACACTTGTACACTATAAAAAGAGTTCGCGTTTTTTGCAAAATCCGTCATGATTTGTTTCGTATTATCTTTTGAATTACCGTCAATCAAAACAATTTCAGTCAAATCATGGGGATAAGTCTGATTTTCCAAGTCCTTGAGAAGATTCGGCAAAAACTGTTCTTCATTATACGCAACAACACACAATGAAACTGTCATCATTTAGCTGCAATCTCCTCCTCGGGAAAGGCATCTTCAACAAGCAAATCGCCTTTATATTCAACACCAAGAACGGCAAATACCGTCATAAACATAATCTTTATATCTCCCCAAAAGCTGAATTCTTCAATGCCTTTAAGGTTGTAGTACATTTTGGACGGCAATATTTTTTCAACATAAACCTTGTCGGAATCTTGAACTCCGTCAAGAAGTTTGGCTTCATCTTTATAATAAATGCTTGCAAGACTTGTAACACCCGCAGGAAGTAAAAGCGTAGCCAACATTTCGTTTGTATATTCATCAACAAATTTCGGCGATTCCGGACGAACACCTACTAATGTAAGAGTGCCTTGAATTACATCAAACAGCTGTGCAATTTCGTCTAACCTGCAATTACGTATTACCCTACCTACATGAGTAATGCGGCTATCATTATTTACTGTTACTTGCGAACCTTTATCCGCGTTTTGAACCATCGTTCTGAATTTATGTATTCTGAATGATTTTCCGTATTGAGTTACTCGTTCTTGACGATAAAAGACCGGTCCGGGAGAATCAATTTTTATGGCAATTGCCAAAATCAAGAATACAGGTAAAAGAACTATAAGTCCTATTACAGAGAAAAACAAATCAAATACTCTTTTAAAAAACAAGCTGCCTTTTTTTTTCTTGAGAATGTCATAATATTTTCTGACTTCCTCTGTTTGCAAATTTTCAGGAAGTTGCTCCCATTTGAGAATGTTCACTTATATATACTCCTTCACAATTTCGGAATATTGCTCAATTATATACATTACGTCTTCATCAGGCAACGATGTATGGAGCGGTATAGTAATCTCTTTTTCAAAGAAAGCATACGCATTCGGGTAATTCTTTATATCAAATCCCAAACGTTTATACGCAGTATGCATAGGAAGCGGCTTGTAATGTACATTACAAGCAATACCACGCTCTGCCATTTTTACGATTATCTCATTTCTCTGTTCAAGAGTAATACCCGGAATAAAAGTAATATACAAATGTCCCGAAGATTCGTAATTTTCAGTGTAATGATTAAGCATCTTTATTCCAAGCGGTTTAAAAGCCGCATCATATTTTTCTATAATTTCTTTTCTGCGTTTAAGCATTTCGGGGTAACGCTCAAACTGTTTAAGTCCGATTGCCGCAGCAATATCTGTCATATTACATTTATAGAATGTACCTATAACATCATATTCCCATGCTCCGAGCTTTGATTTTGCAAGAGCATCTTTTGATTGACCATGCAAACTGAATAATTGTAATTGCTTATAAATTTCGTCATCGCCTATACCCGGAATAGTTTTCCAAGTCAAAGCCCCGCCCTCTGCCGTTGTAATATTCTTAACTGCATGGAAACTGAAGCTTGAAAAATCGGCAACAGAACCAATCATTTTCCCTTTGTACTTTCCACCGAAAGAATGTGCAGTATCTGCACAAACAACAATTCTGCCAAAAGCCTTCTGAATTTCGTTTGACGGCTTGAATAAATGTTTTTTACGCTCAATAATATCAAAAATACGGTCATAGTCGCATGGCACACCGCCCAAATCGACAGGAATTACAGCCTTTGTTTTTTCTGTAATAGCCGCCTCAAGAGCATCGTAATTCATCTCCAAGCTGTCTTTTTGAGAATCTAACATAACAATCTTCGCGCCAACGTGATCTATAACAGATGCAGAAGCTGTATATGTGTATGAAGGAACGCAAACTTCGTCTCCTTCTCCTATACCAAGCAAACGAAGAGTCAATTCCGCACAAGCAGTCTGCGAATTAAGGCAGACACACTTCTGTGTGCCAACCCACTCTGCAATTTGTTTTTCAAGAAGCTTCGTTCGAGGTCCTGTGGTAATCCATCCCGAACGAAGAGCTTCGGTTACTTCTTTTATTTCTTCCTCTGAAATATCCGGAGGACTAAATGAAATAATTTTTCTTTGCTCTGACATATTTTCATCCCTCTATATTTTTTTAGTGAACCTCTGATGCTAATTTCTTATATACAGAATCTTTCTCGACCTCATTAGAATTGTCCGCAGGCTTATATGTAGTTACAACTTTCATAACCATTTCGCGAACATCTTCATCTCTGTTTTCAAAACAAGCTTTCATCAAAAACTTAAGTTGTTGTAAAAACTTGTCCGTATCAAATTCAATTGGTTTACCTATATGTATAAGCTTATTCGGTGTACTCGTCATACCTTCTTCTGCCATAAGCTTTTCTTCATAAAGTTTTTCTCCCGGTCTCAATCCCGTATACTCGATTTTTATATCAATATCAGGTCTGTAGCCCGATTGCTTTATTAAATTCCTTGCCAAAGTATCAATCTTCATGGGAGAACCCATATCAAGTACAAATATTTCTCCGCCCTTTGCGTATGTTTCTGCTTGCAAAACAAGGGAAACAGCCTCCGGAATCGTCATGAAATATCTTATAATATCAGGATGTGTAACCTTTACCGGTCCACCTGCCGCTATTTGCTTTTTAAAGAGCGGAATAACAGATCCGTTACTGCCCAAAACATTTCCAAATCGCACAGCAACAAATTCCGTACAAATATTCCCTGCCTTTTTTGCAGAAAAATTCAGTGCCCCGTCTTCATCTTCAACGTGTGCCTGTATAACAGGAAGCTCGTCCACTCTTCCTTGCTGAATCATTTTATCAAAAGACTGTATAATCATTTCACACAAGCGTTTACTTGCACCCATAATATTTGTAGGATTAACAGCCTTATCTGTGGAAATCAATACAAAACGTTTACAACCGTTCATCATAGCTGCATACGCCGTCTTATATGTGCCTATGGCATTATTCTTTATGGCCTCACACGGACTGCTTTCCATAAGCGGCACGTGTTTATGTGCTGCAGCGTGGAAAACAATCTCCGGTTTGTATGTTTCAAACATTTGATGTAATTTACGGCTGTCACGCACAGAACCTATAAGTACAACAAGATTTAAACCGGGACAATTCTCCTTAAGCTCTTGCTCAATATCGTATGCATTGTTTTCATATACGTCAAAAATTATTAATTGTTTCGGCGCGTGAGATGCAATCTGTCTGCACAATTCACTTCCGATAGAACCGCCTCCGCCTGTTACAAGTATAACCTTGCCGCTCAGCTGACGGAATATTTCGCTCATTTCTACTTTTATGGGTTCTCTGCCGAGAAGGTCTTCTACAGCAACAGGTTTCATTGCCGCCACAGTAACATCTCCGCTTGCAAGCTGATACAAGCCGGGCAGATTTTTCAATTCGCACTTAGTTGTCTGGCAAATATTTAAAATATCTCTTTTTTCTTCAGCAGAACAACTGGGAATCGCTATATAAATTTTTTCGATATTATACTTTTCTGCATTTTCCAAAATATCATTACGTCCGCCCACTATGGGTACTCCATCCATATATTTTCCCCATTTACTGTTATCGTCATCAATTATGCAACAAACAATGCCTCTGGATTCTCCGGAATGGTTAATATCCTGTAAAAGCATCTGTCCCGCAACTCCGGCACCTATCAACATAATTCTTGATTCATTTGCCGTTTCACTGCTTCGTCTTGTACTGTTTATCTGCGCAAGAACAAACCTATATCCGAAACGTACAATTACCAAAAAAGCAAATTGTATCATAGCACCAAAAAGATGATATGATAAAAGCATACGTTCAAAAATAAGAGTAATTCCTATCCAATGTCCTATTGTGGTAATTATAGTAGCAGCTATAATTCTGAAAAAATCATTAAAGCCTGCAAACCGCCACAAGCTTTTATACATTTTTAACAAAAAGAATACCGCAATACAAAAAACAGAATTTATTGGGATAAATTTAACAAATGAATGAGTATATGAACTTCCTACCAACCAAGAAAATCTACAATCAAATCTAATCCATAATGCCAAAAAATACGCCAAATTCACAGCAACAACGTCATACACAACAAGCAATATTGTAGCATAGTCAAATTTTTTCTTTGCCGAGCCACGATTATCTTTATTCATTTTTATCCCCCTTTGCAATAATTATTAAACATAAATGATTTCCCTGTACGCTTCGCCCTACGGAACAACAAGCAACTCTCATTTTGCTGTACCTCAAAAATTTTTATTTCTTTTTGCTGTTCAAAACGAGCTCCGGGCTACGATTTTAAGACTCGCAAAAATCACGAAAAAGGGCGAACAACTCCAAGTTACTCACTGTTTTATTCTATTTCTTTCGCCCTTTTTTGTCAAGCAAAAGAATTTGTTTTTCCTACAAAATCATGTTATACTGTGAAAGTAACTAAATTTTGGCAGGGGAATAAAATGAGTATACACGAATCAGGTGAAAACTATCTTGAGGCTATCCTTAATATCCGAGAACGTACCGGGAAATGCCGCTCTGTTGACATAGCAAAAGAGCTTGGTTTTTCAAAGCCTTCGGTCAGTAAAATGACAAAAGAGCTAAAAGAAAATAATTTTATAAATATAGATAAATCAAATGACATTTCGCTTTCCGAAAAAGGTATGCAAATTGCTCTTGCAATTTCGGAGCGTCACGAAATCATCGCCAAAGTACTTATAATGTTAGGTGTGCCCGATGATATTGCATTGACAGATGCTTGCAAAATAGAGCATGATTTGAGTCCCGCTTCTTTTGAAAGAATAAAAGAATATTACAATAAACACAAAAACTAATAGCATTTGGTTACATTTTACTATTCTCTTTTTACATTTTTACCATTATAATATATGAGCTCTTAGAAAGGGGGCTGACTTTATGAGAATTGAAAGAATTTCACAAAACACAGTGAATGTTTATATATCACACAACGATCTTGCGGCAAGAAACTTATCTTTTTCTGCTTTAAATGAAGATTCGCCTGATTACACAAAGCTTGTGTGGGATGCAATAGATCATGCAAATATTGAATTCGGCCGCGAATTTGATGACCGTCAGCTCAAAGTTGTAAACAAATATGATAGCGACGGTTGTCTCATTCTGACTATTTCACACAACGCTGATGACAATGACTCCGAGCCTCTCTATTACGAAGAAGAAAATCCTGTTTTAGAACACTTCGATAAAATACTTAACGCTGCCGCAGATTCTATGCGCAAAGAGCTTGGAATGAAACCCAATAACAAAGAAACGCAATCCGAAGACACAAAATCTTTTCGCAACTTTTTCCAAAAAATCAATCGTGAAACAGAATCTGCCAAGAAACCTTCGATAAACGCAGAACCCAAAAACGAAATTTCTGAGGAAAAACCTGCATATAATGCAAACTCCGATGCCAAAGCGCCTGAAATTAAAGAACCCGCAGAGGAAAGAAATAACCCTCTTTTGCCGGATTGGGATATTATTGTTTTCCCCGTTTTCACTGATATGGTAGAGTTTTTCTCTAAAAATCAGAATTTTAAAAGAATTGCTTCTTCTTTGTACGGTTATCGCGGAGCTTATTATTTGCTTATTAAACCAAACAGTAAGAACATTCGTTCTGTAGAAAAATTAGAAGCTCTTGTTGTTGATTACAACGCAACGTATTTACCTGCAGAGTCGTTCCTTCCTCTTCTTATAGAACGAGGACAGGTTTTGATGGAAACAGGTGCTATTTCAAAGATAATCAAATATTTTAACTCTTAATAACAAATACAAAATTTTACAAAAACCAAAAAAATGGTGTAATCTCTTTTTTGAGATTACACCACATTTTTTTGAAACTATTCTATCTCAAAACGAAAATTATTCTTGTACCTCATAAAGGTCTTTCATCTTGAGCAAACGATTATAACGAGCCTTAGCTTCTTCTTCAGCTTCTGCAAAGAGTTTTTCTGCTCTTTCGGGGAACTGTTGTTTTAAGCGGCTGTAACGTGTTTCGCTCTCGATGAATGCGATATAACTTTCTGTAGGAGCCTTGCAGTCAATTGTAAGAGGATTCTTTCCTTCTGCTTTAAGCTCAGGGTTGAATCTGAATGTCTGCCAGTAACCTGCAGCTACTGCTTTCTTCATTTCCTCTTGGCAATTTGACATACCGCCTTTAACTCCGTGCATTTCACAAGGAGCGTAGCCGATTATGATTGAAGGTCCTTTATAAGCCTCAGCTTCTTTCAAAGCTTTGATTGTTTGATTCATATCAGCGCCCATTGCGATTTGTGCAACGTAAACATATCCGTAAGACATTGCGATTTCCGCAAGGTTCTTCTTTCCGATTGCTTTACCTGCTGCAGCAAACTGAGCAACCTGACCGAGACGGCTTGCTTTAGAAGCCTGACCACCTGTATTTGAGTAAACCTCAGTATCAAATACCATGATGTTTACATCTTCACCTGAAGCAATAACGTGATCAAGACCGCCGAAACCGATGTCATAAGCCCAACCGTCACCGCCGAATATCCAAACAGATTTCTTTGCAAGATATTCTTTGCTTGCAAGGATTTCTTTTCTTTCACTGCAATCACAGTCAATAGATTCGAGTTTTGCAATAAGTTTTGCAGATGCATCTGCGTTTGCCTCTCCGTCATCAACTGTATCGAGATATGCTGTGCAAAGATCCTTAAGCTCAGCGCACTCTGTTCTGCCTGCAATCTTCTCAACGCAAGCAATAAGTCTGTCTCTGATAGCTTTTTGTCCCAAGAACATACCAAGACCGTGCTCAGCGTTATCCTCAAACAAGCTGTTACCCCATGCAGGACCGCGACCTGAATCACGATTTACTGTATAAGGTGTAGCCGGAGCACTGCCGCCCCAAATTGAAGAACATCCTGTTGCATTTGAAATATACATACGCTCACCGAAGAGCTGTGTAATGAGTCTTGCGTAAGATGTTTCCGCACAACCTGCACATGAGCCTGAGAATTCAAGCAACGGCTGGTTGAACTGGCTGCCTTTTACTGTGAAATCGCTGAACGATGTGGGTTTCTTTGTAACAGTTGCAACTGTGTAATCGAAAGCATCTTGTTGAGCTGCTTGTGATTCTTGTGAAACCATCTTGAGTGCTTTTTCTTTTGCAGGACATACTTTTACGCAGAGTCCGCAACCCATACAGTCAAGAGGACTGATAGACATTGTGAAAGTGTATTCCTCGCAGCCTTTGCCCTTCATCTGAACTTTCTTTGTTGACTCGGGAGCAGCGTCTGCTTCTTCCTTGCTCATAGCGAAAGGACGAATTGTTGCGTGAGGACATACATACGCACACTGGTTACACTGAATACAATTCTCAGGAATCCACTCAGGTACATCTACTGCAACACCGCGTTTTTCGAATGCTGATGAACCTTGCGGGAAAGTACCGTCTGCCATGTCTGCAAATACAGAAACAGGAAGAGAATCACCTTGCATCATTCCTACGGGTTTAAGGATTTCGTTAACGAATTTAACCATTTCGGGACGTCTGCTCTTAACTTCAGCTGTTTTAGCTTCGTCTTTTGCATCTTTCCAAGAAGCGGGAACATCAATCTTAACGATAGCATCTACACCTGCATCGATAGCTTTATAGTTCATTTCAACAACAGCTTCACCTTTTTTAAGGTAGGATTTCTTTGCTGCTGCTTTCATATAATCTACAGCTTCTTCAATAGGCATGATGTTTGCAAGAGCAAAGAATGCAGATTGGAGAATTGTATTTGTTCTCTTACCCATACCGATTTCTCTTGCTTTATCAATAGCGTTAACTATATAGAATTGAACGTTGTTCTCTGCGATATATTTCTTTGCTTCTGCGGGAAGATGTTTTTCAACTTCCTCAGGTGTCCATTGACAGTTAAGAAGGAATATTCCGCCGGGTTTAACATCGTTTACAATCTTATATCCCTTTATCATATATGACGGATTGTGGCAAGCAACGAAGTCTGCTTTTGTTACATAGTAAGAAGACTTGATTGCTTTGTCACCGAAACGCAAGTGAGAAATAGTTACACCACCTGTTTTCTTTGAGTCATACTGGAAGTAAGCCTGAATGAACTTATCTGTGTGGTCACCGATAATTTTGATTGAGTTTTTATTGGCACCAACTGTTCCGTCACCGCCGAGTCCCCAGAACTTGCAGCTTATTGTACCTGCAGGAGCTGTATCGGGAGCAGCTTTTTCTTCCAAAGAGCGGTTAGTAACATCATCAACAATACCGATTGTGAAGTTTGCTTTAGGCTCGTCAGCTCTGAGGTTCTCATATACTGCAAAAATACTTTGAGGAGGAGTGTCTTTTGAACCGAGACCGTAACGGCCGCCTACAACTTTAGCATTTACGCCTTTTGTTGCAAGAGCTGTAACAACATCCAAATACAAAGGTTCACCCAAAGAACCGGGCTCTTTTGTTCTGTCGAGAACTGCGATTTTCTTTGCTGTTGCGGGAATTGCTTCAACAAGCTTGTCTGCACAGAAAGGTCTGTACAAACGAACTTTTACAAGTCCTACTTTCTCGCCTTGTGCGAGCATATAATCAATAACTTCTTCTGCAACGTCACAGATAGAACCCATTGCTATGATAACTCTGTCTGCATCGGGAGCACCGTAGTAGTTAAAGAGCTTATAATCTGTACCGATTTTTGCATTAACTTTGTCCATATATTCTTCAACAATTGCAGGAAGCTCATCATAATATCTGTTACAAGCTTCTCTGTGTTGGAAGAATATATCTCCGTTTTCTGCGCTGCCTCTGAGAACAGGGTGTTCAGGGTTAAGAGCTCTTTTACGGAATGCTGCCAAAGCATCTTGATCTATCATTTCTTTAAGATCATCATAGTCCCATGCTTCGATCTTTGAAATTTCGTGTGAAGTACGGAAACCATCAAAGAAGTTAACAAACGGAACGCGGCCTTTTATTGTTGAAAGGTGAACAACTGCGCCCAAATCCATAACTTCTTGAGGATTTGTACAAGCCATCATTGCGAAACCTGTCTGACGGCATGCATATACGTCTGAATGATCTCCGAAAATATTGAGTGCGTGTGAAGCTACACATCTTGCTGAAACGTGAATTACACAAGGTAAAAGCTCACCTGCAATTTTGTACATATTCGGAATCATAAGGAGCAAACCTTGTGATGCCGTATATGTTGTTGTAAGAGCACCTGCTGCCAAGCTGCCGTGTACAGTACCTGCTGCGCCGGCTTCTGACTGCATTTCCATAACTCTTACATTATCTCCGAAAATATTCTTAAGGCCTGTTGCTGACCAAGAGTCAGTAAGTTCAGCCATAACACTGGACGGTGTAATAGGATAAATACTTGCTACCTCAGTAAATGCGTAACTTACGTGAGCGGCAGCTGTATTACCGTCCATTGAAATTTTCTTTCTTGCCATAAATATTATGCCTC
>SVJD01000048.1 GCA_015069165.1 Oscillospiraceae bacterium
CGTGTATTCTTCCGGAATGTATTGTGTCCAAATTTACATTCATTTCCCAAAAAATATTTTCCTCCGCCATTTTGGAAAAATATTTAAGAGGATCCTCTCCTATTTTTTCTATAAAAGAAAACATATCTGTATGGGCTATTCCGGCAGGGCAAGCGCAACGTTTCGCAAAAGTAAAAAGATCACCGCCCGTGGAAGAATTTTCTATATGGTCAATATGCTCGATAAGGCAATAATCAAAAAAAGAAATATCTGCACCATCAGGAAGCGGAACGCGATTTTGTTTCACTGTGCCGATTTCTATGCCGCGAAGCACTTTAATTTTGCCGTTGTATTTTGTCTCATATTTTTCTTTTACCAAATTTATATGATCAAAATACCTTACAAGTGTTCTTTCGTAGTCATTTTTTATTTCCTCGGCAGTGCTGAAATACACGTCAGTTCTTTGATGTCCGATGCCGTAATTATGATCGGTAATGCCAATCAGCTCTATACCGTTTTTCGCAGCAGTTTCAACAACAGCCTCCGGAGAATCCGCACCGCAAAAAGAATAATATGTGTGCGAGTGTAAATCCTGTATCATTTGTCTGCCTCCCATCAGAAAGTCTACGTTTAAATTATACAACAAAAAATATTTAAGTTCAATAAAAACAGCCCTCGAAACAATCTCTCCAAGGGCCTAAAAACTTTAACAAAACACTATTAATCTATAGTCATGTCAAGCTTAAATCTCAATATTTTTCTGAGTGTATTTTTCGGGAATTCTTCTTCACGAACTTTAATTACTGTAATCTTTTTATACGCCACAGCACCTTTGTTATACTCACTTATAAATGGTTTGAAATAGGCGTGCGCATCTTCTATACCATTCTTTTCAAGATACTCTTTATCGGGGAAAATTTCCGCAACAATAGCGTTATGCTCAAGTCCACGTTTGCTCTGTCCCTCATAAACTATAATTTCAAGTATTCCGGGAACTGCAGAAAGTTCGTTTTCAATTTCTTCGGGATATACATTTTTACCGTTTGAAAGAATAATAAGATTCTTTTTTCTTCCCGTAATGAAAATAACATCTCCTACCAATTTGCCGTAGTCACCTGTTCTGAAGAATCCATCCTCTGTAAATGCCGCAGCAGTTGCCTCTTCATTTTTATAATATCCCATCATTACATTAGGTCCTTTTACAAGAATTTCGCCCTCGCCATCCTCATTAGGGTCATCAATTCTTACTTCATCTATATCAAGTACAGGACCAACGCTTCCTGCAATAGAACGTCTGCTTCTGTTAACCGCAATAATAGGCGCACATTCAGTAATTCCGTATCCGTTAAGAGCCTTAATGCCAAGTGCATCAAACAAAGAAAGTATTTCCGGATTTACGGGAGCACCGCCGGAAATTACCATTTTAAGTTCACCGCCAAAAGCCGCATTTACTGATTTAAAGAGCTTTTTACGAAGGTCTATGCCGAATTTACGCAAGAAATTACTTATCTTAATCATTCTGAAAAGCAATTTATCTTTGCCCGTATCTTTTGCGTTAGCAAGTATTTTACGGTAAAAACTTTCCATATACAAAGGAACGAGTATGAGATGCTGAGGTTTTTGTTCTTTAAGCTCTTTCATAATATATCTCAAGCCCGATGAAATATAAACCTCACAGCCTATCATTGCATGGCCCACAATCATAACAGAAGAACCATAAGTATGGTGCAACGGCAAAAGGCCTAAAGATTTTTCGCCAAAGTCAATATACGGTATTACATCAGACATATCTGAAAGTATTGCATTTTGCGAAAGCATTACGCCCTTTCCTTTTCCTGTTGTACCCGAAGTAAATACCAACAAGCCAAGAGCCATAGAGTCAATTTTCGCATTGTAGTAAGAATCTTCGGAAGCTTTGAATTTTTCTTTTCCGTTTTCGATTAATTTTGCCACGGAATTGTCACTGTTCACATCTGCATTGAGGTAAAAAGGTTCAACCTTAAGGCTAACTTTTTCCGCAATTGCCGCAGCTTTTTCTTCAAGTCCTTTATCGCAGAAAAGGAAATCGCCCTCTGCCATTGCTGCAGTATCTGCCAAATCTGCACCTTGCCAATCTTTATCAAGCGGAACGATTATGCCGCCGATTGAAAGCACCGCAAAGTAGGTAAGCACCCATTCATACGAGTATTTTCCAAAAAGTACGCATTTTTTACCATTGCAACCGATTCCTGCCAACGCAGTAGCTAAACCGCGCACATCATCTCTCAATTGCAAGAAGCTTTTTGTGATTACTTCGCCCTTTACAGGGTCATTACGGAATGAATATGCTTTTTTCTCACCGTAGGTGTCTCCTATCCACTCCACAAGTTCTCTCATATTTTTAAATTCTACTTTTTCGTGCAATTTTTCTTGCTTCATGATTTCAAACCTTTCCTTTATTTTTTAAACCTTCAAGTATAATTCCGAAACTGTATCTGAAATTTTTAACAGCCTCATCCTTTGGAATATTTCTGCCTACCGCATCGGCATTATAGCCCCTGCAAAAGCACCATATCGAGTAGCTTAGCACATCAGAATCCACCTGTTTTATATAGCCTTTTTCCATTGCGTAATCCAAAATTTTTTTGATTTCCGCAGTCCACCACTCATAATTACTGTTTGAAACGGAATCGCTTTCAAACACGTACTGATTGAACTGCATCTTTGTATCATAAGACATAAGCAATGTTTTTTCAACTATATCAGTAACATACTCAAAAAAATCCTTCGCTCCGTCTATTTCCTCTCCTATGCTCTGTCGCATTTTAAGAATGGTATTCTTATATATAATTTCAAGGACATGGTCTACATTACGGAATCTGTTATAAAAAACTCTGTTTGTAATATTCAGTTCCTGCAATATTTTGCGGACCGTAAGACTGTTCGTGCCGTGTTCAGTAACAATGCGCTTTGCCGCACCTATTATTTTATCCGACATTTCATCTACAATCAATCCGTTTTCTTTATTGGTCAAATAAAGCGCCTCCTCAATTTTAGCACACTGTGTGCTGGAGGTATTATACCACATAAAATTTACTTGTCAAACAGCAAGATGACAAACTGAAAATTTACCGAAATTTACCGCTTTAAAACCTGCTTCTTCAAAATAATATGCATGTTCTGAATTCACAATATATGCGCTGTATCTTCCTAAATCACTGTAATCTATTCCGAAAGTGTATTTTGAAAAAGAACTCACACCTACGAAAGCTGCAGGATAATACGAAAACTCCACCGTTTGCGTATATTCCGTCGTAGGCGTTTTGTCAAAGAACAAAACTTGCGGGAAGTATATTTCGGAATCTACACACACGCTTTCAAAACCATGCTCATTTACATAATCTACCGATTCTTCCACACTTTGGTTAAATAGATTCGAAATTTCGTTGTTGTATTCTTTGAAATAATAGTTCGTAAAAGAACAGAAAGAAAAAGTCATAACAACTATAAAAACAACCAAAACTGTTTTTGCTGCATATTTCACTTTTGATGCGGCTTTGCCCAACTCCCAAAAAGTATATAATCCATACGTCAGCAATATAACTGTATAAATATGAATTGAATTTATTCTGTTTATATTTACGTGTGTGAGCATAACACACGCAACCAAGCTACACAAAAAGCCCAGTAACACCACAAGTTCAAAAGAAAAAATCTTTTTGCGAAGCTTTTCCCATGCACCTACCGCAAGACCTATAAAACCAAACGCAATAAACGGCGAGCTTATTTTGTAAAACATTCCGTATTTTTCTGTGGAATTCCATATCAATCCATCGTTTTGTCCCCAATACAGATTGAAGAAATTCTCCCAATTTGCAGATTCTTTAAGGTTTGAAAGTGCAATATCGTAATCACGCATTACCAAAAGTTTGGGAACAGAAATATATGACGTGCGTATTTCAGGTATGATTTCGTTATTCACAAGCACAAAAAGCATCAAAGGAAGTGCCATAACAAAAAGCACAAGAGCCGATAAAATCGTCGCTCTCCACGAAATTTTATGTTTGCTGAACATTACGTAAATTCCTAGCAATAACACCGTAGTCGGGACGACCGCCCAAGTAATTGAGTACGAATAAAGGGCTACGCCGTACATCATTGCAGAAAGCACCCAGTATCTGTTATTCTTTAATCCTTTTACGAAGAAAAACAATCCAAACAGCAAAAACGCCGGTGCAAGGTTAGACTCCAAGCCCCATCTGCTGAGCATTATATGCCAAGGTGAAATTGCAAAAACAAAAAGGCCTGTCAGGGCAATTTTTTTGTTAAACATTTCCTTTAAAAGAAGATAAAAAACAGGAAGTGATATACACGCGCAAAGAAGTTGCGGCATTCTGAATGTTTCTACAGAAAGTCCAAATATGGCAATAAAAGGAATCGCCAAATAACTTTCCAATACATTCATTCCGCTGCCCCACGATACGAAATAGCATGGATTCACATACCCCCACGAATCTGTGCCGTAATTAAGCAAAGAATACGCCTCATATCCCGCAAAAGCTTCATCTTGATTAAACCCGGCAGGAATACTGCCGAATTCCGCAATCCTGACGAGGCAACCTATGAGTATAATGATTGCAACTATCAATATGTGAGTATATTTAAATTTTGCAAAGCTTTTTATCATGGGTATCTCCTTTATAATTGTAGGAATTGCGTGCCTTTAAATAGTAACCTTTTTGTGCTTTACCGTCAACCGCTCTTAAAGTCTTTTTCTTTTTATTTTAAAAAAGCAACTGAAAGTTGCTGTTGTACATTGACAAAATGCAGCGCGAAATATAATATGTTTTTGTAAATTTTCTCGGAGGACAAGTCATGAAAACAATTTTAGTGCAAGGCGCAATGGATAGTGAAATCGAGCAGCTTATTAATATGTTGTCCGAGCATAGCGAAGTAAAAAAAGCAGAGCACAACGGATATTTCTTTTATGAAACGAAATTAAACGATGTACAAATTATTGTTGCCAAAACAGAAATGGGCATTATGAATGCAACTGTTTCCACAATGATTGCCTCAGAGAAATATCAACCGAGCATTGTAATAAACCAAGGTACTGCCGGTGCCCATTTGCGCAGTTTAAATGTGGGTGACATTATAATCGGGGAAGAAGCTGTTTATATAAACAATATGCGTTCCCCTGCAAAGAAAAAAGGCGAAGGCAGTAATGCTCTTGAATGGCATCCTGGAAAATCACTTTCTTTTTTGATTAAAGCAACTGATTTTTTGGTAGAGAAAGCCTCTGCGATTGAATTTGACAGCAAAGTTTTATGCGGCAGATTAGGCAGCGGCGACGTTTATTCAAAAGAAGTTGACAGAATCGACCTTCTCCACAGTCAGCTGGGAGAGCTTTGTGAAGATATGGAATCTGTGGCCGTTTACAAGTGTTGCCAAACCCTTGAGATTCCTTTTGTCGGAATACGTGTTATTTCAAATAACGAACTTACGGGTAATGGTGATGTGGAAAAACAATTCGAAATTGCCCAAACACGTTTACAAAGTTTTATTTTTAAGTTTTTGAAGCAACTTGTTGACACAGTTATTTCTTAGTGCTATAATACAGCGCGTTGAGTTGATTTCAACGCGTTTATTTAATATGCACCTTTAGCTCAGATGGTAGAGCAACTGACTCTTAATCAGTGGGTCCCGGGTTCGAGTCCCCGAAGGTGCACCACAAATTGCCCGAAAGTCATTTTTGTGATTATCGGGCATTTTTTATATCCGTTCTTGATCTTTCGTCTCTGAAAATTGAATATATATCTGCCAAAAGTTCAAAGGAGTACGATAAAGCAACAAATAACATTCCGTGCAACAACATGTTATAAAGTATGGCAAAACCATGAGGAACAATAATGCTATATCTAACAAGCTTAATGCTTCTGATTCTGAATATGAACGCATACATAATTTGAGCCAAAAGATATAATACATCTATGGGTTTCGATGTATTCAAAATGATGTGATTAACCAATATATATGCGCAAAGAGTCAATCCGGCAAACAAAAATGATAGAAGCAACGGAGCTTTTTTATCTTGTTTTTCGTATATAAAAAACACAAGGGTTCTTGTTAAACTTACCGTCAAAGCAACCATTGCGAAATATTCGTTTCCAAATAAATATGAAAAGAACATACAGCAAAGACCTATCGTTTGACAAAGCAGATAAGAAGATTTTTTTCTGAAAAGATAGCTGATAATCATCATAATCAGTGTTACAATCCCTGCAATTTCTGACAAGACCGGATTATACATATTAGTTATCTCCTATTTCCTTGTAATCTTTACTTAAAAACTTCTCTATCCATCCTGTTATTTCTTCGCCTTCATCGTGAAAACCGTGCCATGCAACTGTAAGCTTTGCCTTTGGAAAAACTGCCAGCATTTGTCCTGCCATACCACCATGACCATAGCCATGTTGTGTATAAGATGGAAGGTATCCTTTTCCCAGCACCATATCAATCCATTTTTCCGAAAGAATTCTGCGTCCGTTGTATGTACCTTTGTTAAGATATACAGCTCCGAGTTTGGCCATATCTTCAGTTCGGATATACAAACCTGTTGCTCCCATTGAGTAATTCATAGGACAACTGCTCCATGCCACCTCACGAAATCCCAAAGGCAAAAACAGTTTATCCCAAAGATATTCTAATATAGGTTTTCCCGCACGAATACTTACAGCTCTTGCTAAAAGATAAAATTCTGCATCTGTATAAGAAAATCCGGAAGCGTTATTAAGGGGTGTTGATAAAACGTACGATAAGTAGTCTCTTCCAAAATCCAAAGCATTCTGCGCATCGATATCAAGATAACCAACCGGAAGACCGCAATGATGCAAAATTGCCATCTCGACAGTTTTTTCATTCCATTCGGAAGGCATATTGGAAGGACAAAGGGAGCCAAAAATATCTGTAAGTTTTTCGTCAGTTTTGATAAGTCCCTCATCCCAAAGTAATCCCACGGCTGTCAAAGTGAAAAACTTAGAAATCGAGTAGGAATTTTGGCATGGATTGCAAGCTTGAAATGTTACGGTTTCGGATTCTCCGTCATCCGTTATTGCCGTTACTCGGTAAATATTTATATTGCGTTCTTTGATAAAATCGGAAAAAGCTTTCGTAAATAATCCGGCTGTGGTTTTTGTTGACTTCATGATGTTATCTCCTTCATATAACTTAATAAAATTTGTTCATTAGATTTGTTAAACCTAAATATGACCTTAATCAATATTTTTTGCGATAATAGATATCTGAAATAAGCAGTAATATAAAAATAACCCAAAAAACACAAAAGAGCGTATAGAAAACAATCCTATTGATATAAGAAAATACAATCATGCCTACAAACAAAAGAAACAACGTCAGTATCAGAGTTAAATGAGCCTCCGCTTTACTTATCATAATAAGTCGCTCATCATTTGTTTTAATTAAAAGTTTTTTTAATTTTTCTTCGTCCTTTAATGCTTGTTTAATTTCTAATATTCTAATAAGGCAAACAGTCCCGCCGC
>SVJD01000049.1 GCA_015069165.1 Oscillospiraceae bacterium
AGGAACCGATTCCAATACAGCCTCGGCATAAGTTTTTTTCAACGCCTCAAAGTCCTTTTGATGTTTTTCTTTGATTCGTTCTCCGATAGCAAGGAGTTCATTTTTTATTTCGTTGTTTTGGAGAACAATTATTTTCCAAATGGTTGTGAAATTTCCGTCGTAATCTCCTTTGAACTCCATGTATCCACATTCGGAGAGCCATGTGTAATCTTCTTTTGAAAGTAAATTGTCATTTTCGTGTGCATAGAGCGAGAGAATTCGTTTCGCATTTTCAGAATATCGGAAACTATGGTCATTATCGCGATTTGACCACTCACTGTCAATCTGCCAAAGTATGCGTTCTCCGTTTTCGTTCCACATAGGTCCGCACCAGTTTTTCATATACACGTAATCGTCCGGAAGTACCATGTCATCCTGTACAACAGATGCATGGCAAATGTTATGTGCACCGTCCGGGCGGATCGTAGCAACTTCTTCAAAAGAAATACTCTCATCTATCAATTTCTTACCGGACCAGGTGGCGATATAAGGAATAAGAGACCAAAGAAGAAAGTTCTTATCTCGCAACGGTTTTTCTCGTGTAGAGCCGGGAAGCATATGATTGCATAAAATGCGTTTATCGTCCAAAATACCGCTGCTTATCAATTCATCATACAAATCGTTAGCAAACAGCTCCGCAGCCCGCTTATACATATCGTTCTGCATGGTAAGGAGTTCTGCAGTCGGCTCGCTGATGATGAAGTTGATAATGTACTTATCCTTTTGTGCCTGCAGGAAGCCGTATTCCTCAAGGAATTCAACTTCTGTTTCTACGTACACAGGGGAAACACCCAGGTCATCGGCAATCTCGTTAATGGTCTTTGCCGTATTACGCACACAATAGCAGATATTCTGGGCCAGTGTGGAACGGAAAAACTCGTCGGGAGACTTTTTACCTACGGAACCATTGATACCGTAGGAGTGAAATTTTATAGGGTTGAATTTGAGTTCGCTTGCTTTTCTCATTGTGTCCATACCTCGTTTCAATTCTTTTTTCGCTTCAAACAAGTGCCATTTAACTGTGCCAAGAGGAACACCTAATTCTGTAGCAATATCAGCCTGCTTGCGATTCTCAAAATAATACGCAATTACAATTCTTCTTTGCAATTTTGAAAGGTAAGCGATCTCGGTCTGGAGACGACGGATAGTTTCTGTGTTGTCATCGGTGTCCAACTCAGAGTACGGATCTGCAATCAGCTCTGCAACCTCATCAATAGAAACACCGATCATGCTCTTAGCAGTATCACGATAATAATTGCTGAGAGTATTATGGGCAACGGTCCAGATGAACTTCCCCATGTCCGCGACGTCATCCTTGACAAGGAGCGCACGGAACGCTCTTATCGCAATCTCCTGCGACAGGTCCTCTGCATCGTGGATGCTTTTACACCTTTTCAAAGCAAAGCCGAATATAGGCTTCAGATATTCAGTTATAGTTTTCTCTACATTTTGTCTGTTCACTTGTTTGTACCTCGTTGAAAGCTTTCACCCATATAGACACGCCAATCTGAAAAGGTTGGAACTTTTTGAAAAAATTTTTGAAATCTAAAACGCTTTATTTTTTGCATTATATCATAATATCTTTATTTCTTTCGTTTTTTAAATAAATTATAGTGAAGCAATTTTCTAATACGAGAAAGATACTCAATTTCTTTATAGAGTTCAAGTCCTGTTTGAGAAAAATATCTTTTTTATGGGTTCTAACCGATAACTCAAATTTTGCCCACAAAAACAGAAAAAACCCTGATAAAATCAGAGTTTTTCTGTGGCTATATCTTTTTTGTAGCCCTTTGATGGCGGAGAAAGAGGGATTCGAACCCTCGAAACCGTTTTGCGGTTTACACGATTTCCAGTCGTGCGCCCTCGACCGGACTAGGCGATTTCTCCACGACTTGCACATTATAAGTCATCTCCCCCTCCTTGTCAATTATTATTTTGACAAAAATCTTACTGCTGTGGTAACATTTCAAAAACACAAGGAGGGTCTTTAAAGTATGAAAAAAAGAGCAATAAAAGTATCAATTTTCACTTTTTTGATACTTGCCTTCGGGCTGCTTTATGCACTGCTTTTTGCAAAAACCGGTTACGGAATTCCTTGTTTGACACGAAAGTTCACAGGTTTATTATGCCCCACCTGCGGCACAACAAGAATGTGTGCCAATTTATTAAAAGCAGATTTCGCAGAAGCTTGGAAATCAAACCCTTTTATTATGTGCCTTCTGCCGTATTTTATCTTTTTGCTTACAAGATACATATATCACTACATTAAAAGCGGCAAAACTCCCAAATCTTTACCAATAAGTATATCTCTTTATGTGTGCTTGTTTTTATTCCTTGCCGTTTTCTTTCTCCGCAACTTCACGAACTTTTCTTTTTAAATCCTCATATACTTTTATTGTAGCAATACACTAAAAGAAGGAGGAAATTTTATGGCACAGTTTACCAACCAAGCCCAATTATCATATAACGATTCAGTAACCAACTCCAACATTGCTGTAGGAGAACTTTTAGAAGTGCTCTCGGCAAGCAAAACAGCGGTAATGGACGATTATGTGAGAAATGATGATATAACTTATATCATAAGTATAGTAAATTCAGGCGCAACACCTTTTACAGGTCTTACTGTTACAGACGATTTAGGTGCCTACACGTTTAATGAAACAACGCTTGTTCCCCTCACCTATGTTGACGGCTCCGTAAGATATTACGTGAACGGAATTCTCCAAAGTGCTCCCACTGTTTCAGCCGGCACATCACTCGTAATTAGCGGCATTAACATTCCGGCTGGTGGAAATGCAATAATTGTTTATGAAGCAAGAGCAAACCAATACGCACCTTTGGATATTGACGGCATAATAACAAACACTGCGGTAATTGACGGAGGTGGAATTTCAACGCCTATTACAACTTCGGAGACAGTATCTACAGAAGACACCCCGGAGCTTACAATTACTAAGTCTGTAAGTCCCGTACCCGTTGCAGAAAACGGAGTTTTGACTTATACCTTTATTATTCAGAATTCCGGTAACACAGAGGCAGGTGCAGATGCAAATGTCGTTGTAACAGACACATTCAACCCGATTTTAAGCAATTTGACGGTAACTTTAAACGGAGCAACACTCCCGGCAGAAAGTTACACTTATAACGAAGCTACAGGCGAATTTGCTACAGTCGCAGGTAGTATAACAGTTCCGGCAGCCACCTTTACTCAAGACGAAACTGAAGGATATTTTATTATAAATCCGGGAGTAACAACTCTCACAGTAAGCGGAACTGTATAAAAAAAGCCGGGGTAACACCCGGCCTTTTTAAGTTTTATTATTCTTTTGAATTCCTGAAATAAATATCATTCCAAAATCTGTATTTACCTCTGTCGATTTCATCAAGCTGTTCACGCTTAACTCTGTACGACCAATTGCCTTCTGCAACTCCGGGCTTGTTCATTCTGGTATCTGCCCCGTACCTCAAAAGGTCTTGAACCGGTAAAATAACCGTTTGGGCATGACTTGCAAACAAAGCACGAATCATATAATCGCAACTGTCATCAATATTTCCGTAAGGATATCCGAAATAATCAAAAACACGTCTTTTAGTCCCTTCGTCAAGCTCCCACGCATATCCTAACAGTGTATTATTATCATGCGTTCCCGTGTATGCCACACAATTTTCTATATAATTATGCACTAAATGAGTAGAGTTACTGCCGTCAATAAATCCGAATTGCAAAACCCTCATTCCCGGGTAGCCGCTGTCTTTAACAAGCTTTTCCACCGCAGGGGTTATATCTCCAAGGTCTTCTGCAATTATGAGTTTACCGTCGCAGATAGGTTTTAACGCTTTTATAAGACTCATTCCGGGACCTTTAATCCATTTGCCGTTTTTAGCAGTAGTTTCACTTGCAGGTATACTGAAATACGACTCGAAACCTCTGAAATGGTCGATTCTTACACCGTCAAAAAGCTCGAGCATAAAACTCATTCTGCGTTTCCACCAGTCAAAATCGTTTTCCTTCATCAATTTCCAATTATAAAGAGGATTACCCCACATCTGTCCGTCCTCGGAGAAATAATCGGGCGGAACGCCTGCTACACTCTCCGGGTTTCCTTTCCCGTCAAGTTGAAAACTTTCCGGAGAGCTCCATACATCAGAACTATCCCAAGCTACATAAATCGGGATATCTCCGATTATGCTTATACCCTTGCTGTTTGCATATTTTTTTGCCTCTGCCCATTGAGTAAAGAACATATACTCAGCAAATCGCCAAGTTTTAAGTGTTTTCTCATCAGGCTCCGTCACAGTCCACTCGTTCCAAGGAAGGTTTTTATTAGCTTCTTTTAAAGCCATAAATTCACAGAACTTTTTAGTTTCCGGATGGGTTTCCATAAAGTCATCAATACTTTTTGTTTCTGCCATGCGAGAAGCAGCTTTTGAAAGAAGTTCTAAACGTTCTTTATTCAGACGTTCAAATTCACAAACATAAGGATTTGTCTGTCTTGCAGAATCCAATTCTTCCTTTGTCAAAAATCCCGCCTGATAAAGCATCGGAAGGTCTATAAAAAAAGGATTTCCGCTAAAAGAGCCATAAGATCTGTACGGAGAATTTTCCTCATCCGGAACACCGAAAGGAAGTGTTTGCCAATACGAAAAACCGCATTCCGACAAAAAATCAATCCACTCATAAGCTGATTTGCCGAAAGAACCCTCTGAATATTCTCCCCACAATGACGAAATGTGCATTAATACACCGCTTCTTCTTTTTGATTCCATATAATCAATCTCCCAAAAAACTTGATATTTGTAAATATTTTGTACCAAAAATATTTTCTTGTCAACTGCTTTTACTCTTTCTTTTTTTTATAATATTATGTATAATATGCAAGTAATCATTTATAATGATTTTGAGAGTATTTTGCAGGAGTTTTTTATATGAAATATTTGCATGAATTTTGGGATGGTTTTGAGCCCGGCACTTGGGTAAATGAAATAAATGTAAGAAGTTTTATCAAACATAATTACACGCCTTACGATGGCGACGCATCTTTTTTGCAAGGCCCTACAAAAAGAACAACTGATTTGTGGGAACAGGTTCTTGAGCTGTCAAAGCAAGAAATCGCAGCAGGCGGTGTTCTTGATATGGACACGAAAATTATATCTACAATCACTTCTCACGGTCCGGGATATCTTGATAAGGATAAAGAACAAATCGTAGGTCTTCAAACGGACAAGCCTTTCAAGCGTGCTCTTATGCCCTACGGCGGCATTCGTATGGCAGAAAAAGCTTGTGCAGACAATGGCTACACGATTGATCCTACTGTAAAAGAATTTTTTACAATTCACAGAAAGACACATAATGCAGGTGTTTTCGATGCTTATACCAACGAAATGCGCGCTTGCCGTTCAAGCCACATTATAACAGGTCTTCCCGATGCTTACGGCAGAGGCCGTATTATCGGTGACTACAGAAGAGTTGCACTTTACGGTGTAGATAGACTTATTCAGGATAAAATCGAGCAAAAAGCAACTACGCGTTCTGCTATGTATTCAAGAGTAATCAGAGACAGAGAAGAACTTGCAGAACAAATCAGAGCTTTGGAAGACCTCAAAAAAATGGCAGCAAGTTATGGCTTCGATATTTCAGAGCCTGCCCGCAACACAAAAGAAGCTATACAATGGATGTATTTTGCATATTTGGCTGCTGTTAAAGAACAAAACGGTGCAGCAATGTCACTTGGAAGAACATCTACATTCATAGATATATACGCAGAGCGCGACTTGAAAAACGGTACTTTCACAGAATCTGAGCTTCAAGAACTTATTGATCACTTTATAATGAAGCTCCGACTCGTTAAGTTTGCAAGAACACCTGAGTATAACTCCCTCTTTTCCGGCGACCCCCAATGGGTAACGGAATCAATCGGCGGAGTTTCCATAGATGGTCGTCATCTTGTTACAAAGACATCATACAGATACTTGCACACTTTGGAGAACCTCGGTGCGGCACCTGAGCCGAACCTCACTGTTTTATGGTCTACAAGACTTCCGGAAAACTTCAAGCGTTTCTGTGCAAAGATTTCAATCGAAACGTCATCTGTTCAATACGAGAACGATGATCTTATGAGATTTACTCACGGTGATGATTATGCTATTGCTTGTTGCGTATCGTCAATGAGAATCGGTAAAGAAATGCAATTCTTCGGTGCACGTGCTAATTTAGCAAAATGTTTACTCTACGCTATCAACGGCGGTGTTGACGAGATTACAGGAGAGCAAGTAGGTCCTGAATACAGACCGATTACTTCCGAGTATTTGGACTATGATGAAGTTGTAAAAAAATACAATGCAATGATGAAATGGCTTGCAAATGTTTATGTCAACACACTAAACATTATCCACTACATGCACGACAAGTATTGCTACGAGAAAATACAAATGGCGCTCCACGACAAACACGTAACACGTTGGTTTGCTACAGGTATTGCCGGACTTTCCGTTGTTGCCGACTCTTTGTCTGCAATCAAATATGCGAAAGTTAAAGTTATCCGTAACGAAAAAAATCTTGCTGTTGATTATGAAGTAGAGGGCGATTTCCCGAAATACGGCAATGACGATGACAGAGTTGACGAAATAGCACACGATATAGTCCACGTATTTATGGAACACATCAGAAAGAACCATACGTACAGAGACAGTATCCCCACTACTTCTATTTTGACAATTACTTCAAATGTAGTATACGGTAAACATACAGGTGCTACTCCGGACGGACGAAAAAGAGGCGAAGCTTTCGCTCCGGGTGCAAATCCCATGCACAGACGTGACTCTCACGGAGCTGTTGCTTCACTTTCTTCGGTTGCAAAACTTCCCTTTAAAGATGCACAAGACGGTATTTCCAATACATTCTCTATAATCCCCGATGCACTCGGTAAAGATGATAAAGTATTTGTAGGCGATATTTGTATAGACGATGAAATGGAAATTGATTTCGACTGCAGTACAGGAGCTTGCGCTTCCCCTACTCTTTTCGAAGGACTTGACACAGACAATATATAAAATTTCAGGAGGATGATTATATGGCTGCAACAGAAAACCAAATTGATAATTTAGTTAATCTTCTCGACGGATACTGCAAAAAAGGCGGTCATCACCTTAATGTAAACGTCTTTACAAAAGAAACTCTTCTTGATGCTCAGAAACAC
>SVJD01000011.1 GCA_015069165.1 Oscillospiraceae bacterium
AGATGTTTCACAAAAGATAATATCCCAAAATCCGGTACGAATGTTGAAATGTCAATAGACTTTTACTACTAACAAATATGAATAATACTTGTAAAAAAGAAAAAGTTTATTGATTGCTCTAACGACCAAAAATATTAAGTAATAATTGGAAAAAGCATTAGAACACCGCAGTGCCAATTATAGATTTTGTCCCAAAATGAAAAATGATACAAAAAGTACCGCACTGCTGATTGAGGATTTTGTCCCGAAATGAAAAAAAGGACGAAAAGCACCGCAGTGCCAATTATAGGTTTTGTCTCAAAATGAAATCGAGACAAAAAGTACCGCACTGCTGATTGAGGATTTTGTCCCGAAATGAAAAAAAGGACGAAAAGCACCGCGGCGCCAATTATAGGTTTTGTCTCAAAATGAAATCGAGACAAAAAGTACCGCACTGCTGATTTTTTTAAAAGTAAGGTGTATTGTGTCTGGTTACCCAAATAGGTGGAGCTCTTTTTGGTTGACAAATCGGCGGTTAAAGTTGTATTATGAGACGATAGAAATGATGTATATTTATATACTTTTTACGAGTGTATAAGTTTAGCATGCGAGCCTTTAATAAAAAGGCGGTATAAATTATAATGATTTTACAAAAACAAAATGAAAATAAGTGAGGAAAAGCAAGTTATGAAAAAAGCAGATACCATGGCGAAAGTTTACGACCCGGCCGGAGTAGAAAAAAGAATATATCAGAACTGGGAAGAACAAGGCTACTTTAAAGGACATATAGATCCTGATAAAAAACCATTTACGATTGTAATTCCGCCTCCGAATATTACGGGACAGCTTCACATGGGACATGCACTTGATAATACACTTCAAGATATATTGATTCGTTTTAAAAGAATGCAAGGATTTGCAGCTTTGTGGGTACCCGGCACAGACCATGCAAGTATTGCTACAGAGGCTAAAATCGTTGATGCTATGGCAAAAGAAGGCATCACAAAAGACGATATAGGCAGAGATGAATTCCTTAAAAGAGCTTGGGATTGGAAAGAGCTTTACGGTAACAGAATCATCAATCAGCTTAAATGCTTAGGAAGCTCTTGCGACTGGTCAAGACTCAGATTCACGATGGACGAAGGTCTTTCAAAAGCCGTTCTTGAAGTTTTCGAGCGCCTTTACAATAAAGGTCTTATATACAGAGGTGAGAGAATAACAAACTGGTGCCCTCACTGTAATACGTCTATTTCAGATATTGAAGTAGAATACAAAGAAATGGAAGGCAGCTTCTGGTATATTAACTATCCTTTAGCAGACGGCAGCGGCTCACTCATGATTGCTACAACACGTCCTGAAACAATGCTCGGCGATACAGCGGTAGCAGTAAATCCTCAAGACGAGAAATATAGAGATTTAATAGGAAAGAATCTCGTATTACCTTTAGTAAACAAAGAGATTCCGATTATAGCAGACGACTATGTTGAATTAGGCTTCGGAACAGGTGCTGTTAAAATTACACCTGCACACGACCCCAACGACTTTGAAGTAGGTAAACGCCACAACTTGGAAGTTATAAAAGTACTTGACGACAGAGGTTTCGTAAACGAAAACGGCGGCAAGTATAAAGGAATGGATCGCTACGAAGCAAGAAAACAAATAATCAAAGATTTGGAAGATTTGGGACTCCTTGTAAAAATAGAACCCCATAAACATAATGTAGGTACTTGCCAACGTTGCGGTACAGTAGTAGAACCCATGGTTTCAAAACAATGGTATGTTAAAATGAAACCTTTGGCAGAGCCTGCAATCGAAGCAGTAAAAAAAGGCGATGTAAAATTCGTTCCGGACAGATTTTCCAAAATTTACTATAACTGGATGGAAAATATTCAAGACTGGTGTATTTCAAGACAGCTTTGGTGGGGACACAGAATACCCGCATATTACTGCGATAAGTGCGGCGAAACAGTTGTTTCAAAAACACAACCCGATGTATGTCCTAAATGCGGAGCAAAGAGCTTTACACAAGACCCTGATACATTGGATACATGGTTCAGTTCAGCATTGTGGCCTTTCTCAACATTAGGTTGGCCCGACAATACAGCAGATCTTAAATACTTCTATCCCACGGATGTACTCGTAACAGGTTACGATATTATATTCTTCTGGGTAGCAAGAATGATTTTCTCAGCATGCGAACAAATGGGAGAAGCACCGTTCAAACACGTTCTTATTCACGGTTTGGTACGCGACTCACAAGGACGCAAAATGTCAAAATCACTCGGTAACGGAATAGACCCGTTGGAAGTTATTGACGAATACGGCACAGATGCTTTGCGCTTTGCATTAACATCCGGTAACGCGCCCGGAAATGACCAGAGATATTTGCCCGAAAAAGTTGAAGCAGCAAGAAACTTTGCAAACAAAATTTGGAATGCAACAAGATTTGTTCTTCTTAATTTTGATGAAGAGCCTGATTTCTCAAAGGTAGACAAAAACAAATTTACAACAGCAGACAAGTGGATTTTGTCATCATGCAACAAATTGATAAAAGAAGTAACAGAAAACTTGGAAAAATTTGAGCTTGGTGTAGCACTTGCAAAAGTATATGACTTTATGTGGGATTGCTTCTGCGACTGGTATATTGAGTTCGCAAAACCACGTCTTTTCGACGAAACAGATTCCACAAGACTTGAAGCACAGTATGTACTCAATGATGTACTCATTAAGTGCTTAAAGCTTTTGCATCCTTTTATGCCGTTTATCACAGAAGAATTGTACCAGAGCTTATACAAAGATTCAGACAGCATAATGATTTCAAAGTGGCCTGAGTATGACGAAAATCTCAATTACGCAAGCGACGAGAAACATATGGAAACTGTTATAAGTGCAATAAGAGCAATAAGAAATATTCGCCTCGAAATGAATGTTCCCGCTTCACAAAAAGCGAACATCATTTTCGTAGCAAAAGGCGACACAGCAAACGCTATCGGTAATTCAGAAGCACTCTTTATAAAAATGGCATCGGCATCCGGCATAAAAGTACAGGAAGACAAAGACGGAATTCCGGAAGACGCCGCTGCAGCAGTGGTAGACGGTGCGGAAATATACATTCCGCTTGATGAGTTGATTGACTTCGAAAAAGAAATCGAAAGACTTACAAAGGAAAAAGAAAATCTTCAAAAAGAACTTGACCGTGTAAACGGCAAGCTCAGCAACGAAAGATTTATCTCAAAAGCACCCCAAAAGGTTGTTGATGAAGAAAAAGAAAAATTAATAAAATATCAACAAATGTTTGATAATGTAAGTGAAAGACTTGTAAATTTAAGAAAGAGGTTTGATGCCTGATGCTTAAAGTAAGAGAAATCATAGACATACTGGATGCCCAAATTCTCGTGGGAGAAGAAAATTTAGATCTTGAAATCTATTCCGGCTGCGGTGCGGATCTTATGAGCGACGTTATGGCTTTTGTAAAAGAAAGCGTAATTCTTTGTACAGGTTTGGTAAATCCGCAAGTTGTTCGTACCTGCGAAATGATGGACATTAAAGTAATTTGCTTCGTTCGCGGTAAAGTGCCCGGAGAAAATATTGTAGAGCTTGCAAAAGAAATGGGAATAACAGTTCTCACAACGAAACATCCGCTTTTTATAACATGCGGTAAGCTTTACGATGCAGGCATTGTAGGAAAGGGTGTCTGGGATTGAACGGACAGGCAATAACATTACATTATGATATTGATGCCGCAGACTTTTCTGCGGCAGGAGAAGCTTCCAGCGGCGTTAAAAGAACGCTTAATCAATTGGGAGTGAACCCTGCTGTAGTTAAGCGAGTAGCCATAGCAATGTATGAAGCAGAAATTAACGCGATAATTCATGCAGGCGGCGGCGCGGCAGACATTGCAATAACACCGCAAAAGGTTGAAGTGAAAATTTCAGACAACGGACCCGGTATACCCGATTTGGAAAAAGCAATGACAGCTGGATGGTCTACAGCATCAGAAACTGTCCGTGAACTCGGATTCGGAGCAGGTATGGGACTTCCCAATATGAGACGTTATACTGACGAAATGAAAGTCGAAAGCAAGGTTGGCGAAGGTACCGTTGTGACATTAATAGTAAATATTGATAATTAATATATAAACATATCAGAGGTGCTGAGTATGTCAGGAGAATATAGTCATTCCGTAATGTTGGACGAGAAGCTATGCAAAGGCTGTACAAACTGCATTAAAAAATGCCCGATGGAAGCCATTCGCGTGCAACATGGCAAAGCTAAAATTTTAAATGACAGATGTATAGACTGCGGAGAGTGTATCAGAACTTGCCCGTATAAGGCAAAAGTTGCCCTTACAGACTCGTGGGATTTGTTAGCGGAATATAAATATACGATTGCATTGCCGGCACCCTCGCTTTATATGCAGTTTGACTTGAATACATATTCAAGAAAACACATAATGGCCGCATTGAAAAAATTAGGCTTTGACTACGTGTATGAAGTAGCCAGAGGTGCGGAAATTTCCACCATTTTAACAAATAAATATCTTCACGAAAACAAAGAAAAATGGCCTCTTATTTCCACAGCTTGCCCTGCGGTTGTAAGACTAATACAATTAAGATATCCTAATTTGATACCGCATCTTATGCCTATTAAATCACCTATGGAAATAGCAGCGCAAAATGCAAGACGAGAATTTTGCAAAATTAACGGCGTAGAGCCTGAAGATGTGGGCGTATTCTTTATATCGCCTTGCGCAGCAAAAATGACTAGTGTTAAAGCACCGCTTGAAGTACATAAATCAGGTGTAAACGGCGTAATTCCCATAAAAACAGTATATTTTAAAATATTAAAATTACTTTCCAAAATGAAACAACAAGATGTGGATGATATTATGCTCCAAGCAGGCAAATACGGCGTCAGATGGGCATCTACAGGCGGAGAAGCACTTTCTATAGACTCTAAAAGGGTATTGTACGTAGACGGTATTCAAAACGTAGTAAAAGTGCTTGAAGATTTGGAAGATGACAAGATTAAAAATATAGAATTCATCGAAGCCTCTGCTTGTACAGGCGGTTGTACCGGAGGTCCGTTGACGGTAGAAAATATGTACGTTGCAAAAAACAGAAGCCGACAGCAATTAGAAGACGAGCCGGCTGAATATAAAGAAATAGAAGATTGGGAGCTTGAAGATACTGCGTGGGAAAAGACAATCGAGCATTATGAAATCAGTAAGTTGGATCCGGATATGTTCAAAGCGATGGAAAAACTCAACAAAATGAACGAAATATACGAGCAATTGCCGGCGCTTGATTGCGGCGCGTGCGGTTCGCCGAGCTGCAGAGCTTTAGCAGAAGACGTAGTAAGAGGCAAAGCCAAAACAACAGATTGCATTTTTATTCTCAGACGAAAAATCAGAAAACTTGCTAACGAAATGATGATGGTAAACAGCGGGTTGGATGATGGCATTGACGAGAAGAATTCGGAGGCAGAAAATGAAAATAAGTGATATTTTAGAAGAATGTAAACTTAAATTGGTCACAGGAAACCCGGACAGAGATATAAAAGGATATTACGCTTGCGACCTTTTAAGCTGGGCAATATCACACGCAAATGAAGGCGATTTGTGGGTTACGGTAATGAATAATATAAATATTCTTGCAGTAGCATCTCTTGTAGATGTGTCTTGCATTGTTATTCCCGAAGATATAGAAATACCGCAGGCATTGATTGAAAAAGCGCAGGAAAGGGAAGTTACGCTGCTCTCGACACCTTTGCAGGCGGCGGAGCTTATAATTAAAGCTCATGAATTTTCAAAAAATATCGGTTGACCTTCATATACACTCCGTACTTTCGCCTTGCGGAGATGTGATGATGACACCCGGAAATCTCGTTGGAATGGCAAAAATCAACGGGCTTGATGCGGTTGCGCTTACAGACCATAATGCTATGCAAAATATTCCGTCAGCCATCAGAATGGGCAAAGAATACGATGTAGTGGTAATACCGGGAATGGAATTGGAAACAGCAGAGGAAATTCATGTTGTATGTCTTTTCGAAGATGTGGAAAAATTAAGTGAATTTCAAAAAATTGTGATAGACTCTTTTGGCGGCGAAATACCGTCAAACAGACCTGAAATATTCGGAAAACAGCTTATTTACAACGAAGAAGACGAAGAATGCGGAGAACTTGAAAGAATGCTCCTTATTCCGTCAAAAATCAACATAGACGATGTTTTCGAAATTGTGGAAAATTTAGGCGGAATAGCATTCCCGGCACACGTGGACAGGGATTCATACAGCGTGCTTACAACCCTCGGAATGTTGCCGTACGGATACAAGAATGGCTTCGTGGAAATTTCCTGTGAATGTGATAAAGAAGCACTTTTGAAAAATTACCCTGAATTGGAAAACTACAAGCTATTACCATCGTCAGATGCGCATTATATTGATAAAATACAAGAGGCAGGCGGGGCAGAACTGCTTGTGGAAGAATTGAGCGCAAAAGGGGTAATAGAAGCACTCCGAAACAACAGAATTGTGTGAATTTTGAGGTTGCTATTTGGGGTAATTTGTTATATAATAAATTGATTTAAAAGAATGTATTTTTAACAAGCATTTTTTGTAATTATTCAATATACATTTTATAAGATGGAGGTCAAAAAATATGGGTAACAATTGTGAATGTTGTAACGATGAGAAGCTCGCAAAATTGCAAGCTATCATTGAAGAAAACAAGGACAAGCAAGGAGCTCTTATTCATGTACTTCATGATGCGCAGCTTATCTACGGATATTTGCCTATCGAAGTTCAAAAAGTTATTGCAGAAGGCATGAATATACCTTTGGCAGAGGTTTACGGAGTTGTAACTTTTTATGCTCAATTCTCACTTAAACCAAAGGGAGAGTACAAGATTTCAATTTGTCTTGGTACAGCATGCTATGTAAAGGGAGCAGATCTTGTTCTTGATAAATTCAAAGAACAACTTAATATCGAAGTCGGTGATTGCACAGAGGACGGTAAGTTTTCACTTGACGCTTGTCGTTGCATCGGTGCTTGCGGACTTGCACCCGTACTTACTGTAAACAACGATGTATACGGTCGTCTCGTTCCTGAGGATGTTCCCGGAATTTTGGCGAAGTATTAAGATATGTTACGCGATCTTTCATTGCACATTCTTGATTTGGCGCAGAATTCCATAACAGCCGGCGCAGAGAAAATAGAAATCGTTGTAGCAAGTGACGAGAATAATGAGTTTCTTGCTTTAAGTATTAAAGACAACGGTTGCGGAATGTCGGCGGAATTTTTGGCTTCGGTAGCAGACCCGTTCACCACAAGCAGAACAACAAGAAAAGTAGGAATGGGAATTCCTTTTTTCAAACTTGCCTGCGACCAAGCGGGCGGCGAGTTTTCGATATGTTCGGTAATGAATGAAGGCACAGAGCTTAAAGGCTCTTTTGAAATCGAAAACATAGACAGATTGCCGCTGGGAGATGTGGGAGATACGGTAGCTTTTATGATATCCTCAGCACCGCAAATCAGATTTTTGGTAACGCTAAAATCCGTAAAAGGTGAGTTTGTGTTTGATACAGAGGCAGTAAAAGAGGAAATAGGAGAAGTTCCGATAACGGAGTACGAGATATTGCAATGGATTAAAGAATATGTAAATGAGAATGTTCAAATTATTTTCGGAGGTGTTCTGAATGAAATCATTGGCTGAATTAAAAGCAATTAAAGAAAAAACACAAAATGAGCTCGCTATGAGAAATGCACAGAACGGTATTCGTATCGTAGTTGGTATGGCAACTTGCGGTATAGCTGCAGGAGCAAGACCTGTAATGAATGCATTTATGGATGAGATTCAAAAAAGAAATATTACACATGCTACAGTAGGTATGACAGGCTGCATCGGCATGTGCAGACTTGAGCCTATCGTTGAAGTAATCGACAAAGAAGGCAACAAAGTTACTTATGTAAAAATGGACGCAGACAAAGCAGTTCGCGTTGTAACCGAGCACATTGTAAACGGCAGCGTAGTTAGCGAATACACAATCGGTGCTGTTCAAGACTGATAAGGAGGATATGATTTATGCAGTATTATAGATCACACGTTTTGGTGTGTGCAGGAACAGGTTGTACATCTTCCGGATCTGCTGTGTTGTTCGACGAGTTTGAGCAACGCCTTAAAGATGCCGGCATTGAAAATGAAGTTAAAATAGTAAAAACAGGATGTTTCGGTCTTTGTGCAGAAGGTCCTATCGTAGTAGTTTATCCTGAGGGCGCAATGTATTGCCGCGTTACTAAAGAAGACGTTCAGGAAATCGTTCTTGAGCATTTGGTAAAAGGAAGAATCGTAAACCGCCTTTTGGAACAGCCCGAGAAAGTAGAAGAAACTTCCGATGCGCAAGAAAGCGACTTCTTCAAAAAGCAAATGCGTGTTGCACTTCGTAACTGCGGACGTATAAATCCCGAAAATATCGACGAATATATAGCTTATGACGGATATGCTGCTTTGGGTAAAGCCGTTACAGAAATGACACCTGAGGAAGTAATAAACGTAATGCTCGATTCAGGAATTAGAGGCCGTGGCGGCGCAGGATTCCCCACAGGAAGAAAATGGGATTTCGCACGTAAGAGCCCTTCAGATAAGAAATATGTTTGCTGTAATGCCGATGAAGGTGACCCGGGTGCATTCATGGACAGAAGTATTCTCGAGGGTGACCCTCACGTTGTACTCGAAGCTATGGCTATCGCAGGTTACGCTATCGGTTCTGACCAAGGTTATATCTACGTAAGAGCTGAGTATCCTATCGCTGTAGAGCGTTTGCAAATCGCTATTAACCAAGCAAAAGAATACGGACTTTTGGGTAAAAATATTTTCGGAACAGACTTCTCCTTTGACATTGAGCTTCGCCTCGGTGCAGGTGCTTTCGTTTGCGGTGAGGAAACAGCCCTCATGACAAGTATTGAAGGTCATCGTGGTGAGCCCAGACCTCGTCCGCCGTTCCCGGCAGTTAAAGGTCTATTTGAGAAGCCTACAATCCTTAACAACGTAGAAACATACGCAAACGTTCCGCAAATCATTCTTAACGGTGCTGATTGGTTCAAAGGAATCGGTTCTGAAAGAAGCCGCGGCACAAAAGTATTCGCAGTAGGCGGTAAGATTAAAAATACAGGTCTTGTAGAGATTCCTATGGGAACACCTCTTCGTGACATTATTTATGATATTGGCGGCGGTATTCCTAACGGTAAGAAATTTAAAGCTGCTCAGACAGGCGGTCCTTCAGGCGGATGTATTCCTGCAAGCCTTATCGATACACCTATCGAATACGATACACTTATTGAAATCGGTTCAATGATGGGTTCGGGCGGACTTATCGTTATGGACGAAGATACATGTATGGTTGACATTGCGAAATTCTTCCTCGCATTTACAGTTGAAGAATCTTGCGGTAAATGTCCTCCGTGCCGTATCGGTACAAAGAGAATGTATGATATTCTCGATAAAATCACAAAGGGTAAAGGCGAGCTTAAAGATATCGATGATCTTTACGAGCTTGCAGAAGCAATCAAGACATCTGCTCTTTGCGGACTCGGTCAGACAGCGCCCAACCCTGTACTCAGTACATTGCGTTACTTCAAAGACGAGTACATAGCACACGTAGTAGACAAGAAATGTCCTGCCGGTGTATGTAAAGACTTACTCCAATACAAGATTGTTGCCGAGAAATGTAAAGGATGCAGCCTCTGTGCAAGAAAATGTCCTGCTAACTGTATTCACGGCGAAGTTAAGTCACCGTTCGTTATTGATAACTCTAAGTGCTTAAAGTGCGGTGCTTGTATGGAATCATGTAAGTTCGGCGCAATCATTAAGGAATAAGAAACGGAGGATTACAGATATGGTTAATATTAAAATAGACGGCGTTTCAATGCAGGTTCCTGAGGGTACAACCATTCTTGAAGCAGCAAGAAGCGCAAACATTAAAATCCCTACACTTTGTTACTTGAAAGGCATCAATGAAATAGGTGCTTGCCGTATGTGTGTAGTTGAAATCAAAGGAGCAAGAGCGCTTCAAGCAGCATGTGTTTACCCCGTAGCAGAAGGTCTGGAAATTCTCACAAATTCTGAGAAAGTAAGAAAAGCAAGAAAAGTAACATTAGAGCTTATTCTTTCAAACCATGACAGACAGTGCTTGACATGTTCACGTTCAGAGAACTGTGAGCTCCAGTCATTGGCAAAAGACCTTAACGTAACAGATATCAGATTCCAAGAAATAGGCGAGAAAGCATATCATCCGATTGATGACGCTTCACCTTCTATCGTAAGAAATCCCGATAAATGTGTACTCTGCAGACGTTGCATAAGCGTATGTAAGAATATTCAAACAGTAGGCGTTATCGACACAATGGAGCGTGGCTTTAAAACAGTTGTTGGTTCAGCTTTCAATAAGTCCCTCGTTGAAACTCCTTGCGTAAACTGCGGTCAGTGTATTGCAGTTTGTCCTACAGGTGCTTTGACAGAAAAGAGCGAAATTAACGATGTATGGAAAGCTATCGCAGATCCTGATAAGTATGTAATATTCCAGACAGCTCCCGCTGTTCGTTTCTCAATCGGAGAAGCATTCGGAATGCCTATCGGTTCACGTCCTACAGGTAAAATGGTTACAGCTATCAGAAGACTTGGAGTAGACAAGATTTTTGATACAAATACAGCAGCTGACCTTACAATTATGGAAGAGGGAACAGAGCTTCTCAATAGAATTAAAAACGGCGGCAAGTTGCCTTTAATTACATCATGCAGCCCCGGATGGATTAAATTCTGTGAGCATAACTTCCCTGATTTCCTCGATAATCTTTCAACATGTAAGTCACCTCACGAAATGTTCGGTGCTGTTATGAAGACTTACTACGCTAAGAAAGAGGGCATTGATCCTGCTAAGATTTTTGTAGTTTCAGTAATGCCTTGTACAGCTAAGAAATTCGAAGCAGACAGAGCTGAGCTTGCAGCAGCAGGATATCCTGACGTTGATGCAGTTCTCACAACAAGAGAGCTTGCACAGATGATTAAAGAAGCAGGTATTGACTTTGTTAACCTCGAAGATACAGACTTTGACAACCCGCTCGGAAATGCTTCAGGTGCCGGCGTTATCTTCGGTGCTACAGGCGGTGTAATGGAAGCTGCATTGCGTACAGTAGCAGATATTCTCACAGGTGAATCCGCTCCTGTTGAAAAGATTGAATACGAGGCAGTAAGAGGCGTTGAAGGAATTAAAGAAGCTACAGTTAATGTTGCAGGTATGGACATTAAGCTCGCAGTTGTAAGCGGCCTCGGAAATGCTCGTAAACTTCTCAATAAGATTCGTGCAGGCGAAGCTGATTACCACTTCATCGAAGTAATGGCTTGCCCCGGCGGATGCGTAAACGGCGGCGGACAGGTTATTCAGCCTTCCAGCATCAGAAGCTGGGTAGATTTGCGCGTTGAAAGAGCAAAAGCTACTTATGAAGAGGACAGAGATTTACCGATTCGTAAATCTCATGACAATCCTTTCATCAAGAAGATTTATGAGGAATACTACGGGGAACCCGGAAGCCATCAGGCACATCACGATCTCCACACTCATTATCAGGCAAGAAGCAATTATTAATTTCTTGAATTATTGATTTTACCCCCTTGCAATAAATGTTTGCAGGGGGTTAATTTTTTTTATATTTATTTATATAATATTCATATATTGGTAATTGTAAGTTTTTTAAAAATATTTTACAATATAAACAGTAAATTTACTTGGAGTGTGCAAATATGAATAATAGCGCTAATGATGCAAAGGTTTCAATTAAACCTTCTACTTTTTTAAATCCGGTACCCGTTGTAATGGCAACTTGCGGTGATATGGAAAAATCAAATATTATTACTTTAGCATGGGCAGGAACGATAAATTCAGAGCCGCCGATGCTGTCTATTTCAATCAGAAAAGAAAGATTTTCTCACGATATAATACAAAACAGCGGTATTTTCGGAGTTAATCTCGTTGCAAAATCACTTATAAAAGCCTGCGATTATTGTGGAGTGAAATCCGGCAGAGACATAGATAAATTTAAAGAATTTAACCTCACAAAATTTGCAGGAGAAACTACCGGTGTTCCGCTTATAAAAGAATCTCCTGCATCCCTTGAATGTAAAGTAAGACAAATAATTGAATTAGGCACACATGATTTATTTATTGCTGATATTGTAAATGTACACGTATCAGAGGAGCTTTTTGATGAAAAGGGTGCCATTGATATGAGAAAAGCAGATTTGGTTGCTTACAATCACGGAGAATACTATGCTTTGGGCGAATTTTTAGGATTTTACGGATATTCCGTAGCAAATAAAGATGCACTTGCAAGACGTATGAGAAAAAATTGATAAGGGGTTGGATTGTTTGAAAAAATACACGATAAAAATTTTAGTAGTATTATTAGTTTTGGTACAAGCAGCCGTTATATTTGGAGGATGCTCACTTTTTCCTTCAGAGGAAGAACCGGAGGTTCCCAGCTTAAAAACACCTAAACCGGTGGAATACACCTTTTGTACAGTTAGAAAAGGTACTCTTAAAAGTACAGTATCCGGAACAGGTAAGGTTTCTTCCATTTTCTATACAGAGCAGTCATTTAAACAAGGCGGAGGCAAAGTAAAAGAATTGCACGTTACTTTGGGACAATATGTGGAAAAAGGTCAACCTTTAGTTGAAATTGAAAATGCAGACGTTGAAGAAAAGTATTTGACGGCGGAAATTGAATACCAAAAGAAACTTTTGGAAAATCAAACAAAGTCAAAACAATACAAAAACGGCAGCATTTCAGAGCTTGAATATCATATTTCAGAGCTTGAGTTAAAAAGTGCAAAGCTAAGATATGATGATTTAAAACAAGCTTATGAGCAGACAATACTCTATGCAGAGGTTTCCGGTAAAATAGTATACATAAATACAAAATATACAACGGGCACTGCTACTGAAATTGTCGGCGGCGATACGATTGTAGCGATAGATTCAGAAGACCCGAAATTTACATTCGTACTTTTCGAAAGATTATCAGCAAACGGTGTTGAATATACACCCACACAATTCAGAGTGGGGGAAAAGCTTGATCTTACATTAGCAGATGATAACGGCAAAGCAGTGTCAAGTGCAGAACCTTTCAAAGGCGAAATTGTAGGTACTGATGCCATGATAAAAGACTTCCAAATTGAACTCGGTCAAGTGGTGGAAAAGTATTATTTTTGCAAAATGGAAAATCCGCCGGAGGGTATTAAACACGGCGATGTAGTTAAATATGATTACACAGAGTTTATAATTGAAGATTGCATTATAATCCCTACATCTGCACTTTATGAGTTCAACGGAGAAACATTTGTGTATATGTTGGATGCAAGTACAAATCTTAAAAAAGAAGTACCGGTGCAAATCGGTTACAGAACATCCTCTCAAGCACAAGTACTTGACGGCTTAAAGGTTGGAGAGATAATCATAGAAGGATGATGAGAATATGCTAAAATCAGTTTTTCGAAAAATAGCAAATAATTTCTGGCTGTTTTTTTGCCTGATTCTCGGTTCTTTATTGATTACAGCGATTTTGGCGGCTATACCGATATACACTGACGGAGCACTAAGAAAGATGCTCGACGTGGAGCTTGACCAATTTGCAACTGAAAATGAAGGCTATGCTTCTCCGGGTGAAATGTACGGAGTTATAAATTACAGAAGCGAATACGGAAATCAAATGATTTTGGAAACTATCGAAGATACCACAGAAGCATTTGAAGAAGCATTTGAAGAAAATGACGTAAAATTAAACAGCTCATTTCGTAATTTAAAAGTAACAAATCTGTATAACGCAGAAAATCTCATGCTCCAAAATACATCATACAGTATTCAAAGCATGACAGATTTTGATAAACACGTAACTATCTTACAGGGAGATATGTGTTCTGACCGCGTAAGAAACGATATAATTGAAGTCGTTGTATCTAAAGAAGAGTACAACGTAAATCATTTGGTTTTAGGTAATGTATACACAATGGCACCCATAAGGCATTGGGAATACGGAGATACGCAGATAAAAATAAAAGTAGTGGGTGTGTACGAAATTAAGTACACTGATGTTGAGTATTGGCATAAAGACGACTTGAAAGACGGAATGACTTCTGTTTTTCTCACTTCCGATGAAGCTTTTGAAAGCTATTTCTTCAGATACGAAAATGCCGGTTTGATTTCAAATGCCGCGTGGTGTTACAACGTAAATCTTTACGGCTTGAAAAAAGACGAGCTTACTCCGTATATAAAAATAAATGAAGAAATGGATGCTCATTTTGAATCTTTATACAGAGGAACGGCGCATCTTGAAATACCAATCAATCAAACGCTTGTGCAATATATAGAAAAGAGCGAAACACTGGAGCTTACTATGTGGATACTTAATGCTCCCGTGCTTGTGATGCTGTTGTTCTACACATATATGGTCGCAAAAATGATAATCGAAGACGATAAAAACGAAATATCTTCGCTCAAGTGCAGAGGTGCATTCCCGAAGCAAATATTCTACAGATATTTCCTTGAGTGCGGCGTTATTTCTGCATTTTCGCTTATCGCCGGTCCGCCGCTTGGCTTGATGCTTGCAAAAATGATAGGTGCATCAAACGGTTTCTTGGAATTTGTCGACCGCGGCGGAATGGATTTGACACTTTTACCATCTGCGTACGTTTATGCTCTTATAGCAGCAATGATATTCATGATAATGGTGCTTATCCCGGCATATAAAGCAACAAAAACAACGATTGTTCAGCATAAACAAAAGAAAGCCAGAAGAACAACTCTTGCTGTTTGGGAAAAGATGGGGCTTGACTTTATATTGCTTGCAGCATCAATATATTTGCTTTATGTTTACAAAAGAACGGATTTAATTTCATCGGACGGCACACCTGATATGACAGTCTATTTCATATCAACTGTGTTTATATTTGCCTGCGGAATGATTTTCTTAAGGTTGTATCCGCTCATCCTTAAGTTAATATTTAAATTTACAAGAAAAAATATGCCGCCTACGGTATTTTCGACATTTGTTCAAGTTTCAAGAAATAAAAACGAGAACAGATTCTTGATAATGTTTTTGATTTTGACTGTTTCCGTCGGAATATACAGTTCCAACACAGCCGGAATAATCAACACTAATGCGGAGGATATTGCGAAATATAAAAGCGGTGCTGATATAGTCGTTTCGCCGGATTGGCAGCTTGATTCCGTAATTTCTTACGAAGGCGAGGACGGCAGTGTAATTACAGGTACTATGGCTGATATGCCAACGAAATACAGAACTTTTGCAACAGACCCGTTCCTTAATACAGAAGGAATTGAAGCCGTGACCAAGGTTGCAAATATACAGGGTGTTTTCGCAAGAGATCCGATTATGCAAAATGAGTGGGCGAGAAGTACAAGAATTATGGCAATAGAGCCATATAATTTCACACAAGTTTCATGGATAAGACCTTCTACTTTTAACAAAAACATACATTGGTATTATTACATGAATCAAATGCAAAAGTATCCGACCAGCGTAATGATTTCAAGGTCTCTTGCCAAAGCTTTGGATATAAAAGAAGGCTATAATATTGATATCAGCTTTACAGGTAAAGTGGTTGGCGAAGAAAGAGTTCCTGATGCTTCTTGTTTTGTACTTGGTATATTTGACTACTGGCCGACATTTTATGAGGATTATGAGCACGCAGAAAATACCGATTACATGATTATTATGAATTACGATTATGTAATGACACTTGATGATTCCGTAACGTTTGATTTGTGGCTGAAAAAAGAGGCCGGTGCGGACAGTAACGATATTTATGCAAGTTGGGAAAAACAGGGACTTACAGAAAATATTGTTAAAATTTCCGACAGACAATCAGCAGTGAATGCGGAAAAAGCAGATTCTCTCGTAATGGCGTTGAACGGACTTTTTTCTATGGGATTCATTGCGACAATGATAATAAGCTTTATGGGATTCTTACTGTATTGGCTTTTAAGTGTAAGAAAGCGGAGATTGCAATTCGGTGTACTCAGAGCTATGGGCTTGAGTAAATTTAAGCTTTCGTTAATGCTGTTCTGGGAGCATATGATGACATCCGGTGTATCGGTGTCAGTCGGTGTATTTGTGGGCTATTTGACATCTTACCTTTATCTTCCTGTATTGGAAAAAACATTTACCACACTTTTACCGCTTACGCTTTCGTATAATACGTCAGATAACTTAAAAGTATTTGCTCTTGTTGCGGTTATGATTATAAGCGGAATAGTTGTTTTATCCCGCTATATAAGCAAGCTCAAGATTAACGAGGCAGTTAAAATCGGGGAGGAATAACAGCATGAGTGATAATATTTTAACAATACAAAATGTTACAAGAGATTTTAAAAGACAATCAGAGATTATTCATGCAGTCCGCGGTGTAAACATGGATATTAAAAGAGGAACTTTTAATATACTTTGCGGACGTTCGGGATCAGGTAAGACAACTCTTTTAAATATGATTGCAACGGTAGATCTTCCCACATCAGGTAAAATTTTCTTTGAAGACAAAGATATTACAACAATAGGCAGTAAAGAGCGTGATGATTTACGCCGTAAGAAAATAGGTATTATTTTCCAAAATACTGCGTTGATTGCTCAAATGTCGGCTTTGGAAAATGTGGAATTTGCACTTTCCGTATCGGGAATCAAACCGGGGCAAAGGCGTACACAAGCCATTGAGTGGCTTGATATGATGGGAATTAAAGAAAGAAGAAACCACATGCCGGCAGAAATGTCGGGCGGAGAGCAAGCAAGAGTTGCAATAGGCAGAGCACTTGCACATGAACCTATGTTACTTCTTGCCGATGAGCCCACATCAGAGCTTGATACAAGAACGTCTTTTGTTGTAATAGATATGTTCAGAAAGCTCGTTGACGAGAGAAATTTAACGATTGTTATGACAACGCACGATGTAAACATTATGGATGCGGCAGACCATATTTACACAATGGAAGATGGGGTGATTGTTGATGTCAAATGAAACAGAGATTAAGACAGAAAAAGCTCCTATGGTTTACTGTGAAAACTTAGTAAAACTTTATAAAATCGGTGACATAGAGGTAATGGCGCTTCAGGGACTTGATTTGCAGGTTGAAGAAGGCGAGATGTTGGCTATCATCGGCAACAGCGGAAGCGGTAAATCTACCCTTATGAATATCATAGGCGGTCTTGACAGACCCACAGCAGGTAAAATTCTCGTAAACGGTAATGACCTTTTAAAGTTTACTGATAAAGAAATGATGCATTATATGCGGGAAACTATTGGCTTTGTTTGGCAAAACACTGCCAGAAATATGATACCTTATCTTAATGCATTGGATAATGTAAAGCTTGTAATGCAAATGGCAGGGAAATTGGACGTTAACAGAGCCAATATGCTTTTGGAAATAGTTGGGCTGGAGCACAGAAAAAAGAACAAAATGCACGAGCTTTCAGGCGGAGAACAGCAAAGAGTAGCTATTGCAATAGCACTTGCAAATAATCCGAAAATTTTGCTTGCCGACGAGCCTACCGGTGCGGTGGACACAAAGACAACGGCGCAACTTATGAATTTGTTCCACACTGTAAATACTGATTTTGGAGTAACTACAATTATAGTAACTCACGACAGACAGCTTTCCCACATGGTTCCGCGTGTAGTAACTATTGCTGACGGACGTATAGGTACGGAGTTTATTCGCCGCGAAGAGATGGATTTGCAGAGCGAGGAGATTATGAATGCTACTGCCGGACATGACCAAGGTTCACACGTAGAGTATGGTTATATTGACGGCAGAAAACGTTTGTTCTTGCCGGAAAATTACTTAAATGCCATCGGACTTAAAGAAAAGAGTAAAGTAAGCATACGCATTGACGGAAACAAGCTTATTTTAGATAAACCCGAGGAGGAAGTATGAGAAAAAATATATGCCGGGCAGCTATGGTTTTAATGGCGTTATTTATGTCTGTGTATTTTTCAAGTTGCGTGGATAACAGCAATAAAAATCCTATTGTCACTATAGAAATTGATCCGGATAATCAAAACTATATTGCAGAAAATACCCCTATTTCCGGAACTTTACAAATAGAATTATTTCCGGAAAAAGCACCTAATTCCGTAGCGTATTTTCTTGATTTTATTGCAAACGGGACTTATAACGGCTTTCCTGTAGGTAAGGTTTTGCATGGCGGAGTTGTGCAATTCGGCGACCCGTGGATGAGTAAACAAATTCGCACGGAGATTGAAGGAGAATTTAAAGCAAACGGTTTTGAAAAAAATGATATAAAATTTAAAAGGGGAACGGTAGCTTTGGATTTATTCAAAGCTGATGATTATAACTCGGCATCGGGAGATTTCTTTATATTACTTGACGATGCAGGTGCAGAAACTTTTCAAGACAAATATGCGGCTATAGGCGAGGTTATATCCGGTTTAGAACTTTTAGATACTATCAGTATGATAAAAAATTACACTGACAATTCTCCTGTTTATTCCATAAAAACATTAAAAACTACTGTAGATTTAAAAGGCCGCACTTATGAAAAGCCGATAACCGGTGAAAGAAGAATGTACCCGGGACATAATTCAGATTAAATTGGAATTTGTGCTATTCATTTTCTTTTTCAGAGAACACAATATCAAGCATTTTCCTAGGAGTAACAATAAAAGTTTCAGTGGGGAAATGCTTGATGTTTCCTGTGACCAAATACGTCTCCTTTGTTTTTTGTTCCTCGAGAACTACTTCGTAGAATACTCTGTCCTTGGGATCAGGGAAAACGATATCTATAGTTTCAGCATTAACATTGATTCCTTTTTGTTCTAAAACATCAACAACATCATCCACGATTTCTTTTGTAAAATGAAATTTTGGACGTGAAAGCACTTCTCGATATTCATTAAGAATTTCTGAATTGTATACCGGTGTGATAGGACCATCAAAAACGAGTTCCATTACATTTCCGGGAACGGAATTCCATTTAAGCATTGCAGATACAAGTACATTGGTGTCAATTACAGCGTAATACTTCACAACTGCACCTACTTTCTGGATTCGGCTATTTCGGCATTGATTTCATCAAGTGACATATCAGCAATATCATTTTCTTTGGCAATTCTGCTGGCAGCTTTCATGGCTTTTACTGCTTTGTTTTCGGTTAAATCATTAAGACTCATTGTAAAAGGAATACCGTTTTCTTGAACGAGTCTTGAAATACACATTCTCATATAAGTCGGCAGGTCGATGCCAAGCTTTTCACAAATGCTACTTGCTTTAATTTTTGTAGATTCTTCTGTACGGAATTGAACTAATGAATTTGCCATAATAACAGCTCCTCTCTTGTATTATTATATCAAAATGTGTAATCATATGCAATCATTTGATTGTAAAATTTAGAAATACTAATTAAATTTTTTTGAATTTTATGTATTTTTTGTATTGCAACCCACATTATTTAGTGTTAAAATTAATGAGAATATCAGTCGGCTGTAACGATATCGTCGCGCAGCGCGTATCGGGGGGAGTTGATGTCATAGTGTTTAGTGTGTTGTTGTACATGTTTTATTGCGCAGCAACTGCGAAGCTTGCAAATTTTCCCTGAGATGATATTTATAATATGAAGACAGAAGGTCGAAGCATTTAATGAACAACGATAAGAATCAAGAAAAGGATTATTATGTGATAGATATTTGGCACATAATACGTTCTGTATGGCATAGGGCATGGGTTGTTGTTACATCAGCGATTTTGGCTGCGGTAGCGGGATTCAGTATTGCGGCATTTGCAATAACACCTATGTATTCATCTTCAGTAATGATGTATGTAAATAACAGTTCTTTTTCACTCGGTAATACGGAGTTTTCGTTTAGTTCTTCGGAAATCAGTGCTGCTCAGAGTTTGCTCAAAACATACATTGTTATTTTAAATAACAGAACTACATTAGAAGCTGTTGCCGAAAAAGCAGGTACTGATTATACATACGAAGAACTTTCCGGAATGATTTCATCATCTTCTGTAAATGAAACGGAAGTTTTAAAAGTAACGGTTACATCAGAAGATCCTTATGAAGCAGCTAAAATCGCAAATTCGATTGCAGAAGTTTTACCTACGAGAATTTCAGAGATAATAGAAGGAAGCTCAATGAAAATAGTTGACTCGGCTGTTGTAAAGTTACAAAAAGTTTCTCCGAGCATTACGAAATATACTGCTGTAGGTTTTGTGCTTGGTGCTTTTGTATCTGTTGCTGTTTTGGCAATTATAGCTCTCTCAGACGGAACAATTCATAGTGATGAATATATTATAGAAACATATAAGTATCCTATTTTAGCGAAAATTCCGGATTTGACAGGTGAAGGACATAGAAAAGGATATTATTCATATTATAAAAAACACGGTTATGATGAATACCGTTCAAAAAAGGACGGTGAATAAAGATGGCAATGAATAAGAAAACACAAAATTTTACACAAAATCTTGCAAAAACACTTCATAAAAATCTTGATTTTACCGCTACAGAGCAATATAAAATATTGCGTGCAAATCTTTCGTTTACAATACCTGAGGATGTTGTTTGTCCTGTAATAGGTGTTACGAGCTCTGTAAGAGGCGAGGGAAAGAGTACTACTGCGGTAAATCTGTCTTATGTGCTTGCGGAAAGCGGTAAGAGAGTGTTGCTTATTGACGGAGACTTGAGAATACCCAGTATTGCAAAAAAAATGGGAATTGAGAGTGCGCCGGGTCTCAGTAATCTTCTTATGAGATACGAGACAAGACAGATTAATTCTTTTAAATCCGGCATATTGGATAATTGGTTTATAATACCTGCAGGAAATATACCGCCGAATCCTTCTGAACTTTTGGGTTCTTCGAAAATGGAAAAATTCTTGCAAAGTATGGCGGAGGATTTTGATTACATTGTTATTGACTTGCCGCCGGTTAATATCGTGTCTGATGCATTGGCAGTTTCTCGTTATATTACGGGTATGGTTGTTGTTGTACGACAGGATTACACGGAGAAAAAAGAGTTTGAAGCGTGTTCGCGACAATTAGAGCTTTCAAATGTAAAAATACTCGGATGTGTTATGAACGGTGAAAAGTCCGGCAAAGGCTCTTACGGCAGATATAAGAAGTATTATAAAAAATATAAATATTATAAAAGTGAAAACTGATTTTTTATTAATGAAAGGAAGTAAAAAAATGAAAAAGTCTGTTGCGATTGTGTTGACATTGGTATTTGTGCTTGTGCTTAGCATTACATCATTTGCGTATCCGGGAATGTTCCTTGATAGTCCTTCAAGAAATGAAGCACCGGTTGTTTTGGATGTAGTACTTCCCAACGGATGTACAGCAGGAATAGTAATCACTCCTTACAGTGAACGCGATTCATTAAGTCCCGAACAACTTGAAATTATTGAAAAAGCATACGAATCAATCAAAAATGCCGATAATGTTACAGAGTTAAACGAAGAATTTAAGCAATATATAGAAAATCTCGGCATAGACCCGGATAACATTGCGATAAGTGATTTGTTTAATATAGATGGAATCGGATGTGAAAATTGCGGAAACGAAGGAGCTCATACCGGTTTTACAATTACCATAGAAGCAGACACAACGAACGGTTTTGTAGGAATGCTTCAATATGTTAACGGAGCTTGGGTATTTATTGATAACGCAAAGGTAAATCCCAATGGTACGGTTACTTTTAAAGTAGATAACTTTGGCCCTGTGGCAATTGCAGTAGATACAGGAGCGGAAGAAACTCCTACAGGTGATATTACTCCTTGGATTTTAATTGCTTTAATAGTTGTAGCTCTTGCAGGTCTTACAATAGTTGCTGTCAATTATAAGAAAGAAAAAGTAAAAGAATAATAATGTTTTCCGGCAAACACAGCAAAAGAAAAATATTACAGTGCATAGCAGTTATACTTGTAGTAGTACTTGTATTGTCTGCTGTGCTCCTTTTCTTGTATTTTTGGGAAAAGAAGCAAGGTGTGTATAAAGGCGAGGGCATGGGATTGGATTCGAGCATCGAGTACAATGGCGAAGAATACGTCCTTAAAAAGAATATTGAAACATTACTTGTGCTTGGCCTTGATAAATACAACGAGCCTATTGATGAATCCGGTTTTATGAATGACAAGCAAGCGGATTTTGTTATGTTGTTTGTGATAGATAACGCATCGAAAAAATGCATTTTACTCCACATAAACAGAGATACGATGCTTGAGGTCAATAAATTAGGTGTTGCAGGAGAAAAAATAGGAACGGTAACTCAACAGCTTGCTCTTGCACATACATACGGCAGCGGAGATAAAGTGAGTTGCAGAAATACCGCAGATGCAGTGTCGAAGCTTTTGATGAATGCAAAAATCAATAATTACATGTCTGTAACAATAGATGCAGTACCGATGTTTAATGATTTGGTGGGCGGAGTAGAAGTGGAAATACTTGACGATTTTACGGGAATTGATGATTCTCTTATAAAAGGAGAAACTGTAAAATTGATGGGTAATCAAGCACTTACATTCGTACAATCAAGAAAAGGCGTTGCAGACAGCTCAAATGAGAGCAGAATGGGTCGCCAAAAGCAGTATCTTGAAGCTTTGCACAGTGCAACACAAGAATGTATAAAAACGGATGATAAATTTGTAGTTGATGCGTGTGTAAAGATGTCAGAATATATGGTGTCAAATTGCTCGGTAACACAAATGCAGAATTTATTCAATAAAATATCAGAATATGAATTTGCAAGCATAAATTATCTCGAAGGCGAGACTCGTGCAGGGGAGAAATTTGTGGAATTTTATCCTAATGCTGAGTCTGTAAAAAGCCAAGTGGTAAGCTTGTTTTATGAGAAGAAGTAATAATAACGAAGAAGAGAAGAAAAATGTATAAGAACATCATAAAAAGATTGCTGGATATCATTTTGTCGAGCTTTGCAATCATTATATTGGCCATTCCAATGTTAGTTATTGTTATTGCTATCAAAATTGATGATCCGGGACCGGTATTGTTTAAACAAAAGAGAGTCGGGAAAAAGAAAAACGGTCAAATTACATATTTTATGATTTGGAAATTCCGTAGTATGAAGATGAGTACGCCTCATGATGTGCCTACGCATCTTTTAGAAAATCCGGAGGAATACATAACAAGTGTAGGCAAATTTATACGCAAAATGAGCTTGGATGAACTTCCGCAGGTATATCAAGTCTTTACAGGAGTTTTATCTGTTGTGGGTCCAAGACCTGCATTGTGGTCGCAAACAGATTTGATTGAAGAACGTGAAAAATACGGAGCAAATGATATAAAGCCGGGCATAACAGGTTTGGCACAGATTAACGGGCGTGACGAATTGGAGATTCCTGTTAAGGCTAAATTTGACGGGGAGTATACTGCAGCACTTAGTACAGGAAAATTCAAAGGTTTTGTAATGGACGTAAAATGTTTTTTCGGTACAATAGGAAGTGTCCTTAAGTCCGAAGGAGTTGTCGAAGGCGGAACCGGTGAAATTAAAAAGCAAGAAGAACAAACAGAAGAAGAGATTATTGTAGAATGAAAAAAGTATTAATTACCGGAGCTAACAGTTATATAGGCACTTCATTTGAAAATTACATAAAAGAAAATTATCCTGATGATTATATTGTTGATACTATAGATATGATGGACGAGCATTGGAATCAGAAAAGTTTTGTGGGATATGATGCGGTATTTCATGTGGCTGGTATTGCACATTCGGATAATGGCAAGATAAGTGACGAAAAAGCAAAATTATACTATGCTATAAATACAGATTTAACAGTCGAGACGGCAATTAAAGCAAAATCAGACGGCGTAAAACAGTTTGTTTTTATGAGTAGCGCTATTGTCTATGGAAAAAGTGCTCCAATCGGCAAGAAAAAAGTAATTACTAAAGAATCTTCAATAAATCCGGCAAATTGTTATGGGGATAGCAAAATTAGAGCAGAAGAAGGTATTAAGTCACTTTGTGATAATGATTTTAACATTGTAATTCTTCGTTCTCCTATGATATATGGTAAGGGCAGCAAGGGCAACTATCCAATCTTGGCTAAATTTGCAGCAAAAACACCTATTTTTCCATATGTAAATAATGAACGGTCTATGTTGTATATTGAAAATCTCTGCGAGTTTGTGAGATTGATGGTTGAAAATAATGAAAATGGAATTTTTTGGCCACAAAATGATGAGTATGTTAATACAAGTAGTCTTGTTCAAATGATAGCCAATGTCAAAGGGAAAAAGATTTTGCTTATTAAGGGATTTGGATGGGCTTTAATAATTTTGAGCTATGTGTGTGGACTTGTAAACAAAGCATTTGGGAACTTAAGTTATGATAAAGAGTTGAGTAAATACAAAACTAATTATTGTGTAGTTTCTCTTGAGCAATCTATTAAGAAAACGGAATTGTAAATATGAAAAAACACATTTTGATTGTTTCACAATATTTTTATCCTGAGCAATTTCGCATTAATGATATTGCACTTGAATGGTTGAAACGCGGCTACAAAGTAACTGTTCTGACCGGTATACCTAATTATCCACAGGGTAAATTTTTTAAAGGGTATGGCTTGTTAAAAAAAAGGAAAGAAACTTGGAACGGAGTAGATATCATAAGGATTCCTTTGTTTGCTCGGGGAAAGACTTCTGTTGGTATGGTACTTAACTATTTTTCTTTTGTCATTTCCGGTTTCTTTTGGAAATGTTTCACAAAAGTAAAGGCTGACTGTGTTTTTACTTTTGAAGTTTCACCTATGACACAAGCGCTTATAGGAGTCTGGTATTCCAAGAAACATAAGATTCCAAATTACATATATGTTCAGGATCTTTGGCCTGAAAATGTTGAAATTGTGACAGGGATTCATAGCAAAGCAATAATTGGACCAATAAGCAAAATGGTTAATTATATATACAAAAATTGTGATAAGATATTTGCTACATCACCCAGTTTTGTTAAAGAAATACAAAAGCGTACTCCGGGAGAAGAGAATAAAGTTTTATATTGGCCTCAATATGCCGAAGAGTTTTATGAACCCACAGATGTTAAATCGTCACTTATACCACAAGATGGTGCGTTGAATATAACATTTACAGGCAATATAGGAACAGCACAGGGGTTAGAAATTTTACCTAAAACTGCAAGATTACTCAAAGAGCAGAATATTAAAGTCAGATTTAATATAGTTGGAGACGGAAGAAATAAGGACAATTTAATAACTTGTATTAAAGAAAATGAGGTTGAAGAATATTTTAATTTAGTAGGCTGGCAACATTCAACGAATATTCCTCATATATTGGCGGCAAGTGATGCGGCTTTTTTGTCATTTGCAAATAACTCATTATATTCTATGACTATTCCTGCAAAACTGCAATCTTATATGGCATGTGGGATTCCGATATTGGCTTCAGTATGTGGAGAAACAGAGCGTATTATAAAAGAAGCACTTTGTGGTTTTGTTTCTGCTATAGGAAAAAGTGCTGAATTGGCAGAAATAGTTATACAATTTTCTAATCTTACAGACAATGAAAAAGAAACAATGAAAGAAAATGCAATACAATACTACAATTTACATTTTAATAAATCTGAACTGCATATTCAGATGGAAAATGAGTTAATGGTTTTTGTGTGATATTTAGGAGAATTATTTACGAAGTATTTGAAAATTTATTCTGATTTTAGTGATGAATTACGATGAAGCATACAGGTGGAAATATTTTAATAATTAGTCATAATCCTTTAAGTAAGGTAAATAATAATGGGAAAACTCTCGTGTCTATTTTTAAAGGAGTTCCTGAAGATAATATTTATCAAATTTATTTGAACCCTGATATTCCGGATTATAGCGAGAAATGTCATTATTTACAATTAAATGAGAAACAAATTTTATCTTCTATTCTAAAAATGAACAATTTGTGTTGTAAGGAAATAAAAGCAACACCGGACAGAGTTTCTTCTACAACTATAAAAAGTCATAATTTTGGAAATCATACAAAAAGACTTTTAAGAGAGTTCATATGGAAATTTACTTTTTGGAAATCAACACTTGGAGAGTGGCTTAAAGACAAACAATTTAATGTTGTCTTTTTTATGGCAGGCGATGGTTTGTTTGCATATGATGTGTATCGTTTTGTAATGGAACATATTTCTGCAAAAGGGTGTTTGTTTTTCACCGATGACTATATAATTGGAAGAACTTCATATTCTCCGATAGCTACAATAAGGCGTATTTTGCTGAAACGCAAAATAAAGAAAACATTAAAGATTACAAATGAATTATATGTTATTTCTGATGAGATGAGAAAAGCATATTATAAGTTATTTAATATAGAGGGTTATATAATTCGTAATTTTTCTGTTGAAAAGAGGATTGAAGATGTTATTTCTTTAGAAAAAACATCTGATTCTTTAGTTATGGTTTACGCAGGTGGATTACATTACAATAGGTGGAAGGTGTTAGCGAAAATTGCAAAAGAACTCAATAAAATTAATAACTCAAGCAAAGTCAAGTGTTATCTAAGAATATATTCATCTCAAAATATTTCGCCAGGTATTATAAATCAGCTTTCAGTTGAAAATTCGTCTGCGTTTTTAGGGGGTGCTTCCGCTTCGCAAATTGCAGATATATATGCGGATGCAGACATATTACTTCATGTTGAATCTTTTGACAAAAAAGCGATTGCATCAACAAAGTATTCTTTTTCTACGAAAATTCCTGAATATTTGTCAGCTGGCAAGTGTGTGTTGGCTGTTGGGCCTGCAGAAGTAGCTTCTGTTCAGTATTTGGCAGATTTTGCGTGCGTTGCAAATAATGAGTCAGAGATTAAAAATGTATTAGTACATTTGCTAAACGATGATGAATACCGAGCAATGATTAAGTCTAATTGCGAGAATAGATATGAAAAAGATTTTTCTGAGGAAAAGCAAAAGAAGTGTTTAGAACAGATTTTACATGTTTCTTAAAACACTTTGAAGGGGATAATAAATGCTACCGTATTTTTTGTTATTATTTATTTCAGCTGTGTTTCCTTTAATGTTTTATTATTTTAAAGGAAATAGTGTAGTACATTATAGTCGCAGAAATATGCTTCAAGATTCAAATAAACTAATGCTCATCATTTTCTTTGTTGGGTTGTTTATTTTATTATCTTTGCGAGATATTTCTGTTGGAACAGATTTAATTGAATATAAAATTATCTTTGAGAGATGTTCTATAGTGCAGGTTAGTGAGCTTAAAGAATTAAGGTGGGAGATTGGTTATACTTTTTATAATAAACTGATATCTTTGATTTCAAATGAGTATCGTGTGTTTTTAATTGTAACAGCGTTTATTGTAATTTTACCAATTTATAAATTCTATTCTAAAGAAAAAAAATATATTTTCTTATTAATAGTACTTTTTATAAATATGCCTTGTTTTTTAATGATTTTTAGCGGATTGAGACAGGCTATTGCAACTTCAATAGGAATTTTTGCTTATATGGCAATTGAAAACAAAAAGAATATTCGCGGCATATTATTGATATTCCTTGCAGCAGCTTTTCATGTTTCTGCATTTGTCCTATTTTTACTGTTCCCGGCTTTTTATTTAAAAATTAAAGTCAAACATTTGATATATATTATACCAATGTTGATTGCTGTCTATATTTTCAGAATTCCTATTTTTGGATTTATTATAAGTTTAGTGCCTAGCAATTACAGTGAGTTTTATGGAAAAATACAACAAACCGGAGCTTTTGGAATGATGCTACTTTTTTTAGTGTTTTTGACTTTTGCGTTTGTAATTTTGGACGAAAGTATAATGTCAAAAAAAGACTATTGTATGCGTAATATTTTGTTAATAGCAACAGTTTTCCAGTTTTTTGTTCCTATTCACAGCTTGGTTCAAAGGGCAAGTTATTATTTTTTGATATTTGTTCCTGTAGCAATCATAAGTGTTGTTCAAGCACCTAAAAGGAAACTTAAGAACATATCAGACATGGCGGTTGTTGTAATGAGTTGTTTTTTTGTTTTGTACTTTTTTTATAATGCTATTTTTTCAACAGATAATCTGTTAAATGTATTTCCGTATAGGTTTTTTTGGAGTGGTGTATCATGGTAGTGGTTCAAATAAATCTTTCTTGTTTGTGGGGAAGTACCGGAAAAATATGTGATTCGGTAAGCACTTTATTAACCGAAAGAGGAGTTGAAAATTATATTTTTTATACATATGGCAATAATCCAGGAAATTGTTTAAACTATATAAAGTATGCGAGTTTTGCTTACATAAAGTTTCAAGCACTGAAATCAAGAGTTTTTGGCAACTATGGTTTTAATTCAGTTTACGCTACAAAACGATTGATAAAAAAATTGGATAACATAAAGCCTAATATTGTACACATACATAATATTCATAGTCATGATTGTGATTTTGAAATGCTGTTCAATTATTTAAAGGAAAATAATATTAAAGTTTTCTACACTTTTCATGATTGTTGGGCATTTACGGGGTATTGTCCACATTTTACAATGGCAAAATGTGACAATTGGAAAAATGGCTGTGGGAAATGTGTATTGAGGAAAAATTATAGTTGGTTTTTTGACAAAAGTGCGAAAAATTATGACAGAAAAAGAAATTCACTTTTAGGGTTGGATATGACAATTATTACACCGTCTAAATGGCTTGCCGGATTGGTAAAGCAATCGTTTTTAGAGGAATATCCTGTGAAAGTGATTAACAACGGAATTGATTTAAGTGTATTTAAGCCAACATATGGGTCTTTTGGTCAAAAGCACAAATTGGATAACAAGAAAGTAATTCTTGGAGTATCTTATGGTTGGAGTGCAAATAAAGGGTTAGACGTATTTATTGAGTTAGCAAAACGCTTAGATGATGAGTACTGTATTGTGATGGTAGGTACTGATGATATAACAGATAAACAGCTACCTAAAAATATTATCTCAATTCATCGAACGCACAATCAGCAAGAACTTGCAGAGATATATACTTGTGCTGATGTGTTTGTAAATACAACAAGAGAGGAAAATTATCCGACTGTTAATATGGAATCTATTGCTTGCGGAACACCCGTATTGACCTTTCGAACAGGTGGTAGTCCTGAAATGATAGACGATACTTGCGGTTCTGTGGTTGAATGTGATAATATAGATGCTCTTGAGGAAGAAATTATTCGTATATGCATGGAGAAACCTTTTTCAAAAGAACAGTGTATAAAAAAAGCTCAAGAATTTAGCAAAGACAAAAGGTTTAAAGAGTATTTAAATTTATATGACAGAATTGTCGGTGACAGAGAATAAAAGTTTTGGTATATTCAGCTTTTTTGCTGCTTATATAAATAAAAATTTCTGAAAAGGAGAAAAAACATGAAGAAAAGTCCATTATCAAAGATTGTGGCAATGTTGCTTGTTGTATTGATGGTTGTTAGTGCACTTCCAATAAGTGCTATAGCAGCTAGCATATATGATGACAGCAACGGTGGAAGTGATTACTATAATGTCATTTCTGAAAAAGAATGGGACATTGCGCCCGGTGTTAAAGAGTACGAACAAGTTTTGAACAACGATGCCGGTACTCGCAGACAGGTGGTTCATACCGCAGTTGTTGATGTGAATAACCCTTTTGTTAAAGTTATTCCAGGAACAAAGGGTATGTGGCCTCAGCCAGGTAACTACGGTACACAATCTACCTCTACTCAGGCTCTTGAAGCAGAGAAGCTTGGGTACGGTAACGTAGTTGTTGCTACCAACTGTTCTTTGAGTTGGTATACTGAAGCTTACTACAAAGAGAATCCTCATCTGATAGGTGAGCCTCTCGGTTATTCTATCCTTGATGGTCAGCTTTATGCTAACAGCCGTTTTGTTGAGGGAAAGAACGGTGGCGGTGTAAAGACAATAGTGGTTATAAACTATGACAATCATCCTATCACCGGTGAGCCTCGTCCTGCTGATATGCCCAAGGTTTGGATCCGTTTGGCTACCGATCCTTTGACAGGTTGGGAACAACAAGCAATCCCTGTTTTGTTCGAACATTTGGTAAAACCAGATGAAAATGGAGTTCCGAAAATAACATCGTATGCTTCTTCAGTTAATCATGGTACCTCGGATAATGCATCTAGAACTTTCGTAGGTGTAAGAGCTGATGGGTCTTTGGTAATTGCTGTATCTGATGGCGAACAGGCTCCATATTCTGCAGGTTTTACAAAATACGAAATGGCTGAATACATGATCAAAATGGGATGTATCATTGCCGCAAACTGCGATGGCGGTGGATCTACTACATTCTGTTCTCAGCGTCCCGGTGAGGACTTGAAAGTAAACTGTTCATTGTCTGACGGTGGTGAAAGACCTACTTCTAACACAATTTTAGTTGTTTCTACTGCTCCTGCAGACGGACAGTTTGCACGTGCGCAGATTTCTACTGATTATGACTATTATACACCCGGCAGTTCTGTATCCTTTAATGCACTTGGAACTGATGCAGTTGGTACAAAGGTGGATATCCCTGCTGATGTTACATGGCAGATTAAGGAAGCAAATATGGGTACGATTGTTAATGGTATATTTACCTCTAACGGTGCCGAGGGAAAAGTAACAGCTCAAATGGTATATGATGGTAATGTTGTCGGTGAAAAAGCAATTACTGTTGTCACACCGAATAAGATTTCTTTTGATCAGCCCGTGGTAACGATTCCTTTTGGTAAGACTGCAAAGATTCCCGTAAAGGCGTATGCGACCGTAAATAGTGTAGAGCAAGAAATCGGACTCGGTGTAAATGATGTAACGTTTACTACCACCAATGCTGCACTCGGTTCTTTTGATGGATTAAACTTTGTTGCTGTAGCTGAGATAAACGCTCCTGCAGATATTACAAGTACTGTAACCGCTACACTTAATATGGGAACGAAACCATCTGCAACAGTTAATCTTAATCTTGGTAAAGGTTCTGAAGTGCTTTGGGATTTTGAGGACGGACAGGTTGATATTGATGAGTGGAATGTTATTAACAGCAGAACAAACGATTATCGTGATTATTACTTGAAACTCTCATTGGCAGACCGTACCACTGGACAGGTACATGACGGTAATTACTCTATGCGACTTGAAACAAATGGTCTTGCATCCAAGAAATCTGATTCCAGTGAGTATGCTTGGATTAGACTTGGTGTTGACGGAAATGCTGTAGAGCTCGAAAACGCTCGCAGAGTTGGTTTTTGGCTTTACGTTCCCGAAGATAATATTCAGTGTTGGGTACAAGGGCATTATATGACAGATTCAAATGGTGACGGTACATATGATACATTAGCTACAGTCAGCATGATGGAATCAGAAAACGTATATTATAATGTTGATGAATCAGGTTGGTATTATATGTCCATGGATATCAGTGCTTTTGAAAAAGTTGCACTTAAGTATTCCAACCAATTTAACAAACAGGACAGTAATGGACAAACTACCGGTCAATTGGATGAAAAGGGCGAGTTCTTCCTTGCTATTATTACCCACCGAACAAAGAACAATAAGCTTTGGTCCGGCAATGGTACAATCAACGGTCCCTTTACTTATTACCTTGATAGCTTTACTGTAGACTATTCTGATGCTGTAGATGATAGAGAAAATCCTGTATTTTCTAAAGCATATCTTGACGGTACGACTGCTCTTGTAAAGCGTGATGTTGTTACAACCACAAATAACATTCTGAACGTTTCCGCTGCAGTAGCTGATGCAACAGTTATGGTTGATGGAGACAAGAATGAATACACTCTTACAAATATTTCAGGTCTCAATGCAAATTCCGCAAAGGTTTATATAGACGGTGTTGAAGTTTCATGCAGCTTTGCTGATGGCGTGATTACAGCAAATGGCATTAAGGTTGCTGACGGTTATCACCGTGTAAAGTTTGAAATCTGCGATAATGCAGGCAACAAGTCTGTAATTATCCGTGTAGTAAAAGTAGAGTCCGGTTCTGATGCTTCTACTCTTACACTAAAACCCGCAGATCCTACTCTTGATAGAATTCCATTTGGTTCTATTTATTGGATGAATCTCGAAGCAAACAAGATTGAGACCATTCAGTCTGTCGAGACTGTGATTGACTTGAACAGTGTAAACCACTGGCAGTTGGATCATATGGAACTTGCAGAGGGATTCACTGCTGAGTACTCGATCAACAAAGAAACAAATACTGCTACCATTACAATTACTCGCACAGGTGTGAACTACGATAATGGTTTCGCTGTATTGGCAAAATTGCCTGTACGTATTCTGTACTTTGATACTGACATCAAAGTTCCAGGTTTTACTGCTGAAACTTATTGGACCTCATATAACTTCTTCGCACAGGATATGAAGATGGACGTTGATATGGGTCTCATTACTCATACTAATGGTACAACTAGTACTTTTTCAAATGAAGAGTTCCATGTTGATACCGAAATGTATACAACAAATCAAGAGATGAGTATGGTCGAACCAGAATACTTGACTACACATGCTTCAACACATGTTCATACTCCTGTAGCTCTTGACGATAAAGCTCCTACTTGTGCAGAAAACGGATATACAGGTAGAACTTTCTGCGAAGGCTGTAACTCTGTTGTTGAATGGGGAACAACCATTCCGGCAACAGGACATACATACGAAGTTGTTGGAGATAAACTTGTTTGTGATTGTGGTAGAGAATCTAAAGCTACAGGACTCCAAAACATAGATGGAAAGAACTATTATGCTGTTAGTGGCAAATTAACCGGTGGATGGCAGATGATTGACGATGTGTGGTATCTCTTTGACAAGGTTACTTTTGCAGGTGTTGATGGTGAGCAATATACAGATGATGCCATTAAGTTTAATTTCGATAATGGACGTGTAACTGATGGTACTTGGGTTAAGATGAGAGATGGTATGCGCTATTGGTATGGACCAAGTTATTATAGGGATACTTCTTTTGATGCGGACTCTTCAAAGCCTTTTGTTATTGATGGAAAGACATATCTCTTTAATAGAAGCGGTTATATGCAGACTGGCATAGTTCATTTCTTTACTGGTGTTTATGATGGTTCTTCAGGAGAAATAGTATATTATGATTGTGGTACTGATGGCGTTGCAAATCTTTTAAATGGTCCATATAAAGGCTATTTCTATGCTGATGGTAAAATCAAGAAAGCCTATCAGTTGGCAGAGTTTGAAGGTGATTATTATTTTATTTATGATGGTCATAAACTTGCAAAAGATTGTGAGATTTATTTAACAAGCGACTATGTTAATGGTCATACTTATGCAGACGGTACACCTTTGGCAGCAGGTTACTATACATTTGATGCTGATGGTAAGATGCTTGTAAAAAATGGTGTTATCGATGGCTATATGTACATAAACAACGAGAGAGTAAACAGATATGCACTTATAGAATTTGAAGGCAACTTCTATTATGTAGGTGACTACAGAAAAGTAGCTGTTAATAAAACTATCTATCTTACAAACGAATATATTACTGGATATTACTATGCAGATGGAACTCCTTTAAAAGAAGGCTATTATACATTTGGAGCAGATGGTAAGATGCTCATAAAAAACGGTGTTATCGATGGTTATATGTATATCAACAATGAGAAAGTAAATCGATATGCTTTAATAGAATTTGAGGATAACTTCTATTACGTAGGCGACTACAGAAAAGTAGCTGTTAACCAAACGATTTATCTTACAAGTGAGTATGTATCAGGTCATACCTATGCAGACGGAACACCCTTGTCGGTTGGATATTATACATTTGACGCTGAAGGCAAAATGATTATAAATGAAGCCCCCGATAAAAAGAACGGTGTTATTGATGGTTTTATGTATATTGATGGTGTGAAAGCTAAGGCATATAAACTCGTAAAATTTGAAGATAATTACTATTTTGTAGGAGATTACCATAAGGTTGTTACAAGTAAAACAATTTATCTCACAAATGAATATGTTGCAGGTTATACTTATGCAGACGGTACATCTTTGAAAGAAGGTTACTATACATTTGATGCAGAAGGTAAGATGGTTATTCAAAACGGTGTTGTTGATGGTTATATGTATATCAACAACGAGAGAATAAACCGATATGCACTTGTAGAATTTGAAGGTAACTTCTATTATGTAGGCGACTACAGAAAAGTAGCTGTTAACAAAACAATTTATCTTACAAGTGAATATGTTGCAGGTCATACTTATGCAGATGGAACTCCTCTTAAAGTAGGTTACTACACATTTGATGCAGAAGGTAAGATGGTTATTCAAAACGGTGTTGTTGATGGTTATATGTATATCAACAACGAGAGAATAAACAGATATGCACTTGTAGAGTTTGAAGGTAACTTCTATTATGTAGGCGACTACAGAAAAGTAGCTGTTAACAAAACAATTTATCTTACAAGTGAATATGTTGAAGGTCATACTTATGCAGACGGAACACCTCTCAAAGTAGGTTATTACACATTTGATGCAGAGGGTAAGATGGTTATAAAGAACGGTGTTATCGATGGCTTTATGTATATAAATAATGAGAGGGTAGAAAGATACGCCCTTATAGAGTTCGATGGCAACTATTATTATGTAGGTGACTACCGTAAGGTTGCTACTAATACGAAAATTTGGCTCGATGCTAAATGTGTTGAGGGAATGACGTATCCTGATGGTTCTATGATTGAAATAGGTTACCATTACTTTGATGCAGAAGGTAAGATGGTTTATTAATTCCTGATTTTAAAGCTATCTCCTCTTTGGAGGAGATAGTTACTGCGCAAGATCAAAACCTCCACGTGGTGCGCAGTGGGCAACGAATGCTTTAATAATTCGGCTGATTTGATTAAAGGAGAAATTTTACGACTCAATGAGTACATATAATAGAGTTTTTAAAAATGCATCTTGGATCATTGTGTGCAGAGTTGTGCAATCTCTTGTAGCATTAGTAATCGGAATGATTTCAGCGAGGTATCTTGGCCCTTCAAATTATGGATTACTTAATTATGCGAGTTCTGTAGTTGCTTTTGCAGTTCCTTTAGCACAACTTGGATTTCGAAATGTGTTAGTAGAGGAAATTATTTCACATCCTGAACGTGAGGGAGCAACTATAGGCACCACTTTGGTTATGAGTGTTGTGTCTAGTGTATTTTGTATTATAGGATGTGTTGCTTTTGTATCTATAGCCAATAGGGGTGAGTATGATGCAATAATTGTTTGCGCATTGTATAGTATTTCGCTTGTTTTCCAAATGACGGAAATGATACAGTATTGGTATCAAGCAAAACTACTTTCTAAATACACATCCATAACTTCTCTTGTTGCGTATATTATAGTTGCCGTTTATAAAGTTATTTTGCTTATTAATGGAAAAAGTATTTATTGGTTTGCCGTTTCATATACTTTTGATTTCCTAATTATTTCAATAATCTTATTTGTTTTTTATCGAAAACTTGGAGGTCAGAAATTATCATTTTCCTATTCATTAGGGAAACAGATTTTTTCACGTAGCAAACATTATATTTTGTCAAGTATAATGGTGACGATATTTACCCAAACAGACAAAATTATGATAAAAATGATGATTGGTAATGAGGAAAATGGGTATTATTCAACGGCTGTTGTCTGTGCAGGCATCACAGGATTTGTTTTTTTGGCAATCATAGACTCTTTAAGGCCTGTCGTATTTGAGAGCAAAAAAACAGATTACAAAAAATTTGAAAAAAATATATCTTTGTTATATTCTATTGTAATTTATTTAGGTATAGCACAGAGTACTGTTCTTACAATCCTTGCAAAACCAATTATAATGATTCTATATGGCGAAGCGTATTTGCCTGCAATTCCGGTTTTGCAGGTTATAACTTGGTATATTGCATTTTCTTATATGGGAAATGTAAGAAATATTTGGATGTTGGCCGAAGAAAAACAGAAATATTTATGGATTGTAAATTTAACTGGTGCATTGCTAAATATAATGGGTAATTTTATTCTTATTTATCTGATGGGAGCGGTAGGTGCTGCGATTGCTTCGGTTATTACGCAAGCATTTACAAATTTTGTAATGTGTTTGATTGTAAAACCAATTAGACCGACATTTCCTTTGATATTGAAAGCTTTGAATCCTAAATTAATAGTTGAAATGTTTAAAATGCTAAAAAAATAAAATTGAGGTGCATTATGAATGAATTGCAAAAAATTGAAATGGATATCTTTAAGTGTTTTTCTGAGATATGTGAGAAATTGAATATTAGTTACTTTCTTGTGTGTGGTTCTGCCCTTGGTGCAGCGAGACATGGTGGGGTTATTCCTTGGGATGATGATTTTGATGTAGGAATGTATCGTGAAGACTACAATAAATTTATGAAACTTGCGCCAGAACTTCTTCCAGAAGGGATTTTCCTGCAAAATTATAAAACGGATCCGGCTTTTCCATATGTTTTTGCTAAACTTAGAAATTCAAATACAACATTTATACAGTCTTTGCTGTCAAATTTAAATATAAATCATGGGATTTATATAGATATTTTTCCACTTGATGGATATCCTAAAAAGCTATTTGAGCAAAAGAAGCTTGTCTTTATGAAAAAACATTATTTGCGTCAGCTTAATAGTGCTTTTAATATGCCTTCAACACTAACATTAAGAGAAAAGGCTACGGTTTCATTTTTTAGGATGCTTGGGTGCCATAAGAGAACAGATAAAATACTTGCAAAATACGAGCGACTTATTTCTAAGTATCCTGTTAAAGATGCTGATATTATTTGTAATCATGGAACATGGTATGGTGCTAAAGATTACATTTTGAAGGAATATTACGGAAAAGGTACTGAAATGAAATATGAAGGAATTGAAGTGAGAGTTCCTGAAAAATATGATGAATATTTAACTTGTTTGTATGGTGATTGGCGTACCCCGCCTCCGCCGGAAAAGCAAAAAGGATCTCATGGTTGTGAAACTTGCGACACAAAAAAAGCATATATTGAATATTTAAAAGTAAAATAAATTGAAAATTAAATTTTATTTACTTCCATGTGTCGTATAAACTTTTACAATTATAGGGGGACTTTAATCATGAAGAAAATTGTTTTTTGTTTGCAAACAATGACTTTAGGTGGTGTTGAAAAGGAACTGATTACAGTTTTGAAAAAGATATACACTCAATTTGATATTACATTATTTTTACTACATCTTGAAGATGAAGAAATATTAAAAGAAATACCTAAAGATGTAAAAATTAACATTTTAGGTATTGATAAGGCTTATTACTATGGAAACACATTTGAGTTGGTAAAGCAAAGAATAAAAAAAAGAAAGATTATTGAAGCGGGAACAATCGCATTTAAAAGGTGCTTAAAAATAGGTACAACAGGTTCAAATACCAATATCGATAATCTTCCAACTTTGGATGGGAATTTTGATGTTGCAATTTGCTACCATATACATTCGCCTCTTATGTTGAAATATACGGCGCAAAAAATCAAGGCTGATAAAAAAGTTGCTTGGATTCATAATGATTTCTATGCTTCTAAGTACCCAATTCAAAGATTGAAAAAACTAGTTGAAGTATACGACGAATTTGTTGCTGTTTCTAAAAAGGTGGAAGGCGAATTTAGAGAACTTTGTCCGTGGTATCAAGGTAAAATAAGTACTGCATATAATTATTTAGACGCCGATGAAATTATAGAGCTTTCGAAAGCAACTAATATTGAAAGTGTATTTTTACAACAAAGAGAAGTGAAGATCCTGACTGTGGGTAGATTTTCTGAACAAAAGGGAATTGACTTGGCTATTATTGTATGTTCAATGTTGAGAAAAGAAAATTTGAAATTTCATTGGTTCCTTATAGGATATGGAGAATTGGAAAGTATATATCGCAAGCTTATTGATGAATATGATGTGAAGGATTGTTTTACTATATTGGGAAAAAAAACTAACCCTTATCCATATATAAGGAATTGCGATATCTATGTTCAGCCATCTCGTCATGAAGCGTATCCATTAGTTATTATGGAGGCTAAAATTTTACATAGACCTATTGTTTGTACAGATTTTGATGGTGCTGATGAGCAGATTGATAACAATGTTAATGGTATTATTGTGCCTCTTAACGATACAAAAGCATTGTTTAAAGAAATAGCTAAACTTATTTGCACACCGGAATCAAGAAAAATTTTATCAAAAGAACTTGAAAAATGGTGTGCGGAAGATGAATTGCAAGAAATTGTAAAGCATTTTGAATAATGGAATAAATTGGTTATGGATTTGATTAAGAAAATATGACACATAAAGATAATTGTACAACTCCTATTATCATCACCGCAGGCTCGACTTATTTAGACATTGATGCCTACGCTTGTTGTGTTGCAATGGAGGAACTTTTAAGGTTAAAAGGTATTAATGCTATAGCATATTCAAACGCACCATGTAACTACAGTGTAGTACAATCTCTTATTAAACAAGGGCAGATAAAAGAAACGCTTCCGTCTGATTGGAGCAAAGATGATTTTAAATATATAATCGTAGATGTATCCGATCCGAATTATTTAGAAAAAAGTATACCTCTTGACAATGTGTTTGCAGTGTATGATCATCATGTGGGTTTTGAAGAGTATTGGACAAGCCGTATCGGAACGAAGGCTCATATTGAATTTATCGGTGCTGCGGCTACATTGATTTACCGTGAGTGGCGAAAATCAGGATTATATGATAAAATGTCCGTTGATACGGCAAAATTGTTGGTGGCTGCAATATTAGATAATACATTAAATCTGACATCTGCCATAAAAACTGACGATGATAAAGAAGCTTTTAATGAGTTGTGTTTAAAAGCAAATATAGGAAAAGATTGGTGTGCATCGTATTTTGTAGAGGTGCAGGGAAGCATTGAGGCTGATTTGAGAAATGCTCTGTTTGGTGATGTGAAAACAATCTGCGACAATCCTGTGTTGCCGCCATATATGGGACAAATTTCCATATGGAATGTGGCAAGCGTTATTAACAGAATACGGGAGATTAGTGAATGGTTTGACAGTGAGTACGATTGTTGGATGCTCAATATCATTGATATACAACACAACTGCAATTACTTCGTGTGTGACAGCTTAGAGCATCAAACAAAAATCGAAAAGCTCTTTGACGTAAAATTTAAACAGGGAATAGCAAAGACTTCAATATCATATTTGCGGAAAGAAATTATTAAAAGAACTGTGTTTTAGGTCTAACTTTTAATTAGATTTTAAAATTAAATACTTAATTTAATTGGAGGAAAATAAAATGGTAAAACTTGGATTTATTCACGGCAGATTTCAATTGTTTCATAATGATCATTTGAGATATGCATTGCTCGCAAAAGAACAATGCGAGAAACTCATTGTGGGAATTACTTCGCCAGAAAATGCAAATTTGCTCAGAGAAGAGGTAGATCCTCATAGGAGCAATGCGGCGGCCAACCCATTTACTTTTTATGAGAGATTCAATATGGTAAAAGCGGCTCTTTTGGAAGCCGGAGTAAAGAGAGAAGATTTTGAAATCGTTCCGTATCCTATTGAGCGCCCGGAAATACTTTACAACTACATACCGCTGAGTGCGACTTCATTTTTTACAATCTATGATGATTGGGGATATGAGAAGTTACATAGATTAGGAGAATTAGGTTACGGTACACATGTTCTTTTTGATACAAGAGACAAAGCAATGTGTTCGACAGAAATCAGGCAGAAAATTGTTGACGATACGGATTGGAAACAGATGGTTCCTCCCGCAGTTTATAAATATATAACCGAAAATAATTTGACAGATAAAGTTAAACAAGCCATGAAATAATAATAGAAAGGAAAATTAAGTATGTTTGATGTAAATACAATTCCTATGTCTGAAAGAGTCCATATTACAAAGAATTTGCTAAGATATGGAATTGCAATAGACCAAGAAACAGGAAAAATCGATTACATTCCCGGAACAACTATTCCTGAGGTAAGATGCGAATCAATATATCTTATCCGTCACGCAGAAACTGAGGCTGTTTCAAAACATGAATTTATGTGTGATACTTCCAATAATTGCGGGTTTACAGAAAGCGGAATTGAAATAACAAAAAAGCAAGCAGCCGAGCTTGACGAATATAATTTTGATATAGCTCTTTATGGTCCTATTCCGCGTGTAGTCAATACACAGCTTATTATAATGGAAAGGCCGCAAAAATTTGAGGCTATCAAAGTACATAAGCTTCACGGTATTGATAATACAGGTTGGGAATATAAGTCCTTCGAGGATCTTCAGCATAATCCCACATTTATTGCCAGAGAGATAGAAAACAATATGTTTGCAAGAACTCCCAGCGGAACTTCTTGGGGTATGGTAATAGCGAACTGCGTGGACGTGCTTGATCTCATTAATGAGCAGTACAAAGGCAAAAGAGTTCTTTTGATTAGCCAGGGAAGTGTACTTCGCGCGTTCCAAATACTTCTCAGAAAGAGAAAGCATCCGTGGGATGATTTTACTGTTGAAGGGATGTATCACGTAGGTGATGACACAAACAAAAAGAAGAACTACGGTATTATAGATAAAATATATTGATTTAGATATTAAAATTTGTGAGATAAGGAGCTAATTTATGTCACTGTTTACCAACAAAACCCTTCTCATCACCGGTGGTACCGGTTCATTCGGAAATGCAGTGCTAAATCGTTTTTTGCGTACTGACATTGGGGAAATTAGAATTTTTTCACGTGATGAGAAAAAGCAAGATGATATGCGCCATGAGTTTCAGGCAAAAATGCCTGATGTGGCAGAGAAAATTAAATTCTACATCGGAGATGTACGAGACATTCAGTCTGTGCGAAACGCAATGCACGGAGTTGACTACATTTTCCACGCGGCAGCACTTAAACAAGTGCCCAGTTGTGAATTCTTTCCGATAGAAGCAGTAAAAACGAATGTACTTGGTACAGAAAATGTTCTGACGGCAGCCATAGAAGCAGGCGTCAAAAATGTTGTTTGCTTGTCTACCGACAAGGCGGCGTACCCTGTAAATGCTATGGGTACATCTAAAGCAATGATGGAAAAAGTAATTGTTGCAAAGTCAAGAACAATAAGCCCGGACAAGACCAAAATTTGTTGTACCAGATACGGAAACGTAATGTGTAGCCGTGGCTCTGTTATTCCGCTGTGGATAGAGCAAATAAAAAATGGAAATCCTATAACTATTACGGATGGTGATATGACAAGATTTATTATGTCACTTGACGAAGCGGTTGATTTGGTTTTATTTGCATTTGAACACGGCATAAGCGGAGATATACTTGTGCAAAAAGCACCTGCTTGTACTATAAGAACACTGGCAGAGGCCGTTTGCGAGCTGTTTGGCGGCAATAAAGACAATATAAAAGTTATAGGCATCAGACACGGAGAGAAGATGTATGAAACTCTCTTGACAAATGAGGAATGTTCCAACGCTATTGATATGGGTGAGTTTTACAGAGTGCCCAGCGATAAGAGAGGTTTGAATTACGATAAGTATTTCAAAGAGGGGGATGTAGAGCGAAATGTTCTCACAGAGTTCAATTCACATAACACTCAACTTCTTGATAAAAAACAGATAAAACAAAAACTTCTGGCTTTGGAATATATACAACAGCAATTGTAAAATGATAAGGCGGTGCAAAAGAATCGTCTTTTTTATAGCAGTGTTAGGCATAAAAAAGTTGATGATTTTGTGCTTTTTGCTACAACGATTTTTATTCATCAGGAATTTTTAAAAGGAGTGAATTTTGGCGGTGCAGAGGGAGTAAAAGTAACTGACCAAACTACTGACCAAACTACTGACAGAGTCGGTAACAACTTGGCTGAGAAAAAAATATTGTATCTTATAAAACAAAATCCAAGAATAACACAAGCTCGCATTGCCGATGAATTAGAGGTGCCCAAAAGTACGGTGAAGTATTATGTTGGTAAATTGAGCAAAGCACAAAAAATAAAGAGGGAAGGTACCGTTCATAACGGCAGATGGATTGTACTTTGAATTATAATAATTTGTGCTATAATATAAAACACAAAAGGGAGGGAGAAGCGAACCATGAGTGAAATAAAATCTAAGATCAATCCTATGCTCACATTGGAATACTTGACCACAGTGCATGAAAATAAGTATTTTGACAGAAAATCAGCAATAGTAAAACCGTCTGATATAGCTGATTTGATCTCCGCTTTTGCAAATGCTGAAGGTGGAACGATTGTGATCGGTATTAGTGATAAGCGTAAAGCTTTGGAAGGTATTAATTCTGTAGGTGAAGATAAAGTGTATAGTTTTATCAATGCGCCGAAGGATTGTTGTAAGCCAATGCCCGATTATCAGGAAGAAATTTTGGATATTATCAACTTAGAAGGCAAAGCGGATCGTCTGTTACTTCTTCATATTCGTCCAAGTATTGATCAAATTATTCGTACGACCAATGATTCGACATATTTGCGAATTGGAGATAAAACAAGGGAATTAAAGGGCGAAGATTTGCGAAATCTTGAATATAGTAAAAATACTCGTCACTATGAAGAAGAATGTAATACCGATGCCGAAATTGAAGATTTGGACGAAAAACTGATTGCTGACTATAAGCACAGAATTGGGGCAGATGATCTTTCTACACATCAAGTTTTGAAAGCACGAGGTTTCATCCGCAAGGTTCATGGTGAAGAAAAGCTGACAAATGCTGCTGTACTTTTGTTTGCGTCTACGGTGACACAGTTCTTCTCAAATTGTCGTATTCGGTTTATTCGATATGATGGAACATCTGCTGAAGTCGGCACCAGGATGAACATTATCAAGGATGTGAATATTGAAGAGCCGCTTCCGAGATTGATTGAAAAAGCAAAGCAATTCCTCTCTATTCAGCTTCGTGAATTTACAGCACTTGACCCCAAAACAGGTATTTTCAAAACTCAACCGGAATATCCTGAGTTTGCTTGGCTTGAGGGTATCGTTAATGCAGTTACACACCGTGAATATGCCATGACAGGAAATTATATCAGAGTTACGATGTATGATGACAGATTGGAAATTTTCAGCCCCGGTAAGCTTCCAAATCTTGTAACGGTTGATAATATCCAAGAGACGAGGTTTTCAAGAAATCCGCAGATTGCTCGTGTTCTTACAGAGTTTGGTTTGGTTCGTGAGTTGAATGAGGGTGTTAAGCGTATCTATGCAGATATGAAAGAGCAGAATTTGGATTCTCCGATTTACACAGAAAATGATCACTCTGTTACGCTTATATTGAAAAATAATATTAAGGAAAGGAAAGTTAACCCAAAAATCTCCGCCAAGGTTGGCGTGGATTCTGGCGTGGATTTTGGCGCTGATAATATAAATCTTGAAACAAAGATTTTAGAGGCAATCAATAACAATGAAAAAGTGAGTATTCAGCAGATTTCAGTTAGCACAAAAATTCCCAAGCGTTCTGTAGAAAGAATAATAAAAAAACTTAAAGAGAAAGGCATTATTTCGCGTCAAGGAACAAAAAACGGAAAATGGATTATAATAAAACGGGAGAATTCAAAATGAAAATTTTAATTACAGGTGCAAAAGGTTTTGTGGGAAAAAATCTTTCCGCAGAGCTTCAAAATATTCAAAACGGCAATAACAAAACAAGGCCGAATATTAAAATTGATGAAATATATCTTTATGATATTGACTCGCCCAAAGAGGTTTTGGAAGAAGCTTGCATGTCGGCTGATTTTGTGTTTAATCTTGCCGGTGTAAACCGCCCGCAAAATTCCGAAGAATTTATGCAAGGTAATTTTGGTTTTGCGTCAGAGCTTCTTGATACTTTGAAAAAGTTCAACAATAAGTGTCCTGTTATGCTTTCAAGTTCAATTCAAGCAACGCTTGAGGGAAGATATGACAGCGATTACGGCAGAAGCAAAAAAGCAGGGGAAGACTTGTTTTTTGCATACAGCAAAGAAACGGGTGCAAAGGTACTTGTTTACAGATTTCCGAACCTTTTCGGAAAGTGGTGCAGACCTAATTATAATTCGGCAGTGGCAACTTTTTGTCATAATATTGCAAATGATTTGCCGATAACCGTAAATGATAAAGCTATAGAATTGGAGCTTTTGTATATTGACGACCTTGTTGACGAAATGCTCAATGCATTAGAGGGCAAGGAAAGAAAAAAGCCGTCTGCCCCTGAATTTTGCGAAGTGGAAATTACGCACAAAGTAACATTGGGCGAAATAGTAGAACTTCTTGAGAAATTCCGTATGCAGCCGAGTACATTGGTGATGCCTGAAATTCCGTCGGGAAGTTTTGCTAAAAAGCTTTACAGTACATATCTGTCATATTTGCCGAAAGAAAAGGTTTGTGTGCCGCTTAAAATGAATGTGGATAACAGAGGCTCGTTTACAGAGCTTATGCGAAGTGTAAATTGCGGTCAATTCAGTGTGAATGTATCGAAACCCGGTATTACAAAAGGTAACCATTGGCATCGTTCTAAATGGGAATTTTTTATAGTTGTTTCCGGTAAAGGACTTATACAACAAAGAAAAATCGACAGCGATGAAGTATTGAATTTTGAAGTTTCGGGGGATAAAATTGAGGCAGTTCACATACTTCCCGGATATACCCATGATATTATAAATTTATCGGATACGCAGGATTTGGTAACGATTATGTGGGTAAATGAGTGTTTTGACCCCGGTAAGCCTGATACATTTTTTGAGGTGGTAGAATGAATATTAAAGTTGATTACTCTGATGTGAGTTTTAAAAATAACGGTAAGCTTAAGCTTCTTATTATTGTCGGAACGCGCCCTGAGATTATTCGTTTGGCGGCTGTTATCAGTAAGTGCAGAAAATATTTTGATTGTGTGCTTGCTCATACGGGTCAAAATTACGATTATAATCTTAACGGAGTGTTTTTTAAGGATTTGAAGTTGTATGAACCTGAGGTTTATATGGATGCTGTGGGCGATGATTTGGGCGAGACAGTGGGAAATATAATTAACTGTTCATATAAATTGATGAATCAGATTAAACCTGATGCTTTATTGATTCTCGGTGATACGAATTCTTGTTTATCTGCTATTTCGGCTAAAAGGCTTCATATTCCGATTTTCCACATGGAGGCAGGAAATCGTTGTAAGGATGAGTGTCTGCCTGAGGAAACCAACAGAAGAATCGTAGACATAATTTCCGACGTAAACCTTGCGTATTCAGAACACGCCAGAAGGTACTTACATGAGTGCGGCCTTCCGAAAGAGCGTACATACGTAACAGGTTCGCCTATGGCGGAGGTTTTACATTCGAATTTGGCAGATATCGAGGCCAGTGACATCCTAAAAAAGCTTGGACTTGAAAAGAAAAAGTATATTTTGCTTTCTGCACACCGTGAGGAAAATATTGATACTGAGAAGAATTTCTTGTCTTTGTTTAATGCAATAAATAAAATGGCAGAAAAGTATGATATGCCCATTTTGTATTCGTGCCATCCGCGCAGTAAAAAGCGTCTGGAAAGCAGTGGCTTTGTACTTGATAAACGTGTAATTCGTCACGAACCTTTAGGTTTCCACGATTACAATAATTTGCAGATGAACGCATTTGCTGTTGTGTCGGATAGCGGTACACTGCCGGAGGAAAGCAGCTTTTTCACTTCAATCGACAAGCCTTTTCCTGCAGTATGCATAAGGACTTCTACGGAAAGGCCGGAGGCGCTTGATAAGGCGTGCTTCGTGTTGGCGGGCATTGATGAAAAGAGTTTGTTGCAGGCAGTGGAAACGGCTGTGTCCATGAATGAAAATGGGGATTACGGAATACCGGTGCCGTATTATGTAGAGGAAAATGTTTCGACAAAGGTTGTGAAAATTATTCAATCTTACACAGGTGTTGTGAATAAAATGGTTTGGAGAAAAGACGGTTTTTAAAGACAATATATTTCCCGGGAAATATATTGTAAAATTAATATCACGGAGTATAATATAGTAGTAATCAAACCAATGGGAGGTATGCTGATGGCTACGTCGAGTATTTTTACACATGTTAAAATAACCGATCCTAAAAAAGTTGAAATGTTTGCGGAGGCTTTGGAATCATCTGAAAAAGCACGGGTTGATAAGCCTTCTGCACCAAGAATACCGGTTATGAAGAATTTGGACGAAATTCGTAAGTTGGTGTCAAAGAGGAAAACTACCGAATGAATGGGTATACGACAATTAATATTTTGGATATGATTGAAGCAGTTGGAGAGAATGCCATAGGAGGTATTCTCTTCGATTTTTATTGACCCCAAAACATGGAAAAAACAATGTTAGTCATTGACTTTTGGGAGCTTAAGCTGTATACTGTATAATCAAAATATTTAGTTGGGAGTTGATTGTGTGGCTTTTATTTATGATGAACCGTCTTATACATTTAGTGAGTATTTGCTGATTCCCGGTTTGACAAAAAAAGATTGTACACCTGACAAGGTTTCACTCAGAACACCTCTTGTCAGATTCAAAAAGGGAGAGGAATCTCCGCTTTATATAAATATTCCGATGGTATCTGCTGTTATGCAGGCTGTATCTGATGACAAAATGGCTATTGCGCTTGCGAAATGCGGAGGACTTTCGTTTGTATATGTTTCTCAGCCCATTGACCAGCAGGCAGAGATGATTAGCCGCGTTAAGAAATATAAATCCGGTTTTGTTGTAAGTGCATCGAATCTTACACCGGAGCATACACTTCAAGATGTTGTGGAGTTAAAAGGTAAAAATGGTTATTCTACTGTAGCAATTACTGATGATGGTACTGCTACAGGAAAACTTTTAGGTATCGTAACAAGCCGTGATTACAGACTCAGCAGAATGTCACTTGATACAAAGATAAAAGACATTATGACTCCTTTTGAGAAACTTATATATGCAGAAGAAGGTGTTTCTCTTAAGGTAGCAAACGACATTATTTGGGATAACAAGCTCAATAATTTGCCTATTATTGACAGTAACGGAAACCTCAAATATTTCGTATTCAGAAAAGACTATGAGTCTCATAAAGAGCATCCGTTGGAGCTTCTTGACAGTGAAAAGAGATATATGGTAGGTGCCGGTATCAATTCAAGAGACTTCAAAGAGCGTGTTCCTGAGCTTGTAAAAGCAGGTGTAGACGTGCTTTGTATTGACTCATCAGAGGGATATTCCGAATGGCAAAAAGATACCATTGACTTTATTAAACAAGAGTACAATGGTAAAGTAAAAGTAGGCGCAGGTAATGTAGTTGACGGAGAAGCATTCCGTTATCTTGCAGATGCAGGTGCTGATTTCGTAAAAATCGGTATCGGCGGCGGCTCTATCTGTATTACAAGAGAGCAAAAAGGTATCGGTCGCGGACAGGCAACATCAGTAATTGAGGTTGCTAAAGCACGTGACGAATACTTCAAGGAAACAGGTGAATACATTCCGCTTTGTTCCGATGGAGGTATCGTTCACGACTATCACATGACTTTGGCTCTTGCTATGGGTGCTGACTTTATGATGTTGGGAAGATATTTCGCAAGATTTGATGAGAGTCCTACTTTGAAACTCAACATTAACGGAAACTACGTTAAAGAGTACTGGGGTGAGGGTTCCAACAGAGCGAGAAACTGGCAAAGATATGATATGGGAGGAAAGAACAAACTTTCTTTCGAAGAAGGTGTTGACTCTTACGTTCCTTATGCAGGTTCGCTTCGCGATAACTTGGATATAACATTGGGTAAAATTCGTTCTACAATGTGCAACTGCGGTTCTCAAAATATTCCGGACTTCCAGAGAACTGCAAAATTGACTCGTGTATCGGCTACGAGCCTTGTAGAGGGCAGTGCACATGACGTAATTCTTAAAGACAAAAATTACGCTAATATTAAATGAATATATAACTAAAATAAGTAAAATAAGGAGAGATTTTGCTATGGCAGAGGTTAAACCGACACATCTTACTAAAGAGGGACTTAAACACTATCAAGAAAAACTTGAGTACCTTAAAGGTGAGAAGACAATGGAAATCATCAAGAGAATTGAAATCGCAAGAGGTTTCGGCGATCTTTCAGAGAACTCTGAATACGATGATGCAAAGAGGGAGCAACAAGAAAATGAGGCTGAGAAGCATAGAATTGAGGAAATTCTCAAGAATTATGTTTTGATTGATGAATCAGATTTGAATACTGATGTTGTTCGCCTTGGACAATGCGTGACATTGTATGATTATGATTTCGAAGAGGAAATAGAGTACTACCTCGTTGGTTCTACAGAGGCTGATCCTTTGGCAGGCAAAATTTCCAATGAGTCACCGGTTGGTGCTGCTATTCTTGGTAAAAAAGTTGATGATGAAGTTGAGGTTGAAACTCTTGACGGTCCTGTTAAATACAAGATAGTAAGCATCCGTATTCCGGGCAAAAAATAAGAACATAAATTGACGCAAAAAGCAGGAGGTTGTCCTAATGGAGAATATTATTGAAGCACCTGAGCTTACTACTGAGGAGCTTAATGAGATGCTGCAAATTCGCAGAAATAAACTTGAAGAATTAAAAAAAGCAGGAAAGAACCCTTTCGAAATCACAAAGTTTGACGTTACAGATTATTCAGAAGATGTTATTGAAAACTACGTAGAGCCCGAGGGCGGCGAGGAGCATGGTGAAGTTGATGAATCTACACTTACCGTTGTTTCAATTGCCGGCAGAATTATGCTTAAAAGAATTATGGGTAAAGCAAGCTTTTTCCATATTCAGGATAAACAGGGAAAAATTCAAGTTTACATTCGCAGCAACGACGTAGGTGCTGAAGCATATCAGGATTTTAAAACTTATGATATCGGCGATATAGTTGGTATTAAAGGTACTGTTTTTAAGACAAAAACAGGTGAAATCACTGTAAAAACAAAGGAAATTGTTTTACTTTGTAAATCTTTACAGCTTTTACCTGAAAAACGCCATGGCCTTAAGGATCTTGATACTCGTTACAGACAACGTTATGTTGACTTGATTGTTAATCCCGAGGTTCGTGATGTTTTTGTTAAGCGTTCTCAGATTATAAAGGAAATTCGCAACTATCTCGATAGTCGTGCATTTATTGAAGTTGAAACTCCTGTTCTTCACAGCATTGCAGGTGGTGCTGCAGCTCGTCCGTTTATTACACATCACAATACTCTTGACATTGATATGTATCTCAGAATTGCTCTTGAGCTTCACTTAAAGAGACTTATTGTCGGCGGCTTGGACAGAGTGTACGAGATTGGCAGAGTATTCCGTAATGAGGGTATGGACCCGAAACACAATCCTGAATTTACATTGCTTGAATTATATCAAGCGTATACTGATTACAACGGAATGATGGATATTACCGAGGGTATGATTCGCTACGTTTGTAACGCTGTTAACGGAACGGGTAAGGTTATGTTCGGCGATGTTGAGATTGATTTGGACAAGCCTTTTAAACGTGTAACAATGAGTGGGGCAGTGCTTGAGTATTCTGGTGTGGATTTCAGCAAAGTTACTTCTCTTGACGAGGCAAGAGCTCTTGCAAAAGAACACCACATTGAGTATGAAGAGCGTCACGCAATCGGCGATATTTTGAATCTTTTCTTTGAGGAATACGTTGAAAAACAACTTGTACAGCCGACTTTTGTTATGAATCATCCTGTTGATATTTCTCCGCTTGCTAAGCGTATGCCTGAAAATCCGGACTACACAGAGCGTTTTGAGCTCTTTATCGTGGGCAGTGAATTTGCTAATGCTTTCTCTGAGCTTAATGATCCTATCGACCAACGCGAGCGTTTTGAACGCCAAGCTGCTTTGAAAGCTGCAGGCGATGACGAAGCTTGTGACGTTGATAATGATTTCTTGAATGCTCTCGAAATCGGTATGCCTCCTACGGGCGGCATGGGAATGGGCATTGACCGCCTTGTAATGTTGCTTACAAATACAAGGTCAATCAGAGATGTGCTGTTGTTCCCCACAATGAAGCCTTTGGACTGATTAAGTCTTTATAAGGGTATATAACTCAAGTTAGCATAACTTATCGAGGGTTTTTAAGCCAATGCTTAAACCAATTTAAGCCGAAGTTAAGCCAAAACTT
>SVJD01000012.1 GCA_015069165.1 Oscillospiraceae bacterium
AGAAGCTCTTCCTGTTGAAAGAATTAACCTTATTTTCGATTTCCCTGTTTGCATTGCTGCTTGTGCCGTCGCAGTCATTCCTACAATTATAATGGGCAAGTTCAAAAAATGGCAAGGATTAGCATTATTGGCAATTTACGTTTCATATATGACACTGCTAATTTTAAATGAAACCGGTGTTGTTACACTATAATAAAATCAAATCAATCATAAGGAGCGCATTATGAATTACAAAGAACAAGCATTAAATGAATATAACAGCGAAGAATTTATGGTTCGTCCGGGCGGTGTTAACGGCAGAGGTTTTTGGAACATCAATGCCACACAATTTATGTATACTCCAAGTTTTTCATTCCCTACTTTTCCTAAAGCAAATGGTTATCTTTTTACAGCAACTGATACGAATAATAAGATTCACACTTTCACTGCTAAAAAGCCAACCGAAAGCCTTGCTCCTATCTGGAAAGATATTCCCACAGGAATGGTAACATTAAAAGTAGAAGCTTTGGGCAAAGACGAGCAGCCCTTATATCTCATAGGCGCCCGCACTTTCTTTAAGGCAGACGGTTTCCCCGGCAGAGAAGCTTTTCCTCCCAAGGCATGCTCCTACAAAGAGTGCGCCACAAAAGCTTTAAGATATGTCTTCAACGAAAAATTCAACCAACATTGGTTACTTTACGGGAAGCCGGAACCCACATATCCTCACAATGTGTATCCCACCAAAACCATAAGCAGCATCATAATGGCTATGATAAACTACTCTAAAATCGATCCGGAAAATAGCGAAAAAGCTATACAACTCGCAAAAAATGCGGCAGATTATATGCTTTCCGTAACTTATGGTCAAGATACAGCCGTTCCGGACATTCCGCCTACGTATTCTTTCGAGGGACTTGATTTTGAAATCGTGGACAAAACTGCACCTATGGCAAAATACCGTATCGACAAGGTGATGCTTGCTTATCCTGCAACAGCAGGTCTTGCGTATTTGGCTTTAAGCGAAGTTACAGGGGATAAAAAATATTCTGAAGCCGCATTGTTAATTGCAAAATATTATAAAGAGCATGTTCTTGAATGCGGAAGCTGGTATTTGTTAATCTCCACCAAAACGGGTGAGCCTGAATCAAACAATATTTGCGCTGCTTATCAGATACTTGATTTTCTGAACGCAATATACAAACTTACAAATGACGAAACATGGCACACTCTTGAGAAAAACTATTTTAATTACCTTCAAAAAAATCGTTTTGAAGTATATAACTGGGAAGGCCAGTTTGAAGATGTTCCCCTTTCGGGAAACTATGCAAATCTTACGCATTTCGATGCTAATTATTTGATAAATTACATCACACAAAACCACGCTGACGATCCCAATGCAATGGAAGACGCCAAAGAACTTTTGCGTTTTGTAGAAGACCAATTTGTAGTTTGGGGCAAATTCGCTCCGTGGAACGTGAATTACGATCCTGAATTAAGCTATTGGTACTCCCCTGCCGGCTTGGAGCAATATTTTTGGTATGTTCCCATTGACGGAAGCACCGGCAGAATAATGCGAGCTTTCCTTGATGTGTATCGCGTAACCAAAGAGCCTTTGCTTCTCGAAAAAGCGTGCGCGCTCGGTGATATGATAACCAGAATGCAAAACAAAGAAACCGGTGTAATTGCCACACATTGGATGAAAAAGGATTGCAGCGAAAATTTGGAAAACTTCTGGATAAACTGCTTGATAGGTACTGCAAAACACTTGACGTACCTTGCCGAAATACTTGACGAAAACTAAAAAGGCTTCATCTTATATTCCATTTTGAGGGAGGTTTCGTAATGGGAAAGCGAATATGTTTGGGACTGGTTTTAATGCTATTTCTGTTTCTTTGTGCTTGCACAACAGATGCAGAGATAGATGTAGAGAAAGAGCCCACGGCTCAATCCACCGACGGATTATCAACCGCAGAGCCCACAGTCGATTTCGTCGCAACAGCACCTACCCATTCAAAGCTGTATCTGCCGGAATATTCTACGCAACAAATATTTGATTACTTTGAAGAAGTTGTTCTTCATACGGAATACTCCACCGGCGCCGGCAATAGTGCCCTCGTTCAAAAATGGAATGAACCTCTGCGTTATTGCATATACGGCAACCCCACGGACAAAGACCTTGCGGTATTAACGGATTTATTTGCACAGCTCAATGGAATTTCAGGATTTCCCGGAATCCATGCAGCAGCTGATGGCGAACCGGAGAACTTGACAATCAGTTTCTTGGATAAAGAGTCTTTTAATGAGTCTTTTTCTGAGTTTATCAATGGCGAAGATGCCTATGGTGCGACACAGTTTTGGTACTATACTGCCACCAACGAGATCCACACGGCAAGTATAGGTTATCGCACAGATATCGATCAGACTACTCGTGTGTCTATACTTATCGAAGAAATTATCAATATGCTGGGAATCAGCGACACCGTATTGCGTGAGGATAGCATTGTTTATCAATATTCCAACGACAATACTGCCTTAAGTGATGTGGATTGGATAATTTTAAAGCTACTTTATGACCCTGCAATTCAATGCAGCATGGATGCTGACAGTTGCAGTGCAGTCATTCAGGAATTATATTTTTGATTTGGCAAGCTTTTTATAGCAATACAAAGAGGTCCAAACTAAAATTTAAGACAGTGTTTTGATAAATAAAAATTTGGTGGTGAGCATATGGCTTTTGCAAAATATATTTCCGAGATTTCTTTCGAAAACAATTTGGATAAAAATTCATATCTTAATTCTTTACCCATAATAAAGTTTCTATCAAAAGAAAAAAGACTTGTCTTTTCTTCTAATGTAACGTTTTTTGTAGGAGAAAACGGAACGGGCAAATCTACTTTACTTGAAGCGATAGCTGTTGTGTATGGATTCAACCCGGAGGGTGGTACAAAAAACTTCACTTTTTCGACCAACGCTACACATTCCGAACTTTATAATCACATCCAAATAGCCAGAGAAAGATATGCAAAGGACGGATTTTTTCTAAGAGCTGAAAGCCTTTATAATGTAGCTACCAATATTGATGTTCTGGATAAAGAACCGGCCTTTTCCCCGCGCCTGGTCGAAAGTTACGGCGGTGTTTCGCTCCACAATCAATCTCACGGTGAAAGTTTCCTGTCTATTGTTCAAAACCGTTTTGGCGGTCACGGCTTATATATTCTCGACGAGCCCGAAGCCGCTCTATCGCCTATGCGATTGCTTACCTTGATTGCCGAAATCAATAATTTGGTAAATAAAAACTCCCAATTCATCATCGCAACCCACTCACCTATCCTTATGTCTTTTCCCAACGCCGAAATCTTTGAGTTTTCACAAAGCGGAATCGAAAGGGTAAATTATCGGGATACCGAACATTTTCAAATAACAAAAAGATTTTTAGACAATCCCGAAAAAATGCTTTACTATTTGTTGGATGATGACGACACTTGATCCATGTCGGAACAAGCGCAATCAATTTAAACCCAAATAGAGTACGGTAAAAATTTCAGTAAAAACTGCAAAGGTAACACGTGTAATGCACGAATAAAAAAGATTGTGTGGAACTGTCTTGATTTCATTCGCGAAAACAGAAGATTTAAGGAATTTGAAGAAATTTTAAATTAATATGCAGAAAAAACATGATGCGTTCTCCCCTTGACAACCCTTTTGCTATCGCATACAATAATCACAGAATCAAAGAAATCAAGCAACCAAGAATCTTAAATATTCTAACAGAAGTTGCATATAATAAGGAGGGCAAGTATGTCTGCATCAACAGTTTCAAAAAAAGGTGATTTAATTATGGAAAGAAAAATTGTTAGCATATCTTCAAAGAGACAAATAACTATTCCTCAAAAGTTTTTTGAAGCTCTCCGCTTTACAAACGAAGCCGAATGTGTAATACGAGGAAACGAACTCGTAATTCGTCCCGCCCGCACAAATTCCGGCGGTGAATTTGCCGAGGAAATCCTCGCAGAACTCATAAAAAAAGGTTTATCCGGTGATGAATTATTAAAAGAATTCAAATCAATACAAGCTAAAATTCGTCCCGCCATAGAAGCAATAATTTCAGAAGCTGATGAAGTCGCTTCAGGTAGTGGTGAATATTACACCTACGATGACATCTTCGGCTCGGAGGATTAAAGAAAATGACAGAAGTTAGATTCTTACCTCCTGCGGCTAAATTTCTCAAAAAATGCAAAGACAAAAAGCTTAAATTGCTTTACAAACAAGCAGTTGACAAAATCAAAGAAGACCACACCATTGGTGAAGTAAAAAGCGGTGATCTTGCCGGTATATATGGTTATGACATTTATTATAATAATACAAATTACGAGCTTGCCTACCGTGTAGAGTATTTTGACGATAAAATAATAGTCGTAATCATGGCAGGCACTCGCGAAAACTTTTACAACGAGCTAAAAAGGTATATGAAAAGCTAACAAATGAGCTCTGAGAAATCACTTCGCAAAGAAAGATACTATGCCTTTATAAGTTTGCTTAAATATTCCTCCAAATTAATATATTGAATATCCTCCATTTCGCGTAGCGCGCCTCGGCAACATCAGATTTTCCTTTAATTTTACCAAAACTAAATTCTTTCTCTTTTCATTTTTCTTTATCTGCAAGATGTTTGTATTGATTTGAATCTATTTGGTCTATGTTTAATTTCGTATATATAACACCATTCATTTTCAGAATCAAAACGATCATATAAAATTTGCCGAAGTAAAAACAACTTTAAATACTTCACAATCAATTCTTGCCATTTTACTGTTGACAACAGCTATACTTCGTGATACGATGTATTGCAACAAAGGAGGTATGTTATGGACATTCAATTAAAACGAGGTCTTTTAGATGTATGCGTACTTAGCGCCATCAAAGACGAAGATTCATACGGTTATAAAATCATAAAAGATATAAAACCATATATCGAATTGTCCGAATCAACCTTATATACAATTCTAAAACGCTTGGAAACATCGAACATGCTGACAGTCCGTTCCGCAGAACATGACGGCAGACTTCGTAAATATTACCACATCACCGATGCAGGATTGAATCGCATAGAAGAATTTAAGGAAGATTGGAAAGAAATCATATCGTTATACAAATTCATAACAAAGGAGGAAATCAGCAATGAATAAACAAGATTTTCTTACAATTTTACGCAAAGGATTATCAGGCTTACCAAAAGACGAAATCGAAGAACGCTTGTCATTTTATAGCGAAATAATAGACGACCGAATGGAAGAAGGACTTTCAGAAGAAGATTCAATTCGTGATTTAGGCACAACCGACGAAATAATATCGCAAATCGTATCTGACATTCCCCTTTCCAAAATCGTAAAAGAAAAAATAAAACCTAAGAAAAAGCTAAAAACTTGGGAAACAATACTTTTAATACTCGGTTCTCCTATATGGGCTTCCCTACTGATTGCCGCTGCAGCAGTAATTTTTTCACTTTATGTTGCTTCTTGGGCTTTGATAATTTCCTTATGGGCCGTTTTCGTTTCGTTTGGTGCTTCTTTCCTCGGCGGAATCATCGGAGGTATCATTTTGGCTTTAAACGGCAATATTTCCACCGGTATTGCCTTAATAAGTGCCGGAATCGTATGTGCAGGACTTTGCATATTTGCGTTTTTCGGTTGCAAAGCAGCAACTAAAGGAATTTTGATCTTTACAAAAAATATTGCCTTTCTTATAAAAAATCGTTTCATCAAAAAGGAGGAAGTATAATGAATAAGAAAACAAAAATATGGCTTATTGCAGCAGCTTCTCTTATAGTAATGGGAGGCATAATTTTCGGAGGTGTAATGACTATGCTCAAATGGGATTTCAATAAATTAAGCACAACAAAATACGAAACAAATACTTTCAATATAGAGAACGATTTCAGCAATATATCAATAAAAACAGATACCGCCGACATTATTTTGCTCTCTTCTGAAAACGAAAACTGCAAAGTTGTTTGCTATGAACAAGCAAACATAAAACATTCCGTCGAAATTAAAGACGGCACACTCAAAATCAATATTAACGACACAAGAAAATGGTATGAACACATCGGCATAAACATAGAAAATCCAAAAATAACTGTGTATTTACCGAGTGGAGAATACGGAGATTTATCTATAAAAGAAAGCACAGGAGATGTTAAAATACCCAAAGATTTTACATTTAAAAACATTGATATTTCCGCAAGTACGGGAGATATCAAAAACTACGCTTGTGCATCTGACATTATCAAAATAAAAACAAGCACCGGCAGTATTCGCGTCGAAAATGTATCTGCCGAAGCTCTTGACCTTTCCGTTTCAACAGGCAACATAAACGCATCTTCCGTAAAATGCGACGGCGATATCAAAGCAAACGTAACCACAGGCAAAACGAAATTATCGGATATTTCATGCAAAAATGTCACAACCAAAGGAAGCACCGGTTCTATTTTATTAAAGAACGTAATTGCATCTGATAAATTTTTCATTGAAAGAAGCACCGGCGATGTAAAATTTGAGAGCTGTGATGCCGGCGAAATTTTTATAGAAACAGACACCGGAGATGTAGAAGGCAGCTTACTTTCCGACAAGGTATTTATCACTCAAACCGATACAGGTGACATTGATATTCCCAAGACAACTACCGGCGGCAGATGCGAAATTACTACAGATACCGGAGATATTGAGATAAAAATAAAATAAGGTGCAAACTTCAAAATAAGATAATTGCAAATGGTTGCATATTGTGATAGAATTCGTTGGTTGCGATACTACACTTGCCGGACAGTTGGTAGTGTGGTCAACACTCGTCTCGGCAATTACAGTTTTCCTTTTTACATTTATACTTCGTGCAGGAGGCGTTTTCTGATATGTATTACGGATTAATAATTTTATCTGTTATAATGTTAAGCAGTTGCTTTGCCCTTAATGACGTCCACAGAAAAATACAAGGCAGCAGCATTAAAGTAAGCATTCGTTATTCCGCCATAAGCTCATTGGGAGGTCTTGTTGCTTTAATCGTACTTAATGGATTCAAACCCGAGTTTACGTTTTTTACTTTCATTATGGCGCTTTTAACAGCCATAAACGGCTTTGCTTTTACTTTTTGTACTTTCAGAGCATTGGGCAACATAAACCTTTCATTGTACTCACTTTTTTCGATGTTAGGCGGAATGGCATTGCCGTCCGTTGTGGGACTTGTATTCTACGGCGAAAAACTCACTTTAGCAAAAGCAGTTTGCTATATATTCATAATCACATCACTTCTTTTGACTGTTCAAAAAGGAGAAAAGAAAAAAGGCACTTTATTTTACATAGGAATATTTACATTAAACGGAATGTCCGGCGTACTTAACAAAATCTTCACTGCTGCACCTTTCAAAAAAACAAGTGCCGCAGGATATTTGATTTTAGCCGCAATTTCCACTTTTGTAATCGCAATTATTCTTTTGTTGGTATTCTTCCGTAAAATAGAAGCTCCAAAACCCACACCGCTTAGCATTACAATAAGTTCCGTAAACGGAATTGTAAACAAGCTTGCCAACTTTGTGCTTGTTTTGGCACTTGCCCACGTAGATGCTTCTGTTCAGTACCCTATGGTTACCGGCGGCGTTATGATAATGTCAACAATTATTTGTTTCTTTGGTAAAAATAAACCAAGCAAGAAAGAAATACTTTCTGTTTTCATAGCTTTCATAGGTTTGCTTTTGCTTTTCTTGATTCCCGTTTAATATTTACGAATGGTATAAAAAAAGCAAGTTATCATTAAAGATAACCTGCTTTTTGTTTTTTCGTTAAATACGCTCAAAAGCTTTAAGAATAAATTTAACAAATCTATCTCTTGTGTCCGGGAAATCATTCATGTTGCAATGTGCCATTTCTTCCCTGATCTCAATTTTATAATCAACAGCGTTTTTATCCAACTTTTCTTTTAATTCGCCAATAAGTTCATTTATTGCCGGAGATGGGTCATTTTTACCAAAAACAAAAAAATACGGAATTTTAGGCAACTTTTCAACAAAATACGCAGGCGAAAGATCTGTCAATATTTCCTCAAGATTTCCATCTTTGTCAATGTGAGCAGAAAGTATTGCTGCTCGTGCTTCCTTTGCTTGTTTAAAATAACCTATAACGCTTAACACCGGACAATTTGCAGCGCATGCAATAGCTTTTCGCTTGCCGTGAAGAAGATAGTTAAGTGCAGTCATTCCTCCCATACTTCCTCCGGTAACGACCAACGGAACACTATCATCTATTCCCAATTTCTCATAAACAGCGTCTATAACCTGCTCGCAAAACTGCTGTGAAGTTTGGCTCATCCATGCCCAAACACTGTGGTAAGGAAATACCCAAGCAATACCTTTTGCTCCCAATTCCGCCGCTTGAAAAGGACTTTCGTTGTAGCGTGTACCGTCTGTAAAGCCGTGAAAATATATACATACTCCCTTTACAGGCTTTTGTAAAGTATCTTCATTTAAAAACGCATAATCATACAGATTATCAGATGTAATATATTTCATGTTTTTCCCCTTTTATTTGTTCATCTTATTCCATATCTTTCAATGATATAATCCATATCTTTATCACCGCGACCTGAAAGTGTAATCAAAATAGAGCCTTTTTTCATTTGCTTTGCCAATTTCATACCGTAAGCAACTGCGTGAGAACTTTCGATTGCAGGAATAATTCCTTCCATACGAGATAATGTATAAAAAGCATCAATTGTTTCGTCATCAGAAATGACATCATACTTAACTCTGCCTAAAGTATGTAAGAAAGCGTGTTCAGGACCGCTTGAAGGATAGTCAAGTCCGCTTGCTACTGAATATACCGGTGCAGGCTCTCCGTTTTCGTCTTTAAGCATAATACTGTTAAATCCATGCATAATGCCTTCTTCGCCGTATTTGAGACTTGCAGCGTGGTCACCCAAGTCTGTTCCTCTGCCGAGAGGTTCTACGCCGTATATGTCAACAGGATCATTCAAGAAACCTGCAAATGTACCCATTGCATTAGAACCGCCGCCAACACAAGCAACAACCGCATCGGGAAGCTCCCCTGTCATTTCTATAAACTGTTCACGGGCTTCTATACCGATAACACTTTGGAAATCTCTAACCATCATGGGGAACGGATGAGGTCCTACAACAGAACCGATACAATAAATAGCATCTTTATATTCATTGCAATATGCCGCAAAAGCCGCATCTACAGCCTCTTTAAGCGTCTGCAAACCTTCTGTAACTTCTACAACGCGAGCGCCGAGAATCTTCATTCTTGCAACATTTGGAGCTTGTTTTTTGATATCAACAGCGCCCATATAGATATCGCACTCCATTCCAAAATATGCCGCAGCTGTCGCAAGTGCAACGCCGTGTTGTCCGGCACCTGTTTCGGCAATAACTTTTTTCTTGCCCATGTATTTTGCAAGAAGGACTTCACCCATACAGTGATTAAGCTTGTGCGCGCCTGTGTGGTTTAAGTCTTCACGCTTAACGTAAAGTTGCGCGCCTGTACCAATGCTTGCAGACAATCTTTCCAAATGCGAAATAGGAGTAGGTCTGCCTTGGAATTCTTTGCGAATACGACGAAGCTCATCTATAAACTTTCTGGATTTACAAATAGTGTTATACGCTTCTGTAATTTCCTTCATTGCAACTTGCAACTCAGGAGATATATATGAGCCTCCGAACTTTCCGAAGAAGCCGTCATTTGTAGGGTAATTTTTTAAATAGGTATCAAAATCAACATTATTAAATTTCATTTTTATTTCCTCCGTAACAAATACTTTTTAGTTTTTTATATTATCTCTTTGTTTGTTTAATTCATTATGCGCCGCAGCGCCACCATCGTTTATATAAAATCATTTTTTACCTCCCGTTTTCAAAAAAAAATCCTTGACAGAAATTATCTTTCTGTCAAGGACGAATAATACTCAAATCATCCGCGGTACCACCTTGATTCACGATAGCCACTCGTGCACTTAGCAGGATACAAAAGATATCCCCGACATTTATACGCTTGCCTTCAGCGTCGCAGAATACTCTGTGCAAAACACATTTGACTGCGCCCTCAGCGGTCCATTTGACAACTTGTTTCTTACCTGACTCTCAGCACTGCAGGCTCTCTGTAAAGGCATCATTGCCGTTATCTCCGCCTCAACGGTTTAACTATTAAGTTCTCGTTTAATATACTCTGTTATGTTTTTTTTGTCAATATGTTAATTTTTCCAATTACGGAAGCTCTGCCGGTGCGCGATAAGCAAATCTGAATTCTTTTCCCGAATATTCAAGAGGCTCATTCGACGGCTGAATACTTTGAATTCTCGTTGTGCTTCCTGCATCATATCTGTAGAACAGACTGTTTCCTGAACTGCCTGCACAAATAAACACATGATCCGGATAATCCCACAATTCCGGCGGCAAATTGGGAGCATGTTCCTGAGAGTCTCCGACAAAAATAACATCTCCGCCTTGCACCTGTGATATATCTTCGATTTTTGTAAAACCATTTCTTATAAGATATGTTTCAATATTTATCTTATCTCCGTGGGGGTACAACGCGAGAACAGAATCTTCGTTGTTATCTTTGACGTAGCCGGCATCAAAAATCGCCCACTCAACAAATCTGTCGCAAGAAACCAACTTCTCCGTCTTTCCTCTGTCGTATGCAGGATTTACGGTAGCATTTCCGTATGTATAACCATTACTTTCAATGTAATCTGCAACACCTTTTGCTTTGTATAATATTCTTGATTGCCCCAAAGTCTCGAATGGATGATATGCAACACTTCCTCTGCCGTCATAAACAACATAGCCTAATTGTTTTATACCTTCTACTCTTGTTTTAGCTTCTTCAAGTGTATCAAATGCTTCAATTTTCTTTGTGGTATCGTCATTTGTATTGTACGGCGAACGTATAAAATACTTATCCATACTACTGCAAGAATATGCGCTTAAAACCAAAATACTCATCAACAAAAGGGATATAATCTTCTTTTTCATATAAAACTCCTTTAAATCATCAACGGTAATTTGATTTTAGCAAAAATTAAAATACGTGTCAAATAAAATAATGTTGCTCAATAACTGTTTTTGAGTTATAATACACATTGTTTATTTTGTCAAATTATGACAAAATAACATATTATTTTCAAAGGAGTTTCAGGCTTTTGCCGACTATAATGAGAAAGCGTATTACAGTCCCTAATTGCATAACGGCCTCTCGTATATTGGGAGCAATCTTTTTGATATTTACAGCTCCTTTTTCAATGCCTTTTTACATAGTTTATACTATATGCGGTTTCAGCGATGCTATTGACGGTTTAGTGGCTCGCGCTATGAAAAGTGAGTCGGAATTCGGTGCAAAATTAGACAGTGTTGCAGACCTTATTTTTTACAGTGTCCTCCTTGCAAAGATTTTTCCTTTTCTTTGGGACAATTTGCCGAAAGGCATTTGGATTGCGGTTACGGCAATAATTTTAACAAGAATCGGAGCCTACTTAGCAGCTTGTATCAAATACAAAAAATTCGCTTCGATTCACACCTACGCAAATAAACTTACAGGATTTTCACTTTATCTTGTACCCTATCTTGCAAAAGTATCGCTCCTTCCTGCTTGTATAACAGTCTGCGCAATAGCCGGTTTTGCTTCTTTAGAAGAACTTCTTATTCACTCCCTTTCAAAGGAATACAATCCGAATAATAAATCTATTTTCCTAAATAAATAATCTCAAAAAAAAACGGCATCTTCGATGCCGTTTTTTTATCTTACGGTTTTACATAATCAAGCGGATTTGTGTGCTTACCGTCAACTCTCACTTCATAGTGTATATGAGGTCCTGTGGAAGCTCCCGTACTGCCTACAAGTGCTATCACTTGTCCTTGCCTTACTTGTTGTCCTACTTGAGCAATTACTTTACTGCAATGAGCGTAGAGAGTGGAAATTCCGTTTCCGTGATATACTACTATGTACCAGCCGTAACCGCCCTCATTGTATATAACTGAGGAAACAACACCGTCTGCACTTGAAATTATGTCTGTGCCGTGGGAAGCACCTATATCAATTCCCGTATGCATACGATAGTAGCCGTAAATCGGGTGTAAACGCATTCCGTAGTAAGACGAAATTCTGCGGGAACTTCTCGATGGCCAAATAAGACCGGAAGAGCTTTGTGTTTGCTCTTGTTTTTGGTCTTGAATTTGCTTTTCGTATTCACTTTGAAGTTTTTTAATTTCCGATTCTATTCTGGAAGATTCTGCTTCGATTGCAGCCTCTTGTTCTTCCAATATTTCAAGAGCACCTCTGCTCGCTTCCAGTTTATCGGCAATAACTTCTTCCTTTTGCTTAATGGACTCAATTACCGCTTCTTTCTCGGCAATCAATTTCTCCGCATCTACTTTAAGTTGCTCTTGAATTTGCTTTTTGTTTTCAAGATCTTGTTTCATTACGGTTAACTCTTGAAGTGCCTTGCGGTCGTTCTCCATCATACGGGAAAAGAGTCTGTCTCTGTTAGCGTATTCAAATATGTCCTCTGCCTCAACAAAAAGTCTTAAAGAATCGTACTGTGTATATCTGTACATAATGCGCGCTCTTGTATAGAATTTTTGCAATGCGGCATTATAGTCTTCCTCTGCTTTTTTTATAGAGTCGTAATACTGTGCGATTTGCTCATATATGTAATCTAAATCATCGAGCATTTGCTCATATTGCGAAGCCTGTTCTTGCTTTTGCTCTAAAAGCTCTGCCATTTCCGCAGTAATCTTTGCATCTTCTTGCTTTTGGGCTTCGATTTCTGAACGTAATCCAGCAAGCTCATCTTTAAGTTCGCTTTTGTTTGCCTGTTGATTTGATATTTGACTTTGTATATCGTCTAAACTTACTGCAAATGCAGAAGTAACTGTATTTATGAAAAGTAAGAGTATTATAGCAAAAACGACAATCACTTTATATGTTCGTTTATTTATCATTTGTGTAGCCTCCTAAAAAGTACAAAAAACAATTCCGTTCGTCTGTAACCACTTAAATGATACCACAGTTTACTCTTTTACGCAACTTTTTCCACAGCTTATTTTGTAAATATTTTATTTGTTTTCTGTCATATTTACCCTCCTATTTGCGTACTTTTAAGTATATCCGCAAAAGCGGAATTAACTATAAGGAGGCTTTTAAATAATGCTTGACTTAATAAAAGATTATGTATGCATAAACAATCTTTCCCTTGTACAGAGTCAAGATTCTGTTTATGAATTCGATTGCATCATTCCCGACACTCTGCCGGATATGCAAAAAATTCTCGCCGTCGATGCATATACAGAAATCGATTCCGTAAGTAAAACAAGCGGAGGAAGTAATGTAACTTTTAAAATTAACTACAAAATACTTTATCTGTGTGAAACCGAAAAGAAAATCAAGGCATTTTCTGCCGTTTCGGAACATTCTGCCAAAATTTCGGCTCCGCACTCTGCAGACGAGGACACTTTTCAAGTTCTTTGCCGCGTAGCAAACACACAACCGACTTTCATAAACAGCCGCAAAATTTCCGTCAAAACAACTGTACATATTGAGGCTCTTCAAAAGAGCGGTGCAGAAGTCGGAATTTGCACGGGCATTTCAGGTACCGATGACATTCAAACTCAAAAAAGCAGCGTAACGCTCAGCACAATCGCCGAAAGTATTTCGAGCCATTTTGATATTGATGAAGAAATTGAGCTTTCAAGCGGAAAAGCTTCCTACAAAGAGCTTTTGCGTACAGATGCTATGCTTTCTGATGTTTCTTACACCGTTATCGGTGACAAATTGCAAATTAAAGGTTCTTTGCAAATATGCACTTTGTATGTTGCTGATGATGTTTCCGAAAGTTTGCAAATAATCGAGAACGAAATTCCTTTTACACATAGTTTGGAAGTGGAAACAATCGGGGATAACATAAGCCGTCATACTGATTTTTCTCTTAATAAGTATAGCGTCGAGGCTTTGACCGACCTTGATGGCGAGAAACGTATCTTACATATTACCGCTACCGTAAATATTAACGCAGATGCTTATTCTTTATGTGAGCAAGAGATTCTTTCTGATGCGTATTCTTTGTCGCAAAAATTCCGCCTTTCTTCTGATTCTGTTGACGGAATGCTCATTTCAGAAGATATCAGCGGTCAGTTTGTACTCAGAGACAGCGCAACAAAACCGGATGACTTGCCGGAAATTTTCCAAATCGTTAATGTGTCTGCTGTTCCCGGGGATTATTCGTTTATTTCGGAAAACGGAAAAATAACTGTTTCCGGAAGTATTATTTGTAACATTTTGTACCTTACAGAAGATGAAGAAGCTCCTGTTGCATCTTTTTCTTCGTCAGTTCCTTTTGTTCAAAGTATCGATTGTCCTCAATCCGATTGCGAAACGCAGATACTTGCCGGTGTTTTTGTAAACCACATAAGTTTTAATATTATGTCACCAAGCGAAACCGAATTCCGCATTTCTGCAATTATAAAAGGCAGCAGCGTAAAACTGTGTAAATTCAGCAACATAAGCGAAATAACACAACCTGAAAATCCTTTCCTTGAAATAGGCGAAGACAGACCTGCAATTCTTTTATATGTTGTGCAACCAAATGACACTTTATGGAAAATAGCAAAGAAATACAATGCTCCATTGGATATTTTAAAAGAAGTAAATGCACTTAATAATCCCGACCTCATTTATCCGGGACAAAAGCTTTTGATTCCGAGATAATCAGTTTTTAATACCGATTTCCTCTCCCATTTTCACTATCGTTTCACAATCTTCTCCGGAGTTTGCAAGAATATCCGGGGAAGATTTTATTTTGTCTTTTTGTGTAAGAAGAATTATTGTTGAACCGCCAAATTCAAAGAAGCCTTTTTCTTCGCCTTTTTTGTGGCTGTACTCATCTTTATGATGGTTACTGATTTTGCCCACAACCAAGGCACCGACTTCCATTTGAAGTATTTTGCCGAAATTTGCAGTATCAATTACCGTATATTCTCTGCTGTTTTCTTTATATATGGGTGCGTGCTCTGCTGCTATGGGATTTACCGTGTGCAAAACGCCTTTTATGTGAACATTTTTACTTTTTTTACCGTCACAAGCATAGCAATATCTGTGATAATTATCTACTGTAAGTCGAATGATGTAGCACAGTCCTCCTCTAAATTCCTCGGCAAGCTCATCATTTTTAAGCAATTCCGCAAGTGTGTACCGTGTATTTTTAATGCTGAAAACAGTATCGTCTGCTATCTGAGTAACCGTAGCATTTCCGTCAGAAGGACTTATCAATATATTTTCATCAGAAGCAACAGGTCGGTTTTCCGTTTTGATTTTTCTGGTGAAGAAATCATTATACGAAGTATACTCTTTTTCTTCATATTGCGACATATCTATATTATTTGTCTTAATAAATTTTTTTATAAACAAAGCAGAAAGCCTTGTGTTTAAGAAAAAGCCGCAAACAAGAGTAACCGGCTTTGTTATAAGAATCTTTACGCAAAATCTGCCTATTGCCTTTGTGTAAAGTCCTTTCAAAAACCGGTCTTGGCTTGTTTCTTTTTCTATTAAATTACCGTTTCTGTCTTTATATCTCATACTACCGGCTTTCCAATTATAATTCCGAGAATGATGAACAATCCTATAAACGCCATAAAAATCGTTTCTTTTGTTCCCGGTTTCTTTACTTTAATATCCCAAACAAATAATATTGCTACAAGGAACATTATTATTGTGTATATAAGATTTAAGCTGGGGATTTTAAAGGGAATTTTAGGTCCGAATTCGTTCGCCATACTTTCTATTGCAAATATAAACGGAAATACAATTGCGGATGATGTTATTGGAAGTCCTTGGAAATATTTTCTGTTTTCGTCTGTTTGTTGTTGACGTTCATGTTCCATTACATTAAAGTAACCGAGTCTGATTACTCCTCCCAAAACGAAAAGTCCGCCGGCTACCATGCTTATCCAATGTCTGTGGCTCATAGTAATTACTATGAATGCCGGATATACACCGAAGCAAATCAAGTCACAAAGTGAGTCAATTTGTATTCCGAATTCTTTTTCTTGAGGTGTTCTTTTTATCCTTCGCGCAATTTTTCCGTCAAACATATCACAGAATCCTGATAAAACAAGACACAAAAATGCAATTTTCAACGAAACAGGATCATTTGCCGGAGCAAGTGCCAAGTTCGCCATTCCGAATAAAGATGACATAAGTCCTACATAAGTTAATATTACAGATACATTATAAAAGCCTATCATTACAATTCTCTCCTAATTGCTGCAAATTTATTTCTTCTTTGCTGAAACTGCTGCCATAACTGCTATTGCAATAACGCACGCCGCTATCGCGCAGTAAATCAATATTTCTTCAACATCTGCTTTATCTTGGTTGATGTTTTGTTTCTTGTCCGAATCTCCCGCACTTGTTGCAGGCGTACTTTCTGAAATTTCGGGTGTTTTTTGTGAAGAATTCGTAGGCTCGGAAGGCGTTACCTCCGGCACATACTGGTCCTTATACAAGACTATATTATCAACTAAATCCGCTTTTGTGTCAACACCTACGAGAGTTCTGTATAAACCAAATTTACACGGACTGTAAGTTTGTATCTCGGAAGCCTTTGTTATAGTATCTTTCTGCCCCTCTGATGTGCCTGTAAGCCACCTTGTAAACCATGTCCACTGTTGAGAGCGGTGACACTTATAACCTTCTTTTGAAACTTCAAAAGCTGTTTTACCGCCGAAATTTTCAAGCGGAATATCCCAATTCATTGTGATTTGATTTTCTTCCCATAAGTGAATATACACTTTAGGCACATCCCAAGTGCCGTAAAGCTCTGCAGATTCCGTATACTTTGAAGAATCAGCCGCAGGCTCCAACGCCTGCTGTAAAGTATACGTATTTGCAATATGAGCACCGTGTTGATACTCTCCGTTCACATCGTGTGCAACAATTACTTGAGGCTTAAAGCGTCTTATCATTTCAACTTGAAATTTTATAAGAGCTTCCTCTCCCCATGTTCCGCTTGCATCGTAATCGCCTTTTAAAACTCGTCTTAATGTTTGTTCTACCGTTTCTCCGTCTTGCTTTAATGTGTCAACGTCATCAGGAAAATGCCCTATTATAGGGTAATTCTTCACACCTACAGTCCAAAGTCCGTTGATTTGTTCGTGGGGCCTGTTTTGAGTATCCCAATGATTTGTAAGATACACAACTTGTACTGCCGCTCCCACTTCTCCTGCATAATACGGAAGTAATCCTGCGAAAAACAATTGTTCATCGTCAGAATGTGTGGAAAGCAGCATAATATCTGCTTTTTCACAGGGAGGTTCCCAAACTTGTACCCAATCAGGTAATTCCCCTTGCGAAAACACATATAAATCACACAAAGAAATATCTTTAGGCAATATAATACTCACTTCACTGCTTGTACCGCCATATAATTCTTCTACAGACAAATATTCGTGAAGAAAACCGTATTGTCCCAAAGTAAAGGACTTTTCATTTACCGTCAAATTCCACTCACCCGGAACTTTATTCCAAACAATATACAAACCGGCAATTTGTTCGTCGCTTTTTACCTTTAATACATCACCTTTTGAAAGTGATGTATACGTTGTATATTCATCATCAAGAAGTTTCTTGGAATCAAGCCATTTCGTATTGCCGTCGGCATCCGAAAGTGACAAAGTGCAATCATCTGTTATAGTTTCTGCATATAAATTTACATTTCTGTTAACAGCAGACATAATAATCATCACAACCGTAACAAAGACCGCAAATATTGCTGTCTGCAAAAGTTTCTTTTCGGTTTTTTTCACAAAAACACCTTCTTAATTCTTAGCTGCATCGGGAGGCAGTATTTTTATCGTATTGATAAATTCCTCGTTGTTTTTTGTTTTAAGCATTTTGCTTACTATCATCTCTGTAACATCTGCAGTACCTAAGTTAGACATAGCTCTGCGAATCGAGAACACACTGTTTAACTCTTTCTCTGTAAGAAGTAATTCTTCTTTTCTTGTTCCCGATTTATTTATATCTATTGCGGGGAAAACTCTCTTTTCGGAAAGCTTTCTGTCAAGATGAAGCTCCATATTACCTGTTCCTTTGAATTCTTCAAATATAACATCGTCCATCTTGCTGCCCGTATCTATAAGCGCCGTTGCCACAATAGTCAAACTTCCGCCGCCGCGAATATTTCTTGCGGCACCGAAAAATCTCTTGGGATTATAAAGTGCTCCCGGATCAAGACCTCCTGACAAAGACCTGCCTGTAGGTGCAATTGTTATGTTGTAGGCTCTTGCAAGACGTGTCAAACTATCCATAAGAATCACAACATCTTTCCCCTGCTCTACAAGTCTTTTTGAACGCTCAAACACCATTTCGGATACCTTTATGTGTTTTTCCGGCATTTCGTCGAAAGTTGATGAAATAACATCGCCTTGTACAGACTCTCGCATATCAGTAACTTCTTCAGGGCGTTCGTCTATTAAAAGTACAATCAAATGTACATCAGGGTGATTCTCTGTTATGGCATTGGCAATTTTTTTAAGTAACACCGTTTTACCTGCTTTAGGCGGCGAAACAATCATTCCGCGCTGACCTTTTCCGATAGGCGCAATCAAGTCTATTAAACGTGTTGAAAGCTCATTGCTTTGTGTTTCCAAAGTAAGCTTCTCATCAGGATAAATAGGTGTAAGTGACTCAAACGGTCTTCTCTTTAAAGCTACATCAATAGGGTCATCGTTTATTGTATTTATAAAGCAAAGTGCGTGATACTTATCATTTTCTCTTTGCATTTTGCTCTTTCCCTTTATTTTATCGCCCGTTTTAAGTCCAAATTTCCTTATAAGCGTAGGCGGAACATATATATCTTTACTGCCTGACAAATAATTGTTTACACGCAAGAAACCGTAACCTTCCGCCAAAATTTCAAGTAAGCCTTCTGCATCTTCTGTGTTATCTTGAATTTTCGGTTCTTCTTTTACAGGTTCGTTAGGCTGAACTGTTTCTTCCGTTACAGGCTGTGCGCTTTCTGCGGGAACTTCTGCTTTTTCTGTGTTTTCGGTTTCATTTTCTGCTTTTACACCCTTGCGGCCTCTTTTTGACGCGGTCGCACGTTTATTGCGTTTTTCTTTTACGGCATCTGCACGATTTTTCTTTTTCTTCTCGTCGGAAGCCTGCGGTGTCTCGGAATCTTTGCCTTCCGGCTTCGGAGGTGCTTCTGCGGTAACTTCTTCGCTCGGAGCTTCCTTTGCTTCGGGTTCTTCTTTTACTTCTTCGCTTTGCTGCTTTTCTGCCTTTTCAACATTCAAAATAGCATCAATCAAAGCTTGCTTGCTCATTTTTGTCATAGACTTAATGCCCAACATTTTACCTATGTAGCGCAAATCGTCGATTTTCTTCTTCTTCAGTTCCTGAAGATCCATTGGTACACCAACCTTAACTTAATTTAATTTTTTACACTGGTAATTTCAAAATAAATAGTCATTAAAAATACTTTGAATTTGACCGATCGGTCAACTGCTACTATGCTAAACTAAACGAAGTATTTTGTCAATAAAAAATTACATATTTTTGAGTTTCAGACGTATATCATCGCCTGCAAATTTCAAAATATCATATCCGCCCAAAATCCTTGAAGCCACACGTTCTCCGTAATGTGCAAAAAGATTTGCAGGCGAAAGATTTGTCGTAATAACTGTCTTGCAAAGTTCTTTTTTACCCCTTAATTCTCTCATATTCAAAATTTCAAGAAGTTCCGCATAACGAGTACCGGTCTGCTTTTCACTTCCCAAATCATCTATAAGCAAAAATTTACAGTTAAATATAAAATCTATCAATTCATTAGCTTCTTCTTGGGAATAAAATCCGGGGGCAAACGGTTTAAATAACGAAGTAGACGGCATATAAAGGCACGAAACACCTTTATCAGTCAATGCATTTATTATACAATTTCCCAAAAAAGTCTTTCCAAGTCCCGAATTTCCCAAAAACACCATATTATTGACAGATGGATTCTCAAATTCCTCTGCAAAACGAACACATCTTTTATACACTGCTTCCATTTGTACTTTCGGAGATACGGAAATGCCGTACTTTTCCTGATTTGCCGTTTCAGAATACAAACTGCTGTCAAACTTAGAAAAAACATCCTCTGCCGGAACACCTGACACTGCTTTTAATTTTTCTGATAACAATTTTCGGCGACACTCACAAGAAATCTCAATACCGTTATTCAAAACAAAACCGGTATCGGAGCATTTTCTGCAGAAAAACGCATTTTCCATATAATCTCCGGGATATCCTGCTTCTTTTAAAATTACAACTTTCTTTTGTTTCAAAAGCAAAATTTCATTGTCAATTTCTTCTTTGCTGTAACAAAAATATTCATTCGGACAATCTTTTAAAATATTTGCATTTACGCTCCTCTTCATAGCTTTATACACAGTAAGAATACCGAGCATATTTATTTTTTTATCTATCTGTTTAATTTGAGGAAGTTCTGTATAAACACGCTCTTTTCGTACCTCTTGAGCCAATTTTGCTTCATTGCGTCTTTGAGCATATTCTTTTTCCGTTTCCTTATGAATTCTATCAATAATCATTTTGTTCCATCCTCGCTCACAATAAAGCTGTTAAGATAATCTTCATCATATTTTCGCTGTGTAAAGTTATTCTTTTGCTCTGCGGATGCAGCAAATCCCGTTTCGGATTTCGGCTGTTTTTTAGTTTGTGCATAAGCGCTTCTTTTTTGTTCTTCATAATTCAAAATTTCTTCTTGTGTTCTGAGTCCGTTTTTATACCAAGAAGTAATAATTGCATCGAAAGTTGCCAAAGTTGCATTGTTCTTTGTTACCGATTTTTTTAATGCAATTTCAATTATCTGCAAATTGTATTTATATGTATAAAACCACTTTTCTACAATTTCTTCTTCATAAACATTCATATTTCTGCGCCATTTAAGACGTTTTAATATTTCACTTCTTATTCCCTTATATTCCTCATACGAATTCATATACGCTTCGAGTTGCTCCGACGTGCGTATATGATACTTTTCCCCCCAAGATTCCGCAACTTTTCTGATATAAGGTCTCGTCATTACTCCGTTTTGGTGACAATGCTGGAAAAGTAAAAATACTACATCCGGCTCAAAACCGTACTTTTCAAACCATAAATCGATTTCATTATACCAAGCAATCGGCATTTGTCCCGAGAAGAACTTATCGCTTACGGCTTTTTGAATTTTTGCCCGTGCATATTTCTTTTCAAGATGTGTTTCTTGCAAATCATCAGGTCTCGAAACTGTACGCAATCTATAATTTCGGTCTATTTCTTTTTGAATAATATCAGTTATAAGTATACCGTCATTTTCTACCGTTATGAGCCCCATACTTTCAAGTATTATTATGTTTTCACTTACAACGGAAACATCGCAATTTAATATCATTGCCAAAGCATCTTCACTGCACTCTATTTCGTTCTCTGCCGCATAGCAAATATATAAGTAAAGTTTTACAGCAACAGCAGGAAGACCCGGGAGATATTCTTTAATAAATACACTCGGAATCATTGTTTTTTCATACAATTTATTTTCTGTTTTACTTATCTTCATATTAGCAAAATCCTCAAAATTACAAATCAGTTCAAAATACTTGTTCCCACACGTACTGCACTTACTACAAGTCTGCCGTTCACGTGATTAAATCTGTAACAAGTTGACAACGTCATTACATCATCGGTAGCTTTTAAAATGACATCTGTTCTGAAAACAGACTTGTTTTGCAAATCTTTTATAAAGTTATAATACAATTCTTGTGAAGCAAAATTCGTTTCTATATAATACTCGTCTGCATTTGTTTCATAAACAGAAAATATTTTCCATATACCTACTCCGTCTTCCGAATAAGTATACATATACGGATGTTCCTTTAAATATTGGTCAGTACCACCTGTGTAGAACTTCAAAAGATTACCGAACATAGAACCGTCATTCATATTATGCCCGTACACAATAGTATGCCCGCGAAGAGTTTTAGGGTCGTTTCTGAAATCAAGGAACAGCGAACCTGACTCCGCATATTTACCGTCAATGTTTTTCTTCAAATAATAATCATTATCCGTAGATTGCATGACATTATAATTTATGGTTGTACCACCGATATAAAGCCAAAAAGCAAAATCCTTATTTCTTTTTTTCAAAGATTGAAGCTGCTCCACAGTGATTCCTTGCGGATATGAATAGCGAGGCGGTGTTTCAAGCGGATACTCGGGAACAGGTTTTTCGGTATTTTCAGGTGTAAGAGCATCAGGTCCCGGTGTACTTCCCGCTTCAATACCCGGTGTGGGTGTGATGGGACTGAATGTTATTCCGAATTCATTACGAATTCGTTCGTTTGCTTCTCTTTCTGATACATAAGCATGACCTTTATCTGTCAACATACCTGCAGTAAAGAACAATATTGCACACAAAACCATCTGCGTTGCTATATAAAAAGCTTTACCCGTTAAGGATTGTTTCTTCTTTTTGGGGCTCTTTTTCTGTGCCATCGGGTACCACCTCCTGTTCCGTATCAATTACTGCATCAGATATTATCTGCGCTGTACTGAAAACAGTTTCTGCTTTCAATCCTCTTATATCTATGCTCACTAAATCTTTGCCGTGTATTTCAATAGATTTTAAATTCACGGCACTCGTAAAGTCAATCTCTTTCAATCTATTGTAACTGCCTTTAAAGTATTCTAATTTATTCACTCCGCGGAAATCAAGATTGAGAATACCGCAACGAGAACAATTTACAGCTTCAAGATTAGGAAATGTATTTATATAAAATGTTTGAATTTCGTTATTCCCCGAAATATCAAGCATTCTGATATTTTTCAAATTTTCACCGGAAATTGTGAGATATGCGGCAACTTGAGAATTACTGCAGTCAAGATAATAAAGCTCCGGTAAAACAGAATAATCAAGCCAACCCAAAGGAGTTCCCGCATAACTTAATATTTGAATTTTCGGGTTGTTTGTAAAATCCAATTCTTTTAAATTTTTATTGCCGTCAAGCACTAATTTTTCAAGATTCACAGCACCCGATATGTCTAAACTTGCTATATCTGTTCCCGTAATCGACAAGGATCGTAATTTTGTCGATTTTGTAAGAGATAAAGCAGGTAAACTTCCTCCGCTTACGGAAATTTCTTCAAGATTCGGGAATTTCGCCAAATCACTTTCTAAATCTTGCAGCGTTTCTCCGGGTGCATGTATACTTATTTTTTTTATTGCTTCAACATCACGCACTTTAATATTGCTGTCCGATTTATAATCAGAATATCTGCCGTCAGAATTATTATTTACAAGATACTCTATTGCCGCAACTCTTACTGCTTCGTTTTTAAGTGATACAACATTAAGGTTATCCACGATTTTTCTGTATCCCGTAAATCTGATGTTTTTATAAAATTTCAGTTCGCCTGCTTGTTTTTTACACTGTATTTGTCCGTACACAGATGCATTATCGCATTTTATCTCTGCATTAGGAGCAAGAACAGTTCCTATAACAATCGCATCAGACAAATCAATCGTTTCTGCTTCATAAAAATTGAACACAGCACGCGACGCATATATCCCCGTTTCATCCCTCACAAGAATATAATAATCTTTCAAATCAATATTCTTGCCGGATATATTTATTACCGCATAAAAATTATCATTTCCGGAATCTACCCAAATGTAATTATAGTCGTTCAATGTTTTATTTTCTTCTGCAATATTCGAAGAATCAATATTGTAAATAAGATATTCATAACTTTCTGTTGTGATACAAAAAACGCCTTTTTTCAAACCTTCCTCAGAAGAATTCCATTCTTTTAAATTAGACGGAATGGAAAGATATGTTTGTGAACGATAAAAGCGATTTGTATTGTCTTCTTCAAAATCATTTGCGGAATCAAGGTTTTCCAAAACACTTTGGCCTTCTTTATGAACATACGTATTACCTGCAAGAGTATTTGCAAAAAAACATACGAAAACAACAGCCGCAAGCAATGTAACTGCAAGCAACACTTTTCCTTTACATGTTTTTAAATATGCTACACCCATTTCCTGAAGTGTCATACGCAAGTTCCTCCCTGTTTAATCCTTTGCATATTAAATAAGTTCTTTGTGGAAATCAAACATTTCATCAAAAAAATACTCAGGTATCTTATATTTTGAACAAAACTTTTTTCTTCTTTTTTCGATATCAGACATGTTGGGCTGTCTTGATGTCATATTATGGCAATCGCTTCCGAAAATTATCGGAAAATCATCTTTAATAAGTTCTGCAACAAATTTTGCAGTTTTCTTGTTTTCCATAAAATCTGCAGAAACTTGGCAGATAATATTCGGTATTGAAAACAGTTCACTGTAATCATCGTCATCATATATGCTAATATATCTTTCAACATGAGCCAGCACCGGCGTCAAATTTGCTTTTAAAGATAAATTATATATATTTTCTGCATAAGCAGGTTGAAAATCGCTGTACGGTAGTTCAAACATTATCAAATCTGTACCTTCAAAAGACAATTCTCCGGGATTTTCAAAAGGCTTCATTTCGCGGCTTACACGAATTTCCGCACCCAATCTTATCTCGGGAATATCAAAATCAATGTCAACTTCTGCCAAATATTTTTTTAATCTTTCAAAGCCCTCTGTTCTTCTCTTTATAAAAGATTTTTCTTCTTCACGCGACAAAAGGCAGTGAGGAGTCGCAAAAACTACTTCTGTGCCCTCATCTGCCATTTTTCTCAGCATATTATATGATTTTTCCGCACTGTCAGAACCATCATCAACTTTAGGCAACAAGTGCGTATGAAAATCTACATACCCCATATAATTTTCCTTTACTCTTCATCTTCTTTTGATGTGTAGTAATAGTAGTAAGATCCTTTTCCTTTTACATACAAAGATTTCTTACTCTCCACTCCGGCAGTAACTAATCCCAACAACTTTGCATTTACTTTTTCCAATGCAAGCTTTGACTTTTTAAGGTCTTCTGTTGTTGTGCTGCCGTATCTTGCAACATAGATAACTCCGGAAATAAAATCAGCCATAACCGCAACGTCAGTTACGATGTTAATCGGAGGTGAATCGATTATTATGTAGTCATAATAATCACTTGCTTTTTGCAAAAATACTTTCATATTATCGCTTCCCAAAAGCTCTGACGGGTTCGGCGGAATAGGTCCGGCTGTCATAATATCAAGGCACGGAAATACTTCTCTTTTTAACGAATCCGACATCGTTTCAAAACCGACAATGAATCTGGAAAGCCCCTTTGAGTTATCCAATCCGAGTTTCTTGTGTACTGACGGACGTCTTAAATCCGCATCTATCAAAAGAACTTTAGATGATGTAAGAGCCATTGTAAGTGCAAGATTAATTGCAACCGTTGACTTTCCCTCTCCCGCATTTGAAGAAGTAATCGCTACAACTTTACCGTTAATCGGCGAAAGAGAATAAAGCAAATTGGTTCTTAATGAATTATATGCCTCTTTTACCGCAAAAGACATATTCTCATCAGTTACTAACTTAAATTTTTCTGTTTTTTGTTTTTTATTTGCCATGGCGTCCCCCTCTGTATTCTCTCGAATGACTTCTCGTTGTATACTCATACGATTTATCTCTGTCTGCAGCTTGGTTGATATTCGGAATTTCAGCTAACAAGAGAATTCCGAAATCCTCACAAACAGCTGTGCTGTCTTTAACCGTATTATCCAACACAGTTATAACAACAAAAATCATTGCTGTAATTATAAATCCACCAATAAAAGCAATTATCGCATTTCTCACAGTACCTGAAGATACAGGTGCCGCAGCCACCTTAGGTGAGTCTATTGTTTGTAATGTAAGCGTACCAACTTTAGGAGCTCTTGCCTTAGCCATTGATTCAAAAGCATAACAAGCATCGCATGAAAGCTCCGGATTAGTTGTTTTTATCGTAACATGGAAATTATTGCTTGTATCACTTACTTGTTCAACTTTAACATTACCCGGTTTCAAGCCTAAATTGGCATATTTAACGTCTGATTCTTGCAAGAAACCATTCATCTCGCTGATGGCATCATCAGTCTGTATTGCTTCCAAACAAGTTTCCATAAGTTCGTTTGCATACATGTACTGATTACGCTCATTTGCAGCTGTTGTGCTCTGAGTCGGCACTTTTTCAATACTGCTTACCAAACAAAACTTAATTGTAGATGCGTATGTGGGTATCGCTGTTAATTTTGTATAAAGACCCACCGCAACTGCAGAAACAACCGCCACTATCATAATAATGATAATTCTGCTTTTTATAATTTTAAACAATCGTTCCAGATTAATTTCTTTATTCAATGTATGATAACCTCCCCGGTTTTTTTAAAACGAAGTTATTTTACCATAACACTGAAAAAAAAGCCACTACGTTTATAAAATTTTTTGGTATGCACTTCTAAAATTATGCTTCACTTTTTGGAAAAGTTCCACAAATTTGAATTTTACTGTAACTTTTTCATTGGTATTTCCATCATTTTCCACGGCACTGCCGTTTGAGAAGCAAAGCGGAGGGAAAAGTACACACCACCAATTTTCTCCCAGCCCCTCTCCTATGATAATTCTCACAGCTTCATAGTCGCCCGCAGGCAGCGACATTTTAGTATAATGCTTCGTAGGAAAATAAAACTCCCCTATTTCTATTCGTACACTATACTCATACCCTTCATTTTTTATGCAATCCTTTGCCGTTTCTATAATTTCGTCGGAATGCTGCGATACTATTTCCGCAGTTTCCTCTGCACTTTCAGATAAATTTGCAAGTTCACTTATCTTACATCCAACCGCATCACGCACCTTTAATTTTAAAGCTTGGTCCTGAGCTGTGTTACTGTTTGCTATTACGTGAAAACGCAAAATGTTTTCTGCATATTTATGTGAATAATATTCGTTTACAAAATATATCGATAATACAAATATTACGCAAACTGCGATAAATGCAACAAATATTTTTTTCTTTTTTACATGTACCATAAAAACCTCCGCAAAAACTTAATAACATATCTGCAAAGGTTATTTTTGCCGTCAAAACAATTTCTTATACAACACCCGATTTTACATAGCAAACAAAATCAGAATTCAATCTCGTGTTTTCTTTCGCTTTTTTTATTTCCTGAAGTCCATCTAACAATTTATATGATGATTTTCCGAATGTTACGGGACATTTTTTTGTTTTCCTGTATGCCGAATATGAAATATGCACATTCCGCATCAATTTTCGAAGTATTTCTTCGTCGCCGCCCACAAAAACAATTTGCGCCGAGTTGCTGTTCAGCCCCGCTATAACAGGCAATATTTCTCCCGAAGAAATATTTTCCGTCATTTTAATAATGCTTCCGATATATCTGTCTCTGTCGATACCATCTATAAACAAGTACGAATCTTTTGCAGCTTTTACGTTAACGATTATCCCGTACTCTTTAATAGTTTTTTTCAAATCTGCCCTCTCCCCTCACATGATTTTTGACGAAATTAGTATAAGGAAAGGTAGTTTAATACTTTTTTATCAAAAAGCAAAAAAGCGGGAAATATTTCCCGCTTATAAAATCTCGTGTCCCGCATCATTCGGATGCAATCCGTCCGGGTAAAGTTTTTCCCTTTAATTCCATTTTACTGTTTCCTGTTATTTTCGGTATATTATTCAAAAATTATACAGTCAAGGAAATTTTTGCATATAAATGGCCTTTATAAAATACAAATATAGCACAGATTTTTTTAGCAGAGGTGCCAAATATATGAAACGAAAAATTTCACTTACATTAACCGCTTTAGCAATATTTTTAACACTTTTATTTACAGGTTGCGGCAATTCGGAAAAACCGGACATTAACAGCAATATCGAGCAAAACGACGAATACAATCCTGTAAGCAGTATTTCTTTATCAGAAACGGAAGCCGCATCTTTAAATAACAGTATAAAAGTCAAAGTGTACTATAAAACGTTGCGCGGCGATAAACTTTGCAGTGAAACAAAATTACTCCAATTCACAAACAAAGACCGCAAAGCTGATGTTCTTGCTTCAAAAATCATAGATTTAATGATTGCCGGACCTTCCAACTCAAGTCTTGTAAAAACGCTCCCCGACGGTTCAAAACTCAACAGTTTAAAAATCAAAAACGGTGTAGCGTATGTTGACTTTAACGAAGCTTTCGGCAAAGGACTTTCAGAAAGCAACGAAGCTATTTTTATTGCATATTCCATAACAAACACTTTGACGGAGTTCAAAAACATCAATCACGTTGCAATAACATGCAACGGCAATAAAATTGAATCTTCCGCTTGCAATTTTTCAAATCTCCTCAGAAACACCGAAATTGTAACTGATATAGAAAGTGCTTTGCCGCAAACTGACTATTCCGAAAATGTTTTCCTTGAAATAGATCTTGAATAGCGGTAAAATTAAACAGTTTAGTTGATTAATGAAAATATCACGGAGGATATATAAATGAAAACCAAAACAAAAGTAGCCGTTATTTTCGGAGGCCGTTCTACCGAACACGATGTTTCGAGAATCTCCGCATACTCCATAATAAAAAATATCGACCGCGACCTTTTCGACGTGGTTATGATAGGTATTACAAAGCAAGGAGAATGGCTCCCTTACGAGGGAAGCGCAGAAGCTTTGCCCGACGGCTCTTGGGAAAAAGAAGCCAAACCCACAGGCCGTATAAGTCTTGAAAAAGGCGTTGCCGCAATAGAAACCTGCGATGTAATATTGCCGGTTCTTCACGGACAAAACGGCGAAGACGGTACAGTTCAAGGTTTATTCGAGCTTCTTGATATACCTTATGTAGGCTGCGGAATATTAGCTTCTGCCGTGGGTATGGATAAAGTTTTCACTAAAATGGTTTTTGAAAATGCCGGAATTCCCCAATGCAAACACATTGTAGCATATCGTCATGAGCTGGAAAAAAATCCTGAAACTTACAACAAAGAAGTTTCAGAAAAGCTCGGTTTTCCGTGTTTCGTAAAGCCCTCTAACAGTGGTTCCTCTGTCGGTGTTCATAAGGTTAAAACAGAAGAAGAATTGGTAATTGCTCTTAACGACGCACAAAAATATGACAGAAAAATTCTCATAGAAGAATTTGTAGACGGTCGTGAAATAGAGTGTGCGGTACTCGGAAACATTGCCGCGCGAGCAGCAAAACCCGGCGAAATTAAACCGTCAAAGGAATTTTATGATTACGAAGATAAATACATAAAAGGCAGCAGCAGCGTTTGTATTCCGGCGGAAATTCCAGAAGAAAAGATGGAATATATAAAAGAGCTTGCTTTGAAAGCATATTCTGCCCTTGATTGTTCCGGTCTTTCACGAGTAGATTTCTTCTTAAAAGAAGACGGTACCGTTTACCTCAACGAGATAAACACGCTTCCCGGTTTTACCGACATCAGTATGTACAGCAAAATGTGGATTTCAGAAGGTATGACATATAAAGATTTGCTCACAGAGCTTATAAATCTTGCCTTTTCACGCAAAACAGAAACATCTCGTTACACAGGGTGATATAGATTTGCTTTTACAAGAACAAGATTTTAATTTTGATATAATATGCAAGTATTTTACAGGCGCAAAGGACAATCGCTACGGCGATTTGCAGAGTTTGCGCCCTGTTTCTTATGCTCCCATATCTCTTCCCGACAAATATCAAATCGAAACCGTAAACGGTTTTGTAAACATAACATTAAATGATTTTTTTCTTATATCTGCCATTTCGGATTTTGCTCAAAACTGCCCAAAAATTACCGTAAGCACGTGTGAGCCCCTTTCTTCTGAGTATCGGCTTTTTGTTTTTAATATTTTCATTAGAGAAATTTGGCAGATACCACAATCTTTTGCTTTAACAGAAACATCAAACCTTTCTTCTTTTGACAGTTTTAATGTGCGCCGTCTGTGTGTTATGGCTTTCTATCTCATTTTGCAAACAACCCACTTAAAAGAAAAAGACTCGCAAAACAGCGAGTCTTTGCAAAAACTTTATGACACATTTTCAAGTGAATTATACGATATATTAACTGCCGGTGTTTTAAAAGAAACTTCTGACCTTTTAAAAGCACTTACACTTTGCGCTATAAAGCTCTCTGTCAATATCCCGGCTTTCCGAGAAGCTTGAACATATTTTTCTTATATGCCTCAACGCCCGGCTGATTGAAAGGATTTACTCCGAGAACATAGCCGCTTATACCGCAAGCTTTTTCAAAGAAATAAACCATCGCGCCGAAATAATAAGCACTCATTTCAGGAACATTCAGAACAATATTTGCCACGCCTCCGTCATTGTGTGCCATAATTGTTCCTTTCATGGCTTGTTTATTGATGTAATCAATATCCATTCCCGCAAGGTAATTAAGTCCGTCAAGGTTTGCTTCGTCTTCTTTAACTGTCATACTCTTACGAGCTTTTTCAACATTGATTACAGTCTCAAAGAGCACGCGCATTCCGTCTTGTATATACTGTCCCATAGAATGAAGGTCTGTACTGAAATCAACACCTGCAGGGAAAATACCTTTTTGATCTTTGCCTTCGCTCTCACCGTAGAGTTGCTTCCACCATTCAGTGAAATAATGAAGTTGAGGCTCATAATTTACCATAATTTCAATCATTTTGCCTTTTCTGTAAAGAGCGTTACGTGCTGCGGCGTAGAGATAACAATCATTTTTCTCTAAATCTTTCTCGTTATAACGGTGGTACGCATCAACTGCACCCTCCATCATTTTGTCTATATCAATACCTGCAACAGCAATCGGAAGAAGTCCTACGGGAGTGAGCACAGAGTATCTGCCTCCGACATCATCCGGAATAACGAATGTTTCATAGCCCTCTTGTGTTGCAAGAGTTCTCAATGCACCTCTTGCTTTATCTGTTGTTGCATAGATTCTCTTTGCTGCTTCTTCTTTGCCGTATTTGTTTTCCATAAATTCTTTAAGAATACGGAATGCTATTGCCGGCTCTGTTGTAGTACCCGACTTGGAAATAACATTTACTGAAACATCATAACCATTACTGTCAACAATTTCCATAAGGTCGGAAATATAATTAACACTTATACTGTTGCCTGCAAAAAGAACTGTTGTTCCCTTTTTATCTCTAAGACCTTTAAGTGCATCAAAATTAGGTGTGAGCATATCAATCGCCGCTCTTGCTCCCAAGTAAGAACCGCCTATACCTACAACTACAAGTATATCGGAGTCGCTTTTGATTTTTTCAGCGCATTTCTTCACGCGTTCAAATTCCTCTTTGTCATAACTAAGCGGAAGGTCAACCCAACCTGTAAAATCATTTCCTGCGCCTGTTTTATTGTGGAGCATATCGTGTGCAGCCGCAATTTGCTCTTTAAGACATAAAATCTCATGTTCTCCTAAAAAGCCTGCTGTTTTTTCAATATCAAGTTTCAAAAATTCTTTTATCATATGGTTTATAAATCCTTTCATTATTTTCAAACAATACATAGTATTCTATCACTACAAATAATATTTTACAAATTGATTTTTTTAAGTTTTCTGCTATACTTTATTTTGTGTTATTTTAAAATAATTAATCTGCATGGCGGTGAGTTTTTTTTGAAAATATTTAATTCAAACAGATATACAAAAGAAGGAAAAGGAATTGACAAAAACGCTCCTGAAAAGCACGGTTTTATCAAGTTCTGGGAAATCGTATGGCTTAAAAAATATAAACTTTTAGCTATAAATTTTTTATATTTTATACCTAATCTTATTGCTGTGTTTTTCGCAGTACTCAGCTATTTCGTATCTACATCTTTGTTTTATTCTCTGAGCAGCGATACTTCTGTAGGTTCTTCCCAAGCATCTTCCGAAATAACAACCAAATTACTTTTCTTTGTAGTAATACTTTTTACTGTAATTCCCGTATTTGCAGTCGGTCCTTTTCAAGCCGGAATGACATATATTTTGCGCTGCTTTACAAAACGCGAACCTTGTTTTCTTTGGAATGAATACATCGGTAAAACCCGCAGTAATATGAAACTTGCCATACAAACTTGCATCATAAACTGTTTGGCCGGCTTCCTTATAATTCTTGATTTTGCCGTATATCTCGCTCTTTCGAGCACACAATCCATAGCCTACGGAATATTCCCCCCGTGGATGCTTATGATTTCCTTGGTTGTTTTGTTATTCTTAAGTTCGTTGTTTTTAATTATGACAATGTATATGTATCCTATGATAGTTACATTCAGACTCACTTTAAAACAGCTTTATAAAAACGCAATGCTTTTTGCTTTCTTGAAATGGCTTCCTAATTTAGGAATCTTAATTCTTGATGCAATTCTTGTTTTTATTCCGCTTTTCTTTATAAACGGAAATTGGTCTTTGTATGTATCTCTCATTCTTTATGCTGTAATCGGCATTTCGTTCATAGGCTTTATCAATATGTCATATACTTATCCCACAATAAAAAGGTGCCTTATAGATAATTACAAGGCAGATAAATCAATCCCCGAAGGAGAGACAGAAAACAATGAATAATGACTTTTACGAAAAGAAAAGCGGCGTTCCGCTTGTAAATAAAATACTCATGGTTGCAAGCGTGCTTTGCGTTTGCGCTACCATTGTTGTTTTTATATTTTTTAATAAGCATCAAAAAAACAAAAACAACACCAACCGAGAAAACGGCACCGACAATTCCGTATCTGACACAAATCCCACCGCAGAACCTACACAGAGCATTGTTTTAGATGTAATAGTTCCTGCAGAAAAAACAATAGCAACACGTTTCAATCCCCCTTCCGGATATACCAGATCAACTTTATCCGGCGGAAGTTTCGGAGATTATCTCAGAAATTTCGATTTGCGTGAATATTCTGCAAAGCCTTTAGCTTACGACACAACGACAAAAACTCAAATCACCAACGATACATTGCCTTCCGTAAGTGTGCTTGATTTGGACCTTATCAACAAAACCAACTTACAGGAAGCATCAAATTCTCTTATCAGACTGTATGCAGAATATTTATACGGACAAAATCGCTTTAACGATATTTCTTTTAATTTGCTTACAACACCTGTTTTCAAATGCGATTTCAAAACTTGGTCAGAAGGCGGCCGTCTTATTCAAGAAAATAATTCTATCACTTGGTGCATCGAGCACGGCGACCACTGTACTCACAAAGACGTTGACACTGGTACGGCTTACGGTGTATTCAAATATTACCTGCAAAATGTAATGCTCCATTCAAATGTTTCTTCTTTGCCTTCAAACATGAAAACAGTTCAGCTTAACGATTTGACCGTAGGAGATGTAATTTATCATGCTGATTCAAACATTCCCGAAATAATTGTTGATATGGCAGAAGATTCTTCCGGAAATAAAATATGCATACTCGCAAGAGGCGGCACCCCTGCTTCTGAGATATACATTGTAAGAAACGAAAGCAATACCGACTTAAATCCTTGGCACGAGGTAAACAAATTACTTGCAGGTGCAACTTTTTACAGATTCAAATAATAAAAAAGAGGATGTTTTTATGGGTATAAAAATAATTTCACAAAATGTCATGTGTTGGGAAAAAGAAAACATAGGCACTTATTCCATAAGGCGTCCTCTTTTAAAAAAAGTATTTCTTAATTACAATGCCGACATTATCGGAATGCAAGAAGTTACTGATATTTGGGAAAAATATTTTGATAAGGATTTAAAAGGCTTCAAGAAACTTTTGGTTTACCGAGGAAAGAAAAACAAAGAAGCTGTCCCTGTTTTTTGGAAGGACAATAAGCTCGAAGCGTTGGATTACGGACATTTTTGGCTTTCCGAAACACCGGATACAGAATCTTTCGGTTGGAATGCAGCATGTCTTCGCATTACTTGTTGGGTTTTGTTTAAAATCAAAGAAAACGGCAAAACTTTTGCTTTTGTAAATACGCATCTTGATCACATAAGCGAAGAAGCCCGCATAAACGGACTTAAACTTATACACAGTTTTATTGAAGAAAGATTCGGCAAAGATACGCCGTTGGTATTAACCGGCGATTTTAATGCGTTGCCGGATTCCGAAACTGTCAAAAATGCAAACAGTATGTTTAATGATGCTCGAAAAATTGCAAAAGAAACAACAGACGAGATTACTTTCCACGGATATTCAGACAGTATAAATCAAATAATCGACTATATTTACTTAAGTAGCGATATAAAATGTGATAAGTTCCAAGTTATAAAAGAATTCGGCGGCAGTAATCCGCAATCCGATCATTACGGTTTACTTGCAGAAATAAATATTTAAGGTGAATTTATGAAAAAACTTTCTTTAGCTCTGTTTGTTTTACTTTTGATTTTAACGATTGTAAGTCCTCTTGCTGTATTGGCTGACACAAAAATCACACCTGATAATTGGACTTTTACAGACGGACTCGGACGTACAGAAAGTACCTACGGAAACATTCCCGAAAAACGCAAAGACCATGAGCGTGTTGTAGGTATTTTTTACCACACTTGGCATACTGAATTTTCAAGAGGCAGAATACCGGTTAATGTAAATCAAGTTATAACTGAGTATCCGGAAGCTGCCGAAGATGTAAAAAACAATATATTCTGGCTAAAAAAGTTTGAACGTTTCAACTCTCCCGGATATTTTTGGAATGAACCTTTGTTTGGCTATTACTCAACTGTTGATGAATATGTTTTGAGAAAACACGCAGAATTGCTTGCAGATGCAGGCGTTGATTTTATATTCATAGACGGAACCAACGGCCGTTATATGTGGGAAGACGGTGTTGATTCCATTTTGAAAGTTTTTAAAGAAGCAAGAAACGACGGTGTAAAAGCTCCTCAAATAGTATTTTGGTTAAGTCTTTCAGATAAAGAAAACAGAATTTCACAATTAAATGTAATGTACGAAAATTGGTATTCAAAGCCCGAATACAGCGATTTATGGTTTAAATGGGAAGGAAAACCTCTCGTGCTTTGCTATACTGATGTGCTTGAAGGAACATACGAAAATTCCACCGAAATAAAAAATATGTTTACATTCCGCCAAATAGATCCTTCATATTTTAATCAGGGCGGCTCCACACCCACTCACTGGGGTTGGCTCAGTGTGTACCCGCAGTGTAAGTACGGAAAAACTTCCGACGAAGGAAGACCGGAACAAATGGCTGTAGGTGTTGCTCAAAATGCCAGTTCTTCTACGTATCAACTTACATATATGGCCGCCGGCAAGCATGTAATGGGCAGAAGTTTTGCGGCTCTTGATGTGGACACATTGAAAAACTATTCATATTCCTACACTTACGGCGGCAAAGAATATTCAGTAGATCAAAGGAATGACTTTGCAACTCAAGCAGGCAGAAATTTCCAACAACAGTGGGATTATGCTATAAAATGCGACCCTGATGTTATTCTTGTTACAGGTTGGAATGAGTGGACCGCCGGCAGAGACAGCGGTTTTTGCGACCAATTCACTGACGAATACAGCCGGGATATAGAGCCTACTAAAGGCGTATTAAAGGATAACTACTATTATCAGTTAGTTGCCAACGTAAGGCGATATAAAGGTGTTGACAAGGCAAATTGGAATATGGACGATTCCAAAAAAATCGACATTTTTTCTGATGATTTATCACAATGGGATTCAATATCTTCCTACGAACATTATACAAACAGCACACGCGACAGAGATTGCGCCGGGTATATAAAGCACAATTTTGAAAATTTTACAATGCGTAACGATTTTGTTACTTCCAAAGTTGCCTATGATAAGGACAATTTTTATTTCTATGTATCAACCCTTGAAAACATTTCACCAGAAACGGATTCTGCTTGGATGAGACTTTTTATAGACACCGATTACACGGGAAACAGCCAAAATTGGGAGGGTTTTGAATATGTCATAAACCGCACAAATCCCCAAAACGGTCTTTGCAGTTTGGAGCGTTCCAAAGGAATCGGAGATGATGGAATATGGCAATGGGAAAGCGTTGCTTGTGATGTAAAATACAGTGTAAAAGGAAATGTTTTGCAACTTGAAGTTCCCAAAAAGGCTTTAGGTTTCGATGATGACACGTTTGATTTTAGTTTTAAATGGTCAGATAATATGCAAAACGACGGGGATATTATGGATTTCTACACTAACGGCGATGTGGCTCCCGGCGGAAGATTTTGTTTCAGATTTCAAAATGCAATAAATAACGAGAAAACAAATATATGGCTCCTCGTCATAATAATTACAAGTATCATTTTAATTGTCTGCGTTATCTGTGCAATTCTTATATTGAAAAAAAGAAAATCAAAACATATCAAAGAGTGACATTTGGTTTGTATCGGGCCAACCCTCAAAGCAACCTTCTGTTTTCAATGTTTCCAAAACGGATTTGTTTACACTTGCACTTAATTGTAAATCTTCTATCGATAAGAATTTGTCGCCGCTTTCAAGGCGTTTGTTTCTTGCCGCAACAATATTCATAGCCGCTGCACCTCCAACACCTTGGAATGCTGCAATCGGAGGACGAATCTTTCCGTTTTCCGGTTTAAAGAATGTAGCATCTGATTTATATATGTCAACAGGCAAAAACTCTATTCCGCGGGCATACATTTCCACAAGCAAATTATACAACGCCGCTTGAGCCTTGTCTTTTGCGCTCATTTCACCTTTTTTATTGCCGATTGATTCTTCATCCGCATCTGCCCCGTCTATATCCAAATCGGATATGTCACTGTTAATTAAATTAAGAAGTGCCATTTTTCCGTACATTCTGTCAAGACCGTGAATCATTGACGCACCGTCAAAGTCATCTATTTTCATGGAGAAACGTGCCGCATAATAAGCAACAGGCTGATAAAGTTTATACCACGCTATTCTGAGAGATAAAGTAACATAAGCAACAGCATGAGCTTTAGGGAACATGTATTTAATTTTTTTACACGATTCTATATACCACTCGGGAACATCATGCTCTATCATAGCTTCTTCCCATTCAGGTTTTAAGCCTTTACCTTTTCTTACGGCTTCCATTATGTCAAAGGACATCTTCTTATCGAGATTTTTATTGATAAGATATAACATAATATCATCACGGCAACATATAGCCTGCGACAAAGTACACGTACCTTCTGCAATCAAAGTCTGTGCGTTACCGTTCCATACGTCTGTACCATGAGATAAACCTGAAATACGTACCAATTCCGAGATTGTAGACGGACGCGTATCCATTAGCATTTTGGTGACAAATCCCGTACCCATTTCCGGAATTCCCAACGTACCCAACGGAATCGGCTTTTTAAGTATATCGTTATTAAGCCCCAAAGCATCTGATGAGTTAAACAAAGAAAGCATCTTCGCATCGTTAATATCAACGGTCAAACTGTCAATTCCCGTATATTCTTCCAATAATTTTAACATTGCAGGACCTTCGTGACCCAGAATATCGAGCTTCAAAATATTATCATGCAAGAAATGATAATCGAAGTGCGTCGTAATGGTATCGGAATTTTCTTTCTCTGCAGGGTGCTGAACGGGCGTGAAATCATAAATCTCCTTATCTCTCGGTATAACAATGATACCGCCCGGGTGCTGACCCGTAGTCTTGCGTACACCTTCAAAACCGCTTGCAAGACGGTTTATTTCCGCATTGGAAACTTGCTTTCCTCTTTCTTGCAAGTATTTTATTACGTATCCTCTTGCAGATTTGTCAGCAAGTCCCGCAATAGTTCCGGCACGGAACACTTTTCCTTTACCGAATAATACTTCTGTATATTTGTGAGCATTTGCTTGGTCTTCTGATGCAAAATTAAGGTCTATATCAGGAACTTTATCTCCTTTAAATCCGAGGAATGTCTCAAAAGGAATATCATAACCGTCTCGAGTGAGCAATTCGTCGCACTCAGGGCAATTCTTTTCCGGCATATCAAATCCGCAGTCATATCCCTCATTTTCATGGAATTCATAATAACCGCATTTAGTACATCTGTAATGTGCCGGCAAAGAGTTTACTTCCGTAATTCCTGCCATAAATGCTGCAACAGAAGAACCAACCGAACCTCTCGATCCAACTTGGTATCCGTTTCTGGCAGATTCTGCCACAAGCTCTTTCGCGGTTATGTACATGATTGAATATCCGTTACTGATAATAGAATTAAGCTCTTTTTCAAGACGAGCCTCAACCAATTCAGGAAGTTTTTCACCATAAATCGAACGGGCTTTTTCATAACAGCTGGTTCTGAGTGTTTCATCAGAGCCTTCGATAACAGGCGGATAGAATCCGTCCGGCACCGGCCTTATAACTTCTATTTGGTCTGAAATCTCGCGCGTATTTTCTACTACAATTTCATAAGCACGCTCGCCGAGATATTCAAATTCAGCAAGCATTTCCTCCGTAGTTCTTAAATAAAGCGGAGGCTGTGTGTCCGCATCGCTGTAACCTTGCGCCGCTTGCAAAACTGTTCTGTAAATTTCGTCCTCAGGATTAAGGAAGTGTACATCACACGTTGCAACCGTCTTTTTACCTAATTTATCGCCCAGTTCAACGATTTTTTTGTTTATAGCTTTTACTGAATCCAAGCTCTCTACATGTCCGTTTCTTACCAAATACATATCGTTTTCCAAAGGCTGAATCTCAAGATAATCGTAAAAAGAAGCTATTTCCAATAATTTTTCATCAGATTCGTTATTTAAAACGGCGTTAAAAAGCTCGCCCTCCGAGCACGCACTGCCTATTATAAGACCCTCTCTGTGAGCTTCGATTTCAAATCTCGGCATTCTCGGCCGCTTATGATAATAATTCAAATTAGAAAGCGAAATAAGCTTGTAAAGATTTTTAAGTCCCACAAGATTTTTTACCAAAATAATACAGTGCCATGTGGGAATTTTCTTTGCTTCTTCCGGTGACATTTCAGGCGTGCGGTCACAAAGATAACATTCGCAACCGTAAATCAATTTTAACGCATCCGGCTCGCCTTTTTTGCTTGCCTTTTTCATTGAGTTAAACATATCAGGGTACGCTTGCGCCGTACCGTGGTCTGTAATGGCAACGGCATCGTGTCCCCATTTTACCAATTGTTTTACCAAATCTCCGGGACGTGTCAAACCGTCTTGTGCACTCATATTTGTGTGTAAATGGAGCTCTACCCTTTTAACCGGGGCATTATCTTTTCTGAATACGGGCTTATACTCACAGATGCTTTTTGCCATAATTGTAAGCTCTCTGGTATATTTATCCTGGGAAGCTTGTCCGTATACAGTTATATAATTACCCTCTTTAAATGTTTTCTTTACAAAATCAGCATCAAATTCATCGAAAAAGAACTTTGCGACGACGGAATACGTATTATCTGTCATTTCAAGCAGTGCAATATACGAACCGCTGGGAATCTGCCTGTCTTCGTATTTGAATATTTTTCCCGAAACTGCCACATATCCGGAATCAGCATCGATTTCCGACATTTTACTGATTACGCTGTCGATTTCTCTACCCATGTAAATGGTATTTCCGCGAGAATCTTTTTTTAATTCCTCTCCCTCTTCGGGAGTAAGTTTTTTCTTTTTGGAATACTTGCCGTCACCTTTATTTGAATATTCCGTACCTTTTTTACGCTGATACGTACCTCCGCCGCTGTATCCGCCCGATGAATTTTTCATATTCTGCGCCGCTAAACGTATACTTTCTCTTTGGGCTTCTTCGTATTGTTCAATACTGAACGGAATTTCAACCACTTCTTCATCCGGTAAAATTTCCTTAGGGGCACTTTGGGGCACCTGAACTTTGATTTCTATATTTACAGAGCCGTCTGCCTTTAGTTTTTTACGCCAAACTTGCTCCAAATTCAATATTTCATCATTGGAGAAAGCTGTATCATTTTCAAATAAAAGTATTATTTTCTTTTGCTCATTATATATCTCCGCCGATATAATTTTCACCGATAAGTACACCCTTCCCTTTTGATTATCGGTATTGATTATAACATTACAAGCACGCCATTTTCAACATCTTAAATGTATTTATTTTTATACTCCAAGCGCTTCTTAATTTCGTTTTTTCTTTTAAAATCATAAATCGAATGAATATTATATTTTTTTGAGCATTTCCTGCAAACACAAAGCTGCCCTTTATGAGAAAGTGACATTCCGACGTGTGAAATATACATAAAATATGTACGTAATTTTATTTTGTTGCAACAAGCGCATTTCGGAAATATTTCCGTTTTAAAAATCATAAAATCATACACTATTGAGCATATCGCAAAAAATATAAGCTTTAAAACCGACATTTTTTCTACCCCAAAAAATAATTTTATTAACTATATGCGCTTGTTGCAAAATATATTAAAAAATACTACTTAATTACTGCTGATTGTTGTTTTTAAAGTAGTTATTTCCTGTATAACTTTCGAAAACTTTACGAACGATATTACCGCCGATTGTACCTGCTTCTTTAGAAGTCAAATCGCCGTTATATCCTTCTTTAAGGTTTACACCTGTCTCTTTTGCAATCTCATATTTGAGTTGGTCAAAAGATGTTTTGCTTCTGCTGTTTGCCATTTCGTTTCACCCCTTTCGTGATTTGTGATTATTATTTCCTGTTTATTTGCTTTTATGCCGGTAAATTACTCCCTTATTGCTTCTGTGTTTCTGAAAAGCAAACTAATTGAATAAATTCCTGAGATTCCCACTACGGAATAAATTATTCTGCTGATTGTAGATGATGCTCCGCCAAAGAGAGCAGCTACAAAGTCATATTGGAACAAACCGACAGAAAGCCATACGATTGCACCTACTATTACCAATATCAATGCAATTCTGTCCAAACCGTTTCTTGCCACGGTAATCAGCTCCTTTCTTGTTAAATGCTGCTGAATATGGCATTTCGCCGCTATTAGAATTACCCAATTAAATAAAAATTATTACACTGATTGCAAAAAAAATTATTATGTTTTACAATGTTTTTGTTATGAAAATTTATATCGTAAATTCTCAAATTAATATAAAGACGAAAGGGCTTCTGGGCACTTACGGCTCAGTAGCAGGTGTTTGTGCACACCCTAATTTGCCCACTCCCGAGAAACACCATGCAGATATGCAATTTGCTAAAATCGACAGCCGCACTCTTGTTTGCGCACCCAAAAGTTCCGTAAATGCACCTCTTGACGGAATCACTTGTCTCGCCGGCAGTGTGGATTTATGTGAGAAATACCCCGATAATATTGCGTATAATATTCTTTGCTGCGGCAAATATTTTTTTCACAATTTAAAACATACCTCTCCCGAGGTAAAAAATGAAATTAACAAGCGAAACTTTAAACTTGTAAATATAAATCAAGGCTACGCAGGTTGTTCTTCTATTTGCGTACCTTTGCAAAACGGAGAATTTCTTTTGATTTCTTCCGATAAAGGAATTATTTCTTCTGTGAATAAACTTAAATGCCCAAATATCCGCACAGAATATTTCGAAGCAACAAAATCCATACTTCTTCCCGGATACGACCACGGTTTTATAGGCGGTTGCTGCGGCTATGATGATGAACTGGGATTATTGGTTTACGGAAAAATAAACGGACAGCTAAAAGAGCTGTCCGAAAGGTATAATTTTCCTATTTTGTCAATTTTTGACGGGTCGCTTACAGATATCGGCGGGATACTTGTTATGTACCCGTGTCTATAAGTCCCAAACTTATTTTCAATGCATAATCTATTTTTTTCATATTGTCTGTATCTATATGACAGACTCTTTCACGTAATCTTTTTTTATCTATCGTCCTTAATTGCTCCAACAAAATTACGGAATCTTTAGCAATTCCGAATTGGTCTGCTCTTATAGACAGATGCGTAGGCATCTTTGATTTGTTTATTTGCGACGTAATCGCTGCCACTATAATCGTCGGGCTGTATTTATTTCCTATATCATTCTGCAAAACAAGCACCGGCCTTATACCTCCTTGTTCCGAGCCTACAACAGGACTCAGATCCGCATAGTATATGTCACCACGCTTTACAGTTATCATTAAATCACTCCGTTTCCAAAATCTCGTTGATTTTTATTCTGCAGATTCGTAGTCAAGGAGATCATTTTCAGCACAAAAAAATTCTTCTGCTATTTTAAGGTTAAGCTCTGCCATTTCTTGATAGCCTTTTATCATGTCACTGCGCAAATTTCGTTTTTCTCTTTCTTCCAGATAAAAACGCATTGCGTGTTCAAGCAATTCATTTCTGCTGATATTATCTCTTTCGGCAACAGAATCCACTTCGTTAAGTAAATTCTCCGGAAGTTCAAGCTCGACTTTTTTTGCCGTTGCCATATAAAACCCTCCATTCACATTGTATCCATTTTTACAGAGTAAATACACCTAAAAAAGCATATATTTAAAAATTTTTATTTTATATTATCTTGTTGTCAATCTGTTTATTATTTCTGTTATTTCACCGTTTTCAATAATAATTTTAGGCACACGGCGCGTTACGGCACAAGAAATTTCGTAATTTATAGTATTTGCAATTTTTGCAATTCCCTCTGCTGTGGGAAATCTTTTCTTTTCCCCGTCATAATCGCCGAAAAGCACTACTTTATCGCCCGGCAAAATACCTCCATAGCTCTTTGCCAAAGATGCATCAACCATCATCTGGTCCATACAAATCCTGCCAATTATGGGGAACTTTTGTCCTGAGCGTTCATGGTATACAAATCCTTTATTGCTTACAATTCTCATATATCCGTCTGCATATCCTACCGGAATTGTAGCTACCGTAATTTTTTTATCTGCACAATATGTACAGCCATAGCTTACACAGTTTCCCTTTTCCAATTCCTTTACATAAGAAACTACCGATTTCATCGTCATAACTGCCTTTAAATCGGCTCCCTCACGTTTTGTTTCCTCAGACGGCCACAATCCGTATAAAATAATACCTGCTCTTACCATATCAAGATGCATTTGCGGAAATCTCAATATTGCCGCACTGTTTGCCGCATGTTTTACAGGTATATTAATATGCTTTTCTTTTTTTATTCTTTCGCACACATCGCAAAATTTTTCATATTGCATTTTTGTGTATGCGTTTGATTCGTCGGAATACTCATCGGCTACTGCAAAATGTGTAAATATTCCTTCTATTTCCAAAGACGGCATTTTTGATATTTTTTCTGCAATTTCCGGCATTTCTTGCGGCATAAAACCTACTCTGCCCATTCCCGTATCGACTTTTAAATGAATTTTTGCTTTTTTACCCAATTTCACCGCTGCTGCAGATAATTTCTCGGCAGCTTCTATTGAATAAACACCTTGTCTTATGTCATTTTTTACTATTGTTTCAGCACATTCAGGCTCATTATCGCTTAATATCAACACCGGAGCTGTAATTCCGGCATTTTTTATTTCAATTGCTTCATCTAACATCGAAACAGCCAACCAATCTGCACCGTTTTGAAGTATAGTTTTTGCAATCGGTACTACACCGTGACCGTACGCATCTGCTTTTACAACTCCCATAATTTTAGAATTAGGATTAGTAAATTTGCGTATAATCTCCATATTGTGCTTTAAAGCATCTAAATCTATTTCAACCCATGTTCTTTTTGTTTGAAGTTTCATATTGAATTTACCTCTTTCAACATTTCTGTTAAATCGCCGGCTTTTACGGCTCTTTGTCCGTATTTTTCAGCTGCAATATCTCCGCACAATCCGTGAATAAATACTGCGCAGCAAACTATTTCAAAAATCGGGTTTTCTCTGCCATCAGAAGCAATCAAACCTGCTATAATGCCCGTCAGAACGTCACCGCTGCCGCCTGTTGCCATTCCTGCATTTCCCGTAGTGTTAACATATATTTTGCCATCCGCTGCATTTAAAGGACTCACAAGCGTTTTATTTCCTTTAAGAACAGTAATTGCTTTAATCTTCCGGGAAGTTTTCAAAGCTGCATCTATTCTGTTTTCATTAATATATTCCACCGTCATACCCATAAAGCGAGAGAGTTCTTTTGTATGAGGCGTAATAACCAAATTCTCTGGTAAATTTTCTTCTTTATCAAACATATCTGCACAAGCATTTAATCCGTCTGCATCAAGTATTACCGGAATATCTGAATTTTTAAGTTCAATCATCAAGCCTTGCACGAATCTTTTTATTTGCGGATTATTACCAAGTCCCGGACCTACTGCCGCGCAAGCTTGTTTTCCTGCTTTTTTGATAGTTTTTATAATTTGTTCAATATGCTTTTCTTCGAAACACGCTGTATTATCATCACCTATTTTGATTTTTACTGCTTCTTTACAGGAAGTTTCATATATCGGTAAAAGTTTTCCCGGAGAAAAAAGATAAACTAAACCGGCACCTGTCCTTATTGCACTTTCTGCGCAAAGCATCGCGGCTCCCGTCATACCTTCGGAGCCCGCTACAATAAAAACATGACCGTAATCACCCTTATGGGTATCGGGTTTTCTTTCTTGATTATAGTATTTTAAAAAGTCCTCTTTTTCTAATTTCATATAGGGACATCTCCCGCTTTTCTTTTATTATATTTTACACAAAATTATTTAGGAGTACAATGGCTGCGAAAAGAATTATTGTAAATAAAAGTAACAATAAATCTATCATAGAAAATTTTAAAACTTTAAATTTTGTTCTGCCTTCTCCGCCTCTGTAACATCTTGCGTTCATAGCAGTTGCCAAATCTTCCGCTTTTCTCCATGCACTTATAAATAGAGGTATCAATATAGGAATATAGCTTTTGATTTTTTTTATAAAGTTTTTATCATCGAAATCTGTACCTCTTGCCATTTGCGCTTTCATAATTCTGTCTGTTTCGTCAACAAATGTAGGTATAAATCTAAGTGCAATACTCATCATCATTGCTATCTCGTGTGCAGGAAAATGAATTTTCTTAAGCGGTGCAAGCAAACTTTCTATTCCGTCAGTAAGCATTACAGATGTTGTTGTGTACATTAAAACGGATGAGCCAAGTACCAAAAGCACTATACGAAGTAACATTCTTACAGCAAACAAAATACCTTCTTTATAAATTGTTATTTTCCAAAAATCAACCAAAACAGTTTCTCCTTTATAAAAAAGTATATTGAGTGTAACTGTTATCAGCATCATTATAATGAGTGGTTTTAAACTTCTCAAAATTTTGGCAATGTTTATCTTTGCACAGAGATACGCCGCACCCACAAAAACAGTCGCAACAGCGTATGCCGCGAAATTATCTGCAATCATTACAGCTATCATATATGCAAAAGTAAGCACAAATTTTGTTCTGGGATCTGCCCTGTGCAATATTGAATTTCCCGGAACGTACTGTCCTATTGTTATTTTCATACAGTACCTCCCTTACTTAGCAAACGCAATATTTCATCGGTGGCTTCTTCTACAGTGAACAAATCTGTATTTATATGCAAATTCGGTAAAATTTCGTCAATTTTATGGAAAACAGCCGATAATTGAGGTACTGACAAGCCGATTTCATTAAGCCTTTTGCCGTTTCTGAAAACTTCTTTCGGTGTACCTATCATTTCAATGTTACCGCCATTCATTACAATAACTTTATCTGCAAGTTTTGCTACATCTTCCATGCTGTGAGATACAAGGATTACGGTGATACCTGTTTCATCCCTCAATTTTTTTGCAAAACTTAATATTTCATCTCTTCCGGCCGGATCGAGACCTGCAGCAGGCTCATCTAAAACGAGTATTTTAGGATTCATTACAATTATTCCCGCAATTGCAACGCGCCTTTTTTGCCCTCCGGATAAATCATACACGGATTTTTCTAATACATCCTCGGACAATCCGGTCTTTTTTATTGCATCTGCAACTCTTTTATATTCTTCATCTGCAGAAAGTTTTTCTTTCTTTATACCAAAGGCGACATCCTTGTATACCGTTGACTCAAAAAGCTGATATTCGGGATACTGAAATACAAGTCCTACTTGCTTTCTCATTTCTTTGCAATTAGAGTCATTCATCAATTTACCATCAATATATATATTTCCGGTTTCAGGTTTCAAAAGTCCGTTAAAATGCTGAATCAACGTTGATTTTCCGCATCCCGTGTGACCTATAATTGCTGCAAATTCTCCGTCATTTATCTCAAAATTGATATTTGCAAGAGCTTTTTTTTCAAAGGGAGTGCCCTTCATGTATGTGTGGCTTAAATTCTCTATTTTTAAAGGCATTGTATTTCACCGCCTTTTTTCAACAATTCTGAAAGCACCGCAATTCCTTCTTCTTCTGTAATTATATCGTTCGGAACATCAATGCCTTTTTTTCTTAAATTATACATTAAAGCTGTTATTTGCGGGACTTCAAGTCCTGCTTCTTTAACAAGCTGAACATCAGAAAAAAGTTTTCTCGGTGTTGTATCTGCCAAAACTTTTCCGTTGTCTATCAAAACAACCCTGTCTGCTTGACTTACCTCATCCATGTGATGTGTTATATGAACTATTGTTATGTTATTTTCTTTGTTGAGTTTTTTTATAAGATTTATTACTTCTCTTCTTCCTATGGGATCAAGCATCGCCGTAGCTTCATCCAAAACAATACACTCCGGTTGCATTGCTATTATTCCTGCAATTGCACATCTTTGTTTCTGTCCGCCTGACAATAAGTGCGGCTCTGTTTTGCGCTCATTTTGAAGTTTTACAACATCAAGTGCCGAAGAAATCCTTTCAATCATTTCATTTCTCGGAACGCCAATATTTTCCAAACCAAAAGCCACATCTTCTTCTACCGATGTACCGATAATCTGATTATCCGGATTTTGAAAAACCATACCCACGCGACTTCTGATTTCCCAGATCATTTCGTCATTTCGGGTATCTATATCATTTACAAAAACGACACCTTCGCTCGGAAGTAAAAGAGCATTCATTGTTCTGGCCAATGTAGATTTACCCGAACCGTTTCTGCCGACGATGGCAACAAATTCGCCTTTTTTTATGCCGAAATTGACATTTTCGACAGCAAAATCAACACGAGACAAATTTTTTATTTGTTCCTGCTTACTGTCGAATTCTTCTTCATTATCATCATAAGAATATGAAACATTTTCAAAGCGAATAAAATCACTCATACCGAGCTTCTCCCTTTTGTTTTAAAAAAAGGGGGATTATCTTACATAGACAATCCCCGATTAAAATACTACATACTTCTATGTGGTCTTTTATAATTATACAAGTTCCAAAATTGCCATCGGGGCTGCGTCGCCTCTTCTGGGTCCTGTTTTGTAAATTCTTGTATAACCACCTTTGCGCTCTTTATATTTAGGCGCAATCTCATCAAAGAGCTTATTAACAACGTTGATATTGTTACCCTCAGCGTCTTTTACTTTGTAAATCCACTCAATAGCTTGCTTTCTTGCAGCCAATCTTGAAGGATTATCTATACGTACAAGCTCTGTTTTGATTTCACGGTCAGCAAATTTTGTAAATTTGTTTCCGTTTTTAGATGTAACAACAATAGTTTGTTTTTTACCTTTTGAGTCAGTAGGAACGCTGCTAACCTTTGCTTGTTTTGTTGTGAAGTTATCTGCTTCACGAACTGCTTTTGCTATAATTTTTTCAGCTATGCTCTGAACTTCTTTAGCTCTTGTCTCTGTAGTAACGATAGAACCGTTCTGGAAGAGTGCTGTTACAAGACCTCTGAGCATTGCTTTTCTCTGGTCGGCTGTACGACCAAGTTTTCTATATGCCATTTGAATATACCTCCTATCTAAATAGTACGACCTCAGTCTTCTTTTTTAAGTGAAAGTCCTAAAGATTCAAGTTTTTGGATAACTTCTTCCAATGACTTTCTGCCGAGGTTACGAACCTTCATCATCTCGTCTTCGGTTTTTTCTACCAAATCGCCTACTGTGTTTACAGAAGCACGTTTTAAGCAGTTATAAGAACGAACGGAAAGATCAAGGTCTTCGATGTTCATGTCCAATGTCTTCTCTGTCTTACCCGAAGTATTTTCAACAGGTACGTATTTGATTTCTCTTTCCTCATCGAAACGAGTAAAGAGTTCAAACTGTTCAATCAAGATTTGAGCACCTTCGCAAATAGCCTCCTCAGGAGTCATAGCACCATTTGTCCAAACCTCAAGTGTAAGTTTGTCGTAGTCTGTTACATTTCCCACACGTGTATTTTCAACGTAGTAATTTACCTTCGGCACAGGTGAGAAAAGTGAATCGATAGGAATAACACCGAAAGGCATATTGGGAGTCTTATTCTTATCTGCAGATCTCCAACCCTTCGAAGTGCCAACTTCCATTTCTATTGAAAATTCAGCTTCACCATTCAATGTAGCAATGTGTTGATCAGGATTGAGTACCTCGATTTCTGAATCACATACGATATCAGCTGCTGTTACTTCGCCTCTTTCAGATTTTGAAATACTAACAAATTTTGTAACAGAAGGATCCTCAGCAAGTACTTTGAAAGCAACTTGTTTGATGTTAAGAATAATTTCTGTAACATCCTCAACAACACCGGGGATTGATGTGAACTCATGGCAAGCACCTTTGATTTTTACATTCATAGCTGCTGAGCCCGGTAATGACGAAAGAAGTATTCTTCTGAGTGAATTTCCCAATGTCGTTCCGTATCCTCTTTCAAGGGGTTCAATAACGAATTTGCCATATCTGTCAAATTCATCTGATGCCACACATTCAATTCTTGGCTTTTCTATTTCAATCACAATATTCCCTCCTTGGAATCTAAATACTAACGGCGAAATTATTTACTGTACAACTCAACAATCAAGTGCTCCTGTACAGGTAAATCAATATCTTCACGTTTCGGATATGTCAAAACTGTTCCTTGCATTTTATCTGCATCGAATGAAAGCCATTCCGGAATTGAACGTCCGCTTGTTACATCAAGAATTTCGGTAATTCTTGCATTTGTTCTGCTCTTCTCGCATACAGCGATAACATCGTTAGCTGAAATAAGGTATGAAGGTATGTTTACTCTCTTACCGTTTACAGTAAAATGTCCGTGAAGAACAAGCTGTCTTGCCTCTGCTCTTGAAGAACCGAGACCAAGGCGATAAACAACGTTATCAAGTCTTCTTTCAAGCAATATCAAAAGGTTTTCACCTGTTACACCGCTCTTTTTGTTTGCCATTTCAAAGTAAGTATGGAATTGTTTCTCCAATACACCGTAATATCTCTTAGTTTTTTGTTTTTCTCTGAGCTGCATGCAATATTCAGACTGTTTCTTCTTAGCCTGTCCGTGCTGTCCGGGTGCATAGCTTCTCTTAGGTCTTGACATTGCACACTTTTCTGTATAACATCTTGTTCCTTTAAGAAAAAGTTTTTCGCCTTCTCTTCTGCAAAGTCTGCATGATGCATCATTATATCTGGCCATTCTTTAACACCTCCGTAATTAAACTCTTCTTCTCTTGGGCGGTCTGCATCCGTTGTGCGGAATAGGAGTCTCGTCCTTGATCAATGTAACATCAAGTCCTGCTACCTGCAACGCTCTGATTGCTGACTCACGGCCTGCTCCGGGTCCTCTTACGTAAACCTCTACAGACTTAAGTCCATGTTCCATAGCTGCTTTAGCTGCTGTTTCTGCTGCTGATTGAGCTGCAAAAGGAGTGCTTTTCTTTGAGCCACGGAATCCGAGTCCGCCGGCACTTGCCCATGAAATAGCATTACCGGATTTATCAGTGATTGTAACAATTGTATTATTGAAGGTTGAACGAATATGTGCCTGACCAAACTCAATAAATTTTCGTTCTCTTCTTCTGCCTTTTATAGTCTTTTTGGTTTTAACAGCCATAACTCAAACCTCCTTATTTCTTCTTGCCTGCTACAGGTCTGGCGGGACCTTTTCTCGTTCTGGCATTAGTTTTTGTTCTCTGGCCTCTAACGGGAAGTCCCATCTTATGACGTCTGCCTCTATAGCAACCAATTTCCATAAGACGTTTAATGTTGAGGGAAACTTCTCT
>SVJD01000013.1 GCA_015069165.1 Oscillospiraceae bacterium
AAAAATCCGGTGGAGATGATGAGGAGGTCACACCTGTTCCCATTCCGAACACAGAAGTTAAGCTCCTAGATGCAGACAATAGTTAGACGGAGACGTCTCGTGAAGATATGTATCCGCCGGTATTTATGAAAATCCCATGCGAGTAAGCGTGGGATTTTCACTTTAAAAAATTAATTTATTTTATTTTTTATGTTTGTTTATCTTGACAGATTGCTAACTAAATAGTATAATTTCAAAGCTGAATTTATTTAGCAATAACAAGTTTTATATTGGGGTGTAGCCAAGCGGTAAGGCACCAGACTTTGACTCTGGCAGTGCGCTGGTTCGAATCCAGCCATCCCAGCCAAAAATCCTACGATACTTCGTAGGATTTTTTGTTTTTACGAGATAGAGTGTTTTACAATTATAAATATTTTTATTTCTAATTATTGTTATTAGCTATTGTTATTAATTGCTGTTGATTTTTAGTTAAAAGTATGATATATGTGATGTGTGAATACAGAAATTGAATACATCATAGGAGTAAATTATATGAAGCTTATTTTTTGTATATCTAAAGATAATGGAATGATGTTTTTTGGTAAAAGACAATCTAAAGATGCTGTTTTAAGACAGTGGATTTTAGAGTATATTGGCAGCTCAAAGTTGTGGATGAGTCAATATTCAGCAAAACAATTTGAAGAAATTGCAGAAATTTGTGTAGATGATGATTATATTATCAAGGCCGGCAAAGATGATTATTGCTTCGTTGAAGATAAGAGTTATTCTGCTGAAGGAGTTAATGAAATTGTATTGTGTAAATGGAACCGTGCTTATCCCGGAGATAAATTTTTCGATATTGATTTAAAGGCAAATGGTTTCAAAAAGAGCAATAGTGTTGATATTGCCGGCAGTTCACATGAAAAAATTACTATTGAAATATATACAAAGCAGGTGTAAAGATGAAATCCGTAGTAAAAAAATATTTAACTGTAATCGTTTCTCTTTTGTTGATATTTGTTTTATGCTCTTGTAATTTAAATTATAATTATGATGAAAATGGTGCTTCATCTTCTACGATTTTGAGCGAAGCTACAGAAATTGTTAAGTCGTCTTTGCCGACATTAACGGTCGATATTCAGCCAAGTGCGGAAAAGATAACTGAAGGTCCGACATCGCCAACACCAAATGTTTTCGGGGAAAAAGGAGAAGCGGAACCGGTTAATCCGAATGATTTGCCTGCATATTCGGGGAATTCATACACAATTGTCAACAATAATCAGCCGATTTTTAGTGAGGCAGAGCTTACAACAGTTGCTTATGAAAGATATAGTAATCTTGATTCTTTGGGGAGATGCGGAATTGCAATTGCATCTTGCGGCAAGGAGATTATGCCCGGTCTTAATGAAGAAAGAGGAAGTATCAGTTCAATCAAACCATCGGGCTGGAAGCAAGCTTCATATAAAGGTGTTTCCGGAGGATATCTTTGGAATAGATGTCATTTAATCGGATGGCAACTTTCGGCGGAAAACGCTAACAGGCAAAATTTAATAACAGGAACTCGGTATATGAATGTTGACGGAATGCTTATTTTTGAAAATATGGTTGCGGATTACATAAAAGAAACAAACAATCATGTTGCGTATCGAATTACACCAATTTTTATTGGAAATAACCTTGTGTGCAGTGGTGTACAAATGGAGGCATATTCCATAGAAGATAGCGGCGAAGGTATATGTTTTAATGTTTATTGTTATAATGTTCAACCCGGCATCGCAATAAATTATTTAACAGGAGACAGCGGGGCGATAACGAATGAAGAAGCAGTTCCGTCAGCAACAGCAACGGCAACCGCAACACCGGCACTCACTATAAAGCCGACTGCGGAGCCTACCAAGACGCCTACAGTAAAACCTACAATCACGCAGGCAACGCCGACACCGGGCAATACAGAAGATAGTGAAGTGGTTGTGACTGTTGTTTGGATTCCGAAAACCGGAAAGAAATTTCACAGTTATGCAGGCTGCAGCAATATGAAGAATCCTTCGCAGGTGACAAAACAAGAGGCTATAAACAGAGGTTACGGAGCTTGCTCTAAATGTTGGTAATTAAAAATGGGGTTATTATGAAAAAAGTAAGAAATAGTACAATATTGATAATACTGGCGTTTGTTTTGCTTTTTTCATTTTGTTCTTGTGAAAAAGCGATGGAAAAAGAATATAATACAACACCCACTGATGCAAAAGATAACATTATGTTAGATTTTATATTGGGAATGGATGTTTCTTGTGTTCCGGCGCTTGAAGCAAGCGGTGTAAAATATTATGACTATGATGGGCAGGAAAAGGATGTTTTCGAAATATTAAACAGCAATGGTATAAATTATATTCGGGTGCGTGTTTGGAATGATCCTTTTAATGCTCAAGGTTTTGGTTATGGCGGCGGAAATTGCGATATTGATAATGCTATAGAAATCGGAGTTCGAGCTGCAAAATACGGAATGAAATTGTTGGTTGATTTTCATTACAGTGATTTTTGGGCTGATCCGGGAAAACAAAAAGCTCCCAAAAAATGGGAAAATTTAGCAATAGATGAAAAAGCGAAGGTTTTACATGATTACACTAAAGATTGTTTAAGCAAATTGCAAAAAGCGGGAGCCGATATCGGAATGGTACAAATCGGAAATGAAACTAATGGTGCATTTTGCGGTGAGAGTTCTGAAAAAAATGGCGGGTGGGAAAGAATTTCAAAACTTATGAATGCGGGTTCTGAAGCAGTTCGTGAGATTTGCCCGGAAGCTATGGTTGCTGTTCATTTTACAAATCCTGAAAAAATCGGCAATTATGAGTATTTTTGTAAGAATCTTGAGTATTACGCTGTGGATTACGATGTTTTTGCTTCGTCTTATTATCCTTATTGGCATGGAACTCTTGATAATTTGTCAAAAGTTCTTTCTGATGTAGGAAAAAAATATCAGAAAAAAGTAATGGTTGCAGAGACTTCGTATGCTTATACTTTGAAAAATTCTGATTTTCATGCTAATACTATAGGAACCGGTGCAGAAATTGCAGAAAATTATTCATTTACTGAGCAAGGGCAAGCTGATTTTGTGCATGATGTTGTAGATACTATTAAAAATAAGACTACAAATGGCATAGGGGTTTTTTATTGGGAAGGCACATGGATTAGTGTTGGAAATGACAGTTATGAGAAAAATTTGGCTGTTTGGGAAAAATTTGGCTCGGGTTGGGCTACTTCATACGCTGCGGAATATGATGCGGAAGATGCAGGTAAGTGGTTTGGAGGATGCGCAGTAGAAAATCAAGCTTTTTTTGATGAGAAAGGCAGAGTAACAGAGGCCTTGAAAGTATATAAATTATTGAATTCCGGAGGAGAAAAATGAAAAGGAAAATTATTTTATTGCTCGTAATGGTAGTTATTACAACTGTAATATTTGGATGTAAAAAGGCTACTCCAACAATTAAACCGCCGAAAGTTGACGATATTGCTGACAATTACAGAACTTTTTATCAGATTTTTGTCGGTTCTTTTTCTGATTCAAATAATGATGGCATCGGAGATCTTCGCGGAATTATCAACCGTTTTGATTATTTGAATGATGGGGATGTAAATTCCGGGACAGATTTGGGAGTTCAGGGAATTTGGCTTTCTCCTATATTTGATTCTCCGTCATATCACAAATATGATGCGAATGATTATTTTAAAATTGACTGGAGATTTGGTACAGAAGAAGAGCTAAAAGAGCTTATCGCACTTTGCAAAGAGAGAAATGTTAAATTGATTCTTGATTTAGCTATAAATCATACATCTGCTTCGCATGAATGGTTTTTGAAATTTAAAGAAGCACGCATGAATGGTGATGTTACTAACAAATACTATGATTATTATTCCTGTGTTAAAACTGAAGAGAAAGTGGGCGGAGTAGCATATCAAAAAATTGCCGGCGTTGATTGTTGGTATGAATGTAACTTTTCCGGAAGTATGCCGGAGCTTAATTTTGACAATTCTGAAGTAAGAGAGGAAATGCTTAATGTTGCTAAGTATTATATTGATCTCGGAATAGATGGCTTTAGATTTGATGCTGTTAAGTATATTTATTACGGTAATGCTGACAAATCTGTTGAATTTTGGAAATGGTATATGGAAGAACTTTATAAAGTAAAACCGGATATTTATTGTGTAGGGGAGTGTTGGTCCGGCGATACGGAAATATTTAGTTTTTATGAGGCCATGAATTGCTTTAATTTTGCTATGTCACAGGCAGAGGGTGTTATTGCTAAAGCAGCAAAAGGCAGTACAATTTCAAACTACACAGGTTATATTACATCGCTTCAAAGAAATACACGTGCAAAAAATCCGGATAGTATGTTAATGCCGTTTTTATCAAATCATGATATGGACAGAATTGCAGGAGCTTTTGTGAATGAAAACTACATGCGTATGGCTGCTAATTTATACCTTTTATCTCCCGGTTCTCCGGTTATTTATTACGGAGAAGAAATTGGTATGAGAGGTTCAAGAGGCAGTGAAAATACTGATGCAAACCGTAGGCTTGCAATGCTTTGGGGAGATGGAGATATGGTGAAAAATCCCACAGGTTCTACGTATCCTGATTCTAAGCAGATAAATACGACTGTTGCAGAGCAGTTAAAAGATGAAAATAGCTTATATATATATTATGGTAAGCTTATTTCAATCAGACATAAATATCCTGCAATTGCAAGAGGTGATTACAGTGCTGCGAATTGTGAAAATAAATTAGGCGGTTTTGTTATAACATATCAAAATGAAAAATTATTATTGCTTCACAATACTTCAACCGAGGAAATTTCTTATGATTTAAGTAATTGCGGAGCACTGGCCGCATATAAAGATTTTTCTTTGTGTGATTCGATAGGTGTGGGTACTGCAAAACTCGAAGGACAAAAACTTACTTTGGGAGCACAGACGAGTGTTATTATAAAAATCAAATAAAGAAAAGGTGTTTGATATGGATAAAAAATTTGTTGTTAATATTATTCATCGGCCCGAACTTTCGCCTGAGTATGCAGAAAAGGCTTTAGGAAAAGGAGAAGGGGTTCGTGACGAGTCTTTGGAAATATTTAAATTCCAACAAAATTGTGCACATAAATACGGACTTAAAACTACGATTCAAATAACTTACGCATCTTTATTTTCTGATGTTATTATAGAAATGGCAAAGGCAGACCATGAAAAGTACGCGGATGAAATAGGTCTTTCGCTTCTTGGATTACCTTGTCCTGAATTTAAAGAGAAATATAAAACAGAAGATTTTTGTATATGGATGTTTGATGAAAAAAGAAAAGAAGAAATAGTTGATGATGTATTCGGCAAATTTTATGAAAAATTTGGTTTTTATCCGGAATCTACAAGCAGCTATTTCTTGGATGCATACACAATTAATTACATCAAGAAGAAATATCCTACAGTAAAATGTGCTGTTGCCACTTGTTGGGAAGAAGGACCGAAAGCATATCATACTTGTAATAATTCGTGGTATACTTTTATGGACGGGGGTCCTTGGAATCCTTGGATTCCGTCGAAATTAAATTCTCATTGTCCGGCGTCAAGTGCAGAGGATGATTCCGGGATTGTGGCAATTCCGCATCTTTCGCGAGATCTTATGGCTTGTTTTGACGGAAATGGCTCAAATTTTGGTACACATCCGCAAAATGTACTTCGTGGAATGATTTATTATAATGAAAAAGGCGAGTATGAGTATCCGTATCTTTATAATTTGATTGACCAGTATAATCATCTTGCGAAATATAACGATGGTTACAGCTATAACATGATGTTTGTTGGGCCGGGTTGGCTTAATAAGCGAGGCCGTTGGGAGGCTCCGTATGAACTTTTGGCTAAATCTTATGATGATGGAATGAAGTATTACGGAAAATTGAAGGCGGAAGGCAAACTGGCTGACATGACAATGAGTGAGTTTGCTGATTATTATCGCGAAACACATCCTAACTATATGCGCGGTGAATGTGCGCTTTGGAAGGACATACTTTACGGAAGCAGAAAAGAATATTTTTGGTATGCTGACCCTGCTATGAGAACGTGCTTTGACTTTAATCAGGGAGGTGCAATGATTGATTTGCGCCCGTATATTGCTAGAATTCCGCAAAAAACAGGAATAGGAACAGAAAATATATATGATGCTTCGTATCCGTATCTTATTCAAATAAATTATCGTGCAGGATTTTTTACACATTACGCAGGGGCGGGAACTTTGCGTTCTTGTAAAATAAGTTGCCGAGGAGAAAGTACGGATTTATGTCTTTGCAGAAGTATGGCGAAATTTGAACGGCTTGATTCTGCTGTACGGCTTACCGTTAATCCCGTTACAGTTACTCTTGGCGGATTGGACATTGAAATTCAGTCTGTTTTCACAATAGAAGACGGAAGCGGCATTATAATGACTGAACGTAAAATTTTAAATGATATCGGCAATGAAAAAGTTACTTTTTATGAATATATGACAGGAGGTTTCGGCACGACGGAATATCAGGCGGATATGTCTGATGTTGTTCTTGGCGTAGATAGTGAAAAAATGCAATTTTCTTATTTGGGAAGAAATATTACAAAAGAAAATGCAGAATTTGCCGAAATAGAGATTCCGAATATTCTTACAAAAGTACAAATGAGCGGAGACAATGATACGGCAACAGTGGAAGAAGGAATTGCATTTTCGCCTGTGTATCATTTGGGATTATCTAAAACAATAAGTAAAGGAGAGGTAAAAACATGGCTCAAGCTTCAAAAGGTGAATTAAACTTTCGTTGTCCTTCGTGTTTTATGAGGGATATTGATATAGATATGTTTTTTGATAAAGAAAACAAAGAGTATTATTGTTTGCGTTGTGGTTTTACAGGCACGCAGGAAGATGTTTTGCGGCTTAATGAAATGGCAAGGTTTCGTTATCGTGCAATGAAAAAAAGAGTGGTTGATTTCGGAGAAGATAATGAACCTGTGAGGTTTGAAGAATATAACGGGGGTATGTAATGATTCTGGGGATAGATGCTTCTACTTACATTGAAGAGATTGAACAAGGAGCAGTTTTTTTTGACGGAGAAAAACAGATAGACCCTTTGGAAGATTTTGTTAAAAATGGTGTAAATTGTATGCGCATAAGGGTATGGAACAATCCGTACAGCGAAGAAGGTGAGGCATACCTTGCGGGAAACTGTGATATTGATAATTATATTAAATTGGGAAAATTAGCCAAAAGTAAAGGTTTTTCTCTTTTGATGGATTTGCATTACAGTGATTTTTGGGCAGATCCGGGAAAACAAATGATTCCGAAAGCTTGGAGAGGTTTGTGTTTAGAAGAACTTGCGGAAGCTGTTTATGAGTTTACAAAAAATTGCCTTGAAAAAGCAAAAAAAGAAGGAGTAATTCCGGATTTAGTACAAGTAGGAAATGAAATTACAAACGGAATGCTTTGGCCATTGGGAAGACTGGAAGAAAATGGTAAAAGAGGAAATTACTATAATTTTTGTGAACTTGTAAAAGCAGGTTGCAGAGCGTGTCGGGAGATTTTGCCGGAAGCAAAAATTATACTTCATTTGGAAAGAAGTAACGATTGTGAGGTTTATCGGGAATTTTTCTGTCAAATGGAAAAATTTGATGTCGATTATGACATAATAGGCGCTTCGTATTATCCGTATTGGCATGGTACACCGGAGGAGTTATTTGTTAATCTTACAAAATGCAAGCAATTTGAAAAGGGAATTATGGTTATGGAGCTCGGGTACGGTTTTACTGACAAGCCGTATCAGCTCAATGGTGAAAATTGCAGATTGGTAATAGATGCCGAGCGTGCGTATATTCCGAATTTTACAGAAAAATATCCTCTTTCACCGAAAGGGCAGGCTGCTTTTGTAAAAGATTTTCTTGAAAAGGCTCGCCGAAATGATATTGACGGTGTGTTTTACTGGGAACCTTTATGGTTGCCGGGAGAGGGTATTTGTTGGGCTTCGGAAGCGGGACAAAAATATATTAACGAAGAAGGAAAGTCGACTTCTAATGAATGGGCAAATCAATGTTTATTTAATTATGAAGGGAAAAAACTGCCGGCATTTAATGAATTTAAAAAGGTGTGAAAACTGCTTTTAGACTTGACAGAAAATGCAAATGATAATATCATAGTAAATAGCTAAAAGGCTAAAAAGCAATAAAAATTTTCTTTAGGAGGTTTTTAAGATGAAAAAAGTATTAACACTCATTTTGGCGCTTTCTATCGTTGTAACATGCTTTGCAGCATGTGGCGGCAATGGCAGCACCAATAATCCCGGAGCATCTGCTGAACCTGCAGTAGATCTTACAGGTACTTACGATATTACAATGTGGGTTTCAGAGAAAGAAGGCGTTAAGGAGCAATTCCAAGCACAAATCGACGCTTTTGAAGCTGCTAACCCCGGAGTTGTAATTAATGCAAGCATTGAAGGTGTTACAGAGGCTGACGCAGCTTCCAAAGTAGTTAACGACGTTGCTACAGCACCTGACATTTACTGCTTCGCTCAGGATCAGCTCGCTCGTCTTGTACAGGCTGCTGCTCTTTCAGCACCCGGTAAAGCTGCTGCTGAAACTATCAAAGCTAATAACGATGCAGGTTCTGTTGCTGCTGCTTCTGTTGCAGGTACACTTTATGCATATCCTATGACATCTGACAACGGATACTATATGTACTATGACAAGAGCATCATTTCAGAAGAAGATGCAGAGAGCCTTGAAAAACTTATCGCTGCTTGTGAAAACAACAACAAAGTTTTCCGTTTTGCTCTTGAAAACGCTTGGTACACAGCTTCATTCTTCTTTGCAACAGGTTGTAAATCAAACTGGACAATGAATGAAAATGCAGAGTTTATTTCTGTTGATGATAACTTCAGTTCAGATGCAGGTCTTGCAGCTATGAAAGGTATGCAAAAACTTGCTCAATCTTCCTGCTATGATAACAACGCTGACATCTTTACTGATGCAGGTGTAGTTATTACAGGTATTTGGGCAGCAGGCGATGCAGCTGCACACTTTGGCGAAAACCTCGGTGCAACTGATCTTCCTTCTTTCGAAGTTGACGGCAAATCATATCACCTCGGTTCATACACAGGCAACAAGCTTATGGGTGTTAAACCTCAGGCTGATGCAAAAAAAGCAGCTGTTCTTTCTAAACTTGCTCAATATTTGACAGGTAAAGAATGTCAGAGCCAAAGATTTGCAAGCTTTGAATGGGGTCCGTCAAACAAAGAAGCTCAAGCTTCTGAGGCAGTTCAGGCAAATATTTCTCTCGCAGCTCTTGCTAAACAAGGCGAATATGGTATTCCTCAAGGACAAATTCACGGCGCTTGGTGGGATATAGCTAAAGTTCTCGGTGCTGAGGCTAAAGCTGCAAAGAGTGACGCAGACCTTCAGACAGCTCTCAATGAGTACAAAGCTACAATCGACGGTTTGTTCTCAATGACAGAAGAACAGAAAAATGCTTGGGGCGTTATCGGTGGCATTTGCGGTACTAACTGGGATACAGACTTCTCTATGAAAGAAGATCCTAAGGGTACTTACACATCAGACGTTCTTACATTAAAAGCAGGCGAAGAATTTAAAGTTCGTCAAGGCGCAGCTTGGACAGTTAACTTTGGTGCAGATGGTTTCAACGGACAAAACAACTTTGTTGTTGAAAAAGACGGCAAATACCAAATTAAACTTGTATGGGATGGCGCAGAAACAGGTACTGTTACGATGATTCCTGTTGAAGGATAATTATTTGTAAGTTTTAATTAAATAGGTCGGGCAGGTTAAAGCTTGCTCGGCCTATGGTAACAAAGCATTGTTAGCCGACATACAAGAAAGTGTAAATCTTGTGTATCAGCTAACAATGCTTTTTTTGTTATAAGAAAATTCTATTTATAAAAAGGACAGCATTATGAAAAAATTAAATGATTTAGATTATTTAAAACTTAATAAGTTCAAAGCCTTTTTATATAAGCTTAAATTGTTCTTTTGTGCTATTCCTGCTTGGCTGAAAAATTTGGTTTTAGCTGTAGTAAGCTTTTTTAAGCGTGTTTTAACAGGAATAAAAAATGAATTTGTAGACATAGCAACTACGTTTTCAAAAGGTAATTGGGCGGTTAAGCTTTCTTTCTTTATTTTCGGCTTTGGAAATTTTTATTACGGACAGATTTTACGCGGAATTTTATTTTTACTTTTTGAAGTAGTATTCGTTGGATATATGTTTGTTCCGAGCGGTGGTATATATTGGCTTTCAAAAGGAAATTGGTTTAACAAAGGTGCAACGGTAGGTACTGTACAAGGTGGTTTCCAGTATAATGAGCTTTATGACACAGATGTTTGGGTTGCGGGAGATGACTCAGTAAAAGTTATGTTGTATGGCTTACTTACGATTATTTTTATTATTGCTTTTGTGTACACATGGAGATTGCAAGTTAAACAATGCCGTATTTGCATGAACATTACTGCAAAAGGAAAGAAAATTAAAAGCGGCAAGGATGATTTAAGATCATTGCTCGATGATCAATTCCACAAAACACTTTTGTCACTTCCTTTATTTGGTATTCTTGCATTTACCGTACTTCCCATCATATATATGGTGCTCGTTGCGTTTACAAGTTATGATGCTGCGCACGATGGTTATGCAAACCTTTTCAGTTGGGTTGGATTGGAAAACTTCAACGAGTTGCTTGATTTCGGCAAAGGTGGACTTGGTCTTGCTTTCGGCGAAATACTTGCGTGGACTCTTATGTGGGCCTTTTTTGCCACATTCACAAACTATTTCCTCGGAATGTTTGTAGCAATTATGATTAACAAAAAAGGTATCAGAATTAAAAAATTCTGGAGAACGATATTGGTTATGACGATTGCAATTCCGCAATTCGTTTCACTCCTTTACGTTGCAAAACTTTTTGACGGTTCAGGTATTATCGGAAAACTTCTTCTTGATTGGAATTTGATTCCCGATTCTATGCTGGCGGCCAGTCAACAATCACTTTGGCAAAATCCTGTATCTGCCAAGATACTTTTAATAGTAATAAATATTTGGATAGGTATACCGTATATTATGCTTATGGCAACCGGTATTCTTATGAATATTCCTCAAGATTTATACGAGTCTTCGCGTATAGATGGTGCAAAACCGTGGCAGCAATATACCAAAATTACGCTTCCCTACATGATGTTTGTAATGGGACCTTATCTGCTTACGAGTTTTGTAGGAAATCTTAATAACTTCAACGTTATATACTTGCTTACGCAAAACAATCAGCTTATCAACACAGAAATCGGTACGGCGGGCGGTGTTTCCGTGTGTTATACTGACCTTCTTATAACGTGGCTGTATAAGATGACATTAAATAGTGCGGAGAGTAAATATTATTTGGCATCAATCATTGGTATTTTGGTATTTGTCGTTGTAGCAATTTTATCGTTGATTGTCTACAATGTGATTCCGTCTACGAGAAATGAGGAGGATTACAAATAATGAAAGTCGCATCTAAAATTTTTATATGGATAGGAATGATAGTAACCTTTATTTCTGATAATATTGTGATAAGCATGATGGCGAAAATTTTGGAAATGGATGGTTGGAGTTTGTTATTTAGCCGAGCTACTTCTCTTATGCCGATAATCATAGGAGTTATTGCTTTGCTGAAACTTAATACTGCTTGCAGTAAAAAAGCTTTGCTTCCTACAGCAATCCTCACAATTATATTTTGCAGTCCTTTGGCAGGCATTTTTATGTTGTGTATTAATGAAACGGAATTGAAATTAAACGTTTACAACAAAAGTATCCTTGGTGCTAAAGCCAGCAGAAGACTCAGCAATATTATTGTTTATGCAATTTTGGTATTGATGACTGTTGTTTGGATGTTCCCGTTTTTTGGTATTGTTCTTGAGTCTTTCAGAACAGAAACTACAATGCAAGTAAGTTATTTGTGGCCAAAAGAATTCGGCTTTGATAACTACATAAGATTGTTTAAAGAAACGGATTTCTTAAGATGGTTTATAAATACCGGCATAATGGGTGTTGCAACGGCTGTTTTGCAAACAATTTTCGTACTTGCAATGAGTTATGTTTTGTCAAGATTGAGATTCAGAGGCAGAAAAGCTTTGATGAATTTTATGCTTATCCTCGGAATGTTCCCGGGATTCTTGACCATGCTCCTTATTTATAAAGTGTTTACAGATTTGGGACTTACAATGAATATGGCGCCGTTAGGTCTTATTATTGTTTACTGCGCAAGCAGCGGTATGGGTTATTACGTGTCTAAAGGCTTTTTTGATACAATACCAAAGAGTTTGGATGAAGCAGCAAGGGTAGACGGTGCAACTCGTTTCCAAATTTTTTATAAGGTAATATTACCCCTTTCAAAACCTATAGTAATTTATACGGTACTTATGGGCTTTATGGCTCCTTGGGGAGAATTTATGTTATCGAGTTATCTCATTCATGAAAACAGTCAGGGAATGAGTGTTGCAGTCGGAATGTTTGAGTGGCTTTCCAAAACAATGGTAAACAGTAATTATACAATGTTCTGTGCTGCGGGCGTTGTGGTGGCAATTCCTGTTACGGCAGTCTTCTTGTTGTTACAAAAATACTATGTTGAAGGCGTAACGGGCGGAGCAGTAAAAGGATAAAAGGAGAAATAATATGGCTACAGTAAAATTAACAAACGTTAAAAAAATATATGGCAAAGATACAGTGGCAGTAAAAGATTTTAATCTTGATATTGCTGACAAAGAGTTTATAGTTTTCGTAGGTCCTTCAGGATGCGGTAAATCTACAACCCTTCGTATGATTGCCGGACTTGAAGAGATTTCAGAAGGAACGGTTGAAATAGATGGAGTTGTAGTAAATGATCTTCAACCTCGCGACCGTGACATAGCAATGGTTTTCCAAAACTATGCGCTTTATCCGCACCTTACGGTTTTTGAGAATATGGCATTTAGTTTAAGACTAAAAAAAGTACCACAGGAAGAAGTTTTCGAAAAAGTTACTCAGGCAGCTGAAATTCTCGGTATTACCGAATATCTCACCAGAAAGCCGCGTGCACTTTCCGGCGGACAAAGACAGCGTGTTGCAATAGGCCGTGCAATGGTTCGTGACAGTAAAGTATTTCTTATGGATGAGCCTTTGTCTAACCTTGATGCAAAGCTCAGAAACCAGATGAGAGCAGAAATTATTCTTCTTCGTCAGAAAATTGATACAACATTTATTTATGTTACTCATGATCAAACAGAGGCTATGACTTTGGGAGACAGAATTGTTATCATGAAAGACGGAATTATTATGCAAGTTGGTACTCCTACGGAAGTTTTCGATATGCCTGATAATCTTTTTGTTGCTGAATTTATCGGAGCACCTAAGATGAATACATTTAAGACAAATTTGATTTGCGAGGATGGAAAGTATTACGTAACACCTTACGGTGCGAAGATTGAAATTACAGGCAAGAAGGCAGAGAAGCTTAAAGGAAAAGGTGTTACAACGAGAGAAGTTCTTCTTGGTGTTCGTCCGGAGCATTTCAGACTTTCCGAAAAGGGAAATCCTGCGGCAATTCCCTGCAAGATTACAGTTAACGAAATGATGGGAAGTGAGCTTCATCTCCATGTTGTTGAGGATAACGGAGATAAGCTTATCGTTCGTGTACCTACAGTTTCTCTTGAAGACCATGAGCGCGAAGCGCTTGTTATAGGAGCAACAATCTATGTGACTTTTGACGGAAAAGTTATGCATTTCTTTGATTCTGAAACGGAGAAAAATATTCTTATTTAAAAATCTTTTAACATTAAGAAAAGCCAAAGGCTCAAGCCTTTGGCTTTTTGTTTTAAATAATAGGGTTTAATCAATATTTATGTAAATTTTCTTGATTAAATTGTTGCATTAATATAAACTTAACATGTGTTTGCATTTAGACAAATTGGATAAAATCGTAAAGAATAGGCATTATTATAATTGTCAAAAGTGCTAAAAAGGAGAGATTTTTGTGAAAATATTTTTTGCTGTTATCGCAATTCTTGTTTTTGCTTTTTTATGTGTCATAACAGGTATTTTTATATATATTTTCGGAAGAAGAAGTAATGAGAAGCTTGATGATTTGGATTCGGTAGAGAACAAATTTCTCGGTAAGTATAAGGATTTACTGAGAGACGGCATGAAGTATATAAACGAAACACCTCAAGAGTGGGTATTTATAAAAAGTTTTGACGGACTAAAGCTTGCAGCCAGATTTTTACCGTGTAAAGATTCTGAAAAAAATGCCAACAAAACAATTATATTGTTTCACGGATACAGAGCGGCCGGTGGCAGAGATTATTGTTGTGCCGTTAAAATGTATCATGATTGTGGTTTGAATGTGTTACTTGTTGACCAACGAAGTCACGGAAAAAGCGAGGGAAAACTTATCACTTTCGGAGTAAAAGAAAGCTGTGACGCTGTTTCCTGGGCTGAATATGTTTCACATAGATTTGGTGCGGACACTCCGATTTTTTTTAGCGGCCTTTCTATGGGTGCTACAACCGTTATGTTATCAACAGGCAGAAAATTACCCAAAAATGTTCGCGGAGTTGTTGCCGACTGCGGATTTACATCACCTGCGGAAATTATAAGTTTGGTAGCAAGAAAAAATTTTCATATAAAAAGTGTGCTCCTTATACGCATTCTCGACTTGATGTGCAGAATTACAGCAAACTTCAGTTTGTATGAAATGTCAACAGAAGAAATTTTGAAAAATTCAGATATTCCGATACTGTTTATCCATGGACTTGAAGATGGTTTTGTGCCTTGTGAAATGAGTATCAGAAGTCATAAAGCGGCAAAAGCGGAAAAATATATTTATCTTATTGAAAAAGCTACTCATGGATGCAGTTTTTTAATGGAACCGCAAAAAATTTCCGACGCATTAAAAAACTTTTTTGAAAAATACGGACAATAGATGTATGGAGAATAATATATGAAGAATTTTATTTGGGATTTTGACGGAACATTGTTTGACACATACACACATACTGTTTCAATTTTACATCAAATAATGGAGAAAGCAGGCAAACCTTGTGATTATAACGTGCTTTTTGCAAAAAGCCGCCGCAGTTTGAATGAGGCAAGAGAATATTGCGGTGCTACAGATGAAGAATGGGCAGAGTTTTATAAAAGAGAGGGAGTTATAGAAACAGAGCCGATTGCTTTTGCGTATGAGAATGCTGAGGAAATGTTAAAAACAGTTACAGATAACGGCTGTAAAAACTATATTTACACACACAGAGATGCTGTAACCTTTAAATATTTGGAAAAATATGATTTGATTAAATATTTTGAGGATTCTGTTACTGCTGAATATAATTTTCCCCACAAGCCGGCACCGGATGCTATTTTTTATTTGATAAAGAAACATAATATGAATCCAAACGAAACAATAATGATTGGCGACCGGGAAATAGATGTTTTAAGCGGAAAAAATGCCGGTATTTTCGCGTGTTTGTTTACGCAAGGAAATACCGACATTCAATACATTGAACAAATTAAAAATACAAAAGTCGATTATGTTGCAGGTGATATGTTAACCCTTCGCAACTTGTTTTTTCCAACTGTCTTTTAATGAAACAGTTCTGTTAAATACAGGCTTTTCTTTTGTATGATCATCATCACTGCTGAAGAAACCGTTACGCAAGAACTGGAAGTGAGCATTTTTATCACAATCTGCCAAATACGGTTCAACAACGGCATTTTTACAAATTACAAGTGAGTTGGGATTGAGTTTTTCTGTGAAATCTCTGCCATCAGAATCGTCCATGGGATCCGGATCGTTGAAAAGTTGCTCGTAAAGGCGAATTTCAGCGGGAACAGCATCGTGAGCAGATACCCAGTGAATTGTTCCTTTAACTTTACGGTCTGCAAGCCAACCGCCCTTTGAAGCAGGGTCGTAAGTGCAGTGAACAACAGTTACATTGCCTTCGGCATCTGTTTCATAAGAAGTAACGCGTACATAATATGCGTATTTAAGACGAACTTCGTTGCCGGGGAACAATCTGAAGTATCCTTTTACAGGCTCTATCATAAAGTCAGAACGCTCAATGTAAAGCTCTTTTGAGAAAGCTACTTTACGAGTGCCCATTTCGGGGTTTTCAGGGTTGACTTCTGCCTCGAATTCTTCAATCAAACCATCTTCATAGTTGTCGATAACAAGTTTGATAGGATCGAGAACAGCCATTCCGCGAGGAGCTATTTTGTTGAGGTCTTCGCGAATGCAATATTCAAGCAAACCGTAATCAACAACACTGTAGCTTGTGGAAACGCCTACAGTATCAATAAAATTGCGGATAGATGCAGGTGTATAACCTCTTCTTCTCAAGCCGCAAAGAGTAGGCATACGAGGGTCATCCCAACCGTTAACAATACCTGATTCAACCATTTTACGAAGGTAACGCTTACTCATCATTGTGTAAGTGATATTAAGGCGGGCAAATTCATTTTGACAAGGAGCAGGATCGAAAGGACCGCATTTTTCAACAACCCAATCGTACAAAGGTCTATGGTCTTTAAATCCAAGGTCACACAAAGAGTGAGTGATTCCTTCAAAAGCATCCTCCAAAGGATGAGCAAAGTCATACATCGGATAAATGCACCATTGGTCACCTGTGTGATGATGTGTCATGTGAACGATTCTGTAAATTACAGGATCACGCATATTCATGTTAGGCGAAGCCATATCGATTTTTGCACGAAGAACTCTTTCGCCGTCAGCAAATTCGCCGGCTTTCATTCTGCGAAATAAATCTAAGTTTTCCTCTACACTGCGGTCTCTGTAAGGACTGTTTTTGCCGGGTTCCGTTAAAGTTCCGCGGTATTCACGCGTTTCGTCTGCAGAAAGGTCGCAAACATAAGCAAGTCCTTCTTTTATGAGCTTTTCTGCACATTCATACATACGAGGGAAGTAGTCAGAAGCATATAAAACTTCTTTCCAATCGTAGCCGAGCCAATGAACGTCATTCATAATAGCTTCAACGTATTCCGTATCCTCTTTTGTAGGGTTTGTGTCGTCGAAACGCAAGTTGCAGAATCCGCCGTACTTTTCTGCTGTACCGAAGTCTACGCAAATAGCTTTAGCATGTCCGATGTGCAAATAGCCGTTGGGCTCAGGCGGAAAACGAGTGTAGACAGTTTTACCGTAATACTTGCCGCCTTCTTTTATGTGTTCTTCCACAAGGTCGTGTATAAAATTGTTATTTGTTTCCATAAAAATTATCCTTCCGATTAAAATTATATTTTAATTTAATTCTTTTTCTAATTTTTCCAAACCTATTTCAAGTCTGCGAACTGTTTCTTGATAACCTAAAATTTCCGCAAGCTCTGTAGCACCGCCGGGGCTTACTTCCTTACCGCTGAGAGCAGTTCTTACAGGCCAAAGAATTTGGCTGTTTTTTACCTCGCAAGCAGCAGCTAACTCACAAAGAGCTGCATACAATTCAGAAGATTGCCATTTGCCTAACAAGGAAGCTTCGTTATCTTTAAAGAAGGCAATGATTTTTTTGAGATTTGCACAAGAATTTTCTTTGTCGGTTTTCATTTTCTTGTGGCAGTAAATTGCGGTATCGTATTCAGGCAATTCTTTGAAGAAATCTATTTTCTCCGGAATGTCTGTTAATATTTCTGTTCGTTGCTGTATGAGAGCAGCGATTTTTCCGAAATCCAAAGCGGATTCTTCGCCTAAAGCTTTTTCCATATAAGGTTTTGCCATTTTTTGGAAATTCTCCGGAGAGGCTTTGCGAATATATTCTGCGTTCATCCATTTGAGTTTTTCTATATCAAATATGGAAGGAGATTTGCTTAAACCTTCTATTGTGAAATTTTCTTCAAGCTCTTTAAGAGTAAAGAATTCGCGTGTACCACCGGGGCTCCAACCTAAGAGGGCAATATAATTAAGGATTGCTTCGGCAAGATAACCTTTTTCTATAAGGTCCTGGAAAGAAGCATCTCCGTTTCTCTTTGAAAGTTTGTGCTGAGCATCTTTCATAACGCTGGGAACATGAACGTATGTGGGGATGTCCCAACCGAATGCTTGATAGAGAATATTATACTTAGGTGTTGATGACAAATATTCGTTACCGCGAACAACGTGAGTGATATGCATAAGGTGGTCATCAACAACATTTGCAAAGTTATATGTGGGAAGACCGTCTGATTTTATGAGAATCTGGTCATCCAAAGTTTCGTTGTCTACGGTAATATCGCCGTACACTACATCATGGAAAGTCGTTTTACCTTCTCTGGGAACAAGCTGTCTTATTACATAAGGTTTGCCTTCTGCAAGATTCTTTTCTATTTCTTCTTGAGAAAGTGTAAGACAATGTCTGTCGTAATTAAAAGAACTGCCCAATGCGCCGTCATCTGTTTTTAAAGATTCAAGACGTTCTTTTGTACAGAAACAGTAATAAGCTGCCTTTTTTTCTACAAGTTGCTTTGCATATTCAAGATAAATACCGCGACGCTCGCTTTGTATATAAGGACCGTAATTGCCGCCTACACCGGGACCTTCGTCGTAAGAAATACCGGTCATTTCAAGAGTTTTATAAATAACATCCATTGAGCCTTCAACAAAACGCTCCTGATCGGTATCTTCTATTCTTAATATGAATTGTCCGCCTTGTGAGCGTGCAATCAAGTATTCGTATAACGCAGTTCTTAAGTTACCGATATGCATATATCCCGTGGGACTGGGTGCAAATCTTGTTCTTGTTACAGCCATAAATTTCTACCTCTCGTTTATATAAACTTTAACTTAATAATAATATAGCCAAAACGTCTTAAAGTCAATTATTTATTGACAGAAAAGGACGTGTTTGTTATCATAAAAACAGTGTTTTTCAAAAAATGTATAGGTCTTGACGAACGAAAAAACGAGATGAAATACATAGACAAAGGAGAGTAAAAATGAAAAAAAGATTTGTTGCGTTTGCTGTTTTTATGGCGATGTTGGTGTCGCAGGTACTTCCTATGTTACCGCCACTTGAAGTCGAAGCGGCAACTTCGTATGAACAGCAGTTGATTAATGCGGGATTTCCCCAAAGTTATGCTACGAAATTAGCAGAGCTTCATGAAATACATCCCACATGGAATTTTGAACCTTTGCTTGTTACAAAGGCAAAACCTAAATATACATGGGATTATGTTATCAGCCAAGAGCTTGCCGACGATGAGAGAAATCTCATTTATTATTCGTATTCGGCAAGTGATTATGCTTTGGATTCAACCCTTGTAGAATCGGGATTATGGCGTAAATGTACCAAAGCTACGGTAGAATACTTTATGGACCCCCGAAACTTCTTGGATGAAGTACGTATTTTCCAATTTGAAGCTTTGCAATTTACCGATAATACATATACCGTTGCTGATGTAACAAATAGTATTAAAGGAACTTTCATGGAAGGAAAAACCCTTGAAAACGGTAAAACTTATGCACAGCATCTTTATGATGTAGGTAAATCAGTTGGCGTAAATCCTTTCCATTTGGCTGCAAGAATCAAACAAGAGCAAGGTCTCGGACAGAGCCCGTTGATTTCAGGTACTTGCGGTACAACACTTGCACAATGTTATGCAAATAAAACCAACGGTGCTCCTGCAACAGGTTATGACGGTTTTAACTTCGCACAATACAATGGTTTGTATAACTACTTTAATATGGGTGCTTTCGGATCCGGTTATTTTGAAATTTGGTTAAACGGTATGAAAGAAGCTCAAACAGGCGGCTGGAATACAAGATATAAGTCCATACAAGGTGGTGCGCAAAAAGTTTATGATACATACATAAGCCAGTACCAAAATACATTATATCTCCAAAAATTCAATGTTCATCCATCTTCTTCGAAGAACTTCTGGGGACAGTATATGCAGAATGTTTCTGCGGCATGGAGTGAGTCTCTTACAATTCACGATGCGTATGCAAACAACGGACTTTTAGATACTGCATTTACATTTATTATTCCTGTTTTTGACGGAATGCCCGGTGCTTGTAACGACCCCGGAGGAGCTTTCGTTTCAACCGCTACTTATGTAAACAACATCGATTACCCTATAAGCAAAGGCGGAGTATCAACATCTGTTGTTGATTCTTGTGTGGTTTCAAAGGATGCTTCTACGGATATGTTGGTAAGAGGTTGGAGTGTTCACTCTGAAGGCGTTTCAAAATATCAATATGCTTTTGATGATGGTGCGTGGGTAACTTTCCCTGATGAAGGTGGTTACCGAGCCGATGTTGCGCAAGCAATGCCGTCTTATACGAACTGTACTACGAAAAACAGTTTTGTTAAAAGTATTGACATTTCCCAAATGACAGCGGGAATTCATAAACTTACTATACGCGGATTAACTAAAAAGAATGTAAACTATCTTATCGCAGTAATTGAAGTGAAGATAACAGCTCAACCCCAAGCTTTCTCCACAGTGGCATTAGCTTTTGCGGGTAAAACGGGTGCAAACACAAGCGGATATACGTATGATTTCGATACCCATACATCCGGTGCAAACCTCTTGTCTGCAGACAGTGGTTTCGCACAAGGCTTTACAGGTAATGCAGCAACAAGCACAAGTTCAATTTCCGCAACAAATGGTTTGGCAGCAAACATTACAGGTTTCTCACAAGCATATTCAGCTGCGAGATGGCAGTGTCAGAATGAAATTTCCGTTGACTTGAAAATGGTTACAGGAGGACACAATTTCTGTGGCTTTGTTATCAAATACGGAGAAGAAATACCCTCAGGAATAAGTCAGAATGCAGTGTTCTTTGAAAACGACGGTTGCAGAGGCGATGAGTCAAACAGTACAACAGGTGCTTCCGGTATAGCTTTTTCTTTCAGAACAATAGATAATGTTGCAGGTGTTGAAATTTTAGTTAAGTATTTAGACAGCACTGGAAAACTCTGCGTTGCAGGACAGTTCTTCCCGAATCCTGTTGAAAACATTAAGGAGTTTAACAATTATAAGGTAACTGATGACAATAACGGCACGATTAACTTCTATGCAAATGACATACTTTTTGCTACTGTAGTTTGCTCGGATGCTAAAATACCTACCGTAAGCAACCAATACGGCGAGAAATATTACAGTAGTGCAGTAATAAAAGATGCACAGGGAACAACTCTTTCAACAGTAACAAATGCTCTCATTTCAGAACAATCTGCTTTGGCTTTCGGTACGAGAAGTCAAACGATGGAAATAGATAATTTGAACATTTTGGATTGGGACGGTACAGCACCCGAACCGGAGCCGGAGATCAAACCGGATGTTTTTGAAATTGACGGTCAAGCACTTTTGGTTACAAACGATATAACAGTTAGATATTTGTTAGATAAAGCTAAATGTGAACGCATGGGCTATCAAAATCCCGTTCTTGTTGTTGAATTTGGCGGAGAAACAACAACTTTGCCGGCAAGCAGAGCTGTTTATGACGGGGCTGAATTCTATATGTTCTCTTTTGGAAATATAACTCCTCAGATGATGAATGACAAGATTTATGCAACACTGCAAGCTGATTTGAATGGTGAGATTTGCTCAGCTGGAAAAATAGAAAGCAGCGTTTGTCAATACATATATACTTTATTGGAAACCACGACAGATTCTAAACTTAAAACAATGTTGGTGGATTTGTTGAGATTTGGTTCAGCTTCGCAAGTAATTACAGGATATAACAAATTGGAGCTTGTTGATGCGGCTCTTACAGATGAGCAGGCTGCTTACGGCACTTCACAACTTCGTGATTTGACAACGGTTGAAAAAATTTCTTCGGAAGAAGAAGGACACATTGCAACGTGGACGAATTTCTCGCTTAAAGTGGATAATCGGGTGTCTGTAATGGGTGTTTTTTCCTCTGATATAACAGAAGATTTGGATAGCTTATATATTCAGGTAAAAGATCAAGACGGAAATTTAATTAATAAATATAATATCGGTCAAAATACAGAATATAGCGAAGTTGGCGAAAAGAGCATAAGAACATTTGTTTTTGACAAATTAACTTTTTCGCAGATGAGTGATGTTTTGTGCCTGACTATTTGTGATGCTAATGGTAATGTGGTAAGTAACGAAGGAACCATCAGTATAGAATCATATGCAAAGAGAGGACAAAGCAGCGGTAATGAGGAATTGAAGAATTTCCTTGAAACTATGATGATGTTTGGTGATTCCTCCAAAGCTTATATTGCAAATTAAATTAATAATTAAAAATTAACGGCAGAGTTTTTCTCTGCCGTTTTTTTCTGCTGTTTTTTTGCGCTAATCATTTACATACCGGGCAAGTTTTATCGGAATGAGATATTTCGTATTTCCAATCGGGAACATAATAACCTCTTAATATTGCACGATATGTTTCGGATGAAACTTGTCTGTACGTGCCGGTAAATTGGTATGTTGTAGCTGTTGTGCAATAAGGACCTGCAATGTAATTCTTGCCCATTTCGTCTTTACCTGCGCTGCAAAGAGTAACTGTTCTGTGGTAATTGCAGTATTGCGTAGGCTCTGTACCGGCCGCAAAAGTGCCTGTTATAATGCAACTTCCGCGAGGGTCTTTGCTGCAAGCATCTGTCGGAAGCATGTTTGAATGTTTGCATACAGAAACTGTAACAACATTATTCAATTCGTCGAAATCTTTTGCAGGAAGCTCGGCGTGGATTCTGTTCATAACCTTTGACCACAATTTTGCAGCTGCTGCATTTTCGGCAGAAGTCATACTCTTTTGCATTTCGTAGCCGTACCAAACAGCACAAGTGTAATAAGGAGTGTATCCGCAGAACCAATAGTCATAGTTGCTTGTTGTGGTACCTGTTTTACCGGCTGTCGGCATAAATTCGCCCTTTGCATTGTAAACTTGAGCTCTTCCGCCCGTTCCGCCTGTAACTACCGATTGCAATAAATCGGTGATTATTGCGGAAGTACGATAGTCTTCGTGAACAACGGTCGGAGAACCTGTATTTGTCAATATTACGTTACCGTTTATATCTCTGATTTCCGTAAAAGTTATGGGTTTATAATACGTACCGCCGTTTGCAAGGGGAACATAAGCGGCGCACATTTGCTCTGCTGTTACACCTGTTGTAAAACCGCCTAATGCAAGGGAAAGTTGGGTTTCATTTGTTCTGTCTATGCCTACACTCTTCATATATTGTAAATTTGCTGCAACATTATCTTTATAAAGGGAAACAGCAGCAACGTTGGAGGATTGTTGCAAAGCATATCGTACGGTTATGCGACCGTTATAAGCTTTGTCGTAGTTTGTAGGCCAAGGCTCATCGGGATTTTGGTTGTCAAAGAAAACAGGAACATCATCTACTGAAGATGTTAAATTAATTACATGACGGTCAATAAGCGGAGTATAGACGAGAATCGGCTTGATTGCCGAACCCGGTTGTCTTAAAGCGTTCGTTGCGAAGTTAAACGAAAGACTCTGCTTTTTCTCTCCGTATCCGCCGTAAATGGCTTTTACGTATCCTGTTGCTTGATCCATAATAACAATGGAAGACTGAGCCATGTCTTCGGGATCACTGTACAAATGGTTTACAGGGAAATTTGCAAGATTACAATATTCCTCGTCCACGATTTTTTGTATTTCGGGATCTTGCGTTGTGTAAATTTTAACGCCGCCTTGGTATATAAGGTCTTTTGCTTCTTGGTTTGTGTATCCTGCGGCGACTAAAGCTTCTCTTGCATCAACAAGAACAGCATCTACGAAATAGCTGTAAATGGAAGCTTCGACTACCTCTTTTTTGTAATCGTCATTTATTACTAATTTTTCCTGGATAGCTGCAACATATTCTTCATCAGTAATAAATTCGCATTCCAACATTTTGTCGAGAATGTCTACTTGTCTTTTATAGCAATTTGTACGGCCTTTCGATGTCAAAGGGTTATAACGTCCGGGGTTATTTGTAATGCCGGCAAGAAAAGCACATTCGGCCAAAGATAAGTCTGATACATCTTTGTTAAAATATGCCAAAGAAGCGGCTTTCACACCGTAAATATTTTGCCCCATATAAATAATATTCATATAGAGTTCCATGATTTCGTCTTTTTCAAGTTCTTTTTCAAGACTTAATGCACGCCACTGTTCGCGTATTTTTCTCGGAACGCTTCGTGCTGCATCGCCTGTTACGTTTTTGATTACTTGCTGTGTAATGGTACTTCCGCCGTGACTTCCTATGCTTGGAACGACATAACCCAAAAATGCCGCAACCGTTCTTTTGAAGTCTACACCGTTGTGAGTATAAAAACGCTCGTCTTCTATGGCAACGAATGCTTTTGCGAAATAATCCGGCACCTCTTCGATATCTACTAATTGTCTGTTTTCATTAGCGGTACCTTGTATACTTACAAGTTCATTACCTTCGCTGTCGTATATAAAAGAAGTAAGAGCAGTTGAATTTGTGATGTCAAGTTGCTCTTCTGTAAGCGGTTCTGTAGTAATTATGCAACCGGCAACGACGCCTATAAGCAAACCGCCTACCACACAACCTGCAATCAACAAAACCACAAAACAAGTTTTGATTATAGCTTTGAAAGAAACCCAAAAGCCTTTAAAAACTTTCTTGCTCGTGGATTTTTGTTTATTTGTTTGTTTGTTTTCGTCATAATAAGATATACTTTTTCTGTCGGTACGCATAAGAAACCTCCTTAGTATATATACACAGCTATTATAGCATGATTTTATTGAAATACAAAATATTTATAGACAACTATAGCCTTGTGTGCTATAATCCACCTAATTCATAGCACTTGAATTTTGCGTGAAGAACAATAGCAGTTATGCCAATGTGGCTCAGGGGTAGAGCAATTCACTCGTAATGAATAGGCCGTGGGTTCGATTCCCACCATTGGCTCCAAAGGAAGTCCATTAACTGTGAATAAGCACGGTTGTTGGACTTTTATTTTTAAATAAAATCGGGAATTTATATGTGGTTGAGGATTAAAGATATTAAGCTTTTGGCTGAAAAATTATATATTGCAAAAGACAATACACCGGAAGAACACGAAAAAGCTTTATTAACAAATAAAATGGGTAAAGTGTTGCACATTCCGACGGAACGTGTGCGACAAGTTGAAATATACCGCAAGTCGCCGGATTTGCGAAAAAACACAGAACCATGTTTCATATATACCGTAGATGCTGAAATTTCGGGAAGGGTTAAGCAAAATAAAGAAATTTCGATAATTACAAAAAAACAAGATTTATATAATGAATACATTGAAAGCTTTTTACAAAATTTAAAGATAGCGCAAAAGCGCCCCGTTATAGTAGGTTTCGGACCTGCCGGAATATTCTGTGCTTTAGTAATAACAGAGCTTGGATTTAAGCCGATTGTAATAGAAAGAGGCGGAAAAGTCGAAGAACGCACTAAGTCAGTAGAGAATTTTTGGCAAAAAGGTCAGTTAAATACAGAGTCGAATATACAATTCGGAGAAGGCGGAGCGGGAACATTTTCTGACGGCAAACTTAATAGTTTGATTAGAGATAAAGATACTGTCGGCCGTTTTGTTTTGGAAACTTTTGTAAGATTCGGCGCGCCAAAGGAAATTTTATACAAAAACAAACCGCACATCGGCACCGATATTTTAAGAGATGTAATAAAAAATATACGTCAATATATTATCAGTAAAGGTGCAGAGGTTTATTTTAATACAAAAATGACGGAATTGATTACAAACCGTTCAAAATTATTGGGTGTAAAGGTTGTTTCGGCGGATAAAAATAAGACGCCGGAGAGCAAAATAATTGAAACGGATAGCGCATTTTTGGCAATCGGCCACAGTGCAAGAGATACTTTTGAACAATTAAAAGCACAAAAAATAATAATGGAAAAGAAAGCCTTTTCCGTAGGAGTGAGAATCGAGCATCTTCAGGAGGACATTGACAAAGCCCAATATTCGAAGTCTGCCGAACTTATGAGAAAACTTAACGGTGCGGCAGATTACAAACTTTCCCACAGAGCTTCAAACGGCAGAGGTGTGTATACTTTTTGTATGTGCCCCGGTGGTTTTGTTGTGGGAGCGGCTTCGGAAAACGGACGGTTGGTTACAAACGGTATGAGTAATTTTGACAGAGCAGGTAAAAATGCCAACTCTGCATTGCTTGTAAGTGTAACTCCAAACGATTTCTCCGAAAGCGATGTACTTGCAGGTGTAGAATTTCAAAGGAGATTGGAAGAAAAAGCATTTCATTTAGGCGGCGAAACATGGAAAGCTCCGTGCCAGCTTGCAGGTGATTTTATAAAAGGAAAAATTTCTGTTCAAACGGGAAAAGTTGAGCCGACATTTTCGAATGGGTATAAGCTTGCTGATTTAAATGAAATTTTGCCGAAAGATGTTGCAGTTGCATTAAAAGAAGGCATACCGGCTTTCGGAAAGCTTATAAAAGGCTTTGATGATTACGATGCTGTTTTAACAGGTTGTGAAACGAGAAGTTCCTCTCCCGTGCGCATTTTAAGAGACGAAACAGGAAATTCCGTAAGTCTTAAAGGGCTTTTCCCGGTGGGCGAGGGAGCAGGTTATGCCGGCGGAATACTTTCTGCCGCAGCAGACGGTGTAAAAGTTGTTGAAAAATGGCTTAATAACTTGTAAAATATAAAGTTGTAAATTCTTGAAAGGCAGGATACCATGAGTAATATAAATGCTGAAGTTAACAGAAGAAGAACATTTGCGATTATTTCGCACCCGGATGCCGGTAAAACCACAATGACTGAGAAATTGCTCCTTTACGGAGGTGCGATTCGATTGGCCGGTTCGGTAAAGGCGAGAAAAACCTCAAAGCACGCGGTTTCAGACTGGATGGAGATTGAAAAACAAAGAGGTATTTCAGTTACATCTTCTGTTTTGCAATTTGAATATAACAATTATTGCATAAATATATTAGATACACCGGGACACCAGGATTTCTCGGAGGATACTTACAGAACGCTCATGGCGGCGGATAGTGCGGTAATGCTTATTGACGGTGCGAAAGGTGTCGAGGCGCAGACAATAAAGCTTTTCCATGTTTGTAAAATGAGAGGAATACCGATATTTACTTTTGTAAACAAGATGGACAGAGCTGCGCGCAATCCTTTTGAGCTCATACAAGAAATTGAAGATGTATTGGGCATAACTTCATATCCTATGAACTGGCCTATAGGTACGGACGGAGATTTTAAGGGAATTTACAACCGCCGCAAAAAGTGCGTAGAGCTTTTTGAAGGAGGTAACCACGGACAAAGCCAAGTCGGAATTGTAGAGGGTGACGTTGATGACCCTGCTTTGGCAGAGCTTTTGGGAGATTATTATCATGACAGACTTGCAGAGGAAATCACTTTGCTCGATATGGCAGGTGAAGAACTTGATGAGGAAAAAGTTCGCAGAGGTCAGCTTACTCCTGTTTTCTTCGGTTCTGCCATGACAAACTTTGGCGTAGAAACTTTCTTGAATGCGTTTATAAATATGGCACCGTGTCCTCAACCTCAAATGGCAGGAGAAGAAATTATTGAGCCTGAAAAAAATGCATTTACCGGTTTTGTATTTAAAATTCAGGCAAACATGAACCCGGCGCACAGAGACAGACTTGCGTTTTTGAGAATTTGCTCCGGTGAATTTGAAAAAGGTATGGAGGCGTGGCACACAAGATTGGGAAGAAAAATCCGTTTGTCACAGCCTACTCAATTTATGGCGCAGGAAAGAACCATTATAGATAATGCTTATGCAGGCGATATAATAGGACTTTTTGACCCCGGAATATTTAACATAGGTGATACACTCACATTAAACAGACCGGATTTGAAATTTGACAAGATTCCTACTTTCCCGTCGGAACATTTCGCACGTATACAGTTTGCAGACTCTATGAAACGTAAACAGTTCCAAAAGGGTATGACGCAGCTTGCAGAAGAAGGCGCCATTCAGATATTTAAACAAATAGATATCGGTGTGGAAACTTTAATCGTAGGCGCGGTAGGTGTTTTACAGTTTGAAGTTTTAGAGCACAGATTGAAAAATGAGTACGGAGTTTCTGTAGTAATGCAAACATTGCCGTATCATTATGCAAGATGGATAACCAGCAGCGGTGATCCGAGAAACCTTACTTTGACAAGCTCAACTTTGATTGCAGAAGATACAGATGGCGCGTATGTATTGCTGTTCGAAAACGAGTGGGCAATCGATTGGGCTTGCGATAAAAACAAAGGTCTTGAGCTTAAGCAATTTAAAAATTAACGATTGCCGGGAAAGCTTTTTTATCCTTGCGGCATAGCGGCCTTTGTGATATACTACTTTAAGTTACAGGGATCGCAAAAAGCGAAACAAAACATTTCGGAGTGGTGTTTAATTTGTGTAAATTTATGATAACCGGCGGACCTAAGTTAAAAGGGGAGTTAACAGTAAGCGGCAGCAAAAACGCCGTATTGCCCATTATTTGTGCAACAGTGTTAGCCGAAGGTCCGTGTGTAATAGAAAATATTCCCGATATTGCTGATGTTCAATCTATGTTGGATATCTTAAAAACATTAGGAGCTAAAGTAGAAAAAATAGATAAAACAACTTTTAAAATAGATACTGCAAACATCAATACTCACGAGGCGACTTTTGATTTGGTAAGCAAATTAAGAGGCTCATATTATTTGATGGGAGCATTTTTGGGCAGATTCGGTAAAGCTGTTGTTTCTTTGCCCGGAGGCTGTAAACTCGGAACAAGACCTATCGACCAACACTTAAAAGGTTTCCAGGCTTTGGGTGTTGAAATAGAAGAAGGTTACGGTAAAGTTACAGCGAAAACTTATGATGAACAAGGCTTGATGTATGCCAATAACATTTATCTTGATGTTGTTTCCGTAGGTGCAACGATAAATTTGATGTTAGCCGCATGTAAAGCAGCAGGTCAGACGATAATAGAAAACTGTGCCAGAGAGCCTCACGTAGTAGATGTTGCAAACTTTTTGAACTCTATGGGAGCAAAAATCAGAGGAGCAGGTACAGATATCATAAAAATCACAGGTGTTCCGGTTTTACACGGAGTTGAAATGTATTCTGTAATACCGGATCAAATTGAAGCAGGTACATATATGATTGCGGCGGCGGCAACAGGCGGCGAAGTTACAGTGAAAAATATCATTCCGCGCCACCAAGAGTCGCTCACAGCTAAACTTCAGGAAATGAATGTAGGAGTGGAAGAAGGAGAGGATTGGATTCGTATATATGATAACGGACCTATACAGGCAGCAAATGTTAAGACTTTGCCTTATCCCGGATTCCCCACAGATATGCAACCTCAAATAACTGTACTTCTTTCTTTGGCAGAAGGTACAAGTAAAATTGTGGAAAGTGTAACGGATTTCCGTTTCCAATATACAGAGGAACTTAAAAGAATGGGCGCAGATATTACCGTAAACGGTAAGATGGCCATGGTTTCAGGGCCTAAAAAGCTTAAAGGAATGAATGTTCAAGCTCCTGACCTTCGAGGCGGTGCGGCACTTATAATAGGTGCTTTGGCTGCAGAGGGTGATACCATGATTCAAGATGTACAATTTATTGACAGAGGTTACGATGATATTGTGGGAAAACTTCGAAGTGTAGGCGCTCAAATTGAACGCATAGAGGATGAAGACTGAAAATGATAAAATTCTGTAGCCTTTACAGCGGCAGCAGCGGAAACAGTATATATTTTGGAACAGAACAGACTCATATTTTGATTGATGCAGGCGTTAGCGGTGCTCGTATTACAAAGGCTTTACAAGCAATAGATGTAAAGCCGGAGGCTGTCGGCGCAATTTTAATAACACACGAACATTCCGACCATACTATAGGGGCCGGAATTTTTTCGCGCAAATACGGAGTGCCTATTTATGCAAGGGAAAAAACATGGAAGGCTATGCGCAGGGATTTGGGCAAATTAGCTGATGAAAATATAGTAATTATTGACAAAGAGAATTTTACGGTGGGTGACGTTAAAGTCTGCAATTATTCAATTCCCCACGATGCGGCAGACCCCGTAGCCTATACTTTTTATACAAACAACAAAAAAGTTGCCATAGCAACGGACATAGGGTGCATAACGGAAGATATTTGCAAAAATGTTTTGGGCAGCGATATTGCATTGATAGAATCAAATCATGATATAAGAATGCTTCAAAACAGCCGTTATCCGTGGCATTTAAAGCAAAGGATTTTAAGCGATCACGGTCATTTGTCGAACGCAGGTGCGGCAGCATTTATTACAGAATTGGCAAAAAGCGGTACAAGGCATATATATATGGGCCATTTGAGCCGGGAAAATAACTATCCGGAGCTTGTAATGAATACTGCCAAATGTGCTTTGTCACAGTGCGGTTTTGATGTTGAGAAAGATGTACATATTTGTGTGGCATCGAGAGAACATTACAGTGAGGTAACAGAAATATGATGCGTTTTTATATTATAGGTGTTGGAAAAATTAAAGAAACTTATATGCAACAGGCTATAGCAGATTATGTAAAGAGATTGTCAAAATATGTGAAAATTGACATTATTGAAGTTCCGGAGGATAACAGTCCGAAAGAGGGAAAACGCATTGAAAAAGAAGGACAAATGCTGTTGAAAAAAATTCCGGCGGGAAGTGTAGTTGTGGCTCTTGATTTGCACGGCAAGCAATTAAACTCGGAAAAGCTTGCAGAGTATATAAGCAGCAAAACCGTGACGGGAAAGTCTGATTTTGTTTTTGTAATAGGCGGTTCTGACGGAATTTCTTCGGAAATTACTTCTCGTGCTGATTTGAGATTATGTTTATCCCCTATGACTTTTACCCACCAAATGACGAGGCTTATAATAGCAGAGCAATTATACAGAGCAATGAAAATTAACAACGGAGAACAGTACCATAAATGAAGAATGTAACGATAAAAGCATATTGTAAAATAAATATATCACTTGATATAAAGGGCTTGCGTGAAGACGGAAAACACGGAGTGGATATGGTTATGCAGACTTTGCCTTTGCATGATGTAATAGAAATGAAAAAAATCCCGTCAGATAATAAAGAAATAGTATTAAAATCAAATGCTGAGTGGGTACCTACCAACAGTAAAAATACGGCATATAAAGCTGCGGAGCTTTTAGTGAAAAATTTTGCGAAAATTGATAGCGGCACTGAAATTTTCATAGACAAAAAGGTGCCGGGATGCGGCGGATTGGGAGGTAGCAGTGCAGATGCGGCAGGTGTTCTTCTCGGAATGAATAAATTGTTTGATTTGGGACTTTCTGTGGAAGAATTACAAGAGTACGGGGCGCAAATCGGCGCGGATGTTCCGTTTTTAATCAGATACGGAGCTGCAATAGCTACGGGAACGGGAACTACACTTGAATATGTTGAGCCTTTAAAAGAGGGGATTTTACTTTTGGTAAATTCAGGAGCAGAGGTGTCTACCGCAGAGGCGTATAAAACATACGACGAATTGGAAAAGAACGGTAAAATTCCGTCGGAGGCACATCAATCGGCAAGAGAAACTGCAAATGCAATGAAAATCGGACTTGATGCACTTGTTGGAAAGACTAAAAATGTTTTGGAGTATCCGGCGTTTTGTTTGCAGCCTGAGATAGAAAACATTAAAAAAGAAATTGAGGAAACGGGTGCGGCAGTTTCGATGATGTCGGGAAGCGGTGCGACAGTTTTCGGCATATTCAGGAAAAAAGATCAAGAGAAAGCATTGGCGGCTCAAAAAGTTTTTGAATCGCGCGGTTGGTTTACGTATATATGCGATTTTGAAAATTTTGAATAAAGGGGTATACTACGCACTAATCGATAAGAGGAGGGCAGTATCTTGGCAAAGAAAAGTAAACACGTCGATATTGACAGGACAGAAGATATCAAAAGAATAAAACAACAATTGCAAAAAAGACCGAAAAGAAGAAAAGCTGATATGAAAAGGCTTATTATAGCGGCGAGTATTTTTGCGTTGCAGCTTGTTTTTCTTATATGGGCTTTGTACAGAATGAATGCTTTTGTGTTGACTTCGTATATTATTTGCCAGTTGGTTGGAGCTGTTGCGGTTGTGGGTATTGTTCTGAACCGCAAAAATCCTTCTTATAAAATTGCGTGGATTGCAGTTATATTGCTTGTTCCGGTTTTGGGACTTGTTTTTTATATAATGTGGGGGCGCGGCAGTTATCCGAATAAAATAAAAAAGGTTTTGCCGGAAATTGCTCAAATGACGGTGCCGCTTTACAGACACAGCAAAGAAACGGAGAAGCAGTTGGAAAGGTTGCATCCGAATCAAGAGCGAATAATGCGTTATTTGCATAATGCGGGATTCCCCGTTTACAAAGAAACTGCCGTAACATATTTTGAAATGGGGGATACGTTTTTTCCTGCGCTTATAGAGGATATAAAAAAAGCTAAAAAATTTATATTTTTAGAATTTTATATTTTGTCCGAGGGCGATTTGTGGCAAGAAATTTACAGTGTTCTCAAACAAAAAGTAGCAGAGGGTGTAGAAATTCGCATTTTATATGACGATTTTGGTTGTATAACGTGTTTGCCTAAGCAATTCGACAAAGACCTTAACAGCATTGGAATTAAAACAGCGTCTTTTAACAGAATAAAACCTGTGGTGAATAATTTCTATATGAATTACAGAAATCATCAGAAAATTTGCGTTATTGACGGAAATATCGGTTATACGGGCGGAGCTAACATTGCCGATGAATATATAAATAAGGTTAATGCTTTCGGGCTTTGGAAAGATACCGGTGTCAGATTGGCAGGCAGAGGTGTGTGGAGTCTTACTGTGAATTTCTTGCAAATGTGGAAATATTCTTCATACAGCAAAAAAGTTGAGACGAAAGAAGAATATACTCGTTTTGCTCCCGGTGAAACCTTCTGTGCGAAACAAGCTGATGCAAGAGGTTTTGTACAACCATTTGCGGATGGACCTTTAAGAACGCCGGGGGATAATGAAGCAGAGGGGCTTTATATTCAAATGATAAATTCCGCAAAAAAATACATATATATTACTACTCCGTATCTTGTACCTGATAACGAAATGCTTTTGGCTTTGAGAATGGCGGCGCAAAGCGGTGTAGATGTGCGTTTGATTACGCCGGGAATCGGAGATAAGGGGTATGTGCACCTTGTAACACAGTCGTATTATGGTTTTTTGATGTCGGCAGGAGTTAAGATTTATGAATATATTCCGGGATTCATTCATGCCAAAAGTGTTGTTTCGGACGATGAAATGGCTGTTGTAGGTACTGTAAATATGGATTTCAGGTCGTTTTACTTGCATTTTGAAAACGGTGTATGGATGTGCGGGAACAAAGCCGTTCACGACGTAAAAAATGATTTCATAAATACATTGGAATATTGTGAGAAAATTGATTATAATAAATGGTGTAAAAGACCTTGGTACAAAAAAGCGGCACAGGGTTTTTTAAGATTGTTTGCACCTTTGTTATAAGAAGGAGATATTAGGTTGTTATGGAATTGGTTTACTTAATTGCTAAAGAGCACGCAAATGGAGAAGTTGAGCGAAAAGCTCTTAAAGAGTTATACGAAATGTACAAGGCTCCTTTTTATTTCGTGGCTTTCGGTATGTTACAAAATGACAAGAAAGCAAAACTTGCGGCGGCAGAAGCTTTTAAAAGAATTCAAGAATCGGCATATCGTTTTGATGAATCCCTTAATGCGCAGTATTGGTTTTTTGATGTGCTTTATACTTTGTGTGCAAATGCTTCGGGGACAATTGATTCTTCTGCGGAATGTTATATTAAAATATGCACTGAACTTACGGCGAGCGAAATTGCTTCAATTACGGGTAAAAAGAATTCAGAAGAAAAAAAGATACTTGCAAATGAAGAAAATATTAAACGTGCAGAGGAAAATTTATTACAAGGTGCACCGGAGTATTGGGAGTACGTAGCAGGAAACGAAAGTACGGGTTTTGAGGAAATTTCAGAAAAAGAGCGCAATAAAACAGAAAAAGAAAAAACAATACAAAAGCGTATTTTTAATTTTAAGAGAACGATTGCTATTGTGTTGGTAGTTGTGGTTGCCTGCGCGGCAGTAACTATAGGAGCAATACTTATAACCAAAAAATTCGGCAGCGATGTTGATAAAAACGCGGTACACGAGGACATCGTTTTGCAGTTTAACAACAGTATTGCGGCGGCTGAGCTTAACGGGGATGTTTATTATTGCGGCGAGGATGCCATATATAAATATGATACGGCATCTAAAAAGAGCAGTAAAATTTCCGATGATTTTGCAAAGGAAATTTTAAGTGACGGCACATATATCTATTACAGGAATAATGCTGACGGGCACATGTACAGGATTGATGCAGACGGCAGCAACAAAACTTCTCTTTGCGATAAGCCCGGTGTGGCAATGAGTATTTATAAGGGCGAAGTTTATTTTTCAAGCGGCGAGGGTATATATAAAATTCCTGTCAGCGGTGCAGAGTTTTCTCAAGCTGAATTGCTCCTTGACATATCGAACGACGATAACTTGTATTGCGTGGATATGGAAGTGCACAGTTCGGGTAAAGTGTTTTTTGCGGCAGGAATAGGCAAGGGCGTTCACTGTATTACAGATTTTAAGGGGACTCCTTCGTTAGAGGGGATTTTTGCGGATGAAGTTTATACTTTGAAATCAGACGGAGACAAGTTATATTTCGATTGCAAAGAAGCTTCGGGAAAGATACTTCTTTATTGTTTTGATATTAAAGAATATAATAATAGCGAAAACACACAGAGGGTTTTACCCACAGTGATAACTGATGCTTCAGGTAAAAACATTGAGCTTGTGACAGGTTCTTTTGAAGTGAATAACGGTAAGATATATTTCGCAGGAGAGGAAAATGGCGTTTCGGCAATATATGTGTTGGGCGAGGATAAAAATCCGATAAAAGTTACGGAAATTCCGAAAAACGAAGCAAATGCGCGAAAAAAACTTGTAATCAGTGATTTGCATATTTTTGAGGGTAGTATTTACTATTTCTGCTCCGACGGAAAGGCCGGCGGGGACAGAGCATTTTTCGAGTATAATATGAATAGTAATACAACAAACAGAATTTTTTGAAGTTGAGGGATTGAACGATGAAGGGACTATTTATTATTAATCCGTCTTCGGGGAAACAAGTGAATCAAGGAAAAGCGATTCAGGCGGCTGCAGAGTTACTTACAGACGGCGTAATAGAGGAAGCAACTTTTTTTTACACCAGAGCGAAAGATGATGCTAAAAACAGAACAATTCAAGCAAGCCGAGAAGATTATGATTTTGTTGTGGCAGTGGGAGGAGACGGCACGGTAAACGAGGTCGTAGCAGGTCTTTATTTAAGCAAAAGCAAAATGCCGTTGGCAATTTTCCCTTCGGGAACGGTAAATGACTTTGCTACATCTGTGGGAATTACACCTACTGTTACAAATTTGTATTATCTTATAAAAGATTTTAATGTATTGCCTACTGATATAGGCTGTTTTAATGAGAAACAGTATTTTCTGAATGTTGCTGCCGGCGGTATTTTGTCGGATGTTGCGCATAGTGTCAGTGTCGAATCAAAAACTTTGTTGGGCAAAACTGCGTATATCACAAACGGAGTGAAAAAAATTGCAGAGAAAGGCTTTAAAACAACGAGATTACTTTTTGAAATTGACGGAAAAAGAGAAGAAATTGATGTGTATTTCTTTATATTTGCAAATTCAAAGAGTGTCGGAGGTTTTTCAAAAATTTGCGCAGATGCTAAAATAAATGACGGATATATGGATTTGTGTATAGTTAAGTCATTGGATGTAATGAATGCACTTCCGGTGTTTACAGCAGTTCTTGACGGTTCGCTCAAGAATAATAAACAAGTCGAATATCGTCAGGCAAGAGATGTAAAAATTTTTGCTACTGACGAAAGCGAAGAATTTCACCTTGATTGCGACGGTGAATATGCGGGAGAGTTACCGCTTCATGTTGAAGTTTTGCAAGCTGCCGTAAATTTGCTTTTACCTACCGAAAGCCGTAAAACAAAACAAATCGTTGCATCGACTGATGAAGCTGAAAAATATTTAATCAGCGACTTTAATAAGTTTATTTGACGTATAATCGCAAGATACAAGGCTGTAAAGTGTGCCGTTTTCTTTTAAAGCAACATTTGTTCGGTGTGCCTTAGCTCTGTCGGTTGCGGAAAAACCGTGTATATGCCCATAATAACATGCCGCAGCATTTGAAGATTCTATATATTGGGTAAAGAGTGTGTCGATTTGCTGATTAAAAGGCGGATAGTGCATAAAAATATACAGATTGCCGCGCTCAGAAGGGGAAACACTCTCTAAAAGTTTCGCGGCTTTATTTATTGAAGAAGCAAGCCTTCCGGCTTCTCTGATATAAATCTTTTCGTCCTCGGAAACTTTATATTCGTTATCGCCGGGGCAAAGCCAACCGCGAGTGCCGGCGATTGCGTGCATTTTGCCGCCGGATGGCAGTAAAATGCTGTCGTTATACATAAAACTGATAGAATCCAAACCGTTTTCGTTTTTAAAAGCATCCATTTTTCTTGATGTTGACCACCAAAGGTCGTGGTTACCTTTTAACAAAATCTTTTTTCCGGGCAAATCGTGTATAAAGCGTAAATCTTCTGCCGCATCCTGTGTGCGAAGCGCCCATGAATGGTCACCGGGGAGAATTACAAAGTCTTCATCTTTGACAGTTTCCTGCCAGTTTTCTTTTATATATTCTGTATGGTTGTTCCAAGCACCGCCGAAGATGTTCATAGGTTTGTCGGTGGAAAAAGAGAGATGTAAATCTGAAATAGTGTATATTGCCATTATTTGTCCTCCTCGGGTTTACGGAAGTGAGCATAAATGTTTTCCGCATTTGTTTTACTTATACCCTTTACCGCAAGTAATTCTTCTACAGTAGCATTTCGGATTGCTGTAAGAGAGCCGAAATGTTTAAGAAGAATAAATTTCTTTTTTTCGCCGATTGACGGAATGTTGTCTAACGCTGAAAATTTATATCTCTTTTTTGTTAAATTGCGGTTGTGTGTAATTGCGAATCTGTGCGCTTCGTCTTGAACAGAGCTGATAAAACGCCAAAGTTCAAGGTGGTTTTTAAGCACAAATTCTTTATAATTGCTTCTGTTGTCTATGACAGAGATGTTATCAGTAAAATAACCAACGAGAGAACGCGTTCTGTGTTTGTCATCTTTTACCATACCGTATATAGGTATTCTGATTTTTTTCTCTGCTAAAATTTCTTCTGCTGCCGCTACTTGTCCTGCGCCGCCATCTACCAAAATCAAGTCGGGAAGCACGGAAAAACCTTCTTTGTTTTCCTTGTATGCTGAAAATCTCCTGCGAAGAACTTCTTGCATTGAGCCGACATCGTTTCTTTGCTGTACTTCTTTCATGATGTACTTCCTGTAGCCTTTTTTGTATGGAATGCCGTTTACAAATACTACAAGGGAAGCGTTTATTTCGCTGTCGCCGGTATTCGAAATATCATACGCTTCGATTCTTTCGGGAATTCTATCCAAGTTAAGCACTTGTTGTAAAATTTCAAGGGCTTTGCGTACTTGTCCGTCACCTGCAAAGGACGAAGTTTTGTTTGCAAGAGCAATACCGGCGTTCATTTTTGCCATATCTGCCAATTTTTTCTTGTTGCCGCGTTGAGCGGTAAGAATTTCGCATTTTGCTCCGCGAACTTCTGAAAGCCATTCTTGCAAAATTTTTCGCTCTTCGATTTCTTCCGATGTTTCAGGCAAACAATCCACATAGATTTTCGGCGGAACCAAGAAATTATCCGCATAAAACTGCTTTATGAAAGAGGTTATAATAGTTTCGTCTTTATCAGTGCCGGCACCTTCAAACATAAAGAATTCTCTGCCCACGACATTTCCGCCGCGCACAAAAAATACGTGTAAGCACGCATCTACGTCGTTTTTATCTATTGCAACGGTGTCAAAATCGTCGTCTGAAACAGTAACGATTTTTTGTTTTTCAAATAATTGTTCAATGGCTTTTATTTTTTCTCTGTAAACGGCAGCTTGTTCGAAATTAAGAGCTTCTGCTTCAGAGAGCATTTTTTCATGTAATTTGTTTTTGAGTTCTTCGTATTGTCCGTTTAAAAAAGCAATTACTTCGTCTACCATAGAAGAATAATCTTCTGTAGAAATTTTACCGCAACAAGGTGCTTTGCAAAGACCTATATGGTAATTAAGGCAAGGTCTGTCATTGGAGTTTGCTTGAATGTTTTTTTTGCAGGGTCTTAAAGTTACTACACTTTTGATTGCTTCCAAAGTTGTATTTACTGCCCAAGTACTGTGATAAGGGCCGAAGTATTTACTGCCGTCTTTTTTTATGTTTCTTGCAAGCATAACTCGCGGAAATGTTTCATTTAAAGTTACTTTTATATACGGAAAGCCTTTGTCATCTTTTAAAAGAACATTGTATTTTGGTTTGTATTTTTTTATAAGATTGTTTTCAAGTAACAAAGCTTCGTATTCGCTGTCACAAACGATGTATTCAAAATGGTCGATTTGTGAAATCATCACGGTAATTCTGTTACTGTGGGGAGTATTTTGGAAATATGAACGCACACGGTTTTTGAGAACACGCGCTTTTCCGACGTAAAGTACAGTGTTTTCGGCATTTCGCATAATATAAACTCCCGGTTTTTCGGGAAGTCTTTTTAAATCCTCCTGAATGGTGTGATTCATACATTGCTCCAAAGAAAATATAAAATTTATGTGAACAGTATAGCACATATTGACTTTATAGGCAAAATCGTGAATAATAAAGGTATTAATTTTTGAAAGGCAGTGAATAAATGAAGAAGGTAAGACTTATAGCTCTTGTATTGGTTTTGGTTATGTCGCTTTCTATTGCGATTTCATGTGATAATGAAAACTCCAAGGAAGAAGCGGCTCTTTATAAAGAGCAAGCTCAAAAAATCGAAAAGGAATACATGGACTACATAAATAAAAAATATGCGGATTACGAAGAGGTTCCGTATGGTTTGGATATAACAAAAAAGACAAACCTCATTTCAATTTGTTATACGACTTGGTTTAACTTTGCTTTGGGTGATAAAAAAAATCCTCCTAATGTTTCTGAAATTTTGGCAGAAGGTAAAGAAACAGGAAAATATAATTGGGGCAAAGAAGGTGAGTTCCATTATTGGGCAGAGCCTGCACTCGGTTATTACAGAAGTGATGACAAAGAAGTTATTCGTACACATATGACTCAACTTGCCGAAGCAGGTGTTGATTTTATTATATTGGATCACACTTTTATGAACAGAACGAGAACTGTCGTTAGTTCGGAATGGGATGTATATGTAAAAGAACCGTGTACAGTGCTTCTCGATACAATTGTTGAAATGAGAGCTGAGGGCAAAAAGACTCCGTATGTTGTATTTTGGAGTGGTGCCGGCAGTGAAACAGATTGGGCTGTTGTACAAAAAACAAATAAAGAGTTCTATAAGCAAGAAAAGTGGAAGGATTGTTTTGTTTATTGGGAAGGAAAAATATTACAGCTTGTTACAAGAATACCTGAAATAGAATTGAGAAATGCTGATCTTACAGTACGCAGAATGTGGGGTCTTGAGCAAAACTTGTTGCCCGAAGAGTGGAGTTACTTGCAACATGACAGCGAGCCTAACCAAAACTTGGTAGGTCTTACAGAGCAAATGTGTGTTTGTACAGCAGCTCAAAGATCATATATGTCAAAGCCTTCGGCACAAGGCAGAGAGCACGGAATATTTATGTATACTCAGTGGTATCACGCTTTCCAGCACAGACCGAAAGTTATTACTCTTACTTGGTGGAATGAGTGGGCAGCGCAAAGGCTTCCTGACGGTAAAGGTGATTATGTATTCACAGATAATTACAACCAAGAATACAGCCGAGATTTAGAACCTATGAAGGGTGGTCATGGTGACCAGTATTACCAATGGATGAAAGAGTACATTCGTGCTTACCGTGCGTATGAACTTTGTCCTGTTCTTGTTGAAGATGGTTATGAAGATCAAGCTAAACAAACAGCTATTTTGAAATACGGAGACAAAACAGAGTAAAATTTAATTAAATAATTTAATTAGAAAATCGTCTGATTTATGTTTTTGAATTGGACGATTTTTTATAAATTATACGGAGGGGGATTTTTATGTATTGTCAAAATTGCGGAAAACAAGTATCTGAAACAGATTCTTTTTGTGAGTTTTGCGGAAATCAAATTCGTAGCTTTGTGCAAAACTCTAATTTGCAGCGAAATGATATCAGAAACAATGAAGTTGAAGAATTAAAAAGCTTGATTGCTTATTTCTCTTTAAAAACAGAAACATACAGAGAATATGATGCTGTTTGCCAAAAAGTGGAACAATTAAATAAAGGAAAATGTGTGAGTTTACTTGTGTGGGGAATTATATTGACCGGAATAAGTTCTTTACTTACTTTGGTTTGCATTTCTGATAATGTTGTTACTGAACTTTATGTTATATTAATGCTGTTCCTTTTTTTGCCGGGAATAATGATGATACTTTTCTTTATAAGACATGCGAAAAATCATGACAGAGAAAAAGCGATTTATTATAAGAAGTATTACGATTTGGCGAACGACTTATCTAATCACTATTTGAAATATAAAAATTGTCCAATAGGTATAGAATATAGCAATCCTGAATTTCTTCAGTTTTTATTGGAAAAAATATATTCAGGAAGAGCTGATACAATTAAAGAGGCTTTGAATATTGTTGTCGATGAATCTAAATACAGAATTTTGTCAGAAAAGTTATCAGAAATTCAACGCAATACATCTGCAACAGCAACCAATGCAAGTATGGCAGCAATTTTCAGTGCAGCAAATCTAATGAGGTAAAAACCATTGACAAAACAGGGTAATGGCTGTAATGTAATAATACAAAGGGCAAACCGATAGACGGTTACGCTCCAAAGAATCGATTAAAAGTAATCGCTTATTTTGAAGGGTTGGCGATTGCTTTTTTTTGTCTTTATTTATCAAAATCAATGCAATAGTATTTATGAACATAAGTACGATTGATATAATTTCGTAATCTGACATAAAACCACCCCCTTATCCTTTAGTTCGAGTCTATATTTCAGACTCGGCTATAGGGAACAGGGAGCGTAACCGCCTACCGTTATGGTTTGCCCATACACCATGTTCTATCAAAGAAACTTGCGTTGTCAAGACGAACAATAGAGAAAAAACAAAAACCGCAATCTGTTTAAGATTGCGGTTTTTATGTGGCGGAAAGAGTGGGATTCGAACCCACGGTAGGCTCACACCTACGCCGGTTTTCAAGACCGGTGCCTTAAACCAACTCGACCATCTTTCCAAAAAGATTAAGGGCTTTTGTTGAAAGCCCTTGAATTATATATCAAAAAATGATATATGTCAAACATTTTTTATTGCAATTAAAAACGCATTGTTGATGAGGCACCAATGCCTAAAATTAACGCAAACACTAAGAATATAATGAGAATTGCGGCGATAATTAGAAGTCCACACCAATATGAACGAGCAAAATTACGACGGTTTCTGTTTGAATCATTAAAACTGAATATTATCAAGAAGATAAAACCTACAATCGGAACAGTAAAAAGAATTCGCAAACCGAAATAAGCCCAAGGACTCATGGGACTGAATTTCTCAGGCAGATTTTCTTCTTTGCAGTTGGAACAATTAGGTGTTTCTGCTGTATGTATAACTTGATGTTGGATAGGGGCTTGAACCGGTGCGGAAGCAGGTTCGACAGGAATACTTTCAACAGGAGTACTTGTAACGTTATTTTCGTTGTTTATTAATGTACCGCAATTGGTGCAAAACTTGGCGTCATCCGATAAGGGGTTGCCACATGTGCTACAAAACATAAAAATCTCTCCGTTTCATAAGAATTTATACCATATCTTTATCATAAAAACCAATAACTGTCAATGGACAACATTTGTTAATTGATAGTGTAAAATAAATCTTGGGATTTTTCAAAATAAGGACGGGAGCCCTCCCGTCTCTCTCCGAAGTGATAAAGTAATAATTGTAAAAAGCAGTAGATGGAGCGGGGTTTTGTCTCGGAACGAAAAACGAGACAAAAAGCGCCGCGCCGCTGATTGGGGGTTTTGTCTCAAAATGAAAAACGAGACAAAAAGCGCCGCACCGCTGATTGGGGATTTTGTCTCAAAATGAAAAACGAGACAAAAAGCGCCGCGCCGCTGATTGGGGGTTTTGTCTCAGAACGAAAAACGAGACAAAAAGCGCCGCGCCGCTGATTGGGGATTTTGTCTCAAAATGAAAAACGAGACAAAAAGCACCGCACCGCTGATTGTTTTTTCTAAAAACAAGGTGTGTGGTAGATTTTCGAAACCCCAAGAATAACTTGACACTGTCTAGTTAATTACAAACTTTGACATATATATGGTGTCAGTGATATAATTTAGATGAATTGGCTGAGAAAACAGTTTCAAAAAAGTGAAAAGCTATCATAAATAGGAGTGTGTAAAATTATGTTAACAGAAACATGGAAAAAGTTGCAAAACGGCAGCGATATAAGAGGCGTTGCTCTTGAAGGTATTGAAGGTCAGCATGTAAATCTTACACCGGCAATTGCAGGACAGATTGCGTGTGCATTCGGTGAATGGCTCAAAGCAAAAACAGGAAAAGAGTATTCCGAGCTTACAGTAGCAATAGGAAATGATTCGCGCCTGTCCGGATTAGACTTGAACACTGCAGTTGCAAACGGACTTTCAATGCTCGGCATTACAGTAATAAATTGCCAACTTGCATCTACACCTGCCATGTTTATGACAACTGTAATAGAAGGTTACGAATACGATGGCTCTATAATGCTCACAGCAAGCCATCTTCCTTTTAATCGTAACGGTTTGAAATTCTTCACAAAAGACGGAGGTCTTGAGAAAGCTGACATTACAGCAATTCTCCAACTTGCACAGGACAATACTTACTGCGCAGCAGAGAAAAAAGGCGAGATTAAAATCCTTGATTTCATAAGCGTTTATGCAGCTGACATTGTTCGCAAAATTCGTGAAAAAACAGGCGAAGAGAAACCTTTGGACGGATTCCGCATTGTTGTTGATGCCGGAAACGGTGCAGGCGGTTTCTACGCAGAGAAAGTTTTGAAACCCTTGGGTGCGTGCACAGACGGCAGCCAGTTCCTTGAGCCCGACGGCAGCTTCCCGAATCACATTCCGAATCCCGAGGATAAAGATGCTATGGCTGCTATTCAAAAAGCAGTTGTAGACAACAAAGCTGATTTCGGTATTATTTTTGATACAGACGTTGACAGAGCAGGTGCGGTTGACAGAACAGGTAAAGAAATTAACCGTAACAGAATTATTGCGTTGATTGCAGCTATCGCTATTGAAGAACACGCAGGCGCTACAATCGTTACAGACTCTATTACATCAAGCGGTTTGAAGAAATTTATCGAAAACGATCTCGGCGGTGTTCATCACAGATTTAAAAGAGGATATAAAAACGTTATTAACGAAGCTATTCGCCTTAATAACGAGGGTATTTACACTCCCGTTGCTATCGAAACATCAGGTCACGGTGCTTTGAAAGAGAATTATTTCCTTGACGATGGTGCTTATCTTATTGCAAAAATTCTTATTAAAATGGCACAGCTCAAAAAAGAGGGCAAAACAATCGACGGTTTGATTGCAGCATTGGAAGAGCCTGCAGAGGCAAAAGAATTCCGTATGAATATTTCTTGCGATGACTTCAAGACATACGGCACAGAAGTTATTGAAAAACTCGGCGAGTATGCAAAAACTCAGAGCGGTTGGACAGTAGAGCCTAAAAATTACGAGGGAATCCGTGTAATGTGCGATGAAAACACAGGTGACGGTTGGTTCTTGCTCAGACTTTCGTTGCATGATCCTTTGATGCCTCTTAATATTGAATCTAACTCTATCGGAGGCGTTGCTAAAATTGCTGCAGCATTAAAGGAATTCCTTAAAGATTTTGCACAACTTGATTCGTCTTCTCTTTGATTTGAGGGTTTACGAAACGCGTTTGATGTGATAAACTATTGGCGAATGTAATTATTTCGTTTCGTTGGAGGTAACATATATATGAGTCCGGAAAGAGCACCGTTTTCCACACTTTCGTTCCCGGTGGGTCCGCTTGGTATTATTGCAATGGACAGTTGTAAAGAATTGGGCGCGCACGTTGACAAATGGCTTGTTTCAGAGCGTCAAAAAACAATGTCGGGATCAGAATCGGAAACTTATTTAGTAAAATCAAGATGCCCCCGCTTCAGTAACGGTGAAGCCAAGGCGATAATAGATGAATCCGTAAGAGGTAAAGATATTTATATTTTGGTAGATATCGGTAATTACAGTTGTAAATACAACTTTATGGGAATGGAAAACCACATGTCTCCGGACGAGCACTACGCAGATTTAAAGAGAGTAATCTCTGCTATCGGCGGTAAAGCAAAGAGAATAAATGTTATTATGCCTTTCCTTTACGGAGGCAGACAACATAAACGTTCTATCAGAGAATCTTTGGACTGCGCTTGTGCACTTCAAGAGTTGGCGTCTTTGGGAGTTGCTAATATTATTACTTTTGATGCACACGATGCGAGAGTGTCTAATGCAATTCCTGAGGTTGGTTTTGAAGATGTACATGCTTATTATCAGTTTATTAAGGCGTTGATTCACGAGATTCCCGACCTTAAGATTGATAAGGATAACATGATGATGGTAAGCCCTGACGAGGGTGGTATTCACAGAAACCTTTACTATTCTACTTTGTTTGGTATCAATCTCGGTATCTTCATTAAAAGAAGAGATTACACAACAATTGTAAACGGCAGAAACCCCATCGTTGCTCACGAATTTATCGGTGATGATGTTGAAGGAAAAGATATTCTCGTTCTCGATGATATGATTTCTTCCGGTGATTCTATGCTTGATATAGCAATGGAGCTTAAACGTCGTAAAGCACGCAGGATTTTCGCGGCTACTACATACGCTCTCTTTACAGATGGTATACAAGAATTCCAAAAATGCTATGAGCAGGGAATAATTGACAAAATATTTGCTACAAATCTCACATACAGACGTCCTGAGCTTAAAGATGCTCCTTGGTTTGTGGAAGTTGATATGTCAAAGTACATTGCAAAACTTATAGATGCACTCAACTACGACGAATCTTTGGGCGGAATAGTAAATCCGGCACAGAGAATTTTGAATCTCATGCAAAGAAGAAATTGCGGCGAGAAGATCTAAAAACAAAAGCTTATAAAGAAAGGGTGTGTACTTTGCGGTACACACCCTGTTTTTTTTGTTTTATTATTATGATTAATATATCTCTACATTGCGAAGTGAAATGCAGTACATACAGAAACCGCCGCAAAACGCAAGCAAGGGCATAAACCATTTGTACATTGAAACAGACAACAAACCATTGCCGGTTATGAATAATATTATGCTTCCTGCGAGGAAAACAGCAATAAATGCAAGAAGAATGATTCTTGTGACTTTGTGCGAGTAAATAAATTTGCAAAGTTTGCAGATGAGGTAACCTAATCGCAAGAAAATGAAAATCACAAGACCTCCGCAAATAAAAGAGAAAATGTATGAAACGAGAACATTTATTTCTGTAAAAGTAAATGTGGAAAAAGAAATTGAATCGATATGGAACATATACAGTATTGACTGTGTAAAGCCAAGACCTGATTTTATTGCAAAAATTGTAGTGCCGATAAGATTCGCAATAAAAAGTATGTAAATGAGGAGTCCGCCCAAAACGCCTCTTTCTGAAAGAGTGGTGGATAGCTTCTGGAAAAAGGTAGGCTCAAGCATAGCAAGTGCCTCTTGCATTCCGAGGGGGGTATAATTCTCCGATTCTTCTCTGACAACTTTTTCTGCGGGAATCTCGGCAGGCTTTTCCGGAGTTTCTTCGGCAGGCTCCTGAACGGGAGCTTCTGTTTCTGCTGAAACATCTTGTACGGAAACTTCTTCTGCGACAGGTATTTCTGCTACAGATTCCACAGGTATTTCCTTTACCGTGATACCCGGTTCATTTGTTGCAGTTTCTTCATTTATGATGTTTTCATTCAAATTATCGTTATCCATTTTTACCTCTCAAGGTTATAAGTATTTTAGGTATTTTACCGATTAGATTATTTACTTTTGGGTTACTTTTGATTATACTATATCGGAAAGGAAACACCAAGATGAGTATAGCACTTTTTCTTGGCGAAAGGAATGTTTTTTTTTGAAAAAGACCGTAAAATATTTCGGAAATACTACTTGCGCTGAAAGCAAAGGAGGTGTTTCTTTTGACATTATTGAATAAAGCAAAAGAGTTTAAACAAGAGCATCTTTTGGCTTTTTATGACGAATTGTCAGAAGAACAAAGGAAAAATATTCTGTCAGATATAGAAAATATAGATTTTTCTCTTATGAAAGATTTGTATGAAAATGTAGCTTGTGCAAAAGCGCAGAAAGGTGCGGAATGTATTTCGCCCATCTCGTGTACGGATGCTACAGTTATGGCAGAAGACGAGAAAAAAAGATTGTACAACAAAGGGCTCGAATCTCTAAAAAAAGGTAAAATGATGGCTCTTACGATGGCGGGCGGTCAGGGAACTCGACTTGGGCATACAGGACCGAAAGGCACGTATGATATAGGGTTGCCTTCCCATAAATCGCTTTTTGAGATACAATGTTGCGGGCTTAAAAAGGTTTCCGAGGAAGCAGGTTGCAAGGTTTTATGGTACATAATGACGAGCCATATAAATCATGCGGAAACAGTCGCCTTCTTTGAGGAACATAATTATTTCGATTACGGCAAAGAAAATATAGTGTTCTTCCCGCAAGCAATGATTCCGGCAATGGATAAAGACGGACGTATTTTGTTAGAAAGCAAATATTCCGTTAATAAAAGTCCAAACGGAAACGGCGGCCTTTTTTCTTCACTGAAACAAATCGGTGGTTTTGAGGAACTTCGCAAAAAAGGAATTACTCGAATTTTTATTTGCGGTATTGATAACTGTCTTGTTAAAATGGCAGATCCGCTGTTTTTGGGATATTTCGAAGAAGCGGGGTATAAAGTTGCAGCTAAATCTTTTATAAAAAGAACGGCTGACGAAAAAGCCGGAGTTTTCTGCAAAAAAGACGGAAAACCGGCAGTGATAGAGTACACCGAGATTCCGTCCGAATTGGCCGCACTCCAAGATGAAAACGGAGTTTGGGTTTACGGCGACACAAACGTACTAAATTATATTTTCGACATTGATACGGCAGAATTTTTGGCAACAGCCGGAATGCCGTACCACACAGCGGTTAAAAAATTAACTCACATTGATATTGCAACAGGTGAAGAAGCAATAATTCCCGATGCATATAAATTTGAATTATTCTTGTTTGATGCTTTTACAAGCATTGATGATTTGGGAGTATTCAGAATTGAAAGAACAGAGGAATTTGCTCCGGTGAAAAACGCCACGGGAGTTGACAGCGCAGAAAGCGCAAGAGAAATGTATATGGAAATACATAAGGAGGAAAAGGAAAATGAGTGATAAAATTAAAATGACTACGCCCCTCGTTGAGATGGACGGCGATGAAATGACACGTATCGTGTGGCAGAAAATCAAAGATATTCTTATAACACCTTTCGTGGATTTAAAAACAGAATATTATGATTTGGGCATTGAAAACAGAGATGCTACAGATGACCAAGTTACTGTTGATTCTGCAAATGCTACAAAAAAATACGGCGTAGCTGTAAAATGTGCAACAATCACACCGAATGCGGCTCGCGTTGAGGAATTCGGACTTAAAAAAATGTGGAAAAGCCCCAACGGCACAATTCGTTCTATTCTTGACGGAACGGTTTTCCGCGCTCCCATTTTAGTTGACGGAATTTCTCCGCTGGTTCCTTCTTGGACTGCACCTATTGTTATTGCTCGTCATGCATACGGAGATATTTATTCAGCAGTAGATACTGTTATACCGCAAGGCAGCAAAGCAGAGCTTGTAATTACACTTCCCGACGGAACACAAAACACAATGCTTATTAAAGATTTTTCTGCTTCCGCAGGAATTGCAATGGGAATGCATAACCTCGATTCTTCTATCGAAAGCTTTGCACGTACTTGTTTTGAATATGCACTTTCAGAGAAACTTGATTTGTGGTTCTCATCAAAAGACACTATTTCCAAAAAGTATGATCACAGATTTAAAGATGTTTTTGCTGAATTGTACGAGAATGAATATAAGGCAAAATTTGAAGCTGCCGGAATTACATATTTCTACACTTTGGTTGATGATGCCATTGCTCGCGTAATGAAATCAAAAGGCGGTTTCATTTGGGCTTGTAAGAATTACGACGGTGATGTTTTCTCAGATATGTTGGCAACGGCTTTCGGAAGCCTTGCAATGATGACTTCCGTGCTTGTTTCACCTCACGGATATTACGAATATGAAGCAGCACACGGAACAATTCCGCGCCACTATCACAAATACCTTAAAGGTGAGAAGACTTCCACAAACCCGATTGCTACTATTTTTGCTTGGACAGGTGCTTTGGCAAAAAGAGGAGAAATGGATA
>SVJD01000001.1 GCA_015069165.1 Oscillospiraceae bacterium
TTGCCGGAAATAGCCTCAAGATATACTAAAAAATCATCTGCGTAGTAAGGAAGTATTCCGTATTGAAAATCAGCCAAAGTAATTCTCCTTTTTTTGTCTTATAAAAATTTAATTCCGTCGTCAGTTTCTGTTATTGAAAAAATACGAGGTCTTTCGTATGGGTGACCGTTAGGTTGATGAAGAATAAGAAACAATTGTCCATCGAACTCTTTGAAAATCATACCGTGACCGCCATCGTTTTTATATAATGGTTCGTCTTGTTGTTTCCACGGGCCTTTAAGAGTTCCGCTTTCGCTTAAGGCATAAGTTTGTACATATCCAAATGTTTTTATAAAACTAGACCAAAGCATAATTAGTTTGCCGTTTTTTAAGCGGTAGAAGAAAGGTCCGTCGGTCACAAAATGACCATCCTCGTTAGGATTTAAAGAAAATACCCATTTTGCATCACCGGCAGGAAAAAGTAATTCAGGTTCGCCGATAGTGGCAGATAAGTCATCTGTTAAACGAGTAGCACAGATTGTACCGTTTCCGATTTGAGTCCATTCGTGACAAAAGACAATCCAAGGATTATTTTTATCATCTACGAAAAATGTACCATCGAGACAAACTCTATCTTCGGGAGTCATCGGTCCTTCGCTTATAGGATTAAAGGGACCAATAGGACTCTCGGAACGCAAAATTTGTGTTGCACGATTTTTTGACAGACTTCTAAAAGAAGCAAACATATAATATGCTCCATTGTATTTATGAACTTCAGGCGCAAAAAAGTCTCTGTCAGCCCAAAATTTTTCGGGTTTTTTAAAACACTCGTGCGGTTCGCTCCAGTTTATAAGGTCTTTACTGGTATATACATCAAGACCTTCGCCTTGTCTGGGACCCAAAGGGTGATTAGCTCTTGTACCATAGAGATAATATATACCATCTTCAGCTAAAACGTAAGGGTCTCTGATATGAATATCTTCTAATTTCACATTAATTCTCCTTTGGATTTTTTTATTAATAGTCATGTATGCATAATTTAAAATTATTGTAAATTATATCATTAGATTCTTGTAAAATCAATCAAACTATTATATAATCAAGAAGTTGTATAATATTAATTAACATTATGGAGGAAACTACAATGTTCAATATAACCGACATCGTAAAAAAGACGGATCCCGAAGTTGCAGAAGCAATGGAGTTGGAACTTGGAAGACAAACAAATAAAATAGAACTTATTGCTTCAGAGAATTTTGTTAGTGAAGCAGTTATGCAGGCAATGGGAAGCCCGCTTACGAATAAATATGCTGAAGGTTATCCGGGAAAACGTTACTATGGCGGTTGTGAGTACGTAGATATAGTTGAAACTCTTGCTATTGAGCGTGCAAAAGAACTTTTCGGTGCAGAACATGCAAACGTTCAGCCCCATTCAGGTGCACAAGCAAACATGGCTGTATTTTTTGCAGTGTTAAAACCCGGCGACAAAGTTTTAGGTATGAGCCTTGCTGACGGCGGACATCTTACACACGGAAGTCCTGTAAATATGTCAGGTAAATGGTTTGACATAATTCCTTACAGCGTAAGCGAGAAGGACATGCTTATTGATTATGATGAAGTAAGACGTCTTGCTGTTGAAAATAAACCTAAACTTATTGTTGCAGGTGCAAGCGCATACCCCAGAGTTATAGACTTTAAGAAATTCCGTGAAATTGCTGACGAAGTTGGTGCGTATCTTATGGTTGATATGGCGCACATCGCAGGTCTTGTTGCAGCCGGTTTGCATCCGAACCCTGTTCCGTACGCACATTTCACAACAACAACCACACATAAAACATTAAGAGGCCCCAGAGGCGGTATGATTCTTTGTTCAGCGGAATTTGCTAAGATGATTGACAAAGCAGTATTCCCGGGAATTCAAGGCGGTCCTTTGATGCATGTTATAGCTGCTAAAGCAGTAAGCTTTAAAGAAGCTCTTTCAGATGAATTCAAAACGTATCAACAGCAAATCGTTAAAAATGCTGCTGCCCTTGCAAAAGGACTTATGCGCAGAGGAGTAAACCTCGTAAGCGGAGGCACAGATAACCACCTTATGTTGGTCGACCTTCGTAGCTTGAATTTAACAGGTAAAGAAGCACAACATATTCTTGATGAAGTAAATATTACATGTAATAAAAACGGTATTCCGTATGATCCTCAAAGTCCGTTTATAACAAGCGGTGTTCGTTTGGGAACAGCAGCAGTTACTTCAAGAGGTATGGATGAAGCTGCTATGGACGAAATTGCTGAGCTTATTTATCTCACACTTACTGATTTTGAAGGTAACAAAGAAAAAGTTAAAGCAGGCGTAGCAAGTCTTGTAGAGCGTTTCCCGCTTTACAACTAATATTGTCTCAGAAAGTGGGGCTTGTTTATGAAAGAACCGTTGGCCTACAGAATGAGCCCGCGCAGTATTGAAGAATACGAAGGACAAGAACATATTTTGGCAGAGGGAAAATTGCTTTATCGTATGATTAAAGCAGACAGATTTTCCTCTGTCATTTTTTTCGGTCCTCCGGGAACAGGAAAAACATCGCTTGCGAGACTTATAGCAAATGTTACAAAGGCGAATTTTGTTAAAATTAATGCAGTTTCTTCTGGTATTGCAGAAATAAAAAGGATTGTTGCGGAAACTCAAGATTATTTATTGAATCCGACAGGTAAAACACTATTGTTTATTGATGAGATTCATCGTTTTAATAAAGCACAGCAGGATGCCTTGCTTCCCCATGTAGAAGACGGCACTATCATATTGATAGGTGCAACCACAGAAAATCCTTTTTTTGAAGTAAATAAAGCAATAATTTCGAGATCAACGGTTTTTCAATTATATCCTTTGAATAACGATAATATTAAAAATATTGTAAATAAAGCAATCAGCGATAAAGAAAGAGGCTACGGAGCGCTTAATGTAACAATAGAAGATGATGCTTTGGATTTTATCGCAGATGCTTCCGGGGGAGATGCCAGAATTGCTTTGAATGCGTTGGAGTTAGCTGTGTTGTCTTCGCCTGCAAGCGCCGATGCAGAAAGTATAAATATCACTCTTGAAACAATGTCGGAATGTGTGCAGAAAAAGGCTCTTAAATTCGATAAATCGGGAGAAGCTCATTATGATAATATAAGTGCGTTTATTAAATCTATGCGAGGAAGCGATCCCGATGCGGCAGTTTTTTATCTTGCCAGAGCATTGGAAAGCGGCGAGGACATAAACTTTCTTGCAAGAAGAATTGTAATTTGTGCATCCGAAGATGTCGGCACAGCAAATCCTACGGCACTGTTGGTTGCGCAGGCGGCTGCATCTGCTGTCAGAATGATAGGGATGCCCGAAGCGAGAATATTACTTTCGCAAGCAGCAATTACAGTTGCGACAAGTCCTAAATCAAATGCATCATATATGGCAATAAACAAAGCAATGAGCGATGTGACAAGTAAGAATACGGGAGAAGTTCCGTTTCATTTGAGAAATTCCGTAGCAAGCGGTATGAGTGAATTAGGGTACGGTAAGGGGTATAAATATGCTCATGATTATCCCGGTCACGTTGTTAAACAACAGTTTTTGCCGGATGAAATGGTTGGTACTACGTATTATCATCCGTGCGGTAACGGTGCAGAAAAGAAAATTATTGATTATTTAAATTGGAAAACACTTCAAGAAGAAAGCGGGGAACAGTAATGAAAAAGCTTTTCGCAATAATATGTGTAATTATATTAGTTTTTTGTATTACGAGTTGTACTGATTCAAATACAAACCAAAGCTCAAACACAAGTATTCCGACAAATGAACCTGATTTGGAACAAGGCACTCCGGACACGAAGCCGGAGCAGACAATGCCGCCTACGGATACGTCAGATGCTATTAAAATTAAATTTGACCAAAATTCAATCAGCGCAGGTGAAGGAGTAACGGTAAACGGAAATGTTGCAACTATTACTACTGCCGGAAATTATGAGGTATCAGGAAAATTAAAAGAAGGTCAATTGTGCGTAGATGCAGACAATTGCGAAGTGTATTTAATATTAAACAATGCTGATATTCATTGCAGTAATTCGGCACCGCTTTTTGTAAAAAAAGCAGACCATGTATACTTGGTGCTTGCAAGTAATTCTACAAATACACTTACTGACGGCAGCGTTTATTCGTACGAAGCGGGTGTTACCGAGCCTGATGCAACTTTGTTTTCAAAAGCCGACATGACTATAAGCGGCGAGGGCACGCTTAATATTACTTCTAAATATAACGATAGTATTGCAAACAGAGATACTCTTGTGATACAAAGCGGAAACATTAATGTTAATGCGGCAAATCATGGTATAAAGGGTAAAGATTTTCTTTCAATTCTCGGCGGTAATATTAAGATTACTTCAGGTCGTGACGGAATTAAATCTACAAATGATACCGATTCTTCTTTGGGATATGTTGTTATAAGCGGCGGAGTGATTGATATTAACGCCCAAGACGAGGCAATATCTGCCGTAACTTCGGTGAAGATAAGCGGAGGTCAAACGAAAATTAATACAGATAACAATGCAATTAAAGCAGGTACTGTTGTTGAAATTTCAGCAGGTGATGTTGATGTTTCGACTAATGACAAAGGACTTGTTTGCGCTGAAGAAAAAATCGGTAAAAATGCCAATGTAACTGTAAACGGTTCAAAATTAAAATCCAATTATTAATTTTGTTAAAATCCAATTATTAATTTTGTTTTATTGTATTTTGATTTTGAGCGTGTTATACTAAATGATGCTTGTAAATAAAGCAACGATTATTTTATAAATATTATTCAGGAGGAAATACTGATGTCAAATATTTACGAGACACTGGTTGAGCGTGGTATTATCGCACAGTGTACAAATGAAGAAAAAGTTAAAGAAATACTTAATAATTCAAATGTTCCTTTTTATATAGGTTTTGACCCTACGGCAGATAGCCTTCATATCGGACATTTTGTGCAGATTATTGTTATGATGCACATGCAAAGGGCAGGTCATAAACCCATTGCTCTTGTAGGCGGTGGCACAGGTAAAGTAGGCGATCCGTCAGGTAAAACTGATATGAGAAAAATGCTTACTGACGAGGATTTGGCAAAGAATGTTGCAGGTCTCAAATCTCAACTTTCACGTTTCCTTGATTTTTCTGATGACAAAGCAATGCTTGTAAATAATGCTGACTGGCTTCTTAATTTGAACTATGTTGATTTCTTGCGCGAAATCGGTGTGCATTTTTCAGTAAACAGAATGCTTTCCGCAGAGTGTTTTAAACAGCGTCTTGAAAGAGGTCTTAATTTTATCGAATTTAACTATATGCTTATGCAGAGTTATGACTTTTACAGATTGTTTAAAGATTATGGTTGTGTTTTGGAATTCGGCGGAGACGACCAATGGTCAAATATTATCGGCGGTGTAGAGCTTGTAAGAAGAAAAGAAGCCAAAGAAGTTTATGGTGTAACATTCTCACTTCTTACTACAAGCGACGGCGTTAAAATGGGTAAAACCGTTAAAGGTGCAGTATGGCTTGATAAAGAAAAGACACCTCCTTATGAGCTTTATCAATACTTGAGAAATGTCGGAGATGCAGACGTTATTAAGTGTCTTAAGCTTTTGACATTTGTACCGATTGAAGAAATTCGTGAGATGGAGACATGGACAGACAGCAAAATAAATGACGCAAAAGTTCGCCTTGCTTACGAAGTAACAAAGATAATTCACGGCGAAGAAGAAGCTGACAAAGCAAAAAGTGTTGCCGAGTCACTTTTCGGCGGCAACGGTATTTCCGAAAATATGGCTACAACAAACGTTGGTGATTCTTTGGTTGATGATGAAATCGGACTTCTCGATATGATGCTTCTAGCAAAATTGATTCCATCAAAGGGTGAGGGAAGAAGACTTGTTCAGCAAGGCGGCGTGTTTATTAATGATGTTAAAGTTGATGCTTTTGATAAGAAGATTACGAAAGCAGAGCTTGAACAAGGTTTAGTACTCAGAAAAGGTAAAAAGACATTCCACAGATTTGTGCTTTGAAAATTTGATTGACTTTTTACTGTAAATGGGTATACTAAAAAGCAACCTTGCATGAGGGAGTAGTTAGCGTAATTTGTACAAAAGCGTATAATTTACGTTTCAAGTTCAACACACGGCCGCAAAGGCTTGGCTTGGATTAAATAACCAGACTCATGGATGTATGCAATAAGACATATGTCCATGAGTTTTTTGTTTAAAAAATGTTAAAACAGAAAGGATTGTAATAATGAAACATTTTTTGAAAGATTCAGATGAAGTTTTAAAAGAACTTAATACCACAGAAAACGGACTTACATCTGAAGAAGCCCAAAAAAGGGAAGAAAAATATGGAAAGAATAAGCTTCAAGAAGCTAAAAAAACATCGTTGATTAAACGATTCTTCCAACAGTTGGCAGACCCTATGATTATTATTTTGATAGTAGCTGCTGCGATATCAGCTGTTACCGCTACTCTTGAAGGCGGCGAAGGATATGCGGATGTTATCATTATAATGGTTGTTGTTTTAATCAATGCTATTTTGGGTGTTGTTCAAGAAAGCAAAGCAGAAGCTGCAATCGAAGCGCTTCAACAAATGTCTGCTGCAACAAGTAAAGTAATGAGAAACGGACATATTGCCATTGTTAAAAGTGAGGATCTTGTTCCCGGCGATATCGTTCTTCTTGAAGCAGGGGATGCTGTTCCGGCAGATGGAAGAATAATTGAATCTGCAAGTTTAAAAATCGAAGAAGCAGCACTTACAGGTGAAAGCGTTCCGGTTAATAAGTTTGCAGATACCCTTACAGAGGATGGCTCCGGTAAAGAAGTTCCTTTGGGCGACCGCAAAAATATGATTTATATGGGTAGTACTGTTGTTTACGGTAGAGGTAAAGCAGTTATAACAGAAACCGGTATGGATACTGAAATGGGTAAAATTGCCAATGCTTTGACACAAGCTGAAGAAGGTAAAACTCCATTGCAAATTAAACTTGCTCAACTCAGTAAAACGCTTACATGGATTGTTTTGGGTATTTGTTTGTTTATATTTGCGTTTAATATCATCAAAGCAGGTGACTTCCATTTTGAACCTGTACTTGATTCATTTATGGTTGCTGTAAGTTTGGCTGTTGCCGCTATTCCGGAAGGACTTGCAACAGTAGTTACGATTGTACTTTCAATCGGCGTTACAAAAATGTCAAAGCGTAATGCTATTATCAGAAAGCTTACTGCAGTTGAAACACTCGGTTGTGCACAGATTATTTGCAGTGACAAAACAGGAACATTGACACAAAATAAAATGACTGTTGTTGATCATTTCGGTGACGATGAAGTGTTGCTTGCAAGAGCTATGGCGCTCTGCAGCGATGCTGAAATTGACCCTGAGAAAAACGAAGCAACAGGTGAGCCTACGGAGTGTGCTCTCGTCAACTACGCAAATTCACTTTCAATGCCTAAAGATGATTTGAAAGCAGAATTCCCCAGAGTACAAGAGCTTCCTTTTGACAGTATGAGAAAAATGATGTCAACTTTCCATACAAACGGCGGAAAAGTAATTCAATATACAAAGGGCGCGCCCGATGAAATATTAAAGCGTTGTACCAAATATATTGAAAACGGCGTTGTTTGCGATATGACTGATACATTCAGAGAAAAGATTTTAGCTGCTAATAAAGCAATGGCAGATAAAGCATTGCGCGTATTATGCGCTTCAATGCGTGTATACGACGATATTCCGTCAGAGCCGACAACTGAGTCAAATGAGTGCGACTTGACCTTTATCGGCCTCACAGGCATGATAGATCCTATTCGTCCTGAAGTAAAAGATGCTATTGTTGAATGTAAAGGTGCAGGCATAAGAGCAGTCATGATTACAGGAGACCACAAAGACACTGCTATAGCTATTGCAAAAGAGCTTGGTATAATCGAAGATGGTATTCAGGCGTTAACAGGTGCGGAGCTTAATGAAATAAGCGATGAAGAACTTGACAGACGCATTACTGAGTTTGGTGTATATGCGAGAGTTCAACCTGAGCATAAAACGCGTATCGTTAATGCTTGGCGTAAAAACGGCTATATTACCGCTATGACAGGCGATGGTGTAAATGATGCCCCCAGTATTAAGAATGCTGATATCGGTATCGGTATGGGTATAACAGGTACCGATGTAACCAAGAACGTAGCAGACATGGTACTTGCAGACGATAACTTTGCCACCATTGTGGGTGCCGTTGGTGAGGGTAGAAGAATTTATGATAATATCAGAAAAGCTATTCAATTCTTGCTCGGCTCAAATATGAGTGAAGTTTTGAGCGTGTTTATTTCAAGCATTTTTGGTTTTACGATTTTGAAGCCTGTTCATTTGTTGTGGATAAATCTCATTACTGACTGTTTCCCGGCTCTTGCTTTGGGTGTTGAAAAGGGCGAAGCTGATTTAATGCAACGCAAACCCAGAAATCCTAAAGACGGTATTTTTGCCGGCGGTCTTGGTGTTGATGTTGTTTACCAAGGAATTCTCGTTTCTGCATTGACAGTTGCAGCTTTTATGATAGGTAATTTCTTTGAACACGATACTTGGAGTTTGTTCAATGCTGACAGTTCACATGGTATTACAATGGCGTTCCTTACTATGAGCATGGCAGAAATTTTCCATAGCTTCAATATGAGAAGCCAAAGAGGAAGTATTTTCAAACTTAAATCTCACAATATGATTTTGTGGGGAGCTGCAATTCTCAGTTTGTTGTTGACTACTGCCGTAATAGAAATACCTTTCCTTGCTAAAGCATTCGGCTTCTATTCTATAGGTATTAAAGAGTATGCGATTTCTCTCGGTCTTGCATTCTCAGTAATTCCGATTGTTGAAGTTGTAAAGTTAATTCAAAGAACGATTAAAAAATAATCTTTGATATATCAAAAAAAGCAAGCAGGAAAAAACTGCTTGCTTTTTTTATTTGGAAATAATAATTAAAAAAATTATAACTTTTCGGGAATTGCTGTACCATTTTTATAATGATGAATATAGTTGAATCCGCAATCTTTTATTATATCTGCATACATTTTAAAGTTTTTTGCGATTCTGTCTTCTGAATGTGCATCAGAGCCCAGGGTAATCAATTCTCCGCCCAGTTCTTTATATCTGATAAGAAGTTTTTTATCGAGGGGTTGCTTTAAGTAAGTGGAAGTATTAATTTCAAAAGACATTTCTTTAGAGATTATGTACTTAAAAAGCTCGTCAAGAAGGGAAGAGAAGTCCTTATAATAGAATGTCGAATCTTCAAAGTTTGCATATCTTACAATGTAATCAACATGTCCCATAGTATTAAAAGTAAAATTATCATATAATTTGAGATTATTATAAAGTTCTTCTAAATAGAGAGTGTATGCCGGGACTTTTTTATCTTCCGGTCGAAAATAATTTCCGCAATATGGATCACGGCGTTTTATAAGATGCGTAGAGCCGATCACATAGTCAAATGTAAAACCTTTGATCAAATCCGAAGTTTCATCAATAACGTGCGGTTGTAAACCGATTTCGACAGCAGATATTATATCAATAGATTTACTGTATTTTTCTTTTAAAGATTCTATAAGTGCAAAGTATTCATTAAAATCATAATGAAATTCATCTTCGTAATCAGTGAAGTCCACATCAAGATGGTCAGTAAAAGCGATACCTGAAAGTCCTAAATCAATGGCACGCTTAACTGCAGATTCCATATCAAGCGTACTGTCAGTAGAAAATTTTGAGTGAACATGCATATCGTAAAACATTTTAAAACCTCTGAAATTTGAAAATTATGTTAGGGTAGTATCTTTCTATGCAAATTCTTTGATTTATCTAATTGAACAAAATAATAATTTTGTTCAATTAGGGGACAGGAAATCTGCAAAAATAAAGTCCTTTATCCTTACAAATTTAAATTATATTATATCTAAAAATAAATGTAAATAAGTGCAGCAATCATTAAATCATATTCATTCAGTGTATTTTTATCTGCGCCGCTTTTTTTTAAGTTAAATCTTTCAATCAGTAATATTACGATTAGACCGATTATTAAAAAATCATCATTAAGTATTTTGTCTAATAATCCATTAAAAAAGTTATTACTGTTTGATGTATTATTATTTTCAGCTTTTTTATTTTCTTCTGATGATGCACAGGTCGTCGGAGAAAAAATAATTTTTTCCGGAATTTCATAAATGCTTTCAGTTTCTTTTATGAATTGTTTTTTGGGCGGATTTTTGATTTGTTTGCCAATTTTATAATAACGATTCCTGCGCTTCATAATTTTATTAAAACAACTTAAGGTCTTTTGCAATATTTGCGAAAGTTAAAAATTTTACGCAACTGCTGACTTTATCCTTTCTTTTTCCGTTTAAAAATGGTTCGATTGCATATAATAATTTGATTTTTTTATCGTCATTGTTGTTTTGTGCTTTTTTTAGTTTGTTCATAATTTGGACATATTTTCCAATATCAAAATCTAAACCGTTTTCCGTAGTTTCGTTTAATATTTCAGGTTCTTCCGGATGGTTAGATTCTGTACCTGAATTTCCGGAAATAAAAGATTCAACAATATTACCGATATTATCCGGCATTTCTTCAATGCCGAATAAACTTCCTATTTCTTTAATTTTTTCATTTAAATCTTCATTCATGATAATTCATCTATTTTCTGAAAAACAAGATTTGAATCTTTACCTGCAAGTTTTTTTATTTTCTCTAAATCTTCCGGTGTAAGTTTCTTTTTTATATCTCCAACATTGATTTTCATTTCTTTAATTTTTGCAGTATCAAGCTCCGAAATTTTTTTACGCAGTTCTTCTCTGTCTATTTTTTCAAGTTGCTTTTTAAGTTCGTCAACCGAAGAATTTTTTAGTTTTTCTACTCCCCTCTCAATCTTTCCTGCTGTGATTTTACTTTCAATTTTACTGATTACTTTTGCCATTGCCAAACTTCCTGTCAATATAAGATTCTCAATAAAATTCTATGCTGTATTTAGATAAATAGTGCATAGAATTTTATTTTTTTCCAACAATATAATATGGTGAAATTTTATGGCGTATTTTATATATTTTGTTGTTTACAGTTTTATTGGTTTTATATTGGAAACATTGTATACACTCGTGACAAAAGGTATTTTTATATGGAAAAAATGCTTTTTGTTTAATTTGCTTTGTCCCGTATACGGTTTTGGTTCCATTGCAATTTTATGGTCAACCAAAGGTATAAGAGAACATAAAATCATTACAATGATTGTCGGCGGTCTTGTAGCTACACTTGTTGAATATATTTTACACTATATTTATCAAGAATGGCTTGGTGTAATGATATGGGACTACAGTGATGTTTCATATAACATAAATGGAAGAATATGTCTTACTTTCACTTTTTTTTGGTGCATTTTGTCAGGTATTCTTGTATATTTTATACACCCGATAATAGAAAAAAATATGACATCGATTCCAAAATCTTTGCTGCTTGCAATGTTGTTTTTTATAGGAATCGATGCCATTATAAGTATTGTTCTATATAAAAGATACGGAAATAAAAACGCTGTAAATATTAATTGGTTGCTTTCTAATTTGCGTCATAAGCTTGGCTGAATACTGATATTTCGTCGGCCATACTTGTGTTATACGACATTACTGCCTGTTCAAAAACCGGGTCTGTAAGGGCTAAAGCTGCTTTTGCGTGCTCTAAACCAAAACTTGAATTATATAGACCGTAAGAATCCGGATTTGCGATAGCTTGTCTTAACGGCACAACATTATAATTATTATATCCGTCACTGCAATAATATCTGTGAACCCATGTGGGAGTATAGTCTATAGCTTTAACAAATACATCACCGGTGCTGTATTTTCGTATTGTCAGCGTAACGGTTAAGCCGTTTTCAGTATACTGTTTGTTACTGTTACTAAGTGTTAATCTGTTTTGATTTGAAATGTAATTGCCAAGTGAATAGAAACAAATTGTTGAGTGTTCCGGATTCGTCTGTGAAGTCAAAATTTCCATAGGCTCAATTACATGAGGATGTCCGCCGATTATTACGTCAACACCTAAATCACAGAGTTTTTGAGCAACAATTGTCTGTGATGAAACAGGCTCCAATTTATACTCGTCTCCCCAATGAATGTACATTATGATTATGTCTGCGCCTTGCTCTTTCATATCAGCGATACGCTCGGAAACTTCTGAATAAAGTTTTTCATATTCATTTCGCATATAAATATCCATAAGCTTGTCGCAACCATCATTGATTGTGATACCGTTAATTGTATAGTATTGACCGTTTTTGCTTGTAAGTGTGTCAGCGTAGTTCATCATACCGAGCTTTATACCATTTACATCTTTTACCATATATGATTTTTCTTCCTCGGAAAGTTTACCGCCGATATAATCAAAACCGAAATTCTTGAATTGATTTAATGTTGCAACAAAACCATCTTTCTTCTTGTCATAGCAGTGGTTGTTTGCAAACAAAAGCATGTCATAGCCTGTATCTTTAATGCTTGTAAGCGTTTCCAATGGAGAATTAAATGATGGATAACTTTCGTATTTTATCTGATTTGCTGTTGTCGTCTCAAAGTTTGCCACGGCGTAATCAGCAGCAGAAACTATTGATTTCATATATTGAAAATTATCACTGAAATCATATTTCCCGGTAGAACTGTTATAAGCGGAATTCAGCTGCGGGCCATGGTACATTATGTCGCCTGCATTTAAAAGTGTAATATCGGTATATGTAAGCTCAGCTTTTTCCGGTGTAGCTTGAGGTGTTGCACCGGGAGTATTAAACAAGTACGAAGGCGATTTCGCAGGGTCTGAATTGTTTGGTGTACACGAAACGGCAACAGTAATTACCGTTACTAATAATATTACAAGAGAAAGTAATCTTTGTATGTTGTTTTTTAATGTTTTGATGCTTAGTGATTTGCGCATAGATAATACATCTCCTTTGTCCATATTCTAATACATTAAATAGATTTTGGCAATTTTAAATATTGACAATTAATTATGATTGATTTAATATTAGGTTATTATTTTATGTGCACTTTTGGATTTGTTTTTTTCACATTTGTGCTATTATTTTAAGGAGGATTTCTATGAAAAAAAAGGTTTTTGCTATAGTTACCATGCTGATTCTTGTAGTTTCACTTTTTGCATCGGTTCCGGTAATGGCAGATGAAGCAGCAGAGGAAATCGGAGGCTTGGATTTTTATTCGATAACAGTTCATTATGAAAGCCCGGTTCTTGTATCCTATTATGAAACAGAAATAGAAGAAGTGAATGAAAAAGGAAAAACAGTTAAAGTTCCTGTTAAGTATTTCTACAATACAGATGCTGAGTCAGAAGAAGATAAATTTAAATATACAAATAAGAAAAATAACGAAGTTTCTTTAACTGCTGATAAATTAGTTATTCCCGCAAAGGATAACTTCTATCAAGTTGCTTCAAAAGATGGCGCAGCAACTAAAATTAATGCCGGTTTATGGTATTCAAAAATTCCTTATACAAATGCTTTCTTAACACACATTATTAATGGCTCTGCAATTTGTACATCCAGCAAAGTTGACTTGTTTGGTATCACAAAACCTTACGACGATGCTCCGTATGAGCATAAGAATCCTAACATTCAGTATGCAGAAGACGGATATGCATTGGCCTCACAAAAAGATGCTAACGGCAACAACCTTAAAATTGATATAAACGGATATCTTGTTGATACAAACGATAACATTTGGAAGACTTCAAATGACGAGAGAGTTGAACTTTATACACAGATTCCCGTTGTTAAAAAGACAGGTGAAGTTAGCAAAAAAGGTGTTCCGGTAACTCAGATAGTTCTTTCTGATGAGTATGAATGGGTTCCTTTTAACGACAGATTGGGAGAAAACGGCAAAATTGTTGATATTCAATCACTTGAATATATGTACATGGCAACAGAAGAAGAATTTGATGCTTTCCTTGCTGATGAATCGCAAAATACTTTAAAATTAAAACGTACATCCGATGCAGAAGCTTATAAAGAAGCTCCCAGCAAAGGTAAAGAAATTGCTTATGTTACAACATGTCTTGTAAATAAAGAAAAAGATGCAGCTACATATTGGAATAAAGATCGTCAGTTTACACAAGACGACATCGTTAGAGATGAAATGGGATTTGTAGCTTATTCAACACCGAGAATCGGTACTCCCCTTTTGAATGCGAAAATTAAAGACATCACTGTTGAAATCGATGCTTTGGGTACAAAGCTTTATGATGATCTCGCAAGTGATCCTCAACAGAATAACACAATTACAGTTTCAATCAATGACTGTGAATATAATGCTAAACTTTACAAGCAATGGTTTGACGAGGGTCTTTATACTCAGGCTGAATATGATGCAATTACAAAATTTGTTCTCGGAACAGCAAAGAGTAAAACAACAAGAACTGAGATTGATATGACAAAAGCAAACTACAAAAAACAGGCTGAATATGGTTATTCTACTACTGTTACAAGTGTAAGTATCGGAGCTTCTGCCGATGTTTTAGCTAATATTCCTTCATCAGCAAAGCTTTTTGTTGATTTTGCAATCAATACGCAACAACCTGAGGCTGCTTGGGATGAAACATATCAAAAGAAAATGATAGTTAAAGATTCTGCAACTAAAGGAAGTACAGTTATTACTGAGAAACTTGATATTTTGACAGATGCTGATAAACCTACGAAGCCGGTTAATAATGATACGCAAGCATCATCATCAGTTTCCTATTTGGTAATTATTGCAATTGCTGCAGGTGCTGTAGTACTTATTGCTGCGGTTGTTGTTATCATAATCGTTGTTTGCAAAAAGAAGAAAAAAGCGCAGTAATTCTTATTTTGATTGACAAACTTACCCACATAGTATAAACTATGTGGGTATTTTATTTTATTGAAAGGATTTGATTTTTTAAAATGAGCGATGATGGAAGTATACCCTTACAGATTCTGTCAGCATCAGTTTCAACTTCCGGCAGTGATATTGCCCTACAGATTTTTCTGATTATTTTTCTTATTTTTTTAAATGCTTTCTTTGCTTCGTCGGAGATTGCACTTTTATCTGTCAGCGATACAAAATTACGCAAAGAAGCAGAAAACGGAGACAAAAAGTCTGCGCTTTTGCTAAAGATTGTTGAAAATCCCAGTAAGTTCTTGTCTACTATTCAAGTTGGTGTAACTTTTTCAGGATTTCTTAACAGTGCTGTTGCTTCGAGTTCTTTTGCAGATATAATTACTGCAAAACTTGCTTCAAATTGGGAATTTGCAGCTCTCCACACTACTATGGTAAATAATATTTGTATTGTTGTTATTACGATACTTTTATCTTTTGTAACATTGGTTATGGGTGAGTTAGTACCTAAAAGATATGCTATGAAGTATAGTGAACGTGTTGCAAGAACTTCGGTAAAACCACTGAAATTTACCGGTATTATATTCTCCCCTTTTATAAAAATTGTTACAATTTCCGTTAACGGTGTTTTAAAGCTTATCGGTATTAATCCAAATGATGATACGGAAGATGTTACAGAGGAAGAAATTCTTTTAATGGTAAATGAAGGACAGGAGAAAGGCGTAATCGGTGATGATGAAAGTGAAATGATAAATAACATTTTTGAGTTCGATGATAAGACTGCTATGGATGTTATGACACATCGAACTGAAATTGCAGCAATCAATATAACTGATGACTATGATAAAGTGTTAAATATAGCCGTTGAGGAGCGTTATTCTCGCTTCCCTGTTTACGAGACAAGTTTGGATAACATTATAGGTATTATCCATATTAAAGACCTTTTAAAAGTGGATAAAGAAACATTTGATTTGCATAAAATTATGCGTATGCCTTCTTATGTTCCTGAATCCCAAAAAATTGATGATGTATTTGATGTTTTAAAAGATACAAATACACACATGGTTGTAGTTGTAGATGAATACGGCGGTACAGCCGGTATTGTGACAATGGAAGATATTCTCGAAGAGCTTGTCGGAAATATTCGCGACGAATATGACGAGGAAGAAGTTATAGAAAATACTGTTGAAAAGATTGCCGAAGATACATATATCGTTGCAGGTCTTATGGAAATTGATGACATTAATGACCAATTGGAAATAGAGATTCCGAATGACGAATATGAAACAATAAGCGGTCTTGTAATTGCACTTTTAGGTGAAATTCCGGAGGAAGACGAAAACCCTGAAATAGATTACGACAGATTTACGTTTACGGTATTAAAGAGCAACGAGAAAATTATAGAACTTGTTAAAATTAAAGTTAATTCGCCTGCTGATTCAGAAGAAAAAAGCGAAGAAGATTAAACTTTGATTGCTATAATTGCTAACAACAATACCAAATAATATAAATAACTAAACAATTTACACGACGGACCTTTTGTTCCGTCGTATTTTTTTATAAAAAACAGTGATGGAATACAACCTACTATTGCTATATTTCTGTATAACTCCCCTTTTATGGAAGTATCAGAAGATGTGAAAAGCATAAACAATGAAACTATTGCAATTACTGCGCTGTAACTGGTAACGTAATATGCAAGTTCAGCAAATTTTTTGTCACGGCAAAAATGAATTATGTACATAATAATGAGTGCGTGAGGTGCAAGTTCAAAACCTAAAGCAAATGACATTGCGACAGTAAAAATAACGCATATTACTTTGGCATATTTAAATTTAATTCTATCGTAAACTATGATTGAAAGCAAACAGAAAAGCCCTGTAAGAGCACTGCTGAAAAAGAGCTGAGGATCCCAAATATTTTCCGCCGATATACACACATAACGATGAGGAAGCGCCGTAAGCAGAGCAATTAATAAAATTTTAAAAAGGTACTTATTGATACTTCTTGTATTGCGGTATCCTTCTGAAATTATATATGCAAAAAGAGGAACGCAGACATATCCCAATAACATAAAAATGAAATTAAGAGCTGTATTGGTAATTAAACCTGAAATTGAGAGCGTAAAGAATGTAAGAGATGCAAAAGCAATCATCTTTAAGTGAAATAATTTGAGTTTCATAAGTCTGTTACCTTTCTTTGTATTAAATACTAATCAATAGTTGTTTTGTAGTTAAATTGCTCCAAGATGCAAATTAAACCGGAAAGAATAAAATATGCACCAAAAGATATATACAATGAGATAAAACTTGAAAAGGGATCAATTATAAAATAAACAAAAGCGATTATATTAACCAATCCGAATATAAGTATTCGCCACCATTTTTTGTATTCTAAAGAACGAATTTTTACAGAAGCCGCAAGTTGATTACAGGCAGTAGATAAGGCCCACATTGCGAAAAGTAAATTAACAGAATCAGATAGTTCGTCGTTATATGTATATAGACATAATATACCGATAACTATAAGATAAAAACCTTGAGAAAGAGTCCAGCCCGGTCTGAAATGCCATTTCTTATTAGCAACAAAAGCCATTATATACAAAAAACCTATAACAATCATGGTAAGAGTCATAATGCTAATATTGGTTGAATATTTTTCCGATGGAAAAAGAATCAGAAAAACCCCTAACAATAAAGTTAAAAAACCGGCAGAAAATTGAAAAATTCCGGATGCTTTGTATCTGCTCATAAAATTACTCCTTTTGTCTAATAGATTTTGCGGCATTATATGCATCTCTGCACATATCTTCAATACCTAATTCAGAAGTCCAATTAAGCAATTCCTTTGCTTTTGAAGAATCTGCAAAGCAAGCATCAATATCGCCGGGACGTCTGGGACAAATTACATAAGGTATTTTAATTGAATTTACTTTTTCAAATGTATTAATTAAATCAAGAACGGAATATCCCACTCCTGTTCCGAGATTTACGGCTTCTGTTCCCGTATGTGCGGAAACATAGTCAATAGCTTTTACGTGTCCGTATGCAAGGTCAACAACATGAATGTAATCGCGTACGCCGGTACCGTCCTCAGTATCATAATCGTTACCGAAAACAGTAATTTCCGGCATTATATTAAAAGCTACATCAAGAATACGCGGCATAAGGTTGTTCGGAATGCCCTTGGGATTTTCACAGAGAAGTCCGCTTTTGTGTGCACCTACAGGATTGAAATATCTGAGTAACATAACAGACCATTCCGGATCTGATTTTGAAAGATCAGTGAGAATTTCTTCAAGCATAAGTTTCGTTCTGCCGTAAGGATTAGTTGCGCTCAGTGCAAAATCTTCCTTGATTGGCAGTGCTGCAGGTTTACCGTAAACTGTTGCAGAAGAACTGAAAATAATTTTCTTAACACCGTGAGCCTTCATGGCTTTAAGAATACAAATTGTGCCGTAAATATTGTTATAATAATAGGCTAACGGAATTTGGGTTGATTCCCCTACCGCTTTAAAACCGGCAAAGTGTATAACGCAATCGATTTTATTCTCTGAAAAAATCTTTTCCATAGCTACAGGATCAGTCATGTCGGCATTATAAAATAAAAAATCCTTACCTGAAATCTCTTTAATGTGATCAAGAACTTTTTCGTCAGAATTCGAAAAATTATCAAAGGCTATTAAATTATGACCCTCATTAAGTAATGCAACACATGTGTGACTTCCTATAAAACCTGTTGCTCCGGTAATTAAAATATTCATAAATACCTCCTAAATAGCTGTTAAAAAGCAGATGCGCTTTCTCCTGCAGTATAGCCGGTGGAAAAAGCAATCGTAAGATTAAATCCGCCTGTGTAACCGTCTGTATCAATAACTTCGCCGGCAAAATATAATCCGCTGCATAATTTTGATTCCATTGTCTTTGGATTAATTTCTTTTATGTTAACTCCGCCGGCAGTAATTATTGCATTTTTAACATCATCTATATCACTAATATTTACAATAAAATCTTTAAGTAAATAAACGATTTTCATACGCTCTTCCTTGTTTAATTGGTTTACTTGTTTCGTTGGCGGAATGCCGGTACGCTCAACAAACACAGGAATAAGCTTTTTGGGCAGCAACTTATCGAGTGAGTTGCAATACATTTTTCTGTCAAAACAGCCAAAATCGCGCTGCAAACGCTCGTAAAGCTGTGCTTCGGAAAGAGCAGGCTTTAAATCAATGGAAATAACCGTTTCTCTTCCCCTTTTATAGTATGCGGAGGCACTCAATATTACGGGACCTGAAACTCCGTGTCCGGTAAAAAGAAGTTCTCCGAAATCCTCATATATTATATTATTCTCGGATTTAAGCTTAATTGAAATGTTACGTAAAGAAAGTCCGCTTAAATCTTTAATAAATGTATCATTTGAGAGCAGTGCTGCAAGTGATGCTCTCGGAGTAATGATTGAATGTCCGACCTTTTCGGCGAAAATATAGCCATCTCCCGTACTGCCGGTTAACGGATATGAAAGTCCGCCGGTTGCACAGATTACTTTGTCAGAATACAATTTTTGAATATTTGAGTCTTCATTTGCAACCAAAACACCTTCAACCGAAAATTTATTATCTTCGGATTTTTTTATTAAAATATCCTTTACACGAGTATTCATATAAAGAGATATGTTTTTACTCTTTTTTAAAGCATTTACCAAAGCGCCGGCAACATCACCTGCTTTTTGTGACTTCGGAAAAACACGTCCCCCTCTTTCAACAACCGTTTCAAGTCCGAGTTTATTGAAAAAATCAATTATATCGATATTCGAGAACTTTCTGAAAGAGGAAAAAAGAAACTTTGGATTTCCAGGTATATTAGCCATTAAAGTATCAAAATCGCAGTCATTTGTAATGTTACAGCGACCTTTACCGGTAATTCGAAGTTTCTTTCCCAATATATTGTTTCTTTCAATAACGGCGACCTTACAGCCTGTTTTTGCAGCGCGAAGGCTTGCTAACATTCCTGCAGGTCCGCCGCCGATAATTATGCAATCATATATCATATCGGATGTGTCATATTCTCAAAATCAGCTTGCGAAGCATCAAGTTTATATTTACTTGCCTGACGTTTTTTGAAAAAGCTGATGGCTTGTTGCGGAAATAATGCATACGAAAGTACATCTTCGTCTTTTTCTATATATTCCGATATTTCCTTGCGAAGCTTGTCAAGTTCCGGCTCAATAAGATCAGCAGGTCTGCAAGTAATCGGTTTTTCTCCGGCAAGAATTTTCGCTTTAATTTCGTCGGAAATAGGCGCCGGTGTTCTGCCGTATTCGCCTTTTACAATTCCTTTTGTTTCCTTTGTTACCATTTTATATCTTTCTCCGGAAAGAACATTAAGAACTGCTTGAGAACCGACAATTTGGCTTGAAGGAGTAACAAGAGGCGGATATCCCATATCCGCGCGAACTCTCGGCACTTCTTTTAAAACTTCATCATACTTATCCATTGCATTTGCTTGCTTTAGCTGTGAAACAAGGTTAGAAAGCATACCGCCCGGTACTTGGTAAATAAGTGCATTAATATCTACACCAAGCATTTTCGGGTCAAGCTTGCCTTCTTTTATATATTGTTCACGAAGCGGTCTGAAATAATCGGCAATCTCGCTTAAAAGTTTAAGGTCAAGACCTGTGTCATATTGTGTGCCTTGAAGTGTAGCAACAATAGGCTCCGTCGCAGGTTGCGAAGTACCCATGGCAAGCGGAGAAATTGCACAGTCGATTATGTCTGCACCTGCTTCTATTGCTTTTAAATAAGTCATAGAGCCGCAACCGCTCGTATAGTGAGTATGAAGCTCAATCGGAACGGATATGTTTTCTTTTAATGCTTTTACAAGATTATAAGCCTCATAAGGAATCAAAAGTCCGGCCATATCCTTAATACAAATAGATGCTGCACCCATTTCTTCTAATCTCTTGGCATCTCTGACAAAAATTTCCAAGCTGTGATAAGGGCTTGTTGTATAACAAATACAGCCTTGAGCATGACCGCCTTCTTTTACACAAGCCTTGATGGCTCTTTCAATATTTCTGGGATCATTAAGAGCATCAAAAATTCTAATAATATTCATACCGTTTGCAATTGCTTTTTGTACGAAATAATCAACAACATCATCAGCATAGTGTTTATAACCGAGTATATTTTGACCTCTCAAAAGCATTTGTAAAGGCGTTTTCTTTGCTTTGTCTTTTATTTTTCTTAAACGCTCCCACGGATCTTCATTTAAGAAGCGCAATGAAGCATCAAACGTAGCACCGCCCCACGCTTCAAGTGCGTTGTATCCTACGGAATCCAACTTTTCAACTATAGGAAGCATTTGTTCAGTCGTCATTCTTGTTGCAAGAAGCGATTGATGTGCATCTCTCAAAATGGTTTCGGTAATCTTTACCATCTTTGTCAAATCCTTTCTCAGTTATATGTTAAAAGAACATCACCGGTTGCAACTGAAGCGCCTTGGTTAACATTTACAGAAGTAACTATACAATCAGCGGGTGCAGTTATATCATTTTCCATTTTCATAGCTTCAAGAACGAGGAAAACATCGCCTTTTTTTACGGAATCTCCCGGTTTTACGTTAATTTTAACAATTGTTCCGGGCATCGGTGAAGTAACGGATACGGCGTCTGCTGCGGAATTTACCGGTTTCGCAGCGGCAACCGGTGCGGAAGTTACTGCTTTGGGTGCAGCTTGTGCAGACTGAACGGCTTGTGTGCTGCCGCCGACTTCTTCTACTTCAACTTCATAGGAAATACCGTTAACTTTTATGTTGTATTTTTTCATAATAATTTTCCTTTCTGATTAATTAACTAAACAAATAAAGGGCACTGATTATTCGTGCACGTGTTTCTGAGGGTGAAATCACATCGTCAACTAAGCCTTTGTAAGCTGCATGCATGGGAGTTGAGTATTCACTGCGATATTTTGCAATATATTCCTGACGGGCAGTAACAGGATCAGATGATGTTTTGATATCTGAATTATAAACCAACAAAGCACCTGCTTCGGGAGTGATAACGGAAATGTCAGCAGTATTCCAGGCATAAACAATATCCGCACCTGTATTTTTACCGTTCATAACGAGATATGAACTGCCGTAAGCTTTGCCTGTTATAATGTTAATTTTTGTAATATCACTGTTCGCAAAAGATGATACCAAAAGTGCAGCTTGAGCTGAAATATTTGCGTTTTCTTCTTCTGCGGAAACTTCGAAACCGGCTGTGTTAGTAAGAGTTACAACCGGAATTGAAAATTTATCGCAAAAAGCAAGTAAAGCGGAAATTTTATTACAAGCATTTGAATTTAAAACTCCTTCTTTAACAGACGGTTGATTTGCAATTATGCATACTGTCTTATTTCCGATACGTGCAAAACCCGTAAAAACATTAGGTGAAAATTCTTTATTAAGTTCGATATAAGATCCGTTGTCTGCAATTTTTTCAATCAAATCTTTAACATCATACTCGCCGAAAGTATCAAAAGCAGAGGCATCTATACCTCTGTTGAAATCATCGGAAGTTTCTGTTTCAAAAGTACCTGATTGACAATTATCAGGCAAATAATCAAGCAATTCTTTTGCTTTTGCAAAACAATCTCTATTATTTGAAGCAGTGAGTGAAACTTTCCCGCATTTTGCACTGCCGGAAGCACTGCAAAGCTCTTTAATGTCTTTTAAAGTTACTGCTGCAAGCGAATCTGCACCGGAAAAAGCAAAATAAGCATCTTCTGCCATAATAGTGAAATCCGTCATAGAAGCAATAACGGAAGCAATACCGGTACATTTACCGGTAATAACGGATATTGTAGGAATTGAACCTATTGCGGCAGAAAGAGATTTGATAATACTGCCGTATTCAGCAAGTACATCAAGACCTTCGTTGATTCTTGCTCCCGCAGTATTTATAAACATAATAAACGGAGAACCTGCTTTGACAGCCATATCAATGCAAGATGAAATTTTGCGTGCATGAGAAACGCCGACTGCACCGTTTAAAACGGCTTCATCCTGAAATACCGCAAATACAGCTCGTCCGTCTACGGAACCGTAACCTGTAATTACCCCATCACCCGCTTCGATACCGTCGAATATGGGGGATTTTAAATAAGAATTAATTTGTACAAAGGTATTTTCGTCAAATAATTCGTTTATGATTTCTTTGGCCATAATTTACCTCCATTTGGCAAATATATATATGATAGTATACATTTTTAACGCGTTTTAGTCAAATAAATATCCCCGAAATTGTCACAAAACAAACTCCCTGAATACTTCGTTTGCGTAGTCAAAACCTTTAGGAGATAATTTGGCGGAAGTTGTTAAAATTATAAGACCTTTTTCTGCAAGTTTTTTAAGCTTTTCTTTAAAAACTTCCGTATAAAGACAACCGAATCTTTTTGTGAATGCTCTGGGATCAGGCCCTTTTGTTTGTCTGAAACCAAGCATCATAAATTCGTACATTTGCTCGTTAAAATCAATTATTTCCTTTTCACCGTTAAAATAAAATTGCAGATAATCAGTAAAATTTTTTGTATTTGATTCTCTGATGTATTCGGTATAATTATTATCTTTATTTAAAGGATAATATGAAGCTGCACCTAAACCAAAACCAATATAAGGTAAACATTTCCAGTATTTTAAATTATGCTTGCTCATGGTATCAAGACGTGCATAATTTGAAATTTCATATTGCGATAAATGGTAATCCCTCAAAAGCTTCGGAATTGCGTAGTACATTTGTCTTTCCAGTTCAGGGGAAATTTCCTGCGCTTTTTTTCGTCTGAAAAGTTCGCATAAAGGAGTCCCCTCTTCTACTATGATGCTGTACGCCGAAAGGTGTCTTGCACCCCAACTGAGTACATTTTCAATATCTGTTGCAAATTCTTCGAAGGTTTGCGCGGCTTCATCTTCTACTTGCGGAATTCCGAAAATTAAATCCGCACTGATATTTCTGAAACCAGCATCTTTTGCCATACGAAAAACTTCTTCGCAATCGGAAGAATTATGAATTCTTCCGAGAGATTTAAGCAGACGGTTGTGAGTACTTTGGATGCCAATACTTAATCTGTTGATTCCTGCATCGTGATATCTTTGTAATTTTTCGAAAGTAACGGTTCCGGGGTTAACTTCAATTGTAATCTCGGCATCTTTAGTTATTGTTTTCTCATTTTTGACCATTTCCATGATATTTTCAATATACATCGGGTCAACATAACTGGGTGTGCCGCCGCCGATATAGATTGAATCTATACGGTCATCGCTTTTGATTAATTCGTTTCTTACAAACCATTCTTCTTCAAGAGCATGAAAATATCTTTGCTTTTCGTCTTCGTAAACATCAAAGGAACTAAAAGACAAAAAGTCGCAATAATTACATTTTTTAAAACAGAACGGTATGTGAAAATACAATCCGTAGTCCATGATATTAAAAGAAATTATTCGTCAATTTTCAATACGCTTAAAAAGGCCTCTTGAGGCACTTCTACGCTGCCGAATTGACGCATTTTCTTTTTACCTTCTTTCTGTTTTTCAAGCAATTTCTTTTTACGCGAAATATCTCCGCCGTAACATTTAGCAAGAACGTCTTTACGATATGCTTTTACAGTTTCTCTTGCAATGATTTTGCCGCCTATACAAGCCTGAATTGGTATTTCAAACTGATGCCTCGGAATTGTGTCTTTTAGCTTTTCTGCTATTTTACGACCGCGAGAGTATGCCTTATCATTATGAACAATAAGTGAAAGAGCATCAACGATGTCGCCATTCATATAAATATCAAGTTTAACAAGATTTGACTTCTTGTACCCTATTATTTCATAGTCAAGAGAAGCATAACCGCGAGTTCTTGATTTTAACGCATCGAAAAAGTCATAAATAACTTCGTTTAACGGAATCTCATATGTCATCATAACTCTGGTATCTTCGATATAATCCATATTTATAAATACGCCGCGTCTTTCCGTAGTAAGTTCCATAATGTTACCTACATACTCAGTAGGTGTCATAATAGAAGCTTTTACAATCGGCTCTTCTATATAGTCGATTTCCGTGGGATTCGGCATATTTGTAGGGTTATCGAGGGAAATTATTTCGCCGTTTGTTTTATAAATGTTATAAATAACGCTCGGTGTAGTCGTGATCAAATCAAGATTATATTCTCTGGACAAACGTTCTTGTATTATTTCCAGATGAAGCAATCCGAGGAAACCGCATCTGAAACCGAAGCCCAAAGCTTTTGATGTTTCCGGCTCAAATACCAAAGATGCATCGTTTAACTGTAATTTTCCCAATGCATCGCGTAAATCTTCATAATCAGCACCATCAACAGGATATACTCCGCAAAATACCATCGGTTGTACTTTTTTATATCCGGGTAACACTTCTGCAGTAGGGTTTTCGGCAAGTGTTACAGTGTCACCTACTGTTGCGTCGGAAATGTTTTTGATAGCCGCCGCGATATAACCTACTTCACCTGCCTGCAAACAATCGGCTTGCTGCAGAGCACCGGGTTTAAACCAACCGGTTTCAGTAACAACATATTCTTTATTGCTTGCCATAAGACGTATTGTATCGCCTCTTTTAACGGTTCCATCGTAAATTCTGACGTAAATAATTACGCCTTTGTATGCATCGTAATAAGAGTCAAATACCAAAGCTTTAAGAGGCTCTGTTTTTGAACCTTTCGGAGACGGAATTTGCTCAACAATTGCTTCCAATACTTCTTCTATACCGATTCCTGCTTTTGCTGAAATAAGAGGTGCTTCTTCTGCAGGAAGACCAATAATGTCTTCAATTTGTCTTTTAACAAAATCGGGCTGAGCAGCAGGTAAATCGATTTTATTTATTACAGGGATAACATCAAGATTATTGTCTATGGCAAGATAAACATTTGCAAGGGTCTGAGCTTCAACACCCTGAGCCGCATCTACTACAAGTACAGCACCTTCGCACGCAGCCAAAGTACGAGAAACTTCATAGTTAAAGTCTACGTGTCCGGGAGTGTCAATTAAGTTAAACACATATTCATTTCCGTTTTTTGCTTTGTAATTTAAACGGACTGCCTGTGCTTTAATTGTAATGCCGCGCTCTTTTTCAAGATCCATATTATCAAGGACTTGATTTTCCATTTCACGTTGAGTCAGAACACCTGTAAATTCAAGTATTCTGTCGGCGAGTGTAGATTTACCGTGGTCTATATGTGCGATTATGCAAAAATTTCTGATGTTATCAATGTAATCCATTAAAATCTCCTCAATAAAATTTTATCCGTAAATTTCGCTCAAAACTTCGCCGAAAAGCTCGGCAGTTCTGTCTGCTTCCGTTGATAAATTACCTGCGAAACCGATTTCTGTAAGTAAGGAATTTTCAGCGTAATTTTGATTATACGGATTTCTTCTTAATTCTATTCTTCTGCAAATACCGGGAACCTTTTCTTCAAGTTTCTCAATCATAAGCATACACAGCTTAAAATTATCTTCCCAATAAGGATTGACGGAATCGTTTCTGTCGCCTGTTACAGGATCCCAATCAAGACCGATAACAAACGAAATTTGAGCATATTTAACGCCGTTTGCTTCTACAGTCGGACCATATTTTTTATTTCCGTCTTCTGCAGCGTTTCTATGAACATCTACTTGTAATTTTATGTTTTTGTTTTCAGCATAAATTTCGTCTAATTTTTTTGCGGCGTTGTTATAAGAAACACTTGATTCCAGACCTTCGGGGAAAAGAGTCTTGTCATGCAAAACTTTAATTCCTGTACGGGATGTAATTGCATTTTGTAAAATATTACCGGCAGCAACAACATTGTGTTCCTCGCCTACAATGGTATGACTTCTTAAATTGTATTTGTCAGAGTCGGTAATGCAGTAACCTTCGGATGCGTGAACATGATAAATAAGGATACTGCTGTTGTCCATAGGCTCTATTACAAGCGGTTTTGCCAAGATTTCTTCCAAATCGAGTGCTTCTCTTACATAATCGTTATGGACTTTAAATTTACCGAGTGCAAAATCACTTTTGGCAGGTGCAATAACTGTGTTTGTAGCAGTATTCAGGGAAATTCCGCTCATTTGAGTATTTTTTTTAGCACGCAGCATATTAGAAGTTATACCGACGTCAGAAAGGTTGAACGTATAGAATTTACACATTTCTTCATTGACAGAAGGTGCGTTTTCAACAGTATTTTCTTTGTATAATGAACTAAAACCCGAAACACCTTTTCCGCCCAATGAATTCTCAAGTACATTTGTGCAGATATTGTGCATTGAACCGGAAAATTCAGAATGTAAATTTGTGTGTCCTATACTTCCGTTTACGGAAAAATGAGCAACAAAGAGCATAACAATAAGAATAATAGCTTCAACAGCAAACAGAGAAACAAGTACTTTGAAGTCTGTTTTTTTTGTAATATTATGCATTATTGTTTATCCTCCTTTTTACTTTCTTTATGTAAGTTTTTAAAAGCAGCAGACAACATAAGTCGGATTCTGTTTAACTGGTTAACCTCGCTTGCGCCGGGGTCGTAGTCAACTGCAACAATGTTTGAATCCGGATAACGCTCTCTGAGTGCCTTTATCATTCCTTTTCCCGTAACGTGATTAGGCAAACATGCAAAAGGCTGCATACATACGATATTAGGTGCACCGCAGTGAATAAGTTCAAGCATTTCGGCAGTCAAAAACCAACCTTCTCCTGTATTGTGTCCTATAGAAAGTATTTTCGAAGCATCTTCTGCCAATTTGTAAATATCTGCCGGCGGGTCAAAACGCTTGCTTGCTGTTAAATATTTACGCATAGGTTTACGGAATGTTTCAATTGCTGTAATTGCTGCTTTATTTAATACCACAGAGATATATTTACTGCTTAACTCCTTATGTTTAAATATACCGCCGTAAGCACAGTAAAGGAAGAAGTCGATAAGATCGGGCATAACTGCTTCAGCGCCTTCTTGCTCGATAATATCAACGATATTGTTATTTGCTGTAGGATGGAATTTTACGAGAATTTCACCTACAAGACCTACTCTCGGCTTTTTTATGTCAAGGAGAGGCAAATTGTCAAAGTCATTAACAATATCACGTACGTTTCTTCTGTATTCATTTACAGACGGTTTCTTTATGGCTTTTAAGCACTTGGCACGCCATTTTTCATATAAAGCATTTGCAGAACCTTTTTCCTTCTCGTACGGACGAGTTCTGTAAAGCACTCGCATAAATAAATCGCCGTAACAAAGAGCCATAGCCGCACTTTCAAGAAGTCTCGGAGAAAATTTGAAACCGGGATTGCTTTCAAGTCCGGAAGTCGAAAGTGAAATTACCGGAATATGCTCAAGTCCCATATCTTTAAGGGCTTTTCTTATAAATGCAATATAGTTGGTAGCACGACAGCCGCCGCCTGTTTGCGTGATTATCAATGCAGTCTTATTCAAATCATATTTGCCGGATTTTAAAGCTTCTACAAATTGACCGACCACAATTACCGACGGATAACAAGCATCGTTATTTACATATTTAAGACCGTGTTCTACAGCTGCGCGATCGTTTGAGGGTAATACTTCAAAATTGTAACCGCACGTCTTGAAAGCCTCTGCTACGAGGTCAAAATGTATGGGAGACATTTGCGGTGCCAAAACAGTATAAGTTTTTCTCATTTCTTTTGTAAATTGAACTTTCGGCAAAGCATAACTTTTCTTCTCTGTTACTTTAAATTTATTCTTATCACGGTCAGCCATAGCCGCTTTTAATGAACGAATACGAATTCTCACAGCTCCTAAATTTGAACCTTCGTCAATCTTCAAACAGGTGTAAATCTTGCCGGCAGAAGTAAGAATTTCTTCAACTTGGTCAGTAGTAACGGCATCAAGACCGCAACCGAATGAGTTAAGCTGGATGAGCTCCATGTTATTTTTTGTTCTGACAAAATCTGCCGCACGGTACAATCTAGAGTGATACATCCATTGATTTACAACTCTTATAGGTGTATCCAGATTTCCTAAATGAGCTACGGAATCTTCTGTCAAAACTGCAAAGTCGTAAGAAGAAATCAGCTCGGGAATTCCGTGATTTATCTCAGGATCAAGATGGTACGGTCGGCCGGCAAGCACTATTACTTTTATGCCGTTTTCGTCTGAATATTTAATAATTTCTTCTGCTTTTGCGCGTATATCAGCTTTGAAATTATCGTATTCGTTATACGCTTCTTGTACAGCGATTTTTATGGCTGTTTTTGGTATTTCTAAACCTGAGAATACCTCGCAAAGTCTTTCGGCCATTCTTTTTTTATCATAAATAGGCAAAAACGGATGAATAAAGTCAACATTTTGCTCTTTGATAATGTCCATATTGTTCTTTATAACCTCAGGATATGAAGTTACTATAGGACAGTTATAATGATTATTAGCTTTTTCATCTTCCTTTTGCTCATAAGGAATGGAAGGATAGAAAATCCTCTTGATTCCCTTGTTTACAAGATTTGCCACATGTCCGTGAGTAATTTTAGCGGGATAGCAGACTGATTCGGACGGAATTGTTTCCATACCTTCTGCAAAAACTTCTTTACTGCTTCTGTCAGAAAGTACAACACGGAATCCAAGTTTACTAAAGAATGTATACCAGAACGGATAGTTCTCATACATATTAAGTACTCTCGGAATACCTATTTCTCCCATGTATGCCTTGTCTGCATCAAGCGGCTTATAATAATCGAACAATCGGTCATATTTGTATGCAAAAAGATTTAATTTCTCGCGTATTGCTTTATTGTCTGAATTTTTATTTGCAACATCGCCCTTTTCACATCTGTTTCCCGATACGAAAATCTTAGAATCAGAAAACTTGTTGATTGTGAGCAAGCAGTTATTCGTACATTTTCCGCAACGAACTTTACGAACATCGGCTTTGATTTTTTCAGCTTTTTCAGGTGTTAAAAGTGTAGTTATAGGCTTTTCTTCGGCTGTTTCGTACGCTTTTTTTGCAATTAAAGCACAGCCGTACGCACCCATAAGGCCTGCAATATCAGGTCTAACCGCTTCGCGTTCAGATATAATCTCAAAACAACGAAGTATTGCATCGTTATAGAATGTGCCGCCTTGAACGATGAGTTTCTGGCCCATTTCTTCGGGAGTTTTAATTTTTATAACTTTTGTAAGTGCATTTTTAATTACGGAATATGAAAGTCCGGCAGAAATATCAGCTACGGATGCGCCTTCTTTTTGAGCTTGTTTTACTCTGGAATTCATAAATACTGTACATCTCGAACCTAAATCTACAGGTTTCTTTGATTTTAATGCTTCTTCTGCAAAGGAAGTAACGTCAATTGCAAGTGAGGTCGCAAAAGCTTCAATAAAAGAGCCGCAACCGGATGAACAAGCTTCATTAAGCATAATACTTTGTATTACTCCGTCTTTGATTTTAAGACATTTCATATCTTGTCCGCCGATATCTAATATAAAATCAACACCGGGCAAGAATTTTTCTGCCGCTGTATAGTGAGCGATAGTTTCAATTTCACCGATATCCATTCCGAGTGCAGTTTTAATAAGGCCTTCGCCGTAACCTGTAACAGCAGAGTATTTAATTGAAGCTGTCTCGGGAAGCATTGAATATATGTCTCTTAAAATTTTAATTGCAGAATTGAAAGGATTACCGAAATTACTTGCATACCAAGAATAAAGTATTTCGTCATTTTCACCTATTACAACTGCTTTTGTTGTGGTAGAACCTGCATCAATACCTAAATAGCAATTACCGCTATATGTGCGCAAATCTCCTTTCGGTGCAGTGTTTTTGGCATGTCTTTCTTTAAATGCTTTTAATTGCTCGTCGGAATCAAAAAGCGGTTGAAGCCTGCCTATTTCGTCAGATTCAATGGTAAGAATATTTGGAAGCTTTGCCTTAATGTCAGCAAGCTTAAAGATTTTACGCATACCTTCCCCGCGGTTTTTACATTCAGAAGTAAACGCAGAACCCAAAGCAACAAACAAATGGGAGTTTCGAGGGAAAACTATTCTGTCCTCTGTAAGATCGAGTGTCTCTATAAAGCGTTGTCTTAACTCTGACAAATAATTTAACGGGCCGCCCAAAAAGGCAACTTTTCCTGTAATTCTTCTGCCGCAAGCAAGTCCGCTTATTGTTTGATTTACAACTGATTGGAAAACAGATGCTGCAATATCTTCTTTTGCGGCACCTTCATTCAATAGCGGCTGAATATCAGTTTTGGCAAAAACGCCGCAACGAGCAGCTATCGGATATATTGTGGTATGTTTTTTTGCAAGCTCGTTGAGACCGGGGGCATCTGTCTTTAACAGAATTGCCATCTGGTCGATAAATGCACCTGTGCCTCCTGCGCAAGTACCGTTCATACGTTGCTCAACGGGGTTTTCGAGGAATATGATTTTAGCATCTTCTCCGCCTAATTCTATAACTACGGAAGTTTCGGGGATGAGTCTTTCTACTGCCTCTGTTGAAGCTACAACTTCTTGCACAAAGGGCAAATCAAGCCAATTTGCAACGAGCATTCCGCCTGAACCCGTAATATTTACAGATGCTTCGTAAGCCTCGTACTGTGTCAAGGCATCTAAAAGCATATCGTATATTGTTCTGCGTATGTCAGAATAATGGCGCTGATACTTACTGTAGAGTATTGTGTCATCTTCTGCTAAAATAACGATTTTTACTGTTGTAGAACCTACATCAAGGCCTATTCTGAGTATATCATTCATCTTGTGCTGTGTCCTTTTCTACGATTGCAATATCAAGGTCTGTTAATTGTTGTGTTTCAACAAAATCCGGTGCTTGTGACATAAGGCATGATGCGTTTTGAACTTTCGGGAATGCAATAACGTCTTTAATATTATCTGTACCGCAAATAAGCATAGCAAGTCTGTCAAGTCCGTATGCTAAACCACCATGCGGAGGTGCACCGTATTTGAATGCATCGAGCAAGAATCCGAAACGTTCTTGAGCAGACTCTTCTGTAAAGCCCAAAGCCTTAAACATAGTTTGCTGGAGTTTGTTATCATGTATTCTTATACTGCCGCCGCCGATTTCGTAACCGTTTAAAACGATATCGTAAGCGTTTGCACGGCAATTAGCGGGATCTGTTTCAATTTTATCAATATCTTCCGGTATGGGCGAAGTAAAAGGATGGTGCATTGCCACATAACGGTTTTCTTCTTCTGAATATTCAAAAAGCGGGAACTCTGTTATCCAAAGGAAAGCAAATTTACTTTCATCTATAAGTTCGAGTTTCTTTGCAAGTTCACATCTCAAAGCGCCGAGTACAGTGTAAACTGTGTTGCTTTTACCTGACACGATGCAAATAAGGTCGCCTGCTTTTGAATCTGTAAGTTTAATAATTTCTTGAATTTCATCGGCAGTAAGTACTTTTGATACAGAAGAACGATTCTCTGTCTCACCTACCGAAATCCAAGCCATTCCGCTGCCGCCTTGAGTTTTAACAAACTCTGTAAGTTTGTCTATTTCTTTACGGGTAAAATGTCCGGCAGGTGCGGAAATTGCTCTTACTGCGCCGCCTTCTTTAACTGCATTTGAGAAAATTGCAAATGAACAATTTTCGGCAAAGTTTGAAAGGTCTTTAAGCTCTAAACCAAATCTTATATCAGGCTTATCAGAACCGTAACGCTCCATAGCCTCTTTGTAAGGCATACGCAAGAAAGGTGTAGGAAGGTCTATATTCAAAGTTTCTTTAAACAATCTCTTGAGGAAGCCTTCATTTATTGAAATAACATCGTCAGCCTCAACAAAGGACATTTCAAGGTCGATTTGTGTAAACTCCGGCTGTCTGTCAGCTCTTAAATCTTCGTCTCTGAAGCATTTTACAATCTGTATGTATCTGTCAAAGCCCGACATCATAAGAAGTTGTTTGAAAATTTGGGGAGACTGCGGAAGTGCGTAGAATTTACCATGGTGTACACGGCTGGGTACGAGATAGTCTCTTGCACCTTCAGGTGTACTTTTGGTCAGGAAAGGTGTTTCGATTTCCAAGAAATTATTCTCGTCGAAATAATCACGAGCAACTTTTGCGATTTTGTGACGCATTATGAGTTTGCTTTGAAGTGACGGACGTCTTAAGTCAAGATATCTGTATTTTAATCTTATAACATCACTGACATTTGCTTTATCATCGATATGAAAAGGAGGTGTCTGAGCCTCGTTAAGAATTCTTAATTCGCTGACAAACACTTCTATTTCGCCTGTTGCCATACGAGTATTTACAGCTTCCGGTGCACGCTCTCTTACAATTCCTTTTATAGCAAGTACAAATTCATTACGAACCGATGCTGCTTTTTCAAATAATTCTGTATTTGTTTCTGAATCAAACACGAGCTGAACAAGACCTGTTCTGTCTCTTAAATCTATAAAAATAAGACTGCCTAAATTTCTTGTTTTAGCAGTCCATCCTGTTAAAACGACTTCCTTGCCCAAAAGTTCTTTTGTAACTTGGGCATTATAATTTGTTCTTTTAATACCATTCATATATTCTGCCATTTAAACTTCACCTCATCAGTGTATAATCTTTGTAATTTTATATCAAATATTAGTTCATGTCAAATAAGATAAGCGTGTTTTTTATTATCTCAGAGTTACAATTGTAACTCCCGCATCGCCTTCTCCGAATGTTCCGAGTCTGTATGATTTTACCTGCTTGCAAGTTCTTAAAAAATCATGAATTCCTGCACGCAAAGCACCGGTGCCTTTACCGTGAATTACTGAAAATTGCGACTGTTTTGCAATAAAACCATCATGAATCTGCCTGTCTATAATAATTACAGCTTCATCAACCGTCATACCTCTTACATCAAGCTCGGATTTTATAGTTGCTGCTTTAATAATAGCGGCAGAGCTATCAAGTTTTTTCTTTACGCCGTTTTCTGCAATGTCTTTTTCAAGCCTTAAATCAGAAAGCGGTACATACAGTTTCATAATGCCTGCTTGTACATAAACTTGACCGTCTTTGTCGGGCTCTTTTAAAACTGTAGCTTTGTTATTTAAACTTACAATTCTGACAGTCTCGCCTGCTTTTAAAGTTTTCGGCGGCTTCGTGTTGTCAACTTTGTGTTGGTAACTCTTGTAAAGTTCCTCGTCTGTTTCGTCGCTTACTTTACGGAATTCTTGTACGGCTTTTTCTGCTTCTTTCAAACTTGCCGCTTTTCTGATTTCGCTTAAAAGTTTGTCGGAAGCATTTCTGGCCTTATTTAAGATAGTACGCGCTTCTTCTTTTGTTTTATTTATAAGCTCGTTCTTTTGCTCAATAAACGCTTCTTTTTCGCGTGCTATTTCTTCTTTTAAAGCGGCTGATTCTTTCTTTAATGCTTCAATTTGTTCGCTTTCTGTATCAATTTTCTTTTTGCTTTCTTCAATACCTTTGAGCATATCCTCGAATCTCAAATCTTCATTTGTAAGGAATTCCTTTGCTCTTTCGATAATATTGCTGTCAAGCCCAAGTTTGTTTGAAATTGCAAAAGCATTACTTTTTCCGGGAACACCGATTAAAAGTTTATATGTGGGTTTTAAAGTTTCAGTATCAAATTTACACGCAGCATTAACAAAACCGGGTGTTGTTGATGCAAAAACTTTAAGTTCACTGTAATGGGTTGTTGCCAATACGCTTGAACCCATAAGGTGCATAAACTCTAAAATTGACATAGCAAGAGCTGCGCCTTCAGTCGGGTCAGTGCCCGCACCTAACTCATCAAGCAATATCAAAGATCTGTTATCGCAAACATTAAGTATGCTTATAACCGTTTTCATGTGTGCGGAAAATGTACTTAAACTTTGAGATATGCTCTGTTCGTCACCGATATCAGCAAATATTCCGTCGTATACACAAAGCTCACTTCGTTCTTTTGCCGGCACAAGTAATCCGGATTGCATCATAACAGTTAAAAGACCTACGGTTTTAAGTGCTACAGTTTTACCGCCGGTATTCGGTCCGGTAATTAACATACATTCTTTTTCCGCAAGATATACACTTATCGGTACGACTTTTTCTTTTGGGATAAGAGGATGGCGTGCGTTTGTAAGCGAAATTTTACCTACGGTATTTAATATGGGTTTTACAGCCTTTTGGTCAAGAGCAAGGCGAGCTTTGGCAAAAGTAAAGTCGAGATATGAAATAATCTGCAAATCAGATAAAAGAATACTTTCATTCTCTCCTACCTCTCTTGAAAGCTCATCTACAATTTTGGCAATTTCATGAGTTTCTTTAACGCGCAATTCTCTGATTTTATTGTTTGCTTCCACTACGAAAGCAGGTTCAATAAATAAGGTCTGTCCCGAAGAAGATGTGTCATGAACAATACCGTTGATTTCTCCGCGATATTCCGTTTTAACAGGAATACAATATCTGTCAGAACGCATTGTAACCACAGATTCTTGTATATATTTAGAGAATTTTGTGGATTTCAAAATTTCATTTAATCTGTCTTTTATGTTATTTTGTGCAGATACAATTTGTTTTCTGATTGTGTATAATTCATGGCTGGCTTCGTCTGCCATTTCGTCTTCGGATATTATGCATCTGCTGATTTTTTCTTCAAAAGGTCTGTTTTCTATTATTTGAGAAATATATTCGGAAATAGTGTCTTCGTTTGTACTTTTGACTGACGAAGCGTAATTTACTATACGTCTGGCAGCTCTCAGCAAGCCTGAGACATTTAAAAGCTCCGTAAAACTTAATGCACCGCCGGAAACAGCTCTGCGTACTGCACCTTTTATATTTTTAACGCCTGAAAGCGGCGGTTGGCCTCTTTTAATTATAAAATTTACTGCATCGTCCGTTTCGGTTAATAAACGCTCTATTTCTGTTATGTTGTATATCGGTTCTAAATTTTTTATATAATCTTTTGCAACATCACAACTTGATAAGTCGAGAAGTTTGTTTTTAATTAAGTCAAATTCCAATGTTGCCAGTGCTTTTTTTAACAACATCTTATTAAGTCCCCTCCCATGCATTCACAACAACAATCGGCACAATATAATGTTGTACAGCAGTCACACAAATCGTCGCCGCTTCTGTAGCCGCGTCCGTTTGATTGATATGTGTATGTTTGTGCAGTATGCATCATAGATTCGTAAGCATATCTGTACGTACTGTTTGAAGGATCCATATTAATTGCAGTTTGATAATATTGTCTTGCATTATTATACCAACCTCGTCTTTTTGACACTTCGCCCATAAGGTAGTACCAATAAGCGCTTCTTGAATTTGCCGGAATTTTTTCAAGTTCATGTTGAGCTTCGTCAAGTCGATTGGCATTAATCAACTGAACGATTACGGAGAAATTAGCGTCACCATTATTATGTGTATTACTTTGTGAATAATTTGCATAACCGGAAGCGCCGGATGCCCGTTGTTTTGTAATAGTATCATAAGCTATGTTAATTTCTTTGATTTTTTCAGCAGCTAAGTCAGCCAATGGATTATTAACATACTTATCCGGATGGTATTTTTTTACTAATTCTCTGTATGCTCTTTTTATTTCTTCGTCACTTGCATTTTCGCTGACGCCTAAAATCTCATAAGGATTCATGCATTTTACCTGCCTTTTTTTCTGTTATGTTTCGCATGCCAATGTAAAATAAATTATCAATAACACCTTTTGCATTAATGAAATGCAAATTATCGGTGTCAATTTCTTTTTCAACAATTGTAAGTAATTCTTGGTATGCTTCTGCACAATTTGCTAAGCATAAATTAAGCACTGTTTTTACATCTTCTGTGATTACACCTGAATTTTCATTTTGTGATTTTATCAAAACATTATAGTTTTTACTTTTTCTGTCGTCTTCTATATCACAAACGGCATCAATAAGATAAATCCACTTTCCGACATTATACCCTATTTTACCAAGTAAATAAAATTTAACGGGATTGTTTACAAAAATATCGCTATCCGGCCATTTGAATATATATGACATCATTTTCGCAAAAGGCTCACACGCTTCATCAATGGATTTACAGTTGATTTTTTCCAGTTTTGCAAGTTCCCTTAATGAAAAATATACGAAATCAGCAACCATGGGATATTGTTTTGCGGCCTTTTTGAATCCTCTTTTTAAAGCTCGTTGACCTGCAGCAGAAAGAAAATTTTTATCATCTTGCCAACTGTCTTGTAATTTAAAATAAAACAAAAAAACATTTACTGCAGCGGCGTAATCGACACACTCGCTATTTTCAACTGCTTTTGCTTTTTTTAAAGGATGTGCAATGCAAGATTTGCCGATAATATCAGGAGTGGTAACTTTTGTACACACTAAATCTAAAAGCATGGCGAGCACTGCGGTTTCGTATACCAAACCAAATCTTGAGAGCTGACCGAAATTGCGGCCTATGCTTTTACATACGCCGCAATAATACATTTTATAACAATCATATTCTCTGAATTTCAGTTCCGGTTTAAAAGGAACGGCATAACCGAAAATAACAATGCACCTCGCAGTTAAAATTAAAGAGAAAGCATTTTACTTGTTTCAATCATTGACTCATCGAGTTCTTTTGTCATTTCTAAAGCTTCTTCAATATCAATAGAAATATATTTGTCGTTTTTTTCGGCAATGATTCTGTTTTTTTCGCCCGCTTGCAAAGCTTCTGTTGCTTTAACAGCCATCAAACTTGCAGCAACTCTATCGCGAACAGTAGGGCTGCCGCCTCTTTGTAAGTGTCCGAGAATCGTTGTTGTAGTGGAAATTCCGGTTATTGATTTAATTTGTGTAGCAATTTCCATAGTACCGCCGACGCCTTCTGCAATAATAACGATATAATGGTGTTTGCCTCTATTTCTGCAACCAATAATAGGTTGAATAATATCTCTGTCAATTTCAAATTTCTTTTCGGGAAGAATACAAGCTTCGGCACCGTCTGCGATTGCACAGTTGAGAGCTATATAACCCGCACCGCGTCCCATTACTTCAACAACACTGCAACGCTCATGTGAGTATGCAGTATCTTTGATTTTATCTATTGCATCTTTTACGGTATTTAAGGCAGTATCAAAGCCGATTGTATAATCGGTAGAACCGATGTCGTTGTCAATGGTTGCGGGGATTCCGATAACATTTACACCCTCGCGAGCCAAAGCTCTTGCACCTCTGAATGAACCGTCGCCGCCGATTACAACAATAGCGTCAAGCTGGAATACTCCTGCCATGCGAGCTGCTCTTTTAACACCTTCATCTGTTGCAAATTCTTTGCTTCTTGCAGTTTGAAGTATTGTACCGCCGCGGCTCATAATGTCAGAAACGCTTCGTAAGTTCATTTCGAACATATCGCCTTTTAAAAGACCTTCATAGCCTTTTTTTATACCGTAAACCTGGAAACCTCTATATATACCCGATCTTACAACGGCTCTTATAGCCGCATTCATTCCCGGAGCATCTCCACCGGAAGTAAGAACACCGATTCTTTTTATTGCCAAAACAATCATCCTTTCATTAGTGATTTTATTGTTTGTTTTACGGAAATTATACAATATTCCGTGTTTTCTTTCAAGACTGTTGAATCAGCTCAGAAAGCTCTTTTAAAACTTCTTTATCTGTATTCATATATCCTGCCCAAATTTCATTTTCTGTATCTTTTTCAATAATTTTGACAGGTGTTTTTCCTGCAAAATACTTAACAAAAGAAACAACTTTATTGGTTTGTACACCGCTTATTTTTATTATGAATTCCTTGTTATTTTGTACTGAATCGCTTTTTTTTACGGCATATTCTTCCGGTGTATATATTGCATCAGGCAAAATTTTCGGAGAATCATCTTCTCTTATACTGAGTCTTCCCCTGATTATGACAATGTTTTCAGGTGTAAGCAAACCTGCGTATTTTTCATATATTTTCGGAAAAACAAGTAATTCCGCAGAACCAAATAAATCTTCTGCAGTTGCAAATGCCATCATCGAATTGTTTTTAGTTATTTTCTTTTTAACGGAAGTAATAATTCCGGCAAAAGTTACATTCATTCCGTCTTTTACGCCGGAAGAAAAAGACTTGTCCATTCCGTCAAGGCCTTCTTCTGTATCTGCAATCAAATCTGTGGATTTAATTGTGGATATTTCTGCAAATTCTTCTGCAAATCCCTCTAAAGGATGCCCGGAAAGATATATGCCCAACATTTCTTTTTCCATTGAAAGCAAGTCGGATTTATTGAACTCCGGAATATCGGGAAAATCATCATAGGAATTTTGTGTAGCGGGCGTTTCGTCTTCAAAGAAGTCAAAAATAGAAATCTGCCCTTCTGCTTTATTCTTTTTGGCAGCTATTGCGTTATCTAAAATAAATTCGTAATTCTTTAAAAGCTGTGAGCGTTTTACGCCGAGGGAAGTAAATACACCTGCTCTTATGAATGATTCAATGCACCTTTTATTAACCTCGGTTGCCGCTATTCTTTCGCAGAAATCGCCGAAACTTTTGAATTTTCCGTTTTCATCACGCTCGTTTGTAATTATATCCACAACGTAACCTCCGACATTTTTAATTGCAGAAAGTCCGAAAACAATTGCGTTATCTTTTACAGTGAATTTACTGTAACTCATATTTATATCGGGCGGTAAAATTTTAATATCCATTTGCTGACATTCTGCGATATATTGGGCAATTTTGTCAGTTCTGTCAATGAAACTATTAAGAAGTGCTGCCATAAATTCTACGGGATAATACGTTTTTAACCACGCGGTTTCGTAACCTACAACGGCATAACAAGCGGCGTGGGCTTTGTTAAAAGCGTAACTTGCAAAATCAATCATCTGGTCAAATATTTTATTCGAAATTTCCCCTGATACACCGTTTTTTGCAGCACCGTTTACGAAATTTACACGTTCTTTTTCCATTACATCGTGTTTTTTCTTTGCCATAGCACGGCGAACAAGGTCAGATTGTCCCATTGTATACCCTGCAAGGTCGCGAACAATTTGCATAACCTGCTCTTGATACACCATACAACCGTAAGTTACATTCAAAATAGGCTCTAAAATAGGATGCAAATATTGTACTTTATCCGGATTCTTTTTATTCTCAATGTATCTTGGGATCTGATCCATCGGTCCGGGTCTGTAAAGTGCAATTCCGGCAATAATATCCTCTAAATTATCCGGTTGTAGTTCCATTATAAAATGTGTCATACCGGGGCTTTCTAACTGGAAAATGCCCAATGTTTTACCGTCAGAGATGGTTTTGTATACATTTTTATCATCCATGGGCATAGTGTCGAAATTTACTTTTATGCCATGGTTTTTATAAACAAGTTCAACGGCATCTTGTATAACAGTAAGTGTTCTTAAACCCAAAAAGTCGACTTTAAGCAAACCTAATTTTTCCAGAATTGCCATTGGAAACTGGGTAACAACGCTGTCCCCTGTTTTATGAACCGGCACATAGTCTGTAACAGGATCTTTAGTGAGTACAACACCTGCTGCGTGGGTTGATGCATTCCTCGGCATACCTTCAAGCTGTATGGCAGAGTCAAGAAGGTCTTTGATAACGGGGTTTTCTTCGTATTTTGATTTCAGCTCGGGATTTATTTCGATTGCACCTTTAATAGTGGTCTGCTTGCCCGGTGTCATAGGTATCATTTTTGCAATGGAATCCACGTCGTTATACGGCACATCAAGTACACGGCCTACATCGCGGACAGCTCCGCGAGCTGCCATCGTACCGAAAGTTATAATCTGTGCCACCCTATCTTCGCCGTATTTTTTTACAACGTAATCTATAACTTCTTTTCTGCGCTCGTCACTAAAATCTACGTCAAAGTCCGGCATACTGATTCTTTCGGGATTCAAAAATCTTTCAAATGCAAGGTTATATTTTAATGAGTCAATATTTGTGATTTTTAAGCAAAAAGCAACTAAACTTCCTGCGCCGGAACCTCTTCCGGGGCCTACAGTTATACCGTTATCTTTAGCAAATTTAATAAAATCCCAAACAATAAGATAATACTCAGCATAACCCATGCTTATAATTACAGAAAGTTCGTATTCTATTCTTTCTTCAACTTCTTGCGGTAAATTCTCACCGTAGCGGAAATGTGCACCTTCATACGTAAGTTTACGCAAGTATTCCGCCGGTGTAAGACCTCCGGGAATATCAAATTGCGGCAAAACGGGTCGGCCGAATTCAATTGTAACATTACACATTTCGGCAATTTTTACAGTATTTTCCAATGCATCCTTGCGAACTTTAAAAAGCTCTTTCATTTCATCGGGGGTGCGCAAGTATACTTCGTCTGTATTGAACTTCATTCTGTTCTCGTCGTTGTATTTCTTGCCTGTTTGAACGCACACAAGGATATCCTGCGCCCGTGCATCGCCGCGGCTTACAAAGTGTACGTCGTTTGTGGCAATGAGCGGAATGCCCGTTTCGTCTGAAATTTTAATAAGTGCTTTGTTTACGATTAGTTGTTCTTCAAGACCGTTGCTTTGAAGTTCTAAATAATAATTACCTTGTCCGAATATTTCGTTGTACACAAGAGCAAGTTCTTTTGCGCCCTCGTAATCATTACGCAAAATAAGCTGAGGAATATCACCGCCGAGACAAGCAGAAGCGCAAATAATTCCGTCTGAATACTCTCGAAGTAAATCAAGATCAACTCGCGGCTTATAGTAATAGCCCTCTGTAAAAGCCTTTGAAACTATTTTAATCAGATTATGATATCCGGTGTTGTTTTTTGCAAGGAGCAAAAGGTGGCCATAGTCATTATCGATGCCAGGAACTTTGTCAAAGCGCGTTCTGTTTGCGGTGTATACCTCGCAACCTATAATCGGCTTTATTCCTTCGTTTTTACATGCTTCGTAGAACTCTATGATGCCGTACATTACACCGTGGTCCGTAATAGCAAGAGCGTCCATACCGCGCTCTTTACAGGCCTTTACCAAATCTTTAATACGGCAAGCCCCGTCAAGTAAGCTGTATTCGGTATGGACGTGAAGATGAACAAAATCTGTATTAAGTGAACTCATTTTATCCCTTTATTATCGGCATAATTTTACCAATTACTTCCTCTTTAAGTTTTAATGCTTTTTCGTGAGCAGCGTCGAGATTATCTCCTTTGCCGCCGAAGTAAATTTTAATCTTAGGCTCTGTGCCTGAAGGTCTTATACAGAACCATTTGTCTTTAAATTCAAAGTATAAAACATTTGAAGAAGGCAAATTGCACTCTTGATTTGCGGCAACACTGCCGTCTGCGTTATAAACAATTACTTCGCCTGTTTTTATATCTGTGTAAATTGCAGGAACTTCGTCAGTGAATTTACCGTTTGCGGCTCTGATAACTTCCATAATTTTTTGAATCATATTGAGCCCTGCTTCGCCTTTAAGGTTGATTGAAACCTGAAGCTCGTTATGATAACCGTATTTTTTATAGATGTTATCTAAAGCTTCGAAAAGCGTAATTCCTTGTGATACATAGAATGCTGCTGCTTCTGCGGCGAACAAGCAAGCGGCAACGGCATCTTTATCTCTTGCGTAAGTTCCGGGAAGATACCCGTAGCTCTCCTCAAAGCCGAAAATGTAGTTTTTATCGCCTTTTTCATCAAGATCCATAATTTTCTCGCCGATGAATTTAAAGCCTGTCAAAACGTCAATATATTCAACATTATTGGCTAAACAGATGTCTTTTGTAAGTCTTGTGGAAACTACTGTAGACACAACAAAAGGATTTACAGGCATTGTTTTACGCTGTTTGTGGCTTTCTATTATACGAGCGCAAAGTAATGTTCCTATTTGGTTACCGTTAATCATAGCATAGTCACCATCGGGAGTTTTAGCGTAAATTCCTGCTCTGTCAGAATCCGGGTCGGATGCCAAAACTATGTCTGCATTTACGCTTTTTGCTAACTCAAGTGCCATAGCAAACGCAGAAGGATCCTCGGGATTCGGTAAGTTTATTGTGGAGAAATTGCCGTCAGGCATCATTTGTTCTTTTACTACGTGCAAATTAGTAACACCGCACTCTTTCAAAATCTCGGGAACCCATTTCGCCCCTGCGCCGTGAAGAGGCGTGTAAACTACAGTGAGATTTTTAGCGTTTTTCTTAAAACCGTCTTTATCCGGAATAAGCTTTTTAACTTCTTTGAAGAAGTTTTGCTTTAATGTATTGTCAACGTATTTGATGTTGTTGCCTGTTTTAAAGAAATCAAAGCTAAATGACGGAACTTTTGTGTAGTCAGTAATAGATTGCATTAAACGAGATATTTGCTTGCTGTCATCTAATGAAAGCTGCGCACCGTCAGGTCCGTAAACTTTGTAGCCGTTGTATTCCTTTGGATTGTGGCTGGCAGTAATCATTACGCCTGCAGCACATCTTAATTGTCTTACTGAATATGACAAAACAGGAACCGGAACTATGTCAGTGTGCAAGTAAACGCGTATTCCGTTACCTGCGAAAACAGCAGCAGCTTCTTTTGCAAACAATTCAGAAAAATTACGGCTGTCATATCCTATTACAACGCCGTCTTTTTTAGCTTTAGGTCCTTTTGAAAGTATATGAGCTGCAATTGCAGTACTTAAACGTCTTACGACATATTTGTTCATTCTGTTAGTACCGGCGCCGATAACACCTCTTATACCTGCAGTACCGAAATCTAACTCTTTGTAAAATCTGTCTCTGATTTCCAAATTGTTGCCTTCAAGCGCCTCTAACTCTTTTCTTGAATCCTCATCAAAATATCTATTTGTTGCCCACTGTGTGTATATTGCACCTATATCCATAGTCATAAAACTCCTTTAATCATATTTCTTTACATTATACACGATTATGATGCAAAATACAATTAAATTAATTAAATGCAGAAAAAGCAAAAATTCTGTGGAAAAGTGTGCCTGAACTTCTACGGAATCCGGCAGTTTACGGGCACTTTGAGTGCTTACAGTTCTTGACAATGGAGTAAAACTGTGGTATTATGCCCAAGTCCTTTCGGGATGTGGCTCAGCTTGGTAGAGCGCCTGCTTTGGGAGCAGGATGCCGCAGGTTCAAATCCTGTCATCCCGACCAAAAAGGCTCAGGAATGACGTTCCTGAGCCTTTTCTTTGTTTACTGCGAAACAAGTTGATCGAGTTGTTCTCATCCAATGATACGGCAAAGCGTTTTCACTCTTTTTTTGTTCACACCTTAACATATCGAGTCATTCTTGATTGACCGATCTTCTTGATTTGTCCCTCTCTTACCATTTTGCTTAATACTGCTTCGACGGTTGTAGGGCTGACATCCGGTAAGATGCTGCAAATATCCGCCTTGGAAATCGGCACTAAGCTATTAAGAACAGTCGCTTCAATTCTGGCTGTTTTTGTGATCTTTTTGCCGTGAACAACGGCAAATCGCTTGTCCAATTCCTTATAACACATATAAAGTGTCGAAAGGAAATTTTCAATAAAGGGTATATAAGAGTTCTGGTTTTCGTGCCAACCAATAGAGGATTCACGCAATGCTTCGTAATAATATGCCTTACAGTTGTTGATCTGCTCCTCAAAGGAAACATACTTTCCTGCATCATAGCCATTTTTATAAAGCAAAAGCAAGGACAATAGGCGTGACATTCTGCCGTTGCCGTCCCGGAATGGGTGAATACACAAGAAATCAAGCACGACACAAGGAATCAGCAATAACTGATTGATGTTAGCATTGTTGCGAGCATCCATATAAGCAAGCTCCAACTGCTCCATTGCCTCATCCACCTCAGTGGCTGGTGTGGGCTTAAAGCGGACTTTTCTGTTGCCGTCCTTGCCTTCTTCGATGATATAATTATCGCCTGTCTTATACTGACCGCCGTACTCGTAACCGGCAATCTGCATCATAGTTTCGTGAAGTCTTAGAATATCGCTTTGTCTTAAATCTAAAGTGTCGTGATGCAAATGAATTGCATTCAGTGCATCTCTGTATCCTGCGATTTCACCTTCTGTGTGGTTTAGAGGAGCACTGTCTTGATTCACGATAGCAGCAATACGCTCATCACTGGTAACAATGCCCTCAATAGCATTGGAACTCTTAACCGATTGCACCTTCGCTACTGCTTCCAGCTCAGTAAAGACTTTTGCATATTCTTCTTTTCTGACACCAGCCATTGTCTTTAATGATGCAATACCGGATGTAAGATTGATCAGGTTCGCCGGCAACAGGCCATTATTTAAAAAAGAATAATCAAACTTTCTCATAGTTAGCCTCCATTTCTGCATATAATCTTATCGTAATATATGCAGAAAATCAAGTGTTAATGCATATTAATTTTAGTTTTTTATGCATTAACTGTTTTTAGCTGTTTTTCTTTGTCTACTGCGTATCAAATGTCGCCCTATGCTCATTCTCCGATTTGGCTTAATATTTCGCTGATTTGAGAGAACGCGCTCAGCGCATCATCGAAGCTCTGCTGTTCGTCAGTATAGAGCAATTCTTTGTGCAAATTCTCATACGTAGAACGAACCTGATCGTTGAGATAATGTTTCCAAACGCCGAAATCATATGCACCGGTCGGATCGTATTCTTGGCTTATATTGCGTTTCTCAAGATAATAAGAATCTGTCTGCTTAGTAATATCAATCAAGCGTTTCAGTTCGTCCTTATCGCTAAGAAATGCTTGAATCTCCGGCAGAGAAAACAGTCTCGTAACGTCATAAATGTGGCGAACCTTATTCTTAATCGTGCCGCAAATAGCATGGCGTTTCACCGACATCAGCTTGTCCACAAAGGTGCGCTCAATGTTCAGCACGTTCAGAGTTACTTCACAAAGACCGTATTTTTCAATATCCTCTGCACCGCCGTGCTCCTCAAGAAACTCCTGAATATAGGTTTTAACTGTTTTCTTAGAATACGGGTCGGGACGGATACTGCTGCCAATCTCAAGCTTAACACGACTTGCCTTATCGCCAAACCATACAAGCATACTCTTACTGCGATTAGAGCGTTCCGCATCGATCTTCTCTGTTTGGGTACCTACGGTCATTACTTTTTCAATCTTTTTGATGGTTTTGTCGCAAACCTTATCCGTTTCATCCATCCCCAAGAATGTCAGATCAATATCCTCGGAAAAACGCTCAATGGAGCAGGGATAACATTTGCTCAACGAGGTGCCGCCTTTAAACACGCAGTTCTCAGCGTATTCACTGTCAGCTAAATTCTTTAATAGTAAAACAATATAGTAATCGCGTTCGATAGCAGACTCCGGCAAATGTTTTTCAGCTGCAACTATTGATATCAAATCTCTGAACTTAGTGGTAAATTCGTGTAGCTTCATAAAGTTCCTCCATTTTTGGATGCTTATACTCCGAAAGGGATGATAAATATTCGTTAAGATTGTGATCTACGTTATAGTAGTTCAGAATCTCTCTTAAAAACGATATGGTCGATTTTTTATAGGTCTTAGCAGAAACGATTTCTGCAAATGCGCCGGCATTAAAGGACTCTGCCAACCGTTCCGTATAGGCAAGGAATGCAGAATAGTTAATGTCCTGTATCGTGCTGAAGTTTTGCAAGACTTCCAATCCGTGAACCATACTTGTGATCTCTTGCGAGAATTCCAACGGCACTTGATGAACCACAACATTTCGAATGGATTTGGTTAATCCTTCAAGCGCAGACGACATAACGGTTATTGTTTTCGAAATTTGTGTTGTTAAATTTAAAGCGTTATATAGCGAATAGCCGACTACTGTTCCGGTTTCATTTTCGGTGAAAGCAGATATGATTTCTTTTTCCGACGGCGGAACGATTCCGTACTTGCTAACCTTTGGCAAATGATACGTGCCTTTTGCAATTTTGACGAGTTCTCCCGATTCGCACATTCTCTGGAGTGTTTTATAATACGCTGCTTCACCGATCAGTCCGGACAGCTTTTCTCTATACAGTTTACTTGCAACGATCAATTCGTTTTCTTTGAACTCAGCAAGAGCATTTCTAACAATCGGATTGCTTTTCATTTATCCTGAACCTCCTTTACATAGTCTCTCTGCTACTACTATACTCACGCGACCACTCATTGTCAAGTAATATCGGATTTTACTTGACAATGAGTGATTTCTATTTTTAGGATGCTCAAAACTTAAAGAAATAAATCACGGCACACTCTTTCGTTGTGAGAGTGTGCCGTGGTGTCATTACTGTTCCGCTTTGAGGCGTTCCTTTTCTTCCGCGATTTCGGCTTTAACTCGTGCGATCATCTCGACGAGCTTGATTTCGCAGTGCTCTTTAGTTTCGGCGTAGACATAGAATTTCTTGCGCTTACCGCCGGGGAGTCGTGGGAAGAAGTTGCCTTCCCAGAGGTTGTCGCCCACCTGATACAGGCATCCGATGCCGCTCTTGCGGTCAATGCTCAACGCCGCCTGCATCTGCATGATGTCGATCACGTGGAAGTATATATCAAGCGTCGTTGGCGGCGAAACATGACGCCTACTCAGTTCGTATAGTGCATGTATGTATAAGTCTTTGAATTGCCCCTTTTGTATGTTGATTTTTATCCCACGGCCTCGTGGGTGCTCTATCTTAACACAGTGTTTTTATTTGTCTACTGTGGAGCAGATTTTAATCCGCAGTTATTCTACCCGCAGAAGATTGATACGCTCTTTCTTCAAGAGAAACACATACGCCGCAAGCGACACGACACTGTCGAAGGCATTGCCGATACCAAACAGCAGAGCGATGCCGACGAGCGACGGAGTCCACACGCCCGTGACGTAGAGAACGAACGCGATCCCGTAATAGACCGTATTCGTCACCACCGATTCAAACAGCATATAGTTAGTCTTGCCGAGTCCGTAAAAGGTCGAGTCAAACACGTTTTGAACAGCGTACAGAATGTAGAAACCGACGAGTATCAGCACCAGTTCAAAGAGTTTATCCCCGTCGGTGAAGCTGAGCACGTGTGTCATAAACGGTTTCCACGCGGGTATGCTCACAAGCCACAGCACCGTGATCACCGCCGTGATACCGAAATAGCCAAGAGAGTTTTTGCGGATGTTTTCTTTGTCTGCTGCCACCTCTTGTTTGATGAGCTCACCGAGCTCAATCACGGGCAGAAGGAGCCAGCCCCAAATAAAATTGTTTGCAACCCAGTAGGTTCCTTGTTCCCCCACGACGTTGACCATCCGTGCGATCATCACCATATAGGCAACATTACGAACAAATGATTCCACGCCCGAGACGCCGCCGACTTTAACGAATTCCTTCACCCAAGAAAAATTCAATTTTGCCTTAGCAAACACATTGATTTCTTCTTTGGCAAGGAGCGCAAGCGACACGGCAAGCAACAGCGCGTTGACGAGGATATTGGAATAACCGATGCCGTTGACGCCCAGATTTGCCGACACAGGCAGGCTCGATACGAGGAAAGTATCCGACACAAGACACAGAATAAGCCGTGTGCCGGTCAGTGCGTAAAGATATTTGCTTTTGTTCACAGTTACCAGTGCGACGAGAGCGAACTGTGTGAGAATGGAAAAAATATTGGCAACACTTTCGATGCGTATGTAGGATGCCGAGGCAGCAATGATACTCGTGTCGGTTGCCATCAGCTTCAGCATCGGCTCTGCGAAGACGAACACCACGGCAGAAAGCACAGCGTACACGCCGAGTGAGACGAGCATCCCCGTCCTCACACGGTTTGCGAATGCCGATTTATCGTCTTTTACCTTACCGACGAAATAAAACAGCGGCAAGATGATGGCTTCATTTAAGATCTCGTAAAGCAGATTTACCCACGAGAGCTGCCCTGCAATCGAGAAGGAATACTCACCCGGCAACTGACCGAGGAAGAATACGCGCACCGTAGTATAGACGGTTGGCGCAAGCCCGAGGACGAGCAGTGCGAAAAAGAGTTTGTAATTGATTCTGCCAAGTGACAGTTTGAGTTTGGAAAACATATTCGTTTCCTCCCGTTTTTATTAGCAAACGGACAAAAGAAAAGCATCTGCACATATAGTTGCAGATGCCGAAAAAGCGACAATACTCCCGTGTTTGACGAGTCTGCGACCATAAGTGCATTTTGCCGGAAGTTACCGCAAGTCTGTCAGGTTTGCGGTAAGTTTCCCGATTGCCGAAGCAACCGCCTAAAGTCACTATTTGCTTGCGCTTATTATAGCACTTTTTACTGCCGCAATCAATCTCATCGGGCCGCACCCACGGCAGAAGAGGTTATATCTCTTCCCCCGCTTCCATACCGTCCATGACCTCGACCATGATTCGCGTCGCCAGAATGATCCCGTCGGTGAACGCTTGGCGAGCCGTGATGTCGCAGAGCTCGCTTTGGCATTCCTTGAACTTATCGAAGGTTTCTTTCTGCTGTTCGGTGAGGGTGGACATGAGGCTTTCCTCGTTCTTGCAGATGAGCTTCACCAACTTGTCTATCCGCGATCCGCGCTTTATGTCGCGCTCCAACGTGCTGATGTTGCCGTAGTACAGATCTTCAAGCGTTGTCATGTTCATCCCACCTCACATAAAAAGAGGACGACTCAGCATCGGTCATTCCCGATATCGAGTCGCCCTCTGATTTCATTTTGTCCGCTGCGATCAGCGCATGCTTAACGATCAGCATCTCCACCCAAGTCCGCTCATCATACTCTGCCGGACGGCCGTTCGCGAGATATTCCGCCATCGCCGCGCTCATCACGCCGTACTTTTCGCCGTTGTAAACTTTTTCTACAGTGATTCGTGCCATATTCGCACCTCATTTGCAGTACACAACAGTACCACAGGAGTTTGCGAAAGTCCAGAGAAAAACGGAATTAATAATCATCTTTTAGCCCTAAAAGTCTTGCTAAAACATAATTTATATCAAAATCGTTTAACGGTTGAAGTTCAAAAAGTCCGCCATACTCTCTCCCGATTCTAAGGATATCTAATACATCCCCCTCAAAAACGTAATCAGATTTTGAAAATTCCAAGGCATAGTTTTTGAAGTTCGAATAATCCTCTTTACTTGTAAAGGTAACAGAGTGGTGCTTTCTATCTATTTTACTAAACGTTATTTGCCATCTTGTTTTGAGTTCTTCCAAGATAGCTTTTTCGCTATCATCGGATTCATCAACAATCAGTTGGTCCTCTTCTTTATTGATACATGTTACATCCCAATTTATTGAGATGTAATCTTCTAATAAAATCTCGTTACATATGTCTTCGTCCAAAACGCCCCTCAATAAAGATACTATGTAGAGTATAGGAGAGCAATCCAATTCATGGGCCTTCTTCTCGGCATAAATGGCGGCACCTATTAGTTCTCTGCAATGATAGTCACAACACGAAGAAAATGTCTTTAAGATTTGTCCTGATTTATCAAATTGTCTATTTGTAACAGAATGACTATCCAGTATTTCTTCAAATCGTTTATATAGAGCTTTGTCCGCTTTCTTTTTCAGATTTAACGGAATGTATGTTTGACCTTTTGAATACACGTTTGCCTCGTAGGCGAATTTTTTCTTGCATTCTCGCATTAGAAAATGCTGGAAATAGACATTTTTCAAAAAAGAATCTACGTTATAACAGATGTTTCTATGGAAATTCGAATTATAGATTTCAAGTTCATCTAACGTTTTCTCATGAAAAAGATAATTAGCAGATAATACATCAAAACTTGCCGTTATAGTTATCGTTTCTATTTCACTATCTTCCATTTCAACGGCTTCTACAGGCCATAAAAAGTCTTGAATATCTTCTACTGAGTTTTTTAATTCCTCAACAAGTAATTTGATTTCGTTACATATTGTGGTTATACTTGGTCGCTCTATCGGTTCTTGGCGCAAACATCTAAAAACGATATCGTCAAGTTTTGCTAAATATGGATGCTTGTCTGCAATAGTTGCAAATTTTGTTCCATTTGGTCTTTGCTTAGTAAACAACTCATTAACGATTGCTCCGAATGCATATATGTCGCAAGCTACAGTCACATCATTGGAATTACCTTTAAGTAATTGTTCCGGTGCTGCATAGTTCTTATTTCCAAGCCAGTCGCCTGACTTTGTGAGCGAAGAATTAATAAAATGAGCAATTCCAAAATCGGCGAGCACTAAATCTCCTGCCTCTCCAACAAGCACATTTTCCGGCTTAATGTCTCTATGTATTACCCCTTCATTATGTATATATTTAACCGCTTCGCAAAGCGCGACACAGTAATCAAGCAAAACAAACACATCGTGTTCTTCCTCGATAATTTTTCGCAAAGTTTTAGGCTGATACGGCATTACATAACACAATCGCTTTTCGAACTCACCATGTCCAAAGACTTTAATAATATACTTCGAATCAGCTTTCTCGCAATATTCAATTTCTCCAAGAAACCTTTCTTTTTTATTTGAATAGAAGGCATCTGATTCATCAACATTTAAAAATTTAACTGCATATTGGGCGGAATTATCACTTGTAGTAGCGGAACAAACTTAACCATTTCCACCGGAGCCAAGCTGACCTCCAAGTAAATATGTAGTTCCGCAAATATTGATGATCTTTCCTTTATATTTCGGCATATAAGTTTATTTCTCCTTGCTCTTGTTAGGGCTTATCACCCTTGCAACAAATTCACCAATTGTTTCGGAACCACTTTTCTTGTTCGAGTGGCTTAGAAAAACTTCTCCACTCAGTCAAATGCCTTGCCTCAACAACATACACTCCGTCCACATTGGATTTTCTTATTGGCATTGAAACTTCGTGTTCTGGAACATACCTACACAATTCATGATGCCCGGAAAGCAATGGTTCAAATATTTCTGGTTTCAAGTAGAGCATTAGGTCTATGGTTTTAATCGCGAAATCTTCGAGAGAAGCGTGTCCGCGAATTAAAAGCACTTCTCCACCAAGACTAGATAATGCTTCCAAACCATCTTCGGTGCACCACGATTGGTAACATTCCAATGGAAAGATATGAGCTCGTACACGTTTATTATAATTATGGACACGAAAAAGTTCTCCTGAGTAACAACATGACAGTAATTCTAATTCCTCAATCGACTTATCCGTATATTCCGCAATGCTTTTTAGCGTGTTTCGAATCGGTTTCCACAAGTGTTTGTCATAATATTGAAATGAACTTTTTCGAGAAAATCCACCCAAGGTTTTAGTAGTGAGCCAGTTGTTTAGATTCTCGCTAATATCCGAATTAAATATCGATGTATCTATCATATTACTCACTCCTATGTTAGAGGTTCATTTTTGTATTGTACTTATGCTTTCAAAACTCCGACACTTCGGGTTCTTTTCCGAACGAACAGAAAGTCGCAGTTGCGTTCTGCATATAGAACACCTGCGTGTTGCCGTCATTTTCGTCATACATACCACGAAGGTTAGGATATGCATCGAGCATAGATTTCTTTGCCTCGAAGCGGTCATCCTCTACAAGTTCGCACGCAACACGAATCCACTCCCCACGTGTAAACGCACAGATCTCAACTTTCGGATTAGCGGCAAGCTGATGACTTGTAGGTTTTTCTTTACCTGTCTGTATGTAGAGCTTACCTTCAAACTCGTTAATCGTACCGAAGGGGCGTACTCTCGGTTGATCTCCCTCTACAGTTGCCAAGTAATACATTTCCGCTTTTTTCAAGAAATCATAAACTCGTTTCATAATCGTTCTCCCTATATGTTATATTAAAATCCCATCGCAATGATCCACTTCATGCTGAATAATTTGCGCAGGCCAACCGGTGAAGGTTTTGATACGTGTCTGCATCTCCATGGTCTGATACCTGACCTTGATGGATTTATAGCGTTTGCACGGGCGTAGGCCGCCGAGAAGAGACAGACAGCTTTCCTCGGTGTTATACGCACCGTCCTTTTTAACGATCTCGGGATTAAGCATTACCGTATATGTAGGAACTCGTCCGCTCTCGTCGAGAAAGACGATAATGCGCTTGCGCACGCCAATCATATTCGCCGCCATCCCGACACAGCTGTCTTTGTGCGCCATCAACGTATCAAGCAAGTCCTGTGCGACCTGCAAATCCTCTTTCGTCGCGTCCTCCGACTTTTTAACGAGGAATATCGGATCGTGTATTAATTCTTTAATCATGTTATTTCTCCTGACAGAAGTTAGCTATTGCTTCTGAAACAAATTCAGCAGTTCCTTCTCCACACATGTCAATATTCTTTTTGAAGTGCACGTCGTCAATATACATCTGTCCAAGCCCTGCGAGAATTTTGTCGGTACAAATATAAAAATTGCTTGTAATATACGCCTGAAGCTTGGCAATAAGCGCCTGTGCTTCGGAAGAATCGACACTTGCGCCGTTCTCCTTGCAAGCGGCTAACTCGGCAAAAACAACCATCAACCCATCGCTTGCTTCTGACCACTTCTTTTTGATGTAATTCTTTGTTTTTTCTTGATGTTCGTGATACGCTGAGGTATCACCCCAGCGTTCACGAGTTTCGTTAAAATAATTCTTCATATCATTCACTTTTCAATCATTCAATGATATGATTCTTAGATAAAAGATCCAACACCTTTGAGCCAGGCTCCATGCTTATAGCAGTATAATGTTTGGAAATAACCAACGGTGTAATAGATGAAGAATCCATATCGCTACGCATTTCTTGCAGTAAACGAAGAGCCCTATACAAATTATTATACTTTGTATAGTCGCTCTTATCAGTCTTGAAAGAAAGCTTGCTTGATTTATCCTTCGTGAAATATGGTAAATCAAAGATAATTATATTTCCATTCGATGTTTTCCATATGAAGTCTTGACCGTAATATGTTTCTGCTCCAAACGTAGTACTCGAAGCCTGGCGGTTATAATTAATGTATTTATCCCTAAATTCATCCGATACACATAGAATCGTTTCGTTTAAAATGTGCTTTCGAATCAAATTGGCATAAGCGAAAATCATTTGACCTTCATTTATTACACCAATAATTAGCAAATCGCTATATCCTTTATTACGCATCTCAACATTGATTTCATTGATTATCTTCATTAAACAACTATGTATCCATGCAGCTGTTCCCATAACAGCCAATGGGCCGTTGATAATGATGGCTAAATCATTTAAAACCTTAAGCGAATTCTCTCTATTGTTAAGTCTAACCATTCGCAGTAAATGAGCCAAGTAAACATGACGCAACAACTTTTTCAATCTTCCTAATGCGCCTTGATTACTTGGGGCAAAATCATCAACTTCCTCGTATAACCTTAATCTGTCAGTCGCATAAATACGTCTGCCGCATTTCGGACAATACTGTTCTTCTTCAATATCAAGAACGGTAACATTTAATTGATCACAATCATCATATGGACACTTGTGAAGAACAATTTTGCCTATATCATTGCCATCAGCATACGACGCGAGCCAAAAAAGCGTTGATTTTAAGCTTGTCCTTCTATCTGATTTTGATTCTCTTGTTTTTTCAAAAAAGTCATCCAGTGCTCTGCGAAAGCTTTCTACTATAGTATCACAATCCTCGTATTTCACATTACTACTCGGCAAAACAAAAGGAATTGTTTCTTTTTCATCCATTAATTTTGCGACACGAAAAGGATCGATAAATTTATCTTTGGCTAAAGCAAGCAACTCATTATTCTTTAAAAGAGTTGTAACAAGCTTTATATAGCCAACGTTTGTATATGGTATATCGTCCCTAACGTGCGCTTCATAACTACTCGAATTAACAGTAATTAAGTTTTCTGGTAAAGCCTCGCCACTAAAATCACCAACAGAAACAAAAGAGTTAATAATCTCATCGATTTCGTCTCCGGTCGGCTCCCTCATAAAGGAACAACTCTTTAAGAATTCTATTACATCAGGATTTTGAACTATTTCGATATGTGAGGTTTTTCCGCCATCATTATTCATTGATGCTATCCCCCGCTTTTATTTTTTCGGGATCGAACTTATCAATCTGAATCGGAATAACAAATGGGCTTGACAATGTTTTCACCCTTGCAAATCCCACATCTTGGCTTCTTAATAACGATTGCTTAAAGTCAGCAAAATCATAAAATTTCGCCAATTCACCTATTTCTTTATCACTATTAAGATGCGTTACAAACCAGTTTTCGGTATTTGCAAGGATATTCGGATGAACGGACGAAACCTCCTGCGTAGCATAAACCAATGCGATCTTATACTTTGCACCCTCTTTGGCCAATCGCGGCCAGGTATCCGTTAAATCCATTCCCTTTCCGATTAAGTTGTGTGCTTCCTCGATATAAACTACGATATTGGAAGGTTTTTCTCCGCCAGTAAACTTGTCCATTGAGGCATTAAAAATATACGAGGCAATCTTTTTGGATATTTTATCGCGCAAAATAGCATTACCCACGGACAAATCAATAATTACAATCTTGCCTTGAATCAAATACTCATATATTTCTTTGGCTACGTCAGTTGTTCTGCTAGATGTATGATATTTCGCGGCTGTCGTTAATAATTTATATCCGGTTATAAATGAATCCGTATCATTCTTTTGACACAACAAGTTCAACAAACACTTGCATTCATCTGTAATCCATTTTGCAATCTCAGGTTCGTTTTTGTGCGCTCTTAAAGTTTCAAACCAACTCAGTGCTTCTTGCAACGTCAATCCGTTTTTAGGATTAACTTCGGGAGATACAATCTCTCTAACCTTTTCATTTGCCTGAAAATAAACCTTATACGTAGCAGATACCTCAAAGTTGGCTTTATACAACAAAACCTTGTATAAAGCTATTTTTCTTTCCCACTTTTGAATCTCATTATATTCTTCTGGTTTGTCGAAGCTTATGTTAAGAAACTGTAATATATCTGCCGCTGTAGAAGATGTTGCTTCTTTTATAACATCGCAAATAATAGAATGACCTTCCCCTAACTGCTCATAAAAATTATTCAAAATAGGAAGAAAACCAGGCGAATTGATCATTCTGTATCTAATACATTCATCTTTATAGATTTCTGAAATCGAACCTTTATCTTGCTCATTTGCATTTGCATATTCGCCATTAATGTCGTATATCAATTGTCCAATAGGAAGATGACATGAAGTAGATATGCCTTTTACAACAGAAATAGTCTGCTTTATCATGTTAGACTTACCGGTTCTGGTCATACCCAAAACAGCAGTTCTTCGTGCTAAAAAATCAGAAGGTTGAATCCTAAAAGGAACCAAGTCTGAAGGGTTCTCTCTATGTAGCCTATCTGTAGAGGTATAACGTACAGTTCCGATTTTAAAAGGCTGTACTTCTCCGTCTATTCCCAAGGATTTAAATTCCGCTTTAGCTCCTTTTTTTCTTATCGGATCCACATAATTTACTATTTTACCCAAAGCATTGCCCTTGGGCATATATACATTCAATTTAAGAGATGAATAAAAAGTTTCTATATCGCTTCCTAAAACCAGATCTTCATTTCTTACAAAGAAAGTACCTAAAACTCGGCAATCAATTCCGTTAAATTGCATACGGCTTTTCGTGTAAACATCGTACTCCTCTTGTCCATCGTCAAAAGTCGACTTTGCCTTCTGAAATCCGTCAATTTTGGTTTTAATCATTTCATCATCTTGAGGAAGCTTTGCAGAACCCGTAACTCTCAAAAGAATCACTTGTCTGTCTTCCTCAGCAACATCATTAAAATAATTAGGGTCAAACGATGTAGCTATTAGAAATGAATTATGAGGTATTCCGCGAACGTTATGTTTCCATTCGTCGTTCGATATAACGAGAGCTTTTTCGTAATTGATTGAATATATCCATCCAACAAAGTTATCCTCTTGTATCAAGTCAACCAAGTCACTTTTTATTTCCATTTTGCTAATAACGCCCATTTTTGTCTCCTCCAACTATCTGATGTTCATTTTTAATGTTTCCAATTCAGATATACTCGGCCAATAATCATGTGACAAAGCAATTATTTCGCTTTTCTTACCCGAGTTGGCTGCACTATAGTTTATGTCAAATCTTTTCATATGCTTGTCTTTATACAATTCCTCGATTTCAGAAACATCATCATATGTAATCATCCAAGTATGCTTGACCCTGAAGATTAATTTTGATAATTCTTCATGATCGCAAGGATTGAAGAAATTAGTATATAATTCTTTTCCCTTTTTGAAATATGGAGGATCGAAATAGACAAAACAATCTTTTCTATATCTTGGTATAACTTTACGAATGAAATCCTTTATTTCCATATTATAAAGTTTAATTTTGGATTTGTAAGAAGCAATTAACCGAACTCTCTCTTTAAGTTTTTCCTTGTTAAATCTTGCTGATATCGGATAATTGCCTTTTTGCTCATATCCCCCAATAGGCCCAGCTTTAAGTATACCTGAACGATTCGTTCTGTTCAAATAAAAGGTTGCAAATGCAAGTTGAATTGAATACGTGGTTTTATTTTTGATATAATAATCTTTTTGCTTTTTCCATTCATCCACCGTCAAGGCAACGTTATCGATCATTCTCAAAAATTCTTCTGTTTCATTGAGTATGGCATACCAAACAGAATAGATTGCAATGTCATAGTCATTGATAACTATTTTCCGCACTTTTTTGTTAATGAGCAAGGATAGTGCAACACCACCGCCACCTACAAAAGGCTCTATATATACACCGTTATTTATGCCCGCACTCTGCATTAACTTTTCAACTAACGGTGTTAATTTGCTTTTTCCTCCCGGATATCTTAACGGAGAATAATTCATTTCTAAAACTCCCTTTTTCATCTTCATCATTCCCACAAAACTGTATCAACCACAAAACTTGTTTTATATTCAGTATTGCATGCATCATAAAGAACTACTTCAACCTTCAGTTCCTGGTGCATGTTCGTTCTCTCCCGGATCACTTCACAAAAGCTATCACTTACCTTGAGGAAGAGTGTTTTTTCGGCCTGACTTTTAGCTGGCAACATAAACGGCGACTTTTCAATCAAAGTAGGAGCTTGTCTGAATTGCGTTTTGTTATCATCAATATACAGAACGGAGCTTCCTATTTTGCTATCTGAATACATCCATTTAACTGTGACCTTACTAAATACAAAAGAGTTGTCCGTATTATTCACGAAACTGATAGGAATACGTGCAAACACCTGCTTCACTCGGGATATGTCCACAATACCAATTTCAATTTTATTATTCAAAGACAAGATATCCACATAGAATCTCGTTTTGTAAATTTCCTCGATATCACTTCTAAGTGCACGGAAATTATTCGCGCTCTTTCTAATGTATATATCACCTGCATGAAGACATATTTTATCTTTAAAAGAATAATCTTTTGCTACAACGTATGGCTTTTGAATATTCGAACTTTTTACAATCGCCGCACCGACTCTTTTAGTTTCAATATCAAATTGCTCAATATCTATTTCGATAAACGGATCGCAATAGGTGCGAATTAATTGGTTGAGGTCTGAAATATCCGGAATGTCTTTTTCTGTTATACCAACAATCTCACGAGTGACATCACTTACTCCAAAAATAATATACTTGTCTTCCCGCGATGAGGCATTAGCAAAACTAATGATGTCTTTTATAAATTCACTTTTTTTGGCTTCGTGGTAATACTGCTGCTTAAAATCAACGGTATCGCTCTCAATACCATTTTCAATAAGCTTCGCAATTCTTTTCTGTCTTTGATTCATTAGTTTCTATATCTCCTAATAGTACTTTTAAGATTTCCTCATCTGCTGGGCAGAACTCATAGTTCGGTATCTCTCTTGGTGTGATCCATTGAATATCGTTATGTTCCGACATCTGCGGTTCGTCTTCGACAATGGTGGCATTAAACAATGTTAGATGCACCGTCAAGTCGGGATATTCGTGGACGACGTCCATAAACACGCCGCCGACAGATAGCGTCACGGCAAGTTCTTCTTGACACTCACGAATAAGCGCCTGTTCTTTTGTTTCTCCCTGCTCAACTTTGCCACCAACAAACTCCCACAGGAGCCCGCGCGCCTTGTGCGCCGGGCGTTGACAGATCATGAATTTATTGCTCTGCCAAATAAGGGCTGCTACTACTTCGGTTATCATATTTCCTCAATGCCAATCTTCTTCAAGTATTCATAAGTTCCATCGTAGAATTTAGGCAAGCGAGTGCTATCCTCCCAAAATCCACTTGGATTCTTATTGGGATTACCAGCAGGAACACAAATCACCATACCAGCCCTTGCTCTTGTGAGAAGAACTCGATAAGCATTGAGCATATATTTGATCTGCTCTTGTTTATTCTCAGTATCGGGTATTTTTTCATTCCACGCAGTTTTACCGTTAAATGTATAATAACGCCATTTTTCGTTATCACATCTCATATCGGCATCCCACAGCACGCAGGTATAATCAAGCTCCAAACCCTGCACCTGAATTTCCGTTGCGGCATCTTCAAGATAGTTAGAGGCTCTTGTATCAATTTTGTCTTCAAGGAACCAGTGAACTGCATTCTCATCACCAGAGGGGAGAATGTGTATTCCCAACGGTTTGAATCGTGCAGCTTCCTTGGTTACGAGTACGCCTGTACGTTCTGTTCCTCTGACTTTACCATGAAGCCATCTTTTTGCAGTTACCATATCTCGTGTTAAGACAATGGGATACCTGTCCTTTATTTCATTGTACAATTCTGCTGCATCAGGATTGAAGGTGAGCAGTGAATGAACAAATGCAGAGAGTTTTTCGGCTCTGAAGGAGCGTAGAGAAACACCAAGGTGTAAATTTTCCGAATACGTAACGTTTTCGTTTTTCGCCAGCAGTTCGTTAACCTTACCTTCGGCATATTCCGGCTCTGTAAGCTTTGGAGAAATATATACTTTCCAATGTGGAAATTTGTCATTCAGTGCATTTATCCACTCTGAAATTCCCGCTTCACCGGTATTGATCTCCTGTCCACCACCTACAAGGCAGACAATAGTTGCCCAGTCCTCTCTCTGATCGAGAGACCATATCAAGAAAGCCGCCTCGGATAATGGAAAATTGGGAACCTTCAATTTATTTCCGTATGTACCACCACGTTTTAGATAATCTGCAAGCCTTTTGTGGGTCCACGAGCGCTGCGCCTCGTCAAAAATGGCAACGTGCTCCACTTCTCCGTAACCAGATTCTGCGAGTTTCACCGCTTTTTCGGGATCAATTTCCAAAACCCCATTTTCAACAGGATTTTTGATTTTAGCGAGCATATTATCACGATAGCGGTGGATGATTTGAATAAATTTACCTACCTCTCTGCGAGAATCGGACAGATTTTTCTTTTCGTTTCTATCACGGCATTTTTGATGATTATCTTTTGCAAGAGCTTCGGTAAGTACCGCAACCAAAGGACCATTTCCCGAAAGATATACTGCGCCTTCGTCTTCAACAGGAGCGTCATTTCCCTGATAGGTTTGCTTTACAGCAACATCGAGCCCGACAAGCGTTTTCCCTGCACCGGGGACACCAGTAACGAAGCAAATGCTTTTTTCTCCGTTTGTCTTGCTTCTTTGTATTACGTCAAGTATGTATTTAATTGTTGTATCAGTTGAAACCTTATCCGCTTCGTGCCTCGTGATATTCTCAACTGAATGACTCTCGTATAACGTTTTTGCAGCCTCAACAATAGTCGGCGTGGGTGCATAAGGACTGATAATCCAATCGTTATGAACCGGGAGTTCGCTCGGAAACTTATTCAACACATTTTCGATCAAAACAGATATCCCTGCTTTTCCGGTAACCAACGGATTTATTACCATGTCGTCATACACCGACATTTGAATAGAGGTGCTGCGATTAGAATAATTTGTAGCAACCAAAATGGGAGCGATAACTTTGTCCTCGCTAAATTTGTGGAAGTTTTTCAGATCCAAAGCATAATCCAAAACTTGGTCAATATTAGATTCGAGAATTTTTGACTCGCCAACCTTAAATTCAAGGCAAAACACAATGCCGCAATAAAGGAGAACAACGTCAATTCTTTTACCGAGTCTCGGTATATCATATTCAAAAACTATTTGGCCATTGGCATCACAAAGACTCGAAACCACGTTCTTCATGATTTCAATTTCAGCCTTCCACGCATCTCTTGTCGTGGTTAAAGCTTCACCGTGATAATTGTCGTCCAATATTCTGTATATAGAATCCGAGTCTGTATCTAAAAATGTTGCGAAATCGCTATTATACAAGCAGCGTGCCATAATTTTTTGCTCCTTTACTGATCCTTTTGAGGAACTATTTCAACGATGTCGTCCATAGTACATCCAAGAGCCGAGTAGATCTTCACGAGCACATCGCTTGACACAACGGCGCCATCTTTGCCCATCTTGGTGATGGTGGCGATGCTGATGTCGGCTTTTTCGGCGAGTTCTTTCTTTTTCATATCGCGGTCGATCAGAAGTTTAAACAATTTCTTATAGCTTGCAGCCATTGTATTACACCTCATAAATAGTTTTAGTAAGTATGCTATTTCACCATTTGCCATTATACCACACTCCTCGTCAAACAGCAACAGTTTCCGGCAGAGAAATACTGCGTTTTCAGCATTTGTCGGTTTTTCACCACAAACTGCAGGTGTGCGCATTGCAGAACGCTTTTTCTTTGTTTACTGCTGGGCAATTGTTGACTTGAGTGCAGATTTGGCGGGGTGTTTGAATATCTATCTCCGGATTGGCAAAAATAACGTATATCAAACAAGTGGAGGTAGTGAAATGTTCAAACACGAAAAGATGCTTTTCATCCAGTAGAGGTGGAGAGACCCAACCCGCAGTTTGCGGCGCTTTTGCAGGAACAGTTTGGCGGCGGCAACGGCGAGCTGAAGGCGGCGATGCAGTATATGTCCCAGAGCTTTCGAATCAAAGACCCCGAGATCAAGGATCTGTTCCTTGATATTGCGGCGGAGGAGCTTGGTCACATGGAGATGGTGGCGCAGACCATCAATCTCTTAAACGGTCACGACGTGGACGCAACAACAGTCCCTTGCGGTGAGATCCAATCCCACGTAATTCTCGGTCTGAATCCGGGACTTATCAACGCTTCGGGTTATTCCTGGACGGCTGATTACGTGACGGTTACGGGTGATCTGTGCGCCGACCTGCTCAGCAACATCGCATCCGAACAGCGCGCGAAGGTGGTATATGAATATCTTTACCGCCAGATCGACGACAATAAGGTGCGCGAGACCATTGATTTTCTCTTAAACCGCGAGGAAGCGCACAATCAAATGTTCCGCGATGCCTTTAACAAGGTGCAGAACTCCAGCTCCAACCGTGATTTCGGTACGACCAAAGCCGCGAAAATGTATTTCTCCATGTCCGACCCCGGTCCCAACGCATTCGCGACAGGTGATACAAAACCCGTATCTTTCGAATAATAGCAAAAAGCCGATGAGGATTTTTTCTCATCGGCTTTTTATCTATGTATGTCAATTAAGCAACATGGTGTTGCTATTTATTCAGCAGAATTATCACTTCAACGCTATTCGTTTTATAGCAACTATTATAACTAAATGATAAAATCACATTTATCAATGCGAAATCATCCAATTAACTTGTGTTGGCAATCCCATATGTCTTATATGGTTTTCAAATATTGCTCCTACAGCTTTTGCCTGATCCAAAAAGGTGTCGCAACTGATTGCTTGACTAGCTAAAAGAGCGCTGATCTGCGTAGGTTCACTTCCATACTGAACCACTTTTGAAGAAGGATCTTCACCTTTTTCTACCAAACGATCCAACATACGCTTTCCAGCTTCATTCACCATATCGCTTTTAAGCATATCTTCCAACTGTTTTCGCAGTTCTTCAAGAGCCATCCATCGCTTGCAAACACTCCAAGCATCTGATTTAACGATTTTTTCCAAATGCCGTTTCATTACACCAACCTTGTGATTTGCATTAAGGTATTGAACATTATCCGAAAGAGTCAACAGCTCTTGAAATAGTCCATAAAGCTTTGCCCTTTTCCCGTACCACGAAACAACATCTGGTTTGAGAACATTTTCCTTTGGAATATATATTGTAATACTATCCTGCTCCCGATAATCGTTTGCTCGGTACAACAAAACATTATGCACATAATCATTTAAACATGCATAATAAGCTACTTGTTCTTTGATATCTACAACAACAAGCAACACCGGTATCGCACTTCCCATACGTTCTACAAGCTTTAGCAGAGGAACGTCCACCACAAATTTTAAAACGGGAAGTTTCTTTTCTTCTAATTCCTTTTTGGTGTACAACTGTTCTCCAATAGGTTTTATTGTTGCAAATTCAGGATATTCCGTCCCCTTCACCTGAAAGAAAACATGTTCTCCCAAAGTAACACAAACCCCATCTTCATGCTCAAACAACTCAAGGTCAATATCTATTCCGTAGTCCGGTTCCATCTTACGTTGTACCCATTCAATAGGAAGGACCGACTGCAAAAAGAGCAAAGACTTTGCTTCAACAATATGATTGGTATCTCTTATTTTTCCCTCTGCCAAAAAATTACCTGCTTTTCTAACATGAATCCCAATTCGCTGTTTACACTTTAATATTATATCACAATTTTGCCGAATTTTCAACTTGAGTTCGCGTGTACAATATTTTCTCGTGTGTACAATAGTCTTTTCTCAATCCCTTTTTCTTTGTCTACTGCGGGGCAAAATTTGTTTCGCGAAAGGCCTTGGCTTTTGGTGCGGGCAGAGTTACCATACAGACGACAAAAAACACCTCGGATGCAGCTGCATTCGGGGTGTTTTGTTTGACCACAGTTTATCCCACATCCACGCACGGAGTACACGGAAACAGTGGAGATAAGAGCGCCGGAAAGGATGTGTTTCCGAGCAGAAAGGGGCGGAAACGGCTAAAAACGAACGGAAACAGGTACTCCGGATTTCTTTGGGAGCAGGATGCCGCAGGTTCAAATCCTGTCATCCCGACCATATCGAGTGTTCATAACGGATTTGAGTTATGGACACTCGATTTTATTTTATTACGATGAATTGTCGAACAAAAAGTAACATTTAATTAGAAAGACATGTTCTTTTCGGTGTGTTATGGATTTTACTGTCAAAATCCGAAGCTCGCTACACTATTTGACTTTAAAAATGATTTTTAATATAATGACTCTATTGATCTCACTTCAATAATTTGGGGGATATAAGATGATAACAAATATAGATGTTTTCAATGAAACAATAAAAATTATTAATACAAATGAATGTTTAAATGTAGAAACAAAAAAAGCAATAAATAATACAGTTATATATGATGAAGGATTTCAATCTATCAAACAACCTGACTGTCAATCTAATGTACGATTTGAAGAAAATCTGACACTACTCGCCGCAGAACCGATGGCATTAAATAAAAAAGTTGCCGTTTTAAACTTTGCAAATCCTGTTGAACCTGGTGGAGGGGTGTTGCGTGGAGCTAACTCACAAGAAGAATATTTATGTCGAGCAAGTAACCTATATCCATGCTTAACTTCAACACAAGCAAAACCATATTACGAACTACATAACAATCTCCTAAAACAAAATAATACCCCCTACTTTCTTTCGACTGATCGTATTATTTATTCAACAAATATTACTGTTATTCGAAAAGATGTAGGATTTTTTGTAGACAGACCTGATTGTAGAAGCATACAAAGATTTTCAAATAACTGGTACCAAATTGATGTTATTACATGTGCAGCTCCCTATTTTTATAATAATATACCAATATCTGAGGCATTATTGAAAGAACTTCTCAAAAAGCGAATAAAAAACATATTTGAAGTTGCCATTGAAAATGAAATACAAGTTCTTATTCTTGGCGCCTTTGGATGCGGGGCATTTCATAACCCGCCAATGCTTGTAGCAACCGCGTTTTCTGATGTTTTGCTTGAGAGCCGATATACTAATGCTTTTGAGGAAGTTATATTTGCAGTAAAAAGAACAGGATTTTTTTGCGAAAATATTGAAGCATTTGAAATCACCTTTTCTGTATTTCCGCCAACAGGCGAATACGTTCTTAGTGCCGAACGCAACAAGCGTCGCTTTTTTGAGTAATGTTATAGGATTCATTATAATTATAGAATCCGTTATGAACACCCGACCATAAAAAATCGGCATGCCTCTTATGAAGTATGCCGATTTTATTTTTTACTTTTAATTTACTGCTTAAGCAGAGGCATTACATCTTCTTCTCTGAGCCGCCATGTATTAATAAAGTCAAACTCTGCAAATGTCGATTTGTCCTTCATTTGTTCAGAAGATACAGCATTTGCGCCTGAATATTTAGTTCCTGTTGCAGTTGCCGGAGTGCCGTTATCGAGATAATAACAACCCTTTATACTATCTTCTGCGTTTTGAATTTCACCAGCTATAGAGCCGGAGCTTGTAGCACCCGAAACAGTACCTGTGTTATAGCAATTAATAATAGGTGTTTTAGAGAAATCTTTACCAACAATACCGCCGGCAAATTGAACACCGGTTACACTTCCTAAATTGAAACAATCAGATATTTCGTCGTTGTCATCAAGTGTAGATCTGCCGATAATACCGCCCATATACATTTCGCCTGAAATATTGCCGCTATTCCAACACTTCTGTATATGAAGATTATAGCCCGACAAACCTACTATACCGCCGGAACAGTAATACGGCTGAAGAACCCCGCCGTAATCTTCTGTTGTATCATAATCCTCTGCCCAATCATTAGTTACATTTCCAAGGTTATAGCAATTTTTAATATATGAGTTTGAAACTGAGCCGTAGTTATATCCGAGAATACCGCCTGAAGATACTGAGCAGCCTAAGCCGGACTGTGCGGAAATATTTCCTGTGTTATAGCAATTCTCAATAGTATCTGCATAATTGTAGCCTTTTATGCCGCCTACATATACAGTAATACTGTATACGTTAAAGGTATTTTCACAAGATGCATACATTTTCAGATTACCCGTGTTATAGCAGTTGCTTATTTTTCCGTCCTCACCTGCAATGCCGCCTAAAGCGCCGCTTTGTCTTGTTTTGATATTGATATCGGCTTCGTTATAGCAATTGGTGATAGTTGCACCGTCTGCATTTCCCATTAAACCTCCGAAATCTCCGGAACGCGCAGTAATATCAATACTACCCTTTACAAAGCAGTTATCAATTATACACCCATTTTTGTTATTCCAGCCCATAGTGCTGTTGGATATAGCTCCGCCTGCTGACTCTTTATCCTCTGTATCTGCAGTATGATTTATTTCCATACCGAGATTCTTAATAGTAGCATTTCCAATATAACCGAAGAGCTGTTTTGACATATTCTTCATTGTATATCCGTTGCCGTCAAGAACACCGTAGAATACTGCCGGAATATCATATTCCGCAGGGAAAGTGATATCATTCATCAATATGTATTTTGCAGTGTTAATCTCGTTTGCGTGTACTCTGATAGATGTAAGGAGTGTTGTTTCTCTGGGACAACTGTCTGTAATTTTCTTAAAGTCTTCATAAGAATATATACCTGAATAACCCTCGGGTACTTCAGTTTTTTTCTCGACTTCAACAATAAATCCGTCGTGGAGCTCAAAACCGTTGTGAACAACATATTTTTGTTTCATAAGACGAACAAATATGTTATTAATCATATTATAATATTCTTCACAGTAATCTGTCTGTGTGTTATACCATTTTTTGATGGTGTCCTCTTCATTTTTAAAGCCGTCAAGCATCTTAGATATAACCGAAAGCACTCCTGCATCTTCTTGATTGAGGCTGTATATGAGATACTCTCCGCGAAGATGTGTGGCAATGAGCATTTTATAAAGCTCAGCCTTTGCACGAATGTTACTGTAAGTAGCCTGAGCACTGTCGCTCTTAGATACTGTTATTTTGTTGTTTGCCGCAATGAGTGCCTCTGCAATATCTGTCATTGCAACCATTTCGTTGTGGCGTCTGAATGTGTTTGTTGTGCCAAAAAGTATATCTCCGCCCATCATTACTGTCTTAAATACAGCTTTACCGGTAGATACGAGAGAATCAAGGGATTTAAAAGCCTTTTCACCGTAATCTACATAATCTTTTACGACAGTATCAGTTTTATATGCATCAACTTTTTTCAGAAGTCCGAAGCCCAACTTTCCGAGAAAATTGTCAACGGAAAATACTGCAATCTCTTCTGATGCGGAGGAAACAAAATTCATTCTTTCCTTATACAGAAGCTGATTTGCAGAACGAAGCTCCCCTGCCGCTTCCTTCATATCCGCATTATCCGTGTTGTCGTAAATTGCTTTAAGGAAAGTTTCTGCGTTCATATAGTTACGAACGCAAAGCTCGTAATATTTAAGTTCATTTGTTGTATTTACAGCTAACTCAATTCCTGTCGAAGCAAGCTTGAGTCCGTCGGCAATTTTTTCCGCCGTACCGTCAATTCCCGCAACCGTTGCAGCAATATCAAAAACATCAAAAGCGTACTCTTTGACATTCTTCATATTGTCATACTGACCTTGCGTTTCAATCTGTTGAGCCAAATCACATTCAATAACAGCGATCATGTTTGTAAGCACCTGAGCGTAGTATTTCTTGTCAGGTGTCTCACCTATAACTTTGTTTGCAATGCTTATAAACTTTGATGCTGTCTTTCTCTCTGCCATCGAATCTACATAAGTCCAATAAGCAAGACCGTCTTTTTTAAAGAACATAGTTTCAACCATGGCTTGAATATTTTCGTAATCGTAGTAAAGTTCCTCTATATCCGCATCAGTGTACAAAAAGCCGGGATCCTCAGCGCTAACCGTAAATGTAAGAGAAGTTACGCAGATAATAAGAGCAAGTAATATTGCTGATATTCTTTTCATTTCTGTGCCGCCTCCTTTTCAAGAACAGCGTTAATAGCCTTTACAAGCTCTTCTTCCATAAAGCTCTTAATAAGCTCATCGCTTTTTACAACTTCGCTTCCGGTATTATAATCAGTTTCTACAGTAGCATATCCGCTGTATTCAACAGTAGTGTACTCTTTCTGATTTACAGCCTTGGCAACAGCCTTTTCAATATCTTCTTCACCCATAGCCGCAATAAATAGTTCTGTATAATTCGGAATTTGTGCTACAACGCGAACACGCGTTTCAAGTCTTAACTGCTCAGGTTCACCCGTGGTAAATTTGATTCCGTCAAGACTGATTTCATTAATTAATTGGTCTATTATTTCTTGCTGTTTATTGTCCTTATTTTCTTCGGAATCATTTTTCTCCGAAGACGTACTGCTATTGCCGCACGCAACCAAGAAAACGGTTGCAAGAACAAGCAAAAAACACAACAATCTTTTTTTCATATTCTGTCTCCTTTTAAAGTGTTTCACTGCATTATACACAATTATATTCTAAATAACAATTATATAAATTTGCATTTTTGAATAATTTTTTCTCCCTTTGCAAACTATACTCTCAAAACTTCGGAGGTAAACTATGAGTAACAGATTAGCAAAAGAAACAAGCCCGTATTTGCTCCGGCATAAAGATAATCCGGTTGATTGGTATACGTGGTGTGATGAAAGCACTTGCTAAACTACAACTTGATTTCATTTCAAAACGAGCTGCTGTATACCCCGCCGGTCACGCAATGTATTTATTGGCTTTATTGGAATACAACAATTAAATCTTTTTCCAAGTTCTTTTACTGAAAAGAATAATCACGGGCAATATTTCAAGTCTTCCCAGCATCATAGTGAGCGTAAGAATAATTTTAGAAAAACCACAGTATGCAGCATAAGAAACATATGGTCCTACTGCTTCAAAACCCGGTCCTATATTCGAAATACATGCAAGAGTGGCAGAAAAATTAGTCGTAAATCCATGAGTTACTTCGTATGAACCGGCATCAGAAACAACTTGCACTGTTTGCCCGTTTGCAGGGTCAAAAGCTAAAAGAAAAATAACCATAAACAATATAAAAATATACAATGTAATAAATGCAAATACATCGTTTATTGTTTTTTGTTCTAATGTCTTACCTTCAAATTTAGCTTTTGGTACATATCTTGGATTAATTAACTTTCTAATGTTTATATAAAGACCTTTTCCTGCCATTACAAGTCTTGAAAGTTTAATACCGCCGGCAGTTGAACCTGCCATGGCACCTGTAAACATAAGAAGATAAAGCACAGTAGTTGCAATCACCGGCCACGCGTTATAATCTGTTGTGGTGTATCCGGTAGTTGTCATTATAGACGAAACTTGGAATAAAGAATGTCTGAATGCTTCTTCGGTTGTATAATTTTGAGGAAAATTCCGGATTTGTACAATTAAACTAACAAAAATTAAAGCAACGGCTCCGATAATTATACCTAAATATGCTTTGAGTTCTTCACTTCTGAAAACATCTTTGATTTTGCCGATAAGAATTAAATAATAAAGACTGAAATTACAACCGAACAGTATTAAAAATATCGCCATAACATATTGCGAAAAAGGATTAAATAACTCAATACTTCCCGGAAGAACACCAAATCCTCCTGTACCTGCACAACCGAATGTTGTAACTACGCTTATAAAAAATTGATCGCTTTCATATCCGGGTATAGGTTTATCCATCATTAAAATGATAACTTCAAGAACAGTCATTCCGCAATAAATCAGATAGAGAATTCTTGTAGTTACTTTCATTTTTGACGCAATTTTACCTACTTGAGGTCCGGGGCTTTCTGCACGAAGCAAATGCATAGATGAACCGTCGTTGCTCTCGGGTATAAAAATAAGCACGAAAACGAGAATACCCATTCCGCCTATCCAGTGAGAAAAACTTCTCCAAAACAGCGAGGAATGTTCAAGTTTTGTTATGTCGGTAATAATACTTGCTCCTGTAGTCGTAAATCCTGACATTATTTCAAAACAAGCGTCGATATAATTCGGTATATCACCGTTTAGTACAAAAGGCAATGCACCAAATAAAGTCATAATTATCCACACCAAACCTGTGAGTGCAAAGCCTTCCTTTTGATAAAGATTGTTTCTTGTTGGTTTTGGTATTTGGAGTAAAAAACCGATAATTGTCAATAATAAAATCGGAATCAGAAAAGATAATTTATATTTAAAAGTTTCATTATAGATAAAACTGACAACCAAAGGAGCAATCATTAGAATTGCCTCTAAAATCATAATTTTACCTAAAATTTTACCTAATTTCCTGTAGTTCATAACATCACCTTACTCGAATACATCATTAAGATCGTCGAAGTTTTTATGCGTAGTTACAACCACAACATTATCACCAAGTTTAATCTCTGAATTACCGTTGGGAATTATAATTTCATTCTTGCGGATAATGCAGGCAATCAAACAATTCTTTTTAATATTCAAATCACGCAGAGGCTTGTTATAAAAGTATTCTTCTCTTTTTGCAGCAAACTCTAAAGCTTCTACTTGGTCATTTACAAGTTGATACATTGTCAAAACGTTACTGCCTACAGAATTTGCCAATGCACGGATATAACTAATTATTCTGCCGGCAACTATGTGTTTCGGCGAAACATTATTTATAATACCAAGCTCATCAAGCATTCCGTAAAGGTCATCGCTTTTTATCTGAGTAATGGATTTTTTTACTTTTTTCTTATTTGCAAACATTGAAACAATCATATTTTCTTCGTCAATGTCAGTAAGCGCAACAAAAGCATCCATTGTTTCAATACCTTCTTCTATGAGAAGGTCGTGCTGCGTTCCGTTTCCGGCAATTACGGTAACACGAGGCAAAAGCTCGGCAAGTTCCTCTGCTTTTACAGTATCGTGCTCTATAAGTTTTACTTTATATTTTTTATTCGAAAGAGAATCCGCAAGATAATATCCGATTCTTCCTCCGCCTACAATCATAATATTTTTTAAAGGCGATTTTACGAGATTTACCTCTGCAAGAAAATCACCCAGTGATCTTGCAGCAGATGTAAAGTGAATCTTGTCCCCTGCTTCGATTTTAAAAGTACCTGACGGAATTATTACATTGTCGCCGCGTTGTACAGCACAAATCAAAACTTTAGATTGCAATTTTTTACCAAGCGAAATAAGCGTTTCTCCTACGAGCGGGCATCCGGCTTCAACAACAATTTCAACAAGAGTAACTTTTCCCTTGGCAAAATGCTCGATTTGAGCAACTGAGGGAAGGTTTATAATATTAAAAATCTCATTTGCCATTTCTCTTTCGGGATTTACAATCATGGCAATACCGAGGTCATCTTTCATATTGATAATCTGTTTTCTGTAATCGGGATTACGAACACGGGCAATTGTATTTTTTACACCTATTTTCTTTGCAACTAAACAAGCAAACACATTTAATTCATCGCTGTTTGTGAGTACTATGGCCAAATCGGCATCTTCCATTCCGGCTTCTTTTTGTATATCAAGACAAGCACCGTTTCCCACAAGACCGTATACATCATATCTTTCAATGAGATTTTCAATAGTTGTTTTATCTTCATCAATGATGGTAATTGTATGATCTTCACCCGAAAGATTTTTTAATATCGTCTCACCGATTGTTCCGAGACCTATAATAACTATCTTCATATAAAAACCGCCTCAACCCTTAGATTCATGAGCATAGAAACTTTACTATAGATGTATCAGTTTTGTCAATACAGGAATATTCTGTATTATTGTGCATAAAATTTAGTTATTCAATACAATAGGCGGTATTTTATGAAAAAAGATTTGACACTTTGGCAAATTATAGGTTTTGGTTTCACATCTTTAGGTGGAACACTTTTACATTTTCTGTATGAATTTACTAATGAAAGTTTTTGGAGTGCTCCGTTTTCAGCCGTAAATGAATCAACATGGGAGCACATGAAATTGCTCTTTTTTCCCCTATTCATTTACGCACTGATACAAAGCAGATATTTTAAAGAATATAAAAACTTTTGGTGTATAAAACTTGCCGGAATTACAACAGGGCTTGTCATAATTCCGGCTTTGTTTTACACATATAACGGAGCATTCGGGAAATCTCCCGACTGGCTGAATATTACAATTTTTTTCATAGGTGCCTTTATAGCTTTTCTTCTGGAAACTTGGCTTTTTAAGAACAATATTATCAAATGCCGAAAACCGCTTCCGGCTTTTATATTACTTGTTCTGATATGTATACTTTTTGTTTTTTTTACATTCACAACACCCAAATTACCGATTTTTCGAGATCCGATCACAGGCACATACGGTATTTAATTAAATTAAATTGATACGTTTTAAAGCTCTTTCTGCTCTGAGAACGGGGATGTTTTTTGCAAAGATACTTTCCTCATCACGATAATACTCAAAATTAAAAGCGGCATTGTGCAGTTTTTGGTGCAATTCTTGATATGTTTCATCTTCTGAACCGCATTCTTCCGTGGAAATATCTGTGCCGTACTTGTTATCAAGATGCTCCGAAAGACGAACGAGTTCAGGAATAGCAGCGTCACCCAAATCATCCATTGCACGCATATCAACGGTTTTTAACGAACCGTCAATATATCTGTTTACGTTGTAACTTGCTATAAGACCATCAATGTTAATAACTGACAAAACAGTAAGTAAAACTACACAAACAGAAAAAGATACTGCAACAGCCTTAATGCGTTTTGTAAATTGACATATAAAAATAACTATGAATATTGAAGCAATTACTATCATAAACCAGGTGGAATATACTCTTTTGGGTGTAAGACCGTAACTGTCAATGTACATAAGCATTTTTGCAATTGCCGTACTTATAAGAACAAACGTACAAATCGCAAATACAATTGATATAATTTTTAGTGTAATTGAACGCTCTGCTACATTTCTTCTCATAAAGAGAACTACTGCAAATATAACAAGAAGATTTATCAGAGAAACAATACAAAGTTGGAAAAAGCCCTCCCTTGCAAATTCCGCATAGCTGAATTCATCAGGCAGTGAACCAACAAAACCTGATATATAATAATCCCACTGGGAAACAAAAAATATGACATATATAAACACAAGCGGAACTACGGCTGTTATAACGGTTAATTTCGGTGCGATTTTCAAAGACTGATATGCCTTTGAACAATCTTCTGCTTTTATGGTTTCTTTGCCTTTGTTTTCAACAGAAGAAGCATACAAGCCGAAAAGATACATTCCTATCGGAATAGCAAAACCTAAGCTGCCTATGTGTGAAATAATAGTTTTTAAGTCAAAATCTATTATTTTTGCAAGTAAATCCAAGAAATTTGAATCATAAGACAATAAACGGATAACAACAATTGTTGGTATTAATGTTAAACCAACGCCGATAAAAATTTTACCTATCATTTTACCGCTGGATTTTGCTTTGCCGGTAAACATTGCCAAAAACAGTTTCGAGATAGAAGCAAACGGTAAAACTATTATTGCCTTGAAGAAATCGAACAACATAAAATCAGAAAAATCATTTTTTATGTTGTTTCCCAATACTGAATATACAAAGTAGCAATATGCCGCCATTGCATAAGAGAATGTCCAAAAATACAAAAAAGTATTTGTAGAGACTAAAAGTGATACAGAAATGGCAATTGCCGAAGCGGCCACAATTGTAGGCCAAGTTCTGAATTTATGTTTTTGTATTTTTAAAAATATTGCCGTAAAAGTAAAAACAGCTACAATAAACAAAAAACCGCCTAACGGAAATTCCATAACGGGAAACGCCCTGCAAAAGGCATATCCGGCAAAATAACACAGCCAAGCGAATACAGATTCCGTCAACGAAAATGTTCTTTTTTCGATTAATTCGTTATTCATTATTCATTCCTCCTCGCTCAAATCTATTTACAATTTATATCAATTTTCAAACAAAGTCAATGTATTTATAAACATTTTACATTTTGTATATAATAGCTTTATAAATAATTTATATTGAAAGAAGGTTTTCACTTGAAAACGAATACATTAATTATCGGCGGCGGAATAACCGGGATTCTGACTGCATACTTTTTACAGCAAAAAAATGTTCCGTATACTCTTGCGGAGAAGGACAAACTCCTTAGCGGTGTTACCAGACGAACAACGGCCAAAATCACTTACCAACACAATTTGATATATTCTAAAATAGCTAAAATGTATGATGTTGAAACATCGCAAAAATATTTATGCGCAAACAAAGCGGCTTTCAACAAATATAGCGAACTTTGTGCTGATATTGATTGTGATTACGAAATAAAAAACAATTATGTATATTCTTTAAATGACAGAAGTGTTCTTGAGCAGGAAGCGGAAATTCTTGACAAAATCGGTTACCATGCCGATTTTGTCGAAAATCTTAAAATCCCCATTAAAACGGTCGGTGCGCTTTGTTTTAAATCACAAGCGCAATTCAATGCATTGAAATTTTTAAAAGCAATTTCTCAAAATTTAAATATTTTAGAAGATACTTTTATTCACGACATCGACGGAAATACAGCGCACGCCGGCAATTTGGATATTAAAGCAGAAAAAATTATAGTTGCAACACACTTCCCTTTTATTAACAAGCATGGAAATTATTTCTTAAAATTATATCAAGACCGCTCTTATGTTATTGCTTTGGAAAACGAAAAAAATCCGCAAGAATTATTTGTAGACGGTATGTATATTGATGAAAGCGGTAAGGGATTGTCTTACCGTAATTATGAAAATTATTTATTTATCGGAGGCGGTAATCATCGAACGGGCAAAAAAGGCGGAAATTACGGTGTTTTAAGGGATTTTGCAGCAAAAACATATCCGAATGCAATCGAGAAGTATCACTGGGCTACACAAGACTGTATGAGCTTAGACGGTATTCCGTATATCGGAAATTACTCTGCAAACACACCGAATCTATATACGGCAACAGGGTTTAACAAATGGGGTATGACTTCTTCAATGGTTGCGGCAATGATACTTTGTGATATGGTTACGGGAGAAAAAAACACAGAAGAATTTGCCGACATTTTTAATCCGTCCAGAAGTATATTAAAGCCGCAACTTATCGTTAACGGCTTTGAATCTGTTAAAAATCTGTTAACCTTTTCCTCAAAAAGATGTCCTCATTTAGGATGTGCTCTTAAATGGAATCCTGCAGAACACACATGGGACTGCCCTTGCCATGGTTCAAGATTTACTCAAGAAGGCAAAGTTATTAACAATCCCGCAAAAAAAGATATTAAAAGCAAAAAATAATTGTGCTTAGTTAAATATTGCAGGATCAAAATTAATAACGGTGTAATAAGTTTTTTCATTGAGCTCGGCAAGTTTGCTGTCAATTAATGTCTTAATTTCTTTATCTTTCTTACTCAAATCAAAAGGTAATTCTATATCAAAAATCAGATTTGTATGTCCGCTGCCGCAAACCATTCTGAAATCGTGTAAAGACAGTCTTTTGTCGAACTCTTTTATAGTGTTTAAAACTATTCCTTTGATTCTTTCAAGCTCGGAATCGCCTGTGGAAACAGGGTCATAATGAATAACCGTGTGAACATTATAACTTTGAAAAATTTCACGTTCCAAATCATCAATCATATCATGGCAATCCATGGGATCCTCTTTTGCATCCATTTCTATGTGTAAACTTGCAAAACGCTGACCTGGACCGTAATCATGTACCATTAAATCATGATATCCCAAGACTTTGGGATTTGATTTAATTAGTTCTGCAATAAGTTCTCGAAGTTCGGGACTTCCTGCTTCGCCGAGCAAAGGACTTATTGTTTCTTTTCCGAGCATTGCACCGCTGTAAAGAATGAAAACTGCCACCAAAAGACCGATTATTCCGTCGACGTGCCAACCGAAGAAAAATTGAAGTACAGATGCAATCAAAACGGCAAGTGTTGAAATAACATCATTACGGCTGTCAGAAGACGCCGCTTGTAATGTAGCTGAGTTTATCATTTTACTTAATTTACCATTAAATACCGATAACCAAAGCTTAACAAGTATGGATAATATCAATACAACTGCAACGGGAACAGAAAACAGAACCTCTGTAGGATTGATAATTTTCTCTATTGAAGTTTTTGCCAATTCAAAGCCGATTATAATTATTATCGCCGCAACGAACAGTGCCGATAAATATTCAAAACGCGCATGACCGTACGGATGGTCTTCATCAGCAGGTTTTTCTGCAAGCTTGAAACCCAAAAATGTAATAACAGAACTCGAAGCATCGGATAAGTTGTTCATAGCATCTGCCGTTATGGATACAGAGCCGGAAAGCAGACCTATCGTGATTTTTCCTGCGAAAAGCAATAGATTGCACAATATTCCCACAACGCCGGAAAGACGCCCGATTTGCGAGCGTACTTTCAGCGAAGAAAGGTTATTCTTTTCTTTAACAAATAAATTTAAAAGTAATTTTGTCATATTATTTATTATATTTAAATATTACACAACTGTACTTCTCAGGAAGAACAATTTTAAAATCAGCACCGTTTTCAAAAGTTTCCTTCGTGTCAAAATTGGTGAATTTGTATGTTCCTTCAAGCTCTTTGAGTGTAATTGATGCAGAATCATTCGGAGAGTCTTTTCTGCGGAATGCCATTACTATTCCTACGTCGTTTTTATTGTCATGATACTGCCAAATTACCCAAGCAGATTGGTCGAATTTGTCAGAACCGAAATTATGAAAATGGCAAAGGAAGTATTTACGAATTGATTTATACTCTTCTATAACGTTTGCAAGCCATTTAATTTCGTCGTCCGTAATGGTTTGAATTACAGTACCGAAAGCACTGAATCCCCAGCTTGCAGAATAAGTACTTCTTGCCGCATAAATATCCATTTTCTTCTTTGTTGAGCAGCCTGTTACAGGAAGGAATTTGGAAATATTAGTTTGGTGCGTATTAGTAACGTCCGGCTCGGGATTAAATATACACTGATAATCTGTACGGTAAAGATGCAAAGACCTCTTAACCATTTCAAAATCAAGACGTCTGCCGCCGCTTGCGCAGTTATCTATATACAAGTGAGGAAATTCTGCGAGCAATGCGTCGTACAACCTGTAAAGACCTGCAACGTGGTAAATTTCAGTAATTCCGCGTCTGCCCTCTTCGTCTTTAATTTTCCAATCTACATCACAAGGCATATTAAAGTCTTGTCTGTAGCATGAAATATTGAATTCTCTGATTCTTGCACAAAGCAAATCAAACGCATACTGCCAAGCTTCTTCGTTTCCTAAATCAAGGAGCATATGTTTGTTACCGTTTTGTATGAAGTATTCGGGATGTTCTTTAAATATGGGAGTTACAGGTGTTGCGTGTTCTATTTCAAACCAAAGCAAGAAACCTGCACCTGCATCGTTAGCCGCTTTTACAACGTCACGGAATCTGTCGGGATGTATATCTTCTTTTACTTCCCAATCACCAATTTCATCTGCCCAAGTTGTATCGAAATTATTCTGACTTGCGGCAAATTTTCCGTTCCAAGCTGCATCTACCCAATATTCTTCGAATTTTGCACCGTTTGCTTGATATCTTTTGATTCTGTTAACCATTTCCTCAGATGGCAAACTTCCCCACAAAAGCGTAGGCAAAAGTCCGGGATGGTCTTTTCCCTGAACCTTCGGGGTGTAATATTTAACCATTATGTCACGGAATTTATTATATTGGTCTTCCCCTGCTTCGTATTTCATTATAAGTATAGATGCAGTTCTAACCTTTTCACCGGGTTTTAAGTAAAATTCCGCATTTCTGAGACCAGCTTTAAATCGAACACCCTCACCTTCACGAATAAATTCCGCCAACCAGCTACCTGTCCAGCCGATTGCAACAATGTAGCCTGCCCCTTTGCAAGCAACTTCGAAATACGGCATGATTTCGTCGGAACTTCTGCCTTCGTTGTTGAAGTAGTGTTTCTTCATACCGATATCAAAAAGATAATCAATATGTGTCGAAAATTCTTGAGCAGAGCGTTCATCGTCAAACGAATACCTTTCACCTTCCAAAAGTCCCTGCATCCACATAATTTTCGGAGCTTCTTCTGTGATTCTGAGTGTTGGAGACTCTCTGTGATACTCCGGAAGCTCTAAAAGCATATCGCAGTCTTTGATTTCAGAAAGAATTTCACTGTTGGAGTAACCTGTATTTTCATACGTAATACTCCATTCTATTGCATCAAATTCTGAATACTCTTTCTTTGAAACTTCTGTTTTTATGGGGTTATTTTTTACTTTGTTAAAATCTTCTCCGCCGTAAAGATACGAAAAAACCGGTTTAATCATAAAAGTCACTCCTAAATTTTATTTTATTAATCCTGTAAATACATTACCAACCATCATAATTGAGAGCATACCCAATATGAATCCAATAAGCTGAGAAATCTTAAATTTTTCTTTGAACAATACCCATCCTACAAGACCTGAAAGGAATATTGCTCCGCCGTTAACTATCGGGAAGAAAATTGGTGCCGGCAAAGTACCGGAAAGGTTAAGATTAATTATATGCATAGTAACTGTAAAACATCCCGTTATGCAAGCTAATCCTATTTTCTTAAATCCCCAATCTGTAAATGATTGTTTAAACTCACCTTTTTTATGTTTGTTTAAAATAAGTTTACCTAAAATGAGAATTGCAGATGTAAAGAATGCTATGCACAAAAATGCATAATTTTCATCAGGATATGCGGAATTTCTCTGTTCTTTTTGTGCTACACCTATGAGCCCTGCCAAAATAAATATTACAATACAGCAAATTACCCATTTACCCGTAATTTTGCCTTCTGAACCGCTTTTAGATAAAACCAGATAAATAGAAACTATCATAATGGCAATTCCTATCCACTGGAGAGTGTGAATTTTATCATTTTCCGGCCATCTTATAGCACTGTAAACTGTAGGAATGAGCATTCCGCAACTGGAAATAAGTACCGTAAATGACATAGGACCTGTTTGAAAAGCTGTTGTCTTTACTAAAAATGTTGCACTGTTAATTACACCGAATATAATACCGAGAATAATTGTATACAAGGACACGCTGTCTAATGTAAAAATACAAAACGGAACCAACACCAAGGCACAGCTTATAGACAAAAATAAATTAAAAATGTAATTGTCCGATGGTCCTACAAGCTGCTTTTTAGCAAATTTGTTATTAAAAGAGCTGGCTGCCACATTAACAAAAACGGAAATGAGCATTAAAACATAATCCATAAAAAAACATTACCACTTTTCATAAATTAAATATTTTTTACACGTTTTTTCATTAAAAACAGACTGATATTATTACAATATATTCCTTTTGTCAAGAGTATAAAATGAATATATTGCAGGACTTTCGGACATACTGATTTTATTAATTTTTAGGAGGGAATTCTATGAATTCAGAAAAAATTCGTGCAGTACAGTACGGTTGCGGCAAAATGAGTAAATACATTTTGCGTTACCTTTATGAAAAAGGTGTTGAAATTGTTGGTGCAATTGATATCAATCCCGATATTGTGGGAATGGATGTGGGCGAATATGCAGGGCTTGGTTTTAATTTAGGCGTAAAAATCAAAAGCGATGCCGATGAAGTTCTGGATTCATGCGATGCAGATATTGCGATTTTAACATTGTTTAGTTATATGGAAGATATGTATCCGCATCTTGAAAAATGTGTTTCACGAGGAATTAATGTAATTACAACGTGTGAAGAGGCAATTTATCCGTGGACAACGGCTTCCGGAATTACTAACAAAATTGACAGAATTGCCAAAGAAACAGGTTGCACAGTTGTAGGCTCCGGAATGCAAGATATATACTGGATTAATATGATTTCACTTGTTGCAGGCGGAGTTCAATCAATAAAAAAAATAGAAGGTGCAGTGAGTTATAATGTAGAAGATTATGGTTTAGCTCTTGCTCAAGCACACGGTGTAGGATTGACACCTGCTGAATTTGAAGAAAAAATTGCACACCCTGTTGTCCTTGAACCCAGTTATGTTTGGAATTCTAACGAATCATTATGTAATAAAATGGGCTGGACAATTAAATCACAAACACAAAAATGTGTACCCTATTTTTATGACAAAGAATTATATTCTAAAACGTGTGGTTTTACCATAAAAAAAGGAGATTGCATAGGTATGAGCGCCGTTGTTACAACACAAACGTATCAAGGTCCTGTAATTGAAACACAGTGTATAGGTAAAGTATACGGTCCCGATGACGGAGATATGTGTGAATGGAAAATAACAGGCGAACCAAATACTGAATTTTATGTTAAAAAGCCTGCTACCGTGGAACACACTTGTGCAACTATTGTAAACAGAATTCCCGATGTATTAACTGCGCCAGCAGGTTTTATAACTGTTGATAAACTAAGCGAGGTACACCATCTTACGTACCCAATGCATTTTTACGTTGAATAAATTAAAGAGCGGCTCATGACCGCTCTTTACTACTTAACTTCTAAATTTTTTAATAAGTATCGCAAACATCATGTATTTCCTTTAAAAAATATCCATTTGCTCCACTTCTTTGGCTCATCCACTGCTTCATAGACTCGTTAACCGTAGATTGTGCCCAATAAGAATAATATGTTTCGTATATATTTTTACCCCACCTGTTAAAATGATATTGCATTTCTATCTCTATTAAAGCTTTTCTTTCAAGAAGCAAAGCATTAAGATGCTCCGGTGTCCAAAGCTGTGTTGCCAATTTTTCGCAGTAAGCAACAAACTTTTCTCTGAAACCATCATTTTTCAGACAGAAATTCAATAAACTTTGTGTATACAACGGGTCGTTATAAGTTCCCGCGTCAACATAAGGCAATCCGTTAGGATTATAAAGTTTCGTCTTTTGTTCCTCAGTCAAGCAAGGCCACAAAAGATATCGTAAATTCTTTGCATCTGCTTTCGTGTAAAGCTCAGAAGGTGAATTCCAAGCTTCAGCGGCAACAGTGTAACGCGCCATACCTAAATCGGCATCACGAAGCATAAATTTGTATTTACCGTCGGAATACTTCCAAACTCTTACATTGTTGTGAGGCCAGTCGGTATTACATACAAAAACATTTATAGCACAATATTCAAGGAAATTATCCATATCAATATACTTTGAAGCTTGTTCAAATGTATATTTGCCTTCTTTAATTTCACTCAAAAGCTGAATGAATTTTTCAAGTTCGCCTTCCGGACCGCTATCTTGTTTGTAATAAAACCAAGAGCCGTTATATCTGTCATCATCCTCTTGGGAATTAACCTCCGAAGAAATAACAGTGATGTTTTCTTTATCTTCAATACCGTAAACATTTGATATATAGTTATCATTTTCATGCTCACGCATATTCAAAATGCCGTAATATTCTCCGTTTAATATTACAATAACAGGTCTGTATTCCATATAATCCACATTTTTACTTGCACTGCCCGTAATTAAAGCTACCAAACCATCTCTTAACATGGAAGTTCTTATATTCTGTGTCGCTGTATGAAGTAACGAATCATTACCGCCGTTTCTGAGCACAAAGCTGTCATACTGAGAAAGCTCTGTACCGTCAGCTTTTAATCTTCCGGGAAATAATGCATATTTGAATTTACCAGCACCGTCATATCTGTTTACATTAAAATAAGATGATTTTCTTGCTGTGATTCTGAATGATTTTTGAAGCAAAGATCTGCTGCTGCCGCCAAAAATTCTGATACCTGCATCTTGTGATAATACACTTGTATCTTTTTCAATAAATTCAAGGTGTACAGGTCTTTCCCAATATGAACCTCTTGCATTATAATTCGTAATAATCCCCTTATATTCATCATAAAGATTACTTGAATTAGTTATCAAAGACACAACAGGAAGTGAAACATTTTCGCTGCGTTGAGATTTAATATAAGTAGCGGTTTCGATTTTTCCGATTAAATTATTATCGGAATCATAAACAGCCGCACGTAAAATCGAAGTTGTAAATCGAGAATTAGAATCGTAAACGCTTGATGTAAAAGGAAGTTTAAGTTCTTTTTCATAACTTTGGCTATTAGAGGAAGGTTCTTCTTGATTAAATGATAATTTTATTGAATAATCAGTAATACCGCAAGTTTCCAATTTTTCTATATCACTTGCAGACAGAAAAACAGAAACAGACGGATTTCCGATATAAAATCCGCCTTGTAATGAAAATATTGGTTTCACGTCTTTTAACAATTCAATATTTGACTCAGTGATTTGGGCAGCAGGAATTGATACTCCTAAGTTTTGTGGATTTTCGTCTTTATGAGACGGAAATTTATTATCACCATACTCGCCGTCATAATCAAAGTCTTCACTATTGTACTCTCCTGCAGGTTTTTCAGAAGATTTTGGAGGAAAATACTCAGAAAAATCACAGCCTGCAGAAAAACACAAGCACAACACTGAAATGATTATTAATATAAAAACACAACAATGTTTTATTAATTTCATTTTTACTCCTTTGTATCAAGGAAAAAAGCTTTTATATGCTCATAACCTTTGTGATATCTGTCAAATTTCTTATTGTAGAACTCAACAGCTGTCGGATTTGGCTTAAGCACTTTGCTGTAATGAACAAGTTTCTCACAAGCTTCGGAATAATTTGAAAAATATCCGTAACCTGTCGCTGCAAGTATTGCGGCACCGATACAACATGTATCTTTTTCAGCAGGAATATGAAGCTCGCAACCTGTCGCATCACAAGTAATTTGGCTCCACAAATCACTTTTTGCGGCACCGCCCACCATTTTAAGCTTTTTGATATCTGAACCGTGTGCGGCAAATTCATTTAATGTTTCACGTGTTTCAAAAGCAATACCTTCCATCAAAGCTCTCGCAAGATCATACTTGTCATGCATAAGCTCAAGACCCATGCAACAAGCTTTTACTGCGGGAATATGATGCGGGAATCCGGAACCTGCAAAATAAGGATAAAACATAATGTTTTCTGCTGAATCCATACGGTCTGCAGCACCGTCATCAAGGATATTGTAATCTTCACCTGTTATATTCTTGTAGAATTTCAATGCAGAACCTGCACTGTTTAATGAAGCTATATTTCCGTACAAACCTTCAACCGGATGTACACCGGGAGCTATATGGCTCTTAGTAAACAAGGGTGCTTCTGAAATACCTAATATTACCCAAGTTGTACCTGTCGAAAGAAGCATATCTCCGGGATTTACTGCTCCGCAACCGAGCGAAGCGCAATATTGGTCATGTGCGCCGTTGTAAACTTTAACGGTTTTGGGAAGCGAAAGCTCTGCCGCCGCTTCTTTTGTTAAAGTGCCTACAAACGCGCCTGTAGGTAAACACTCGGGAAGTCTGTCTCTTGTAAGACCTGCTGCTTCAAGAAGAACATCGTTCCAATCTTTTGTTTCTACACTTATAAGCTGTCTCATTGCAGCGTTTGAAGGATCTGTAACATTTCTACCTGTAAGTTTGTAGTTTACGTATTCAACAGTAGACACAAAATTTGCCGCTTTGTTGAATATCTCAGGCTCATTTTCTGCCATCCAACGCATTTTCGGAGGGTCAAAACTCGGATCGCATCTCCAACCGGAAATATGGTAGATATCTTCACCGTATTTTTGACGTATTTCATCGTTTTCTTTGGTAGCTCTGCTGTCCATCCATGTATATGCATCTGACAACGGTGTAAAGTTTTCATCAACGGGAAGTGTTGTACCTCCTTGAGTGGAAAGTGACATCGCAACGATATTTTTCTTATCAGGAATAGTTTTAACTGCTTCTTTTACGGAATAAACAACTGCTTTCCACCAATCATTAGCATCTTGCTCTACTTTACCGCCTTTGCCTGCTTTAAGCTCATATTCCATATAGCCTTTACCGCAAAGTTTACCATTTTCATCCATTATTATTGTTTTTGTGCCGGTTGTGCCGACATCTGTTCCGACAAAATACATTTGACCCTCCAAATAGCGTAAAATTTTAATTAGATTTTATAAACTTTCATATTCAAAAGTTTACCGAAATGCATCATCTGCTCAGGTGTAACATCATAAACAAGCATACTGTGGTGTGTTGCACCGAATTCACTCAATTTTCTAAGGAAATCCTTAACAGGAACAGAAGGTTTCATCCAACCTCTGATTGTTCTCTTATATTGGTCGTAATCGTCCATATCGAGCATTTCAACATCGGATGCAACGAGGCAGAAACCTTCAGCATCACGGAAAATGTTGATATAAACTGCTTTTCCTGCTTTATATCTTGAGTAACCTGCCATAGGAAGTACAGAATCAACGTAGTTTGAACCTCTGAGACGTACTTCAGGTCTGTAAGCTGCAACACGATAGTTCATTTCACCCATATGGCTGAGGAAGAGAATGTTGTTCTTCCAGTCAGGACAGAAAATTTCTACGAATGATGCATCACCGAAAGCACGAATAAGAGCACCTGTAAATACAGCATCAAGAGCATCGCCCTCACCTGCATAACCGATACCTCTTGACATAGCTTTACAAGCTTCGATGAAAGGCATTGAGTCAATACCGTATGCAGGGCAAGCTTTCAAGAAGTTAACTGAGAACGCATCAAGATGCTCTTTTTCGATCCATTTACGAATTGAAAGACAAGCTCTTGTATTCATACGATAAACTTCATCGGAAATATCAATCGGGAAATCGAAAATTTCTTTATCTGCTTCTATTTCTGCGTCAATTTCTTCGTCTGTGATTGACTGAGTAATCTGACGAGCCTCATCGTTGTTAGATACGATAAATTCAACATCGAAGTTTTCTTTCATTTCCTCGGGAGTCACAATAAAGTCACCCATTCCGCTGAAGCTGCCGCCGAATACGCCGACTTTTGTGCCTTTTACGGAATTTGCAGCAACAGATGCTTTTACATAGTTAACTGTTTCTTTAACAACATCAGACTCTTTGTAGTGTCCGCAAGTAATAGCATATGTTTTTTTACCTCTGATAAGAAGATTGCAGAAATCCATTACGCCGTGGATACCGTGATTGTAGTCAATCTCATCGTTGATTGTTGTAGGAGCAAACTCGTAAGTCATTGTTGTGTCCATTACAACGATAGGAAGCTTTGTGTTTATAAGAACATCTGCAGACTCAAGTGAAGGTGAGTATGCCATGTGAAGTGTTACAATACAATCAGCATTTTCTTTTTCGTAATTTTCAACTGCAGCCTTGAACTCTGACTCTAAACGACAGAAAGGTGTGCGCATTACTTCTAAACCTTCGTTTTCGAGAATTGTTGCCATTTCATCATAAAATGCTTCGAGTCTCGGACGAAGCTCACCGCAACTGTCATCATAAAGCTTGATGTAAAGCGGTAAAAAACCAATTTTTATCTTTTTCATAAATTAACCTCCGTTGATATTAAAAGCTTATATTAAAAAGTTTTGCGGCATTGTTGCACATAATATCTTCAACATCTTGTTTTGATAATTTAAGTGCTTCTGCTGCTCTCTTGAAGGCCAAGAGTTCCTCATACATGAAGCATGTAATGTCTTCTCTGTCAGTTTCACGCATGTGTACATCGCCGGAAACATCACCGTAAAGACCTCTGGGAACATTGTTATAATAAACGCCGTTTTCGAAAGTACGGAACATTTTCATCTTTAATATCGGCAAATCAGAACCGAACATAAAGCGCTTTGGTCCTACTGTTTCGAGACATTTAATCATAGCATAGTCGTAGGTATTTGCAGTAAAGTCAAACATCATATTCTTTGTATTTTTCAATACTTCAAATGCATTACCCAAATCCTCAGGTGTATACGCTCTGCCAACGTGTGCAACTATAAGCTTTACATTAGGATATTTCTCTTCTATTTCCAAAAGCTGTGCAAGATTCAAAGGATCGCGAAGTCTTGCAGGTCTTGAAATATGAAGCATAACGATCCACCCCTTGCGATTAGCAAGCTCCAAATGTTCCGGTGTTAAAAAGTCGAATATACGAATTTCACCTGCCGGAATATAGTCGGGTGAATTATTCTGATATGGTTTTAATCCGCAAAAACCGCCCTGCTCTACTTCTTTTTCAAGAAATTCCGCAGTCATAGAGTGATGTGTGCAATAGAAAGCAGGAAGATTATATTTCTTTGCAGCTTCACTTGTATATTTGTTGTTTTGTGCAAGGTCACACTGAGGCTCGCCCATCAAAACTGCTTTTACGGTTTTTCCCGGAAACATATCTTTATATGTTTGGAAAAGATCCTCAACAGTATTGTATTCTGCAACCATACTGGTCCAAGAAACACAAGCTTTTGCATCGCTCTTTTTAATACATTCTTTGGGCCATATATGTATATGACAGTCAATCATTTTCTCAGGTAAAAAATCCTTGAGTTGTTCCTCATAAATTTTCTTGTCATAAGCTGACATTTCATATCCGAACATTTTAATTCTCCTTTATTCGCCGATAATCATAACTTGAACAGTACGCTGTCTTGCTCTTGTCTGGTCAAAATCAATAAAATGAATGTGTCCGAATTCACCAAGATCAAGCTCTCCGTCAATAAGAACGATTGTTTCGCTTCTGCCGATAATAGATGAACGCAAGTGAGCATCAGTATTGTGGCAACCTCTCGCATCTTCATCATGTTCTTCTGCAAATTTCAATGCCTTCGGTCCGGGATGCAAATAGATACCTTCATGTTTGCAAACAGGAATAATATCATCCATAATGTTTACCAAATCTTGTTGAAGTGTTTCCAAACCTGTTATTGATTCATCAAAAGCACACTCTTGTGTAATTACACAGCAAGTTGTGTGGTGTGAATATACAACAACGATACCGTTCTTAATGCCTGAACGCTCTACAACTTCTCTTGTGCCTGCTGTAACATCATGGAAAGAACACATCTTATCATTTGACTGAACTTTGAACGCTTCTCTGTATACCATATCAAAATTACTCCTTTATTTTTTCATTTTTTCAAGATCGTCTGCAGCCTGTCTTACAGCAGCAATCATTTCGTCTATCATAGCAATAGGATCTTCGGCATTCATAATACCCGATGCTGCACCTGCAGCTTCTGAACCTGCCATAATAAAATCATATACTTGTTTGCCGTTTGTGATACCTGCAGCTTGTTCAACAAGGATATTAGGGTCAATCTCTCTGATTGCCTGCATAACCTCTTTAACATAACTCATATCACTTACTCCGCCGCCTGAACCGCCGATAAGCTCTGTGGGCTCGGGGTTGATAATATCGGGGTGAAGCTGAGCAATTGCTTTTGCCTCTGCAACAGTATCAGCACAAGCGAAAACAAGGAAATCTATCTCGTTTGCTCTGTCGATTGTTGCTTTAATTTGTGGTAAGGACATAGGTTTTTCACAGTGGTTTACAACAACACCAACCGCACCTGCTGCTTTTAATGCCTCAGGAAGTACGTCTGCCATACCTCTGCCCGGACGAAGTGTATCCATATACGGAGCGAGTACTATAAGATTCTTTGTGTTTTGAACAACATTTCTGATTTCAACTGCGGGGCAAATAAAAAGTACATCGATGTCATACTTTTCTGCTGCAGCATCAGCAGCTTTTGCATATTCCAACACTTTATCGCCGTATATGTAGTTTTTTGTACCGATTTCGAAATACGGTGTTCTTATTTTTCTTTTCATAATAATTAATCCACCTTAAATATTTAGTAAATTATCTCTTAAGCTGAAGATCATAGTGAGGATCATATGCTTTTTCTTCTGCTGTGTATTTACGGAGTGTGTTTACAACTTCGCCGTTGTTGAACTTTCTGTCTTCTACATCCTCAGTTGTTCCCATGATAGTAACGTTGAGCTGTCTTCTGCGAGCACGAACGTGATCCCAGTCTACGAAATAGATGTGAGCGAATTCGCCGCCATCAAGCTCGCCGTCTTTGATTGTCATAACTTCGCTTCTGCCAAAGAATACACTTCTGAGGTGTCCGTCTGTATTCATACTTGTGAAGTCACCGGGCTCATCAACGTAACGGCCAAACTGTGTATGAATCGGTCCGGGGTGACGATATTGATGCTCTTCTGCAAAGTCAGGAGCAATTTTTCTCATGATGTCGAGAAGGTCATGTTGCAAATATTCGATATCGAAAGAATCGATGTCATGTGAACATTCCTGAATCATTACGCAGCATGTTGTGTGGTGTGATGCAAGATTACATGTACCGTTTTTAATACCTGAAGCTTTTACTATTTCAATTACCTCTTTGGATACATCGTGAAATGTAGGGATCCAACCTCTTGATTGCAATTCGATTTCTTTTTGATAAACTTTAAATTCCATAATAATTTCCTCCGTTTATTTTTTAGTAAATATTAAATTTTCACAGGAAAAGACATAATTTCCCATGCTTTTGTCAGCATAACACTTTTCTTGTTAGTAGTCAATCAAATTATATCTAATTAACGCAGATGCGGCGGGTTCCAACGCACTGCATCCTCCATCGTTTTGAAAAAGCCAAAATATTCAATATGCAAATACGGAGTAGCTTCACTCATTTCTAACTCGTGCTGATAAATGCTCAATCCATCAAGTCTGATACCGGAAATAGGATTTCGTGCTGCAAGAAAACTAGGACCTTTTTGTTGGCCGATATCATAGACATAGTTTTTAAAAGTCTTGTCTTCTCCTGAAATAAAAAATGAAATGCGATCCCCGTAAGTTGCTCCGTTTGTAATCATAAGGTGCGTCTCAAACGTTGTGGAAACTGTTTCGTTTTTGAGTCTGATTTTAAATACAGGATATTCACTGAGATTAAACGTCTTACCGTCTTCCCCACCTTTAATAGCAAAATAAGGATCCACCGTATGAATTTGAATTACGAGTGCACGTTCTACCGGATCACAAAAATAAGTACACGCAGGTCCGGTTGCTGTCATACCAACCCCTGTTGCTTTTGAATCTATAAAAGTATCAGATTTCCACATATAATTATCAGGAGCGTAAAATCTGTAAAGTATAGCATCTACCTCTTCCTCATCTTTAACGGGAGTTTGCGTCGGTACTGCTGTTGGTGTAGGTGTGGGCGCTTGTGTCGGCGGTGTTGTAGGAGCTTTCGTAGGAGCTTGCGTAGGAACAGTCGGAATAATCGTCGGCTTTTTTGTTGGTGCTGTTGTCGGAGCTATGGTTGGAATTACAGTTGGTGTTGATTCTTGTGTCGGCTCCGGTGTTTCTGTAGGCTCGGGCGTTGTCTCAACCGTTGGCGTAGGAGTCTGTATTTCAAGTGTTGAAGTCGGTTCCGGTGTTTCTGTTTCTTCCGGAATAGACGTACTTTCAGATCCTATTGTAGGTTTCACGGAAGCAGTAGTAACAATCGGGTTATCGGAATTTTCCGTGCAGCCTGTTAATAAAACCGTGAAAATAATTGTTAATACAATAATTGTCAAAATTGCTTTTTTCATTATTAAATTACCCTCTTTCTCAATGATTTTGATTACAAGAATTGTATATTAAACAACTACATTTGTAAATATGCTCTTTCAGTTCAAAACGATTTATTGCATTATCTTCAATAAAATATTATAATCAACTTGTATTTTAAAAATATAAATTCTACTACTTAAAGAACGGAGTTGTCATACTTTGAAAAACGAATCATTAACACAAGCTATGAACGCTTTTGCAATCGAGAGCGAATGTATTTCCGAATTTGCAAATTACATAGACAAAGAGCAATTTTCCAAGGCTGTTGAACTTTTGGCAAATGCTGAAAGAATCGGTACTTGCGGTTGCGGTCACTCAGGTATTGCGTGCCAACATTTTTCTCACCTTTTGTGCTGTATCGAGCGTCCTTCACGCTTCATTTCTCCTGCCGAAGCTCCCCACGGTGCTACAGGCTTTTTGCAAAAAGGCGACGTAATGGTATTTGCTTCACGCGGTGGTAAAACTTCTGAATTACTTCCAATTATGGAAATTTGCCGCAAAAAAGAAATTAATATTATTACTATCACTGAAAATCTCGAATCCCCCCTTGCAAAAGGCGCAACAGTCGTATTAAAACAATATGTAAACCGTGAAACAGATAAATACAACGCACAAGGAACAACTTCAACAACTTCACTTTGCGTACTTTTCCACGCTTTGCAAGCAGCTCTAATAGAAGAAACAGATTACCTCAACGAGCAATTTGCTTTGATTCATCCCCACGGTGCTGTAGGCGAAAGACTTAATAAAAAATAAATCGTAAAATACCAATTTCATCTTGTTATTTGAGTTAAAATTTGTTATTATATCGTATGTAAAACACGAACGCGGATGTGGTGAAATTGGCAGACACGATGGATTTAGGTTCCATTGCGAGAGCGTGCGGGTTCAAGTCCTGTCATCCGCACCAAATTTTAATAGCTTGAACCTCTTTATTTCTTGTAAGATGTTCGAGCTATTATTGTATAAAGAGCTATATTAACAGAAATGAGGTATATGTATGAAATTAGAAAATACAACTTTTAAAACTCCCATTCACGAAATTACTTCTCTTTACAGCACAGATAATCAAATTTTCTTTAAAAGAGACGACTTGCAGCCCTTCTCTTTCGGCGGTAACAAAGTAAGAATCGCACGAAAAATTATTGAACACATGTACGCAACAGGTTGTGACACACTCATTACATACGGTAATAAACGTTCTAACCTTTGCCGTGTTACAACAAATATGTGTGCTGCATTGGGAATTAAATGCTACATGATTTCAATTACCGATGATGACCACGGCTTAAAGAAAGCATTTAACGGAGAAATGGCTCACCTTTTCGGAGCACAGGTAATTCAGTGTGAAAAATCCGAAGTTGATGCTACAGTTGCAAAAGTTAAAGAAAAAATTGTTAAGGAAGGCGGCGTTCCCTACTATATCAACGAAGGCGACGCAGTAATCAATCAAGCTTCCACATACGTTGACGTTTATAACGAAATCATGGAACAAAGCAAAGAGTTCGGCGGCTTCGATTACATTTTCTGTGCTTCCGGTTCAGGCACGACACAAGCAGGCTTAACTATCGGCAAACTTTTGAATTCCGATACAGCAGAAGCGCCAAAAGTTGTTGGCATTTCAATTGCCCGTGTAAAAGAGCGCGGACTTCTTAAACTTAACGAACATATAAACGGTTATTTCGCCAAAAACAATATCACGAACATTCCGGCAGAACGTATTTCCGAGGAAATCAATCTTGCTACGGAATACTTGTGCGGCGGTTATTCTTTACATACTGACGAAATCAGAAACGCTTGCACTCAAATGCTTGCCGTAAACGGAATTGAATTAGACACAACATATACAGGAAAAGCCTATGTCGGCTGTGAAAAATACTTAAAAGATAACAACATCAAGGGTAAAAAGGTTTTGTTTGTTCACACCGGCGGACTCCCCTTGTTCTTCGATCTTATGAACGAATTTTAATTATATATAAATTGAAGGAGGTCTTTAAAATGGATAATAAGTACATTGACTTATACCAAGACACTTGGGCGGCAGCTGACAATTTAAAACGTGAGCTTCCCTTAGATGTAAAAGGTTTACAAAAAGACGGAAAAGTTGGTATTTTCTACTTTATGTGGCATTGCGGCAGAGGTCCGCTTATGGACCACACAGTAGCTTACGCTATGGGCGGAGCTGATGAATTTGAAAAAATGTTAGCAAGCGGTCCTTTAGGTTTTGCACATTATTGGGCAGAGCCATATTTTGGCTACTACCGTTCCGATGACGAATGGGTAATCCGTAAGCATATTTATCAACTTATGAATGCTGGAATTGATTTTATTTTCTTTGATGTAACAAACGGCTTAATTTATGCCCCTGTTCTCGAAGTAATTTTGAAAGTTTGGAACGAAGTTCGCGCTGAAGGTTACAAAACACCTGATGTTATTTTCAACTGCGGCGATAGCTTTGACAATTCAAGCAGATCTTTCGGCGCACTTTTAGAAAAATTTTACAGCGACAAACAGTATGACAATTTGTGGTTTAATTGGGAAAACAAACCGCTCGTTCTCGCACCGAGAAGTTTGGCAGAATCTCTCCCTGCAGATGTTCGCGACAGATTTACATTCCGTAAATGCTGGGCTATGACAAACGACGAGTGGTATACTTCTACCGATGGTAAAGGCGCTTGGGCGTGGGCTGATATGTATCCTCAAATGCCCGGCAAATCAGAAACAGGAGAAGTTGAGCAAGTTATCGTTATGTGCGGTTTCTGGGTAAACGGAAGTTACGGTACTAATGCCGGAAGAAGTTTTCATGACGGCAAGCAACCTCCCAACAAAAAAGAAAGAGATTACGGTTTTTCACTTGTTGATGATACTACACCGCACGGATATGCTTTCCAAGAGCAATTTGAGCGTGCAAAAGAAATCAATCCTCCTATAGTGATGATTACAGGTTGGAATGAATGGTGGGCAGGTCGTTGGGATAACTATCTCCCCGGCGGTGTAAATCCTGCCAAAGGTCAGTTAATTGCAAACACATACATTGTTGACCCCGAAGATCCTATGAAGCGTAATTATTACGTAGATTGCTTAAACGGAGAATATTCTCGTGATATTGAGCCTGTAAAAGGTCTATTTAACGATAACTATTATTATCAAATGGTTTCAAATATCAGAGAATACAAAGGTTCTCGCCCTATCCCCTGTGCTGACGGACAGAAAACAATTGATATAAACGGCTGTCCTTGCCAATGGAATGATGTTGGTCCTGAATATCTTGACTATAAAGGTGATACTGTTAAACGTGATGCCGTTTCACATGTTGGCGAAATTCATTATGTGAATGATTCCGGCAGAAACGACTTTGTTACAATGAAAGTGTCTTCTGATGATGAATTTATTTATTTCTATGCTGAATGTGCAGATAGCATTACTGCTCCCGAAGGTACAAATTGGATGAACCTCTTTATTAACGCTGACCGTTCATATAATACCGGTTGGTACGGTTACAATTTTGTATTGAACAGATTCCAAAACGGTAACGAAATTTCCGTAGAAGCCTTCAAAGATTCCGAATGGGCTATGGAAAAAGTCGGTACTGCGGAGTATTGTGTAAAAGGAAATATAATTCAAATCAAAGTTTCAAAAGCACTTTTGGGCATTAAAGATTCTTTTGAATTCAAATGGGCCGACAACTCTGTTTCAGACGGCGATATTATGAAATTCATTGACATGGGCGATGTTGCTCCTAACGACAGATTTAATTACATTTTCAAAAAATAGTAAATTTTTATGAATTGACAGAATATTCTTTTTTAAAACCATGGGCGCCGAAGATTTGCCATTTGCCAATGCCGAGGCGCCCGATAATTGCTTTTCTTTCCTCAGAACAAAGTTTTGGATTTGTATCAACGGAAGTCATCAAAATAGGTGCATATTGATTGTACTCGGCTTGTTCAGGTGTAAGTCCGTGAGTATTTATATAAATATCCCCTGTTAAAGCAATATGATGAGTATAATCAATCAACACAATTTCTCCCGGCAAATGACCGCCCTTACCTTCATATACTTCAAAATGAAGCTCCTCGAAATCAAAAAAACCGATTTGAGTAAGAGGTTGTGACAAATTATCAACAATGTTCCACAAAGCTTTAATTTTATCAGGATTCACAGCCTTATAGGAAGTTAACAATTTACAAATATTGATATATGGCTTGTGAAGAGGGTTCTTTTCTCTGAATCCGTCGTTTCCAACAAATTCACTTTTTAAGCAAAAAGCCGTTTTTGTACTTGTAATTATTTCATCAAACAAAGGAAGTAAGCCGCAGTGATCAACATCCGCGTGAGTAACTATAATAGTTTTCTTCATTTTATCAAAATCGGGAATAATTTTTTTAAAAATTTTCTGCATCTCAATACTGTAACATGCGTATCCGCTATCAACAAACAAAAACTTATTATTACTTTTTATAATAATTGTGTTACTGCCGCAAGGAGGTTCTATTAATATTATTTCGGTATTGTCTGTTATTCTGTGATTACTGATTCGGGGCATAAAATTTCTTTCTTTTGATGCACCGAGTAAATCCGCAAACTTACTTATACTATCAAAAGTTCTGTACGGAGATAATCCTTGTTCGTCAAGAGTTTGCATAGCAAGATTGACGTGGACCAAAAGTTCACGTCTAATCTCGTCAGAAAGCCCCATTGTTTTGGAGAGACCCATAACATAAGTATTATAAAAAATACTATTATCATATACCTTTTCAGAACTGTTATAATTTATGACTCGAACCTTGCAAATTTTTTCAGCCTCTTTTAAAAATTCAGAAATTTTATCAATATCTTCAACGTACAAACCCATTTTAAAATATTGATATGCAGTTCCGTTTTCCTGAGAACTTATATACGAAATGTTAAAATTAAAATCAGATATTAATTCAAGCACATTCACAACACTGCCCGGAATATCTTCAAGACAAAATTCAATCAAAACAACACTTGATTTATTCGTATTACTTTGCAAATAACCGATTTTTTCAAGTTCTGTATCAGCTTTCTTTAACTGTTCTTCCGTACCTTCTGCATCTATAAAGAGTGTATGCGAATCAACAGCTTTGTTATAACTTACACGAGTTATATTTATCCCTAAAGCAGAAAAACACTTACTTGCTTTTAAAAAAGCACCGATATGATTAGGCATTGATGTCACGTAAGTCTTTTTCATAATTTACCACCTGATTTTTGCATTTTACAATAGCTTCAGTGACATCTGTTAAGACAAGTTCACCGTTTTGATTATATGCATCAATTCTAATTTCTACCAATCCGTTTTTGGAGTTTCTTTTTTCGAGTTTTGTAATAATTGCCTTTCCTATCAAAACATCATCAGCAAATACAGGTTTTAACCACTCTATTTTAGTGGACTTCCCTGCCAATAATTCATTGCCGAAAAAATCAACTTCGAGATATTTTGCCCATACAGACATAAAAGACATTACCCCCGGAGCAATAAGCTTACCAAAAGGTGTAGTTTTTGCATATTCCTCATCGGTATGAAGAGGAATATTGTCATAATCTCGAGCAAAATCTATCATTTTTTCTTTTTTTATAACGGCGGCAGATATTTCCACCGCCATACCAATTTCCAAATCGTCAAAATACATATTACAATCCTAACATTTCAACCGACATATCACGCATTTTGTATTTTAATATTTTACCTGCGGCATTCATCGGAAATTCATCTACGAAAACAAAGTATTTAGGTACTTTATGTCTTGCAATGGAGGCATTTCCGTATTCTTTCATTTCGGCTTCATCAGAAGTTTCACCTTTATGAAGAATAATCCAAGCGCAACATTCTTCGCCGTATTTTTCATCCGGAACACCAACTACTTGAACATCGCGAACTTTAGGATTTGTTAAATAAAACTCTTCAATTTCACGAGGATAAAGGTTTTCACCACCGCGAATAATCATATCTTTCAAACGACCCGTAACTTTATAGTAACCATCGGGTGTTCTCATACAAATATCTCCGGAATGGAGCCATCCGTCAGCATCAATTGCTTGAGCCGTAGCCTCAGGCATTTTATAATAACCCTTCATAATGTTAAATCCGCGTGCAACAAATTCTCCGCTTTCTCCATCAGGAAGTTCATTTCCTGTTTCGGGGTCGATAATCTTACATTCAACACCGGGGAAAGCACTGCCAACAGTTTCTACACGGTGGTCAAGATCCTCGTTTACCTCACCCATTGTACAACCGGGAGATGCTTCTGTCTGACCGTAAACCGAAATAATTTCACGCATATTCATTTCAACGGAAGCACGGCGCATCAAATCTGCCGGGCAGTTTGCACCGGCCATGATACCTGTTCGCATATATGAAAAATCAGTCTTTGCAAAATCAGGATGATTGAACATAGCGATAAACATCGTGGGAACACCATTAAAGCAAGTGATACGTTCATCGTTTACACACGCAAGAGAAGACTTTGGTGAGAAATATGGAATAGGGCAAAGTGTACCGCCGTGTGTCATCATAGATGTCATAGAAAGTACCATTCCGAAGCAATGGAACATAGGCACCTGAATCATCATTCGATCAGCAGTAGACAAATCCATTCTGTCACCAATAGTTTTTCCGTTGTTTACGATATTGCGGTGAGTAAGCATAACTCCTTTGGGGAAACCTGTTGTACCGGAAGTATATTGCATATTACATACATCGTCGGGTTTAACGAGAGAAGCACGTCTTCTGACCTCTTCACGAGGAACAAGCGAAGAACGCGAAAGCATTTGCTCCCAAGTAAGACAACCTTCCATATCAAAACCAACTGTTACGACATTACGAAGGAACGGCAAATTCTTGGAATACAGAGGTTTTCCCGGTTCAAGTGTCTTGAGTTCGGGGCAAAGTTCTTCGATAATCTCTTTATAATTTATATCTTTGCAATACTCAATCATAACGAGCGTATGAGTATCGGATTGTTTGAGCAAATATTCGATTTCGTGAATCTTATACGCAGTGTTAACTGTAACCAAAACAGCACCGATTTTAGTCGTTGCCCAGAATGTAATAAACCATTGAGGAACGTTTGTTGCCCAAATAGCAACGTGATCTCCGGCTTTTACACCCAAAGAGATAAGTGCTGCTGCACATTCGTCTACATCACGACGGAATTGCTCGTAAGTTCTTGTATAGTCCAATGTGGGATACTTAAAAGCAAATTGATCGGGATATGTTTCTGCCATTGTGTCAAGTACTTCTGAAAATGTAGCATCAATAACATCATACTTTTTCCATACGAAAGTACCTGTTTTTGAACGATTATAATAAGCATGATCAAATGTTTTCTTTTCACGGTTAAGTGCAGAAATATAATTCGTGAAATGTGTCAAAACAATATCAGCATCACTGATTTCTTCATTCCAAGCAGCACAGATGAAGCCCTCATAATTTAAAGAAGAGAGCGCATTCAGTACCTTACTTACATCTAAATCTCCCTCACCTATCAAAACTGTTTTGCCGTCTTTCATATCGCCGAGACGAACATACTTGATATATGCTCCTAAATTTTTAATTGTCGTTTCTGCTGATTCGCCCGCATCAAAATAAGTTCTTCTTACATTCCAAGAAACACCGATATTAGCAAAAGCGAAATGATTAATAATACCTATTACATTTTCTGTATGTGCAAGGCTTCCTACAGTTTCGAACAAAATCATAACATCTGAAGCTTCCGCACGCTTAATGGCAACAGATAATTTTGCATCTAACACATCAAAAGGTACATTATTTTCTGCTCTGACAATTACATTTTCAATACTGGCGGAAGCTGCCATATCAACGTATTTTTCAATAAGTTCAGCAGTAATTTCTTCATTTTCAACAGAACCGGGCACACGCAAAGCAGAAACAGACAAAGTTCTGTTAACCAGTTTTCTTTTTGCATCAGCAACACGATCACGCCTTAAGATACTGTCGTGATGTGCGTTTCTTTCTTTAATTGCATCATATATTTCAAAACCCTCAAAACCGTAGTCGTAGGCATATCTGCATATATCAAGAAAAGATGCGCGACTAACATTTTTAGTTGAAAAAACAATTTTCATTTTATGCCTCCTCGAAAACGATTTTGTTAAGTGCATTCAAATATGCTCTTATACTTGCAGCAATGATATCCGTAGAAGTACCATTACCAGAATAAAGCTTACCGTTATTGCGGAGTCTTACAAGAGCAGAACCTAAAGCGTCCTTTCCTTCTGTTACAGACTGTACCTGGAAATCATCAAGTTCATAATGATGACCGATGCACTGTTCGATTGCACGAAAAGCAGAGTCAACAGGACCTTCACCGTTACTTACACCGCAAATAATTTCACCGTTACATTTTAAAATTACTTGCGACATAGAACTTGATACATTGCTGCTCGTAGTTGTATATGACTCCAAATGATACGTAGAAGGAGCCTGCATAGCATAACTTGCAATAAGTGCTTCAAATTCTCTTGAACCTATTGCGCCCTTTTTGTCACACAAATGCTTGAGAGCCTTAAATACATTTCCAACGTCTGAATCAGAAAGTTCATAACCCAATACTTCCGCAGCTTGAGTAACCTGCGCCAAAGTAGAATCTGAATCAAGTAATATTTTTTTCTTTTCACTTATTTCATTATCGTTTTCATATGCTTCATGGTTAATACGCAAAAGCATATCATCAATACTTGAATGAATTTTCGTATTGTTTAACTTAATTTCAGCATTAATTTGTCCGCCGCAAGCATTTATTGCATCAGAAATCTCTCCTGTTAAAAGCACATCTTTTCCAACCATTGCGCATTTAATTCCGTCTGCACCTTTTGAAATTGCAGAAAAAGCAGAAGCAACTGCCATATTTATACGGTCAGAAAGTTTAACGTAAACGGGAATGCTTACGGTTGCCTTTACCTTTGCAACTAAAGCAGCAATATCGTCAGGTGTTGAAACCCCTGCTTCGTCACATATTGTAATTGTTTTAGCACCGTTGTTTTCAGCTTCTTTAACAGCTGAAATAAGAAAATCTTCATCTGCTCTTGTAGCATCAAGTGCAGAAAATTCAACATCATCACAAAGTGTTTTTGCTGCTTTTGTAAGTTCTGCAATTTTCTCAAGCATTTTCGACTGCTTTATATGATATGTGTATTCCATTTGAATTGTCGAAACGGGCAATTCAACTTGAAGTCCGGGCTTTTTTGCATCTTTTACACATCCCCACGCAGATGTAACATCTTCTGTATTATATCCTACCGGTATTGTTAAAGCCGCATTTTGTATATTTTGAGCAATTGTTTTATAAATAATAGTATCTTCTCGAAGTGATTTTACCGCCGGAAGTTCGATGGCATCAACACCAATTGTATCTGCACAGTTAGCGATAGCGGATTTTTCACGGAATAGCAAATTAAGTGCACGCTCCTCTGCGAGCTTTTTAAGCGTAATGTCCGTAACAATGATTCTTTTCATTTTTGAAAACCCCTTTCAAATTGTGTAAATATAATAAATTTTTGTAACAAAAAAACGTTTCCATCTCGTTGTTACTACAAAGAGACGAAAACGTTAAAAAAAACTAAATTTCCGCGGTACCACTCTTCTTCATCCAAAACAGGATGCACCTTAGATGCTATCACATCTTAACTCTGTTACGGGAGTTCCCGTCTGCCACTACTTAAACTTTCATGTCAGCCGCTCCGCGGTGAGTTCAGCAAAATTCTCACAGTGTCTTGCACCATCCGACACCTCTCTGTTAGTAAAGCATATTGCATACTACTCCGCATCTTCGCGTTTACTTGACACAGAATATCATTTTTTATTTGTATTGTCAATAAAAAATTACAATTTACATACATCAGCTTCCGTTACAATTTTAAAACCTGCATTCGAAAGAACGTTTTCTGCGGCTTTGTTATCTTCTACACGGACAACAACGTAAGCGTGTTTTTCAGTACGGGTCATAAAAGCGTACAAATATTCCATATTGATTTTGTTTTCATCAAGAACTTTCAATGCCTCAGAAAGTTTGCCGGGTTCATCACTGATTTTTACACCGACAACATCGGTTATCTTTATAAGATATCCTGCTTCATTAAGAATTCTTTCGGCCATTGTCTCATTGTCAACAATCAAACGCAAAATACCAAACTCCTGAGTTTCTGCAATTGAAAGTGCTCTGAGATTAATATTGTGTTTTGAAAGAGTTTCTGTAATTGAAACTATTGATCCTTGTTTGTTTTCAACAAATACAGTTAATTGCTTAATTGCCATAATAAATTCCCCTTTCTGATATTACACAAGTTTTCTCTTATCAATAACGCGGACAGCTTTACCTTCACTTCTTGCAATGCTTTTCGGTGCTACAAGATGAACAGCAGGATTGATGCCGAGCATGGCTTTCATTGCATTTGCAAGAGCTTTTTCCATAGAAAGAATTTCGCTGAGTTTATCGGTGAACTTTTCAGGTGTCATTTCAACGTTAACTTCAAATGTATCGGTATTTTTAACACGGTCTACAACAATCTGATAGTTTGGCTGATAACCTTCACTTAAAAGAACTGTTTCTATTTGACTCGGGAATACATTAACTCCGCGAATAATAAGCATGTCATCTGTTCTTCCCATAGGTTTTGCCATTTTCACAAGAGTTCTGCCACAAGAACACTTTTTACGTGAAAGAACACAAATATCACGTGTGCGGTAACGCAAAAGCGGAAACGCTTCCTTATCGAGTGAAGTGAACACAAGCTCACCTTTACTTCCTTCGGGAAGTACTTCACCTGTATCAGGATCGATAATCTCGGCATAGAAGTGGTCTTCATTTATATGCATGCCTGTTTGCTCGCTACACTCAAATGCAACTCCCGGACCGGTTGTTTCCGTCAGACCGTATATATCGTAAGCTTTAATTCCGAGTGTTTCTTCAATACTGCGGCGCATTTCCTCTGTCCAAGGCTCTGCACCGAAAATTCCAGCTTTTAGCGGAATATCTTCAGGTTTATATCCTTGCTCTTTCAATGTTTCACCGATATAAGCGGCATAAGATGGTGTACAGCAAATAATTGATGCACTAAGATCCATCATGAACTGGATTTGTCTTTCTGTATTACCTGATGACATAGGAAGTGTCAAACAACCAACCTTATGTGAGCCACCGTTAAGACCGGGACCTCCTGTGAATAAGCCGTAACCGTATGCAACCTGACAAACATCTTTTTTAGTTCCGCCTGCTGCAGTAATTGCACGTGCGCAACAATCTTCCCAAAGGTCAATATCGTGTTGTGTGTAAAAAGCAACAACACGTCTGCCTGTTGTACCTGATGTTGACTGAATACGAACACAATCCTCAAGGGGTTTTGCTAAAAGTCCATATGGATATGCATCTCTCAAATCGGCTTTTGAGATAAACGGAAGTTTGTGCAAGTCATCAATACCTTTGATATCTTCAGGTTTTACACCTTTCTCGTCCATAAGATTACGGTAATACGGTACATTTTCATATACGTGTTTTACCTGCTTAACGAGTTTTTCTGATTGAAGTTTTTTCATATCTTCAATCGGCATTGTTTCAATTTCTTTTTGATAATAGTTTTGTGCCATTTTGACCACCCTTTCTTTTTGCTTACGGAGTGAGAAAAGCAATAAAAAACGCCCTCCGCATTCCGATAAAGAATACAGAGGACGAGAAAATCAATAATCCCGTGGTACCACCTCAGTTCGCTGTCATCTCACAACAACAGCCTTGTCAGGTACTATCATACCTTAGTTCTATAACGGGAACACCCGTTGCATCCTACTTAAGAAAAAAACTTGTTCAGCGCACTGCTAACAGAATGAATTCGAGAAGGACGTAAACTTTGCCTCGCACCAACCGGCAACTCTCTCCAGAATCGTTCCGACCTACTGGTTTCTGATCATCGCATTTAGTTTCAATTACACACAAAAGTTAAACACAACTTTCATGTGTTGACATTATATATCACTCAAATAAAAAAAGTCAATATATTTTTTAAAACTTACCGCTTCTGCCGCCGTGAGACCTTCCCGACGAAGAAGTATGGGAACTTGAATTATTTTTCGGTTTCGCAGTTCGGGTTACATGACTGTATAAATATACATCACGGCTTTCTGCAACCGCAAAGCTGTTCTCTTTCATATAGGCTCCCGAATATATCTGTTTTCGAACACTTTTAAGTTTACTTTTCATAACAGATACAACAATAAGCGATATAACAAAGCCCACAACAACGGAAAAGAACAGATTTGAAATAAACGGAAATGTGTTATAATCAACTATGTATTCTTCTGTGATGTTTATAAATGACGTAAACGCAGAATAATAATCACCTGCAGACAAGTAAGGAATACATATTTCTTCGATCTCATCTAACGCAATATCATCGATTATGTTTTCGCCGCTGCCGCAAGTTGAAACAGTCCATTCACTATCAGCCATATTCACAACAAATATTACACCGTCAAAATCGTTTCCGTAGCCGTAACCGTTATCATCATAAAAATCATCTGCGAAGCTTTCAATTGAGCTGTAATCCGCATAATCTACGGTTAAAATAGCTATATCAAACTCATTTTCTTCACTTTTCGAATCCAAAATTGAAATAATCTCTTTTTCTTGTGAATCCGTAAGCAAATCAGCATCATCTATAAGCCTTGGCATTTTAGCGGCAAGTGATGTAAATGATGAAAAAAGTACAAGTAAAAAAGTAATTAAACAAGCAGTAAAAATCTTATATTTTCGCATTTACAACACCTCCTCACAAAAGCCACAACAAGAATGAAAGAACAAACGCAGCAGCAGAAAAAATCCCTGCTAATCCGAAAAGATATTTTCGGTAAGCCTTTTTATCCACAGGCAAATCCCCAACAAATTTTCCGGTTTGACCATTCATTGCAAAAACATATTTTTGTCCGTTCCAGGAAGTATTCAAAAGCCATACAGGATAAAGCGCGTATTTCGCCTTACCGTTTTTTAATTTGATGTTTGAATATTCCGGCAAAACCGTATTATATCCGTGTACGGTTTCTGCAAAACTCTGTTCTGTGCTGTTTTTTATACGCTGATTTGCACGCTCAACACTCGTTTGGGCATCAACATCATATTTATCGGCAAAAAATCCCGAAAGATATGCTGTCTTAAAATCAACAGCTTCACTGAAATCATAAGGTTCTATTGATTCCATAAGATTGTCTTCCATTTTTGTTGAGCCATCAACAGGCACACGAGAAAAACCTATAGAACCGCTTCTGAAAATCGAAAAATAACTGGTTTTAGTGTAATTATAATTCGAATCACTCCACATATGTATTTTTGTACCGCGATATCTGATTGAAGCGTCAGCATCAGCATCAAAAAGCCAAAACGGAACGTAAACACCTTTAATTTCATCGATATGGTTTTCGTCTTTGAAAACTTTAGGAAGTAAACGCTTACCTTTTGTGTGCTCAATCATAGCCTTTTTAGCATCTTCTTTACTCTTTTTGAAAGGTATAACATAATCAGGCTTTAACATTCCCGAAAGCTTTCCCACCATTACAACAGGATTATCGCAATAGGGACAGAATGTCGCTGCAACATTTTCGTCACCCACAATTTCGCCGCCGCAAGATTTACACACGTAAGTTACAAGTCCGTCTGTCTCGGATGATTCCCATTCGCCGCCGGCTTCTGTTTCCCAATTCATTTCATCAGGTGTATCGTTTTTAAGTTCTTCTTCGTATCCTTTTATTGCCTCTACATCAAACTCAGTATCACAGTAAGGGCACTGCATTTTCTGTAATTCTGAATTGAACTCAATGGAACCTCCGCAACAAGGACATTTAAACTCTTGTAATTCAGCCATAATTATTTGATATCTCCATTGTCAAAAACATCTCCGCATTCAGGGCAGAATTTCGGAGGCTTTGTAGGGTCTGCAGGCTCCCAACCGCATTTGTCACATTTGTATTGAGGTATTCCCGCAGGTTTCTTTGCTCCGCAATTTTCACAGAATTTACCTTTATTGGCAAAACCGCAAGTACAAGTCCATGAATTATCAGGCTTTTTAGCTCCGCATTCCGGACAGAAATTGCCGGATGCTTCATATCCGCACGCACATTTCCAAGTATTTGAGCTTTCATTTGCCTTATGTGATTCTTTTTCAGCCTGCTTTTGTTGCTGACCCATTGTAAATAAATTTTGTGTATTTGTACCGCCGGCATTCATAGCCATTCCCATTCCCATAAAACCGGTCATTGCGCCTGCACTGTTACCTGCAGCTGTCTTCATAGCATCAGCTTGTGCACCAACAAGTGTGGCAGCTGCCATTGTGGGATCTTTATACATTGCAGCTTTTTGTGCTTGTTTAATAAGCTCTGCTTCATCTTCCGGAAGTGTTATAGGATTAAGGGCAACTGAAACAACAGTTAAACCTCTTAATTCTTTCCACTTTTTAGAAAGAATTTCATTCATTGCAAGCTCAATATCAGCATTATGGTTTGATATCTGATTGGGTCTGATTTCCATTTCTGAAAGTTTACCCATTGCAGGTGCAAGTGCGCTTATAAATTCAGTCTTTAATTGTTTATCAATTTCTTCGCGAGTATAATCATCTTCAATATTACCGCATACATTTGTATAGAATAAGAGCGGGTCTGTAATTCTGTACGAATACAATCCTGAACATCTTACGGAAACATCAATGTCGAGTCCGATTTTGCTATCAACAACTCTGAACGGAATCGGATTAGGTGTACCGAATTTATTGTCAAGAAGTTCTTTTGTGTTGAAATAATAAACTCTCTGGTCTTTTCCTGTATCGCCGCCGTAAGTAAAACGCTTACCGATTGTTTTAAATGTTTCTATAATCGAGGTACCCAAACTACCGGCAAAAATGCTTGGTTCAGTAGAACTGTTATAAGTAAATTCTCCCGGTTCTGCACAAACTTCAACTACTTTGCCTTGCTCTACAATTATCATACATTGCCCGTCAGCAACGGCTATGCCCGAACCGTTTGAAATTACATTGTCGCTTCCTTTCGTGTTGGAAGAACGTCCTGAAATCCTTTTTTGTCCTTTTGTTGCGAGTACATTTGCATCTAATGAATCACAATAGAAAAATTCTTTCCATTGGTCTGCGAGTGTACTGCCTAATGCTCCGATTCCTGCTTTAATTAAACCCATAACAAATTATCTCCTTTAATTTTATAATGTATCAAAGTACTTTTGATAAAAAGTCTTTCGTTCTTTCGTGTTGAGGATTATCAAAAATAGCTTCAGGTGATCCTTGTTCTATTATTTTTCCCTCATCAATAAACAATACTCTGTTTGCTACTTCTTTTGCAAATCCCATTTCATGCGTAACAACCACCATCGTCATTCCTTCATCGGCAAGCTCATGCATAAGAGAAAGAACTTCACCTACCATTTCAGGGTCGAGAGCACTCGTTGGTTCGTCAAAAAGCATAACTTCAGGATTCATCGCAAGAGCTCTTACAATTGCAACTCTTTGTTTCTGACCGCCGGAAATCATTCCGGGATATGCATTTACTTTATCTGCCAAACCAATTCTTTTTAACAGTCTGTTGGCGTTTTCTTGCGCTTCTTCTTTTGATTGAAGCTTTAATTTTATAGGTGCAAAAGAAATGTTGTCAAGAATTGTCATGTGAGGAAACAAATTGAAATGTTGAAAAACCATTCCCATATTTGTTCTCACTCTGTTAATATCAATTTTAGATGAAGTTATTTCTTCATCCTTAAAAAATATCTTTCCGCTTGTAGGTGTTTCAAGAAGATTCAAACAACGAAGAAATGTACTTTTTCCGGAGCCGGAAGGTCCGATTATTACCACTTTTTCCTTTTTATTTATATTTTCTGTAATGCCGTTTAATACTAACTTTTTACCATCAAAAGATTTTACAAGATTTTCAGTTCTTATCACTCTTACTCAACCTCTTTTCAAAATATTTAAACAATGCAGACAATCCGAATACCAATACAAAGTAAACAGCAGCAACAAATATCAATGTAAAAAATGCATCAGCTGTTCGGCTTCTTATAAGTTCTCCGGCACGAGTAAGATCTACAACACCAAGATATCCGATAACGGAAGTTTCTTTAAGCAGTGCAATAAACTCATTTCCCAAAGCAGGCAGAATATTCTTTAACGCCTGCGGTAAAACGATACTCTTCATTGTTGTAAATTGCGACAATCCCAATGAGCGTCCTGCTTCTGTCTGTCCCTTATCTACTGAATTAATTCCGGCTCTTATGATCTCTGATATGTAAGCACCTGAATTTATACTGAAAGCAAAAATTCCTATCATTACCGCTTCGTCAGAGAAAACAAATATTACGTTATATGTAATCAACAACTGAACTACCACAGGTGTTCCTCGTATAATTGCGGTGTAAGCTTCTGCAATGAAATTAAAGAAACTTAAAATCAAATTTCTTTTCTTTGAAAGAACACTTTGATGATGTACAACCTTTATTACCGCAATAATAATTCCGATAAACACGCCGAATAATGTAGCAGCAGCGGCAACCAAAAGTGTATTTCCGAGACCGGTTAAAAAGAGTTGGTAACGATTATCTTTTATGAATGTTTTTGTAATCATCTCTTTAAAATAATCAATTGTTCCGGCAATGAAACCTTTGTCCTCGTCTTTTTTTACATCTGTATTTTCCGGTGTTTGCGAAGTTTTAAAGAGATTTTGCAACCTGATCTTGCTGATTCCCGTAAGTTCCGGAGCCTTATTGAAAAGACCATCCTCAGCACTGTACACAACAGGAATAATACAGCTGTCTTGTGAAGCATTTTTAAGTTCCGTTGCTTTTGTTATAAAATCGACATCTGCTTTCCAAAGGGCTTCTTGTGAGTTTTTCCATGCTTCGTCATTATTTTTATCAACAAGCAATATACCTTCTTCAAGTGCTGCTTCTGCCCAAATTTCAGGAAGCTGACCATCTCTGAATGTTATAACATTCCAGTTGAATTCCTTAAAATATTTAAACAATGAAGTTATCCATTCTTTATTCCAAGTATATCCTATATTCTTTTCGTTTGCGAAGAATTCAGAAACAACTATATCCATTCCGTATTTGTAACCATCAGTATTAAACAGTCCTTCCTGCATCATAGCAAAAGGTATTTCGACGGAATCTCCGGATACTGTTATGCTTGCAGTATAGACATACGGTTTATTTGCCGACCAAGCAGTCTTTTCAGAAAAGTCTTCTATTGTTATACCTGTTACTGTAGCAGTTGTATTGCAATTTTCAAGGACATCGACATCTTTAAGCTCATAAGTTCCCTTTATGTTTGCATCGGCATCGTAGATTTTCACAAATACATCTGTTTTCAGTGCACTGTTTCGGGCATTATAAAGACTGATTTCGAAGGAAACAGAAGATTCTGTGATATTTGTTGAAATTTCAGCAGAAGTAATAACAGGTGCATTTGAAAAAACAAGTTTTATTTTATCAACGAAATGATATTTATTAGGCTTTTCAGGTAAAATTTCTTTAACAAGAACGACAGTATTCTCGCCGATTTTAAAGAATGACGAAAGGTTGTCTGTGTCAACTTTCATATCGTTTACATAGACAGCTTTAACGCTTTCTCCTACCCCAAAATCCAATATAACAGATTCTTGCGGTTTATTTGCAAGTGAAAACTTCTTTGCATACCATATAAGTGAGCCTTCACCCTTTGTTAGGTCTTCTGAAAGCGCAGTATACGAAGGAATCATCAGCTCTTTGTCAAAAGTTATGTCTTTCGGCAAAGTATCAGGTAATTCTCCTTCAAAAAGTGCGGTCGACGTCCAATTCCATGTTCCGTCTAAATCCAAAGTTTCACGGTTGTTTCCGATGAAATATTCGGAAGACGCAGTTTCTTGTGATGCGCAAACGCAAGTAAATACATTACATAAAACTAAAATTACGCACAGAAACAGTAGTAATAATTTGCGGCATTTAATGCGTTGTTCAGTAGTTCTTTTCATCAATAATCCTCGAATCTGTAATTTATTCAAATAATGCTTTAACATAATCTTCCGGCACAAAAGGCTGCAAATCTTCAATGCCTTCACCTACACCCACAAGTCTTACGGGAATTTTCAATTCATTACAAATAGAAACAATAATTCCGCCCTTTGAAGAACCGTCTAACTTTGTGAGAATAATACCTGTAATATTAGCAACTTCAGAAAAAGCTCTTGCTTGATTTACTGCATTTTGACCTGTAGTCGAGTCAAGTACAAGGAAAGTTTCATGCTTAACATCAGGAAGTTCCTTCTCAACTACACGAGCCATTTTCGCAAGCTCATTCATAAGATTTTTCTTGTTGTGAAGTCTTCCGGCAGTATCGCAAATCAAAACATCAGTTTCTCTTGCTTTTGCTGCTCTGCAAGCATCAAATAATACAGCCGCAGGATCAGCGCCTTCATTTTGACGAATCATATCAACTCCGCAACGTTTTGCCCAAATATCAAGTTGGTCAATAGCAGCAGCTCTGAATGTGTCACCAGCCGCAAGTAAAACCTTTTTACCTGAACTTTTATATAAATGAGCAATTTTACCAATTGAAGTTGTCTTTCCTACACCGTTTACACCGATTACCGTAATCAGAACGGGAACTTCTTGCAAATCAAGTCCTTTTTCACCCAATTCAAGAAACTCAGCTATGATTTTTTGAAGCTCTGTTCTTATTTGACTTGCATCAGTCAACTTGTTCTCCTTAACGGACACTCTCAATTTTTCAAGAATTTCTTCGGTAGTCTGTACACCAAAATCAGAAGTGATTAAAATTTCTTCCAATTCATCAAATAATTCTTCATCTATTTTACCGAAACTTGCGAGAATTGTATCAACTTTACCTAAAAAACTCTCTTTGGTTTTTTTCAGACCGTTTTTTAATTTTTCAAAAAAAGCCATTTAAATAACTCCTCACTGATTCATTTTTAAAGATATAACCTTTGAAATACCTTTTTCTTCCATTGTTACACCGTAAAGCGAACAAGCATTTTCCATTGTTCCCTTTCTGTGTGTAATCATTATAAACTGTATATCGTCCTTAATTTTCTTTAAATAATCAGAAAGACGATAAACATTGGCATCATCAAGCGCCGCTTCGATTTCGTCGAGCAAACAAAACGGCGAAGGATGCATTTTAAGTATTCCGAACAGCAATGCGATAGCCGTAAGCGCTCGCTCACCGCCGGACAAGAGCATCATATTTTGAAGCTTCTTTCCGGGTGGCTGAACTTGAATTTCAATACCGCATTCAAGCACATCTTGAGTTTCATCAAGTACAATATCAGCTTTACCGCCTCCGAAAAGTTCTGTAAACACTTCTTTAAAGTTTTCTCTTATAAGCTTAAATTGCTGCATAAATTGCTCTCTCATTACAGCGTTTAATTCGGATATAACTTTTTGAAGTTTAGCTTTTGCTTCGTCCATATCTTGCTTTTGTGCAGACATAAACGTATACCTTTCCATTGTGGACTCATATTCTTCAACAGCGTTTACATTTACCGGTCCCAGGGCTTTTATCTGTGCTTTGAATTCTTTAATCTTTTTGGCAGCTTCGGGGTAATTTTCTACTCGTTTACCACCCATAAGCTCTTTAGCCGCAGAGAAAACGAGCTCGTATTCTTCCCAAAGTCTGTTTTTATTCGAGTTAATTTCACTCTCTTCGCGTACTTTTTTTATTTCCGCTTTGTTAAGTCCGTCGGAATACAGCGTGATTTTTTCGTTAATTTCCGTAATTTTGTCAAGCATACCGCCCAAATCCTTGTCAAGTCCCGATTTCATTTCCTCGTACTTAGCAAGCTGATTCGCATTTTCTTCTTTTAACTCAGAAACTTTTATAATTTCTTCCTCTAAAGAACTATTAGCAGCTTCAATGGCCTTTACGGAATCTTCGCAATCTTTAATCTGAACATCGTAATATTCAAGATGTTCCGCGCCTTCTGAAAGTGCCTCCGTATATCTCGTTTTATCTTCTTCAAGTTTAACAAGCGTAACTTTCAAATCTGCATCTTTGACTTTTTGTCGAATGAGATTTTGATTAGCTTCTTCAAGTAATTTCTCCGAATGTTCGCGCTTAATATCGTGCATTTTGAGATTTTCTTCAGCTTCGGCAAGCTCTTTTTCAAGAATCTTTTCTAATTCTTGAGCTTCTTCAATACCTGTTCTGGCAGAAAGCATACTGTTAACCTGAACTTTTAATTCCTCAACCAGTTTACCTCTGCGTGCCGTTTCACCTGCCTGTTTTTCACGCATAGCCATACATTTTGCAGACCATTGTGAATAATTAACTTCCAGTGTACGTACATCACCCGACAGATTTTCACGGTCTTTTTCAAGAGTTTTTACAGAATTTCTGTATTCTTCTATGCTGATGTTTACTTCTTCCAAAAGTTTTTTGTTGGAGCTTACAGATTTTTCCAATGCAGGAATTTCCCTCGTTCTGGAAAGCGTACCTGCGGAAGATTTACCCTTTTCCGCACTACCGCCTGTAATAGCACCTGAAGTTCTTAAAATATCGCCTTCCAACGTAACGCACATAAAAGCATATTTATTACGGCTTGCACATCTTAATGCATTGTCGAGATTATCAAAAACAGCAACTCTGCCGAGCAAACTGTCAACTGCTTTTTGGTACTTATCTTCAAAATCCACAAGGTCAGAGGCAATACCTAAATATCCCACGGCACCTTCAAGAATTTTTACTGTATCATATTCAAATCTCCTGCCGTTTACTGCTGTTAACGGTAAAAACGTAGCTCTGCCATATCTGCCTTTTTTCAAATATTCAATTGCTTTTTTTGCATCTTCTTCTGTTTCGGTAACAATGTTCTGATATGCCTGCGCAAGTGCTACTTCGATTGCAATTTCGTATTCCGCAGAAACATTTATAATCTGTGCAATTGCACCGCAAATACCTTTGCCGAAATCGGGATTTGCTTTACAAAGTGATAAAACCTTTTTAACGCTGAAAGCATAACCTTCGTAGTCATCTTCCATTTCTTTTATAAGTTTCAATCTGGCAGAATCACTTTGCAACTTGGCCGAAATCTTTGCCGCTTCTTCTGTTGATTTTGCTTCATTTTGTTTTGCGGTTTCCAAAGCTTCTGTTTTATTCTTAAAAAGCTGCTTTGTATCTTCCAATTTAGCTTCAACTGCAGAACGCTCTTTCTCTGCTGCCTCAATTTCGCCGCTTGCTATCTCCGAACTCGATTCAAGTACTTCCAATTCATTGTCAATACTTACTTTACGGTCAGTTATAAGCTCAATTTGCTTGTTAAACGATTCAATTGAACTTTGCGCTTTTCCTTTTTTCAATTTAAGTTCAAGTATAACATCGGAAGCTTTTGAAACTTCTTGCTTTTTATTTTCATTTTCTTTTAAAAGCTCATTGTATTCATTTTGAAGCCTTTCGGTTTCTTTTTGGTGTTCCTCAAGTGTGCTTTTAAGTACAGCAATTTCCTCAATCATTTCGTTTATCTTTATATCATAAACACTGCTTTTTTGTTTTTGCTGTTCTTTTTCAAGAACCAAACGTTGCTTGTTATCCTCAGCCGCTTTGATTTTTTCTTTGTTTATTTCTATTTCACTTTTAAGCCTTTCAATTTTTTTCTCGTCAGAATATATGCTCTCTCTTGCAGATTGCAACATATCAGACAATATTTTCGCCTTTTCTGTCTTGTCTGTATTTTCTCTTTTGATATCTTCAAGCATATTTTCTGCATTTTGCTTATCTGCAGTTAAAATATCAATATCATTTATTATTTTTTCCAATCTTTCTTGTGCAAAATCAATGCCGTCAACAAGAACATTAACCTCAATATCACGAAGAGCATACTTAAAGTCCAAATATTTTTTAGCTGTTTCTGCCTGCTTTTCCAATGGTTTGATTTGATGTGCAAGTTCATTTACAATATCATTAACTCTGAGAAGATTTTGTTCTGTAAGATTAAGCTTTCTTTCGCTTTCTGCTTTACGCATCCTGTATTTCATAATACCGGATGCATCTTCGAAAATATTTCGTCTTTCATCGGATTTGCTGTTTAAAATTTCATCAACACGTCCTTGTCCTATGAGAGAATAACCATCTTTACCTATACCTGTGTCTGCAAAAAGCAAATGAATGTCTTTCATTCTGCATTGCGAATTATTAATAAGATATTCACTATCTCCGGAACGATACAGACGTCTTGTAATCTTCACTTCACTGAAATCTATGTTGAGAACTCTGTCTTCGTTGTCCATAATGAGGGAAACTTCTGCCATGCCGACAGGTCTTCTGCTCTCGGTTCCTGCAAAAATCACGTCTTCCATGCGGCTGCCTCTTAATGTTTTGGGACTTTGCTCTCCCAAAACCCATTTAACGGCATCGGAAATATTACTTTTACCGCTGCCGTTAGGACCTACAACAGCCGTGATTCCTTCGTTAAAATCTAATATGGTCTTATCAACAAAAGACTTAAAGCCTTGCATTTCCAATCGTTTTAAATACAACTCTTTCTCCTCCATCTTCTTTAACTTGTACATTATCGCAAAATTTATTTTTGATGTCAACTAAGCAAAGAAGATATTTATTCAGTTTTGTCAAATGTTGTTTCAAAAAAAGCCGTGCTTTTCACAAGCACAGCTTTTTAAGACATTTAATTAACTTTAACAAAATTTCATTTAATTTTGCCGCTCATTATATCTGACAAAATAGTAATTACCTTATTGTAGCAACCGCCGCAGCCTGTTGAGCAGTGTGTTGTATTCTTAACATTATCAAAAACTGCAAGTAAGCTGTCTATATTTGCGTTATCGCGAGCTGCATCAAGTATGTCAAAATAGCTTACACTGTTACATTTACATACAGTATAATTCTCGTTTGTATCTGTATCAACAGGTTTAAGGTCGCAAACAGGTTTAACTTCGTTTTCAGCTACCCACAAACCATGCAAATTACAATATGCATAAACTGCTTCAACTTCATCATTATCGCAAATCGAAAAGCAAACGGCCGGTTTTTCGCCGGGTTCAAGACATTTTCTCTGGTTGCCGAATTTTGTCTGAATTGAAATCCACTCAATGTAGTGTTCGTCTGCCATGGGATGCTCAACATCACCTACTATAACATATACTTTTCCGCCATCAATAGTAAAAACCGGCAAATGCTTTTCGACAGAAGCTTCAATGCTGCCGGGGATAATTTCGTTCATTTTTTTACCGCAACACATTACAGGAACCCCGCAATCTTTTACCAAAGCGTATATATTGCCACAGTGTTCACACTTAAAAAATCTTTGTTTCATATATTAATCCTCCGTTTATGTAAAATTTGTTTTTTTATTATTTTATATATTCAAAAACGTATGTCAAGAAAAATATTGTATGGTATAATACAAACATAAAATATTTAGAGGTAATTTTATGAATTTTGACACATTTATTAACAACGAAATGCACAATATGATTGACTCATTAGACCGTTTAGTAAGTATTCCGAGTGTCGGAGGAATTCATGATAGTGAAGCACCTTTCGGCAAAGAAGCACTTTCAGCTCTTAAGGAAGTTGAAAAAATAGCCACTGAAATGGGACTGTGCGCTCACATCTACCATAACAGAGTTGCCGTGATTGATTTATACCCTGCTCCTTTTCCGACCGTCGGTATTTTAACTCATGCCGATGTTGTTCCTGCCGGCAACGGCTGGACATACGAGCCTTTTAAAGTTACAAAAAACGGTGAAAATCTATACGGCAGAGGCGTAATTGACAATAAAGGTCCTATTGTTTCCACACTTTATGCAATGAAATATGCCAAGGAATACCTAAGTTTAAATAACAATTTCAGACTTATCGTAGGCAGCGATGAAGAACGTGGTTCTTCAGATTTATCATACTACATGGCAAACCAAAAACTTCCGGAGTATGTATTCACCCCTGATGCCAATTACCCGGTTATAAACACAGAAAAAGGCAGAGCTACGGGTAATTTTACAAAAAAAATCACGTACACAACCGATAAGAAAGTTTTAAGTGCAACCGGCGGCACTGTTATAAATGCTGTACCGGATCGTGCTTATGCAACGGTTTGCGGTTACGAATTGCATGAACTTTATATGGCCTCAGACGCTTGTTCGGCACCTGTAAAGTATGAGTTCATTGAAAAAGCCGATAATATTACAGAAATTACAGTATATGGTACAAGTGCACACGCTTCACTTCCCGAGAACGGCGAAAACGCCTTAACTGCACTTTGTGAACTTTTTTCAAAACTCGACTATCGATGGGAAAATATTTACAATGCATGTCCTCATAATGATGTATACGCAAAAGCCATTAAAGCAGATTGCGAAGACGAAATTTCCGGCAAATTGACATTTTCATTTGATCTGTTGGAATTTGACGGAGAAAATTTCAAAGGTACATTTGATGTACGTTTTCCCGTTTGCCTTACTGTTCAAGAACTTAGGCAAAAACTTACTGACGGACTTAACAGATTCGGACTCAATTTAGAAGATTATTCCGCAGTACCTCCGCACCATACAAATTCCGACTCTCTTTTGGTAAAGGCACTTCTCGAAGCATACGAAGCCGTAACCGGAAAACCGGGCAAACCTTTAGCTGTCGGCGGCGGCACATACGCTCACGGAATACCGGGAGCCGTTGCATTCGGACCTGAGTTCAACGAAATTGACAATAAGATTCACGGAGCAGACGAATTTATTTCTTTGGAACATTTTAAAATCAACACAAGCATGATTTATAACGCAATGTTAAAACTTGATGAACAAATTGTTTAGATGCTTTACTTTGAATTTAAACTATGTTATTTTTATACTGATTATGATTAGGAGTTGACTAAAATGAAAAAAGGTCTGAAAACTGTTATTTTGTTTTTACTTACAGCAGTTCTTTTACTTTCTGCTTTTGGGTGCAAAAACTATTTAAGTCCCGAAGAAAAAGCTCAAAGAGATGCACAACTCGTTGAAACATTGATGAAAGAAGCTCAACTCATTACTGATTTTATGAGAGATCAAAAATTCATATATGGTGACGCAAAAATAAACCCGGGTATCAACTGGGAACACCTTGATCCGGCAAAAGCCATAGACCCTTACGAAAAAGTTGTAAGTTGTGACAGACTCGTAGATTGGATTTTGTACAGAGCAGGTTTTACCGATCAAGTTTACGACCAAGGCACAACTGTTTGGTATATGGGTGCTTGGTGCGAAGAACAAAACTTCGAAAGAATTGATAATGTTGAAGAATTAAAAGCAGGAGACATTGTTTTTGTAAATCCCGATTCACAAGGTCGCCCCGCTCACGTTTTTATGTGTGCAAGTACCATGGATGAATACGGAATGTACTTAAGATACGATGCCGGAAGTAACGAGCGTATTCAGTGCAAAAAAGGTACGGAGGCAACTCCCGGTCAACAGCCTTTCCGTGAGCCTATTGCAGGATTTATGTATGCCTACAGACCAAATGCAAGCGCTATAGACGAAGATTATGTTGCAAGTGACGGTAACAGCAAACCGGTTGAGAAAATATCTTTCGAAATCCCCTACGGCACTGCGACAATCGATGGCAAAATCGATAAAGACGAATATAAGGCACATTACACAATGGACAAAGACTCTTGCATGGCATGGATGGGTTCTGTTAAAAATGCCAAAACAGAAATTTACTTTGCATGGGATGAAGAAGGTCTGTATTATGCCGGACAAATTTCAGATAATACTCCTGCATATTCTAACACTGACAATGAGTGGAATGGTGCTGATTGCATACAACTTGCCGTTAACCCGGGTAATCTTATAGAAGCATCATCAGGAATATTCTTCACGTTCGGAGCGACAAGCGACAATAATGTTGTTGCATACAGGAGCAACTACTCAGAATTAAATGTTACCGATAAGATTCAAAGTGCTGCCTGCGGTCATACGGTCGGAAGTGACAGTTATGTTATAGAGGTTAAAATTCCGTGGAATTTAATGAAACTTAAAGTTACAAGCGGCAATATAATAGATTTAACTTCATTCGAACCAAAAAAAGGTGCCGAACTCGGTCTTTTACCTTGTGTGATTGACTGCGATAATGCAAGTTCAACTATAAAGGCTGCTTACAGACATAATAATACAAACTTTAATACCAATTACTTTGTATCCGCAATACTTACAAAATAAATTTAAGAATGGAGTAGAAAAATGAACAAATTTATCAAACGCACAATTTTAATCATGCTTGTTGTTGTGTCCGTATTTTCAGTAATCGGATGTACAACAAATCCGGGTAGCTCGTCAACAAACGAATCAGCCGCACCTGCTGACGGTTCGGCAAGTGCGACAGCAAGACCCGTTGCAAAAGAAACTCTTGCTGATGTACTTATGAGAGAAGCTCAGATAGTTACAGATTTCATCAGAGATAATGACTTTTTTTACGGTGATGCATCTATCAATCCTGCAATCAACTGGGCAGAGCTTGATCCTGCAAAAGCAATCAAGAAAAACGAAAGAATTGTAAGCTGCGACAGACTTGTAGGCTGGATTTTGTACAGAGCTGGTTTTGTTAATCAGTCATACACACAAGGAGAGACTTGTTATGTTTTCACTAAATGGTGCGAAGACAACAAATTTATCAAAATTACCGACAAAACAAAATTACAACCCGGTGATGTCTTGTTTGTTAACCCAAACAGTGAAGGTCAACCGATGCATATGTTTATGACTGCAAGTACAATGGATTCAAACGGCAAATACTTAAGATACGATGCAGGAAGTGATGCTCGTATTCAATGTAAAAAAGGTACGGAAGCAAAACGCGGACAACAGCCTTTCATCGAACCTATCGATAACTTTATGTATGCATACCGTCCTACTGATGCTATGCTTGATATTGATTATCCTGACAGCGATGCGGAACGTTATGTATTCCCTACTGTAGATACAAGCTTTGAAGTTGCTTACGGCAAACCAACAATTGACGGTAAAATCAACGACGGCGAATACAAGTCACATTACACAATGGATAAAACAACTTGTGATGCATGGCAAGGCGACATTGATAAGGCAAAAGCTGAAATCTATTTTGCTTGGGACGAAGAAGGTTTATACTATGCAGGAGAAATTTCTGACAGCACACCTAAATTCGGCAAAGATAGAGAATCTTGGAGTTCTTCTGACTGTCTCCAACTTGGTATAGATCCCGGCAGATTACTCACAACATCTTCCGGCGTATTCTTTACTTTCGGTGCAACAGACGAAAATAATGTTATTGCTCACAGAGCTAATTTCAACGGAAGAGTATGTTCTAAAAAAGTTACTTCGGCAGCAAGCGGTCATGTTAAAGGCAGTGAATCATACATTATAGAAGTCATGATTCCTTGGTCAGAAATCGAAACTGCTCTTTCAAAAGAGTTTAAAGCTGAATCAGGCGCATCAATCGGACTTCTTCCCTGCGTACTTGATTATAAAATCGGCGGTTCATCACTCAATGCTGCTTATCGCTTTAAAACCACAGATTTCAACCCCAGAACATACGTTCCTGCAACACTTACAAAATAATCCTAAAAACATACAAAATTATATAATATAAACAACAAAATAATGTTGACTATAACCTCCTGAAGTGTTAAAATATAACATATGAATGTTCAAAATTAACATTCATACGTATTAAATTTAGTTTATTATAACACCAAGGAGGTTTTTCAATGGCAACGCCAATTATTATGCCCCGTCAGGGCCAATCAGTTGAAAGCTGTATTATTTCTAATTGGGCCAAGAAAGTTGGAGACAAAGTTGCAGTAGGCGACACATTATTCACTTATGAAACCGACAAAGCTACGTTCGACGAAGAAGCAAAAGTTGAAGGTACTATGTTGGTTCATTTTTTTGATGAAGGTGACGATGTTCCTTGTCTTACAAACGTTTGCGTTATCGGTAACGACGGCGAAGACTTTTCTGCATTTTCTCCCAACGGTGCTGTAGCTGCTCCCGCTGCAGTAGAAGCACCTGCTGCCCCCGCTGCACCTGCAGCTCCTGTTGCTGCCGCACCTGCTCCTGCAGCTCCGGTAGGATCCAAATCAAATGCAAATCCTGTTATTATGCCCCGTCAGGGACAATCAGTTGAAAGCTGCATTATTTCAAAGTGGAATGTTAAAGTAGGCGATCAAGTTAAAGTCGGCGACAATCTTTTCACTTATGAAACAGACAAAGCTACATTTGATGAAGAATCAAAATTCGAAGGAACAGTTCTTGCAATCTTCTTCGCTGAAGGCGATGACGTTCCTTGCCTTACAAATGTTTGCGTTATCGGTGCTCCCAATGACACTTTTGCAGAGTTCGATCCTAACGCATCAGCAGCACCTGTTGAAGCTGCTCCCGCTACTGCAGAAGCGCCCGTAGCTCAAGCTCCGGTTGCACAAGCAGCTGCTCCCGCTCCCGTAGTAAACAACGAGGGCAAAATATTTATTTCACCCAGAGCTAAAAATTGTGCTGAAAGAGCCGGCGTTAATCCCGCATTCATCGCAGGTACAGGCCCTTACGGCAGAATTATTGAAAGCGACGTTAAAAACTTCATCGCAGCCGGCGGTAATACTACATACGCAGCAAGCGGTGTTGCACAAGCTGACATGAACGCTACAGGTTTCGCAGGAAAAATTTCCGTTGCAGACCTTAACGCTCCTAAAGCTCCCGCAGAAGCTGCTCCTTCAGTTGCTCCTGTTGCAGAAGCTCCTAAGAGCGATGCTGATTTCGAAGATGTTAAGATTCCGAATATCCGTAAAGTTATTTCCAAATCAATGCATGCTTCCCTTTCAACAATGGCTCAGCTCACACTCAACGCTTCTTTCGATGCAACAAATATCCTTGCATTCAGAAAACAGCTTAAAGAGAACAAAGACAAGCTCGGTCTTAACAACATCACAATCAACGACATTATCATCTACGCTGTATCAAGAACAATTCTTGCTCACAAAGATCTTAATGCAAACTTCATTAACGATGGTACAACAATGCGTTACTTCAAAAACGCACACATCGGTGTTGCTGTTGATACTCCCAGAGGTCTTATGGTTCCCACAGTGATGGATGCTAACCTTAAATCACTCAATGATATTTCCGCAGAGGCTAAAAAGCTCGCAACAGATGCTCAGGCAGGAACAATCAACCCTGACCTTCTCAAAGGCGGCACATTTACAATTACAAACCTCGGTACAATGGGAATTGAGTCATTTACACCTGTTATCAATCCTCCTCAAACAGGAATTCTCGGTGTTAATACTCTTGAAACACGCGTTAAAAATGTTAACGGTGAGATGAAAATGTATCAAGCAATGACACTTTCTCTTACATTCGACCACAGAGCATTGGACGGCGCTCCGGCTGCCAGATTCCTCCAAGACCTCTGCAAGAATCTTGAGAATTTCACAATGCTTTTGATTAAATAAGAAAGAGGTGCATTTACATGGTATATGATTTAATCGTTATCGGTGGCGGACCGGCCGGATATCTTGCAGCAGAGCGCGCAGGACATGCAGGCCTCAACACACTCCTTATCGAGAAAAGATTTATCGGCGGTGTTTGCCTTAATGAAGGTTGTATTCCTTCAAAAGCTCTTCTCTACTCCGCTAAAATCTTTGACGGTGCTGCTCACGGCGAGAAATACGGTGTTTCCGTAAAAGACATTAAACTCGACCACAATTTCGTAGTTGAGCGTAAAAACAAAGTTGTTAACACTCTCGTTAGCGGTATCAAATCAAAACTCAAAAAGAACAAAGTTACTGTTGTTATGGCAGAAGGTAAAATTGCAGGCAGAACAGCTGAAGGTTTCAATGTTACTGCAGGCGACCAGACATACACAGGCGCTAAACTCTTAATAGCTACAGGTTCAGTACCTGTAACTCCTCCGATTCCCGGTGTTAAAGAAGGACTTGAGTCAGGTTTCGTAGTAACAAACCGCGAAATCCTTGACCTCAAAGAAGTTCCTGAGAAATTCACAATTATCGGCGGCGGCGTTATCGGTCTCGAAATGGCATCATACTTCAATACAGCAGGTTCAAAAGTTACTGTTATTGAAATGATGGACAAAATCGCAGGACCTACTGACAGAGAAATCTCTGAAATACTCCTCAAAAACTACCAGAAAAAAGGTATTACTTTCAATCTCGGTTGTAAAGTTGTTGGGGTTGAGCCCGGTAAAGTTCTCTATGAGCTCGAAGGCAAAACATACGAAGTTCCCTCTGATAAAGTTCTTCTCAGTATCGGCAGACGTGCTTTCACAGAAGGTCTCGGACTCGAAACAATCGGTGTTGAAACTGAAAGAGGAAAAATCAAAACTGATAACAAAGGACGCACAAACATTGCCGGTGTTTATGCTACAGGTGACGTTAACGGTTATTCAATGCTTGCACACACAGCATACCGTGAAACAGAAGTAGCTATTAACGATATTCTCGGCATTAAGGATACAATGCGTTACAATGCTATCCCTTCTGTAATTTACACTAACCCTGAAGTTGCAGGTGTTGGCGAAACAGAAGAAACAGCAAAAGCTAAAGGTATTGATTATGAGGTAGCTAAACTTTCAATGATGTACTCAGGCAGATACGTTGCTGAAAATGAAGGCGGAGATGGTATCATCAAAGTTCTCATTAACAAGAAATACAGAAACGTTATCGGCGTACACATGATTGGTAACTATTCTTCAGAGATTATATACGGTGCAGGTATCATGATTGAAACAGAAATGCCTGTTAAAGATATCAAAAAGCTCGTATTCCCTCACCCTTCAGTATGCGAAGTAATTCGTGAAGGTATTTTCGAATTTAACGACTAAGATTATATAAAAGAAAGAGGTAAGATTTTATGCCAAAATCACAATTTATTGATCAAAAGACAGTAAGAAAAAGCGGCTGGATAAAATATCAGGATACTCCTGTTAACCAGTATAAGAAAACTATCGAAGAAGAGAAAGCTAACTACACTAAAGAAGAATTTCTCCGTATTTACAGAGATATGTTTATCATCCGTGAATTCGAAATGATGCTCAACAGCATTAAAACAACAAGTGAATACAATGGTATTCAGTACAGCCACCCCGGACCGGCTCACCTTTCAATCGGTCAGGAAGCTTCTGCAGTAGGTCAGGCTTACTTGTTGGATACAAACGACTGGATTTTCGGTTCACACAGAAGCCACGGCGAAATCCTCGCTAAAGGTCTTTCTGCAATTGAGAAACTCAGCGACAAAGAGCTCATGAAAATCATGGAAGACTATTTTGACGGCTCAATTCTCAAAATCGTTCAAAAAGACCAAACAACAGTTAAAGAACTCGCTATCGACTTCTTGATGTATGGTACACTTGCAGAAATTTTCGCAAGAGAGACAGGTTTCCACAAAGGTCTCGGCGGATCAATGCACGCATTCTTCTGCCCCTTCGGTATCTATCCTAACAACGCTATCGTTGGTGGTAGTGCAACAATCGCTACAGGTTCTGCTTTGTTTAAGAAAGTTAACAGAAAACCCGGTATCGTAATCGCTAACATCGGTGACGGTTCAATGGGCCGCGGTCCTGTTTGGGAAGCTATGGCATTTGCTACAATGGATCAGTACAAGAAACTTTGGGAAGGCGATATGCAAGGAGGACTCCCCCTCATATTTAACTTCTACAACAACCAATACGCAATGGGCGGACAAACAAACGGAGAAACAATGGGTTACGAAATCCTCGCAAGAATGGGCGCAGGCGTTAACCCTGAGCAAATGCATTCAGAGCGCGTTGACGGTTACAATCCGTTGGCAGTTATCGATGCTATCCGCAGAAAGAAAGAAATTCTCGCTCAGAAGAAAGGTCCTGTACTTCTCGATACTCTTACATACAGAACAACAGGTCACTCACCTTCAGATGCTTCAAGCTACAGAACAAAAGAAGAGATCGACATGTGGTTTGAGGGCAACTCAGTTAATGAGTACAAAAACAAACTCATCAAAGCTAAAGTTGCTACTGCAAAAGAATTCGACGCTATCGACAAGAGCTGCATAGAACTCATCACAAAGATTTGCGCTATGTCTGTTGATACAACAATTTCACCTCGTATGGACTTCATCAAGAATCCTCGTCAATTGGAAGACCTTATGTTCTCTAACCAGAAGATTGCTAAAATGGAAGACCGCGAGCCCGACGTTCTTATGCCTAAAGAAGAGAACCCGAGAGTTCAGCAGATTGCTAAGAAAGAAAGATATGCTTTCGATGCAAACGGCAAACCTTTCTCAAAACTTAAAACATACAACTACAGAGATGCTATCTTTGAGCCTATCATGGATAAATTCTATGAAGATCCTACATTAATTGCATACGGTGAAGAAAACAGAGACTGGGGCGGCGCTTTCGCTGTATACAGAGGACTTACAGAAGCCCTTCCTTACCACAGAGTATTCAACTCACCTATCGCTGAAGCAGCTATCGTAGGTACAGGTGTTGGTTACGCAATGAGCGGCGGACGTGCAATCGTTGAGCTTATGTACTGTGACTTCCTCGGATGCGCAGGCGACGAAATCTTCAACCAGATGGCTAAATGGCAGTCAATGAGTGCCGGCGTTCTTAAGATGCCTTTGGTACTTCGTGTATCTGTTGGTTCTAAATACGGTGCTCAGCACTCTCAGGACTGGACATCACTTTGTGCTCATATTCCCGGCCTCAAAGTATGCTTCCCTGCTACTCCTTATGATGCTAAAGGTCTCATGACTACAGCTCTTAACGGTACAGACCCCGTTATCTTCTTCGAGAGCCAGAGAATCTACGACAAAGGTGAAGAATTCCATAAAGGTGGCGTTCCCGCTGAAAGTTACGAAATCGAATTCGGTGAGCCCGATATCAAGAGAGAAGGTAAAGATATTACTATCCTCACAATCGGCGTAACACTTTACAAAGCTTTGGAAGCTGCTAAAATCCTCGAAGAGAAATACGGAATTTCTGCTGAAGTAATTGATGCACGTTCACTCGTTCCTTTCAACTACGAGAAAGTTCTTGAGTCAGTTAAGAAAACAGGAAGACTCGTTCTTGCAAGTGATGCTTGTCAGAGAGGTTCTTTCCTCAACGATATCGCTGAAAACGTAACAGAGATGGCATTCGATTACCTCGATGCACCTCCGGTTATCGTAGGCGCAAAGAATTGGATTACACCTGCTTACGAATTCGATGCAGACTTCTTCCCTCAAGCAACATGGTTCTTGGATGCTATCAACGAAAAGATCATGCCTCTTAAGGGACATGTAAATACACCTAATGTTAACTTCACAACAACTGAGCGTATCCGCGCTTCTAAGAAAGGTGTTTAATAATGCCGGACGAGAGAAGACAATCTATATTATCAATAATAGATAAATATGGTGAAATTTCTCTTTCCGAGTTAAGTTCATTATTTCCTGACGTGTCGTCTATGACGATACGTCGGGATTTATCAGAACTCGAAGCTCGCGGAAGCATAATCCGTACAAGAGGCGGAGCTTTAAGCGTGCGTAAAATCAATGCATCTCTCCCCTTACATCATGTGGGAGAAGAAAACGAATATTCTTTAAGAGCTCGTGAAAATATTGTTCAAAAGCAAATCATAGCAAAAAAAGCATTACCCTTTGTACAAAAAGGCCGCTCAATATACTTTGATGCCGGTTCTACCATTATGGAGCTTGCAGAAATGGTTCCCAACGACAATATGACAATTATTACCAATGGTATAAATGTTGCTCAAGCTCTCGTTTCAAATTCAAATATAAATGTAATGATACCTGCAGGTACAGTAAACAGAAACACTCTGTCTGTATCCGGTTCAGATTCTTTTAATTTCATTGATAAAATCAATATAGACCTTGCCTTTATGTCAGCCTCGGCTTTTTCCGCAGAAGCAGGATTCAGCGTATCAAATATAAACGAAGCTGAGCTTAAAAGAAAAGTTATTTCAAGAGCAAAAAAAGTAATTATGCTTTTAGACAACAGCAAAATCGGCAAAGATTTATTATTTACCCTTGCCGACATTAGTGATATTCATGTTCTTATTACCGATTCACCGCTTCCGGATGAGCTTCAAAAGCTTGCCGATGATTTCGGTGTCACAGTTATCTGATAAATAGTTGCACTATTATTTTACCATATATAGGACTTGTATAAACTCCGATACCCGTTGAAGTAAAATCACCGTTTGTTATATTTTTCATGTGGCTATCGGAATTCATCCACGCGTAAAAAGCTCCGTCTACAGTTTGATTTCCTGCAATATTTTCAGCTGCAGAAGTAAAATTAACTCCGTAAGCTTTCATCATTTCAAAAGGACTTCCATAGCTCGGCGACTGATGTGAAAAATAATTATTAATTACCATATCTCTGGCCTTTTCATACGCAACCTTGCTCAATTCTTCATTGTATTCAAGACGCCCCGCACCGCGTTCCTGACGTACGTTATTTGTAAGTGCAAAAAGTCTTTGTTCATCATCACTGATGTTTTCCGGCATAACCACATCTTCTGAAAGATTTGGTGCTTCTTCATCAGGAACTTTGGGATCATTCTTTGAATCGTCAGAAACTATCGTTATATACTCTCCGCTTACAAAACCGATTTGATTAGAACTGTAATCGAATACTGCATACCAATCACCTATTTTTCCGACTAATTTAACCGCCTGTGATTTGTTGATTGATGTGATAGCGTTAAATTCTGTTCCCGGACCGGTTCTGAGACTCAAACCTGAAACATTTACGGTTGCATTTCCTGTCAAATAGTCAAAGCTATCTTGTCCATCGTCAGAAGCACCTACTTTTGAAGTTAAAAAGATAAATAACATAATAAAAACAAGCATACAAATGCAATACTTTGTTTTTCTGTTCATTGGCGATAACCTCCATTCGTTTATATAGCATGGATATTATTACCGCTTAAATTAAAATTATTCGTATTCAGGTTGTACCGATATTATCTTATTCGGAAGAAAAAATGCATACTCTTCGGTAATATTGTTCGGAATCAAAGCACACGACCATAAAGCCTGATATTTCTTATTAAAACGGCTGTTTATATCATTTGTGCCATATTTCCCATCACCTATAATAGAATGGCCTAAAAACGCCAAATGAGCGCGAATTTGATGTGTTCTGCCTGTTATAAGATTAATTTCAAGACTTGTAGTGTTATTTGCGGGATTGTATACTGCTTTTGTGACTTCTGTTATAATTTCTTTTGAATACTTCTTTTTGACATCATATATATATACTCTGTTTTTTTCGCCGTCTTTAAAATGCCAAGCTTTATGAACTCCAATTAAATTTTCAGCATTACCCCACACAATACAATTATATATCTTTTTGTAAAATCTATTATTAATAGCTTCTTTTATTAAATCCGTGTAATTACGGTTTTTAGAAAAAATAATCAAACCGCCTGTATTGCGGTCAATCCTGTGACAAGGCTCATAAACAGATTTATATTCTTCATTTATTAGTTTAACAAGTGATTTTTCGTTATTTGAATCATCAACAACAGGAACTCCCTGCATTTTATTAAAAATAATAACATATTCATTTTCAAAAACTGCAGAATATTTTGTTGTATTTTCATTTGTTATAAAAATGTAAGCTTCTATTACATCACCTTGGTTTAAAGTGATGTTTTCAGAAACTCTCTTACCGTTAATCTTTACATCTTTTTTACGCAAAGCTTTGTAAATTGCGTTTTTGTCAACATTACAATTTGAAGAAAGTATTCTTACGATATTTTTGTTTTCATCTTTTTTATTGACAATATATTTTATCATGACACCTAAAATTAAAAAAAGCAATCTGTTAAAAAACATTTAACAGATTGCCGAATAATCCTAAACTAAATAAAAATTATTCTTTTGTTTCCCAACCACGCATACGGAAGTCCTGAAGCATTTTTTCCATTTCAGCATAGTTAGCATCCCAAGCGTCTGCAGCAGTTTCAAGAGTAATTACATAGAAACCTTCTTTAGCTACTGTAACAAGCATCATACCCTTCCAATCAACACCGTCAACTGTGAAAGTATAACCAACTTTTTGGAAAGTCATTTTGTTGTAGTAAACAGATGTAGCTTTAATGCTCTCGGGAGTATCTTCAACTGTTGTTGACCATACGAAAGCATCTCTGGGTTGGTTTTCTTCATCTTCAATAAAGAGATTGTTGAACTCCAACGGATAATCTTTACTAATGCCTACAAGACCAAGGAGAAAGTCTCCGCCTGTAGCTCTCATAAAAGGATACTTTAATGAATAAACGCTGTACTTAACTTTATCAGGATTAGAGTTAGGTGAGAACTGAGCAACAAGACCGCAGTCGGTGATGTACTGGTTCTTAGAACCATCAGCATACTGCTCAATTTTCTTTATGTAGTTACCGTCAGTACCTTGTTTAACTGTCCAATCATCGGGATAACCTTGCTCGAAATAGTAACGAACACTGTCTAACTGCTTCTCATAAAGATAAGTTTCTGTAATCGGATTGCCTTCTTCTTCGCTACAACCTACTACTGCGAACATTGTGACAAGAGCCAAAAGGCAAAGTAAAATTCTTACTGTTAATTTTTTTGAGTTCATAAAACCCCTCCATTGAATGAAATAATTATTAAATATAACTATGTACAAATTATAACAGAATAGAATTGCAAATACAATAAATTCTCAAACAAACATTGTTAAATTATTGTAAATAAAAATCAAGACTGTTGTTTCTCTATAATGTTTGTAATAAGCGGTATAACATCTTTTTTTCTCGACATTATGGTTTTATAACAGAATTCTTCGCCGTGATTTACTCCGCCGAGATCTTTCTTGATTTCTTCAGAAAGCCGTCCGCCTGAAGCAAATCTCAATGTCGTGGTACCTTCTTTAAGGTCAACAAAAATAACCATAAGTAAATCATATGCTTCACCCATTGCTAATTTTTCCATGTGAGTAATAATTTCTTGTCGCATTTCGTCAATACCCGACATACCCATAACCGTAATTTGACTTATACCCACTGTGTAGCCCTGTATGTCAACAGTTTTAAAGTCCTGTGCAAAAGCTTCTGCTGCAGATTTACCGTTAAAAGACGTACCGGCCTTGAACATCATTTCAGCAAATTCATCAATATCAATTCCGGCAATATCTGCCAAACGTAATGCTGTATTTCTGTCATAATCCGTTGCAGTAGGAGATTTAAAATCAAGTGTATCGGAAATAATCGCAGCACAAAGTATACCGGCAATTGCAGGAGTAGGTCTGCGTCCTTTTTCTGTATAAAGATTAGCAATAATGGTCGCTGTACTTCCCACAGGTTCATTTTTAAATAAAATAGGACTTGCTGTAGTTAAATCGCCTACTTTATGATGGTCGATTATTTCTATAATTTCGGCTTCATCAATACCTTTTACTGTCTGCACTTTTTCGTTATGGTCAAGAAGAATTACTTTCTTTTTACGATGAGAAATAAGGTGGTATCTCGAAATAAATCCAAGTACAACTCCGTCTTCATCAAGTACCGGATAACTTCTGTATCTGTTCTTTGTCATGCTGTCACGTATATCTTCTATGTAATCGTTTATGCAGAATTTAACAATATTGTTATTTTCATCAGCTGTCATAATGGAGCTTACCGGTATACTTTGATTTACAAGTCTTGCCGTTGTATACGTATCATAAGGCGTCGTAATGATAACTGCACCCAAAGATTCCGCATACTTAATAACATCTCCTTCAGGTTTAAATCCGCATGTAACAACAATTGCATTTGCTCCCAATTCAAGTGCTTTTTTTTGGGAATCACTTCTATTACCTACAACAACAATATCCCCTTTTTCGATATAATCGCCGTAACTTTCAGGCGAACAAGCGGCAACCACTATTTTACCGGAAGCTTTAAAACTATGTCTGTCTCCTGCTTCAATTTCGCCGTTTATTGTTTCGAGTATATTATCGATTCTTGTACCGCAAGAAGAAATGCAAGTATAATCAAAAACATCCATGTATTTATCAGTAATGTTTGTAATAGACACAAGTCCGAGAAGTTTTTGTGTATCATCAACAATAGGCAGTGTTCTGTTATTTGTCTGTTCCATAATTTGCCATGCAATTTTAATTGAAACATCCGGAGAAAGCTTGTCAACTATATCAAGATCAAGGTCGCTTACTTGTCTGCGAACATTTGAAATTTTCAAAGGAACCGGCAACTTAAAGTAATCAAGAACAAATTTGGTTTCTTCATTAAGTTCCCCTAATCTGCATGCTTCTGCTTTTACACCGAGTTTCTTCTTAAGTTCAGCATAAGCAATTGCAGAACAAATCGAATCCGTATCCGGATTCTTATGACCAAAAATATAAATTTTGTTACTGTCCATACTATTTTCTCCTACTTTAAAATATCTCTATTTTCATTAAAAACAGAATAACCGTTTTCTTTTATAATTCTTGCAATTTCATTTGCTATCGCAACACTTCTGTGTTTACCACCCGTACAGCCAATTCCTATTTCAAGTATTTCTTTTCCTTCGTTTCTGTAATGCGGCAAAAGAAAAGAAAGCATATCCCATAATTTTTTAATAAATTCCGCACAAAGTTCTGAACTGAGAACGTAATCTTTTACAGGTTCATCGTTTCCTGTTAAATGTTTTAGTTCATCAACGTAATATGGATTTTTTAAAAATCTTACATCAAAAACCAAATCGCAGGTTTTCGGCAAACCATGCTTAAAACCAAAAGAAACAATATTTATTTTAATGCCAGACGAATCATCACCTGAGCCGAAAAGTTTTACAATATTCTTTTTAAGCTCCCATACGGAATACTCGCTGGTATCAATGATTATATCAGAAATCGCCTTTAATCCGGCAAGTCTTTTTCTTTCTGATTCGATTGCCGCAGCGTTGTTACCTTTCTTTTGAGCAAGCGGATGAAGTCTTTTATTTTCTTTGTATCTGTTAAGAATTACATTATCATTGCAATCAACAAAAACAACTTTAACACTTTCTCCGCTTTCTTTCGTTTCGTCAATGAATTGGTACAAGTCAGAAAAATCCTCACCGCTTCTTACATCCGTTACAAAAGCTGTCTTTTTCTGCGCAATTTCACTTTGCCTATACAACTCGCCGAACTTTGAAAAAAGTTTCAATGGCATATTGTCTATGCAAAAGTATCCGATATCTTCCAAAAACTTTGCGGCTTGCGTTTTGCCTCCGCCGGACATTCCTGTCAGTATTAATATTCCCATACTAAATTACGCCTCAATTATTTTAACTTCTGTTTCCAGATTAACACCGAATTTTTCAAAAACAGTGTCTTGTACGTATTTTATCACACACAAAACATCCTCACAAGTGGCATCTCCTGTATTTATCACAAATCCGCAATGTTTTTCAGAAACCATAGCTCCGCCTTTACAATAACCCTTTAATCCCGAATCTTCAATTAATTTACCTGCAAAATACCCTTCCGGTCTTTTAAATGTACTTCCCGCACTGGGAAATTCAAGCGGTTGTTTCGAAGTTCTTCTGTTATTTAAATCTTTAATTTTAGAAAAAATTTCTTCTTTATCTCCTGTTTTTAATATAAAAGTTGCAGACAAAATTATAAGTCCGTCATCTTGATAAGAGGAATGTCTGTATGAAAAATCATGTTCATCATAAGTTTTAATGCCGAAACACAGATTTTTTGTATCAAAAAATCTGCTTTCTTTTAATACAAAAGCAATTTCCCCATCATAAGCACCTGCATTCATCAACACTGCACCGCCTACATTACCGGGAATTCCGGCAGCAAATTCAAGTCCCGTCAAACTGTTTTCAGCAGCAAAAAAAGCCAATTTTGAAAGCAACGTACCTGCTTTTGCGGAAAGTAACATTCCGCCCGCACATTCAGAAGCAGATATTCCGCTGAATTCACTGCCGAGTTTTACAACGATACCTCTGAAACCCTCATCCCTAAAGAGTAAATTGCTTCCGTTTCCGATAACAACGTAACGAACAGCATTATCATTTATGTATTTAAATAAAACTTCAAGTTGTTCTTCAGTTTGCGGTGCCACAAGCAAATCGGCACTTCCTCCAATACGGAATGTGGAGTGCTTTTTTAAAGGCTCGTCGAAAAAAAGTATATTATCGGGAAGTAAATTTTTAATGTCATTATACATATCATTACCCTTTCTTTAAAAAATCACGAAAACACTTCGAGATTTAAGCTGCCTTCTTTCGGCAAACCTTGTTGAGATTCAAAGACTCTCTTATTAAGCTCTTTTGCTGCGTTATAACCCATCATTTTTTGTCTGTTGTTCATTGCAGCAACTTCAATAATAATCGCAAGATTTCGACCCGGCATTACAGGAATTTTTAAAAACGGTACTTTAATTCCTAAAATCTCCGTGTACAAATCGTCAAGACCTACTCTGTCATATTCTTTGCCTGCTTCCCAACGCTCTAAATCTACAACCAACTGTATATTTTCGGTAAGTTTTACAGCGCCTACTCCGTAAAGTCTTTTTACATCAAGAAAACCGATTCCTCTTATTTCAAGCAAATGACGAATAATTTCGGGTGCTGAACCTACCAGTGATTTATTTGAAACGCGTCTTATTTCTACAATATCGTCAGCAACAAGTCTGTGGCCTCTTTTAACAAGTTCAAGTGCAGTTTCGCTTTTACCAACACCGCTGTTACCCGTTATAAGCACTCCTTCGCCGTATACTTCAACAAAACACGCATGCTGAGTTATTCTTGGCGCAAGGTGTACACAAAGGTATCTGTTCAACTCACTGTGAAATGCCGTCGTAGTTTCTGCTGTACGCAACACAGGGATTTCGTATTTTTCCGCAAGTTCAATCATATTTTCGCAAGGTTCCATTTTTCTCGCGATAATTATGCAGGGGAAACCTATTTTAAAAAGTCTTTCCAATCGCTCATTTCTGTCTGCAGAATCCAACGAATATAAATATTGCATTTCAACATTTCCCAAAAGTTGAACCCTGTCATTTGCAAAATTATCAGCATATCCCGCAAGTTCAAGCCCGGGTCTGTTAATATCGGGTCCGTATAAGAAAATCTCCTCTGTTTTTTTCTCACAACAAAGTATTTCAAGTTGTTGATCTTTTATTATCTTCGATAAGCATACGTTATATTGTTCATTCATACTATTTCCTCTTTTCGCTCAATATCAAAACTGACGGAATCGGTAGCCTGCTCCCCATACCGTTTCTATGTATTGAGGCTTTGACATATCTTTTTCTATTTTTTCACGCAATTTATTAATGTGAACAGTCACCGTTGAAGTTTCACCAAAGGAATCTGCTCCCCAAATTCTGTCAAAAAGTTGGTCGCGGCTGAATACAACATTGGGATTTGCGGCAAGAAACACAAGTAAATCAAATTCTTTATTCGAAAGTATAATTTCCTTGCCGTCAACGTAAACACGCCTTGCCGGTTTGTTGATTTTTATGCCACCGATTTCAACAATTTCATTTTTTTCTTGCGGCAAATCCTCGCTTTTGGAAAGCAATCTTTCATATCTGTTTATATGAGCCGTAACACGTGCAACAAGTTCACTGGGGCTGAAAGGTTTTACTATGTAATCGTCAGCACCCAAACCAAGACCTCGTATTTTGTCAATGTCTTCCTTTTTGGCAGTAACCATAATAATCGGAACATCTTTCTGTTTTCTTATTTGACGGCAAATTTCAAATCCATCCATTCCGGGAAGCATAATATCTACAATAACACAAGAAAAATCATCATTTAATGCAGACTTTAAGCCATTTGCACCATTGTGTTCTGTCTTTGTGTCATAACCGTTTGCTTCAAGATAATCTCTTTCAAGAGAAGCAATATTCACATCATCTTCAATTATAAGAATTTTTTTATTTTCCATTATCAACACTGTCCTTTATTGAAATAATTCCGCCGTCGGTCGGAATACTTATATACACCGTAAGTCCTTCGCCTATATTACTTTCTGCCCAAATTCTGCCGCCGTGACTTGCAACTATTTGTTTAGCAATAGAAAGACCGAGTCCGCTTCCCTTTACGGGATTTGTTCTTGCAGGGTCAGCTCTGTAGAAAGAATCAAATATTTTACCGACTAAAGAAGCTTCTACACCGACACCGTCATCTTTCATTGCAATAATGGCAGAGCCGTCTTGCTCAGTAACAGCAACATACAAACTTCCTATTTCGTCTTTTTTATATTTCGAACTGTTTTCCGCAATGTTTATTAGCACCCTTGCAAATTGATCTCTGTCAATCATAACATATACTGCATCTTTACACAAATTTGCATAAGAGAGACTTATGTTTTTCTTTTCCAATAAAAATTTAAGTTCTTCGCAACATTGGAAAACGTAATTTCCTATTTCAACATGCTCAAAAACGAATGGTACTCTGTCTAAATCAAGCTTTGAAAAGAGGAATAAATCATCAACCAATTTATCCATTTCAACAGCAGTGTTGTAAATTGTTGTAAGATATTTTTGTTGTTTTTCCGGAGAATCAGCAATCCCGTCAATCAAACCCGATACATATCCCTTAATTGAAGTTAAAGGTGTTCGTAAATCGTGAGATATACCGGCAATCATTTCTTTTCTGTCTTCCTCGTAAATGCGTTGTTTTTCATTTGATTCGAGAAGTTTGTTTCTCATATCCTCAAACTGCCGAATAACATCTGTGATTTCATCTTTTCGTGTATATTCAATTTCAAAATCGAGATTTCCCTCACTGATATTTTTAGCGGCTTCTTTCAACTTATTTAAAGGCGTCATAATGCTATTTGAAACAGCAAAAATCAACGCAAAACTGATAATTACCACAATTGCAGAGCCAATAATTGTTACAGATTTAATTGCATCATAAATATTGTTTGCGGCATCTCGCCAATACTTACTGTTTTCATTTCGAAATTCAGTAGTACCGATATGGTCATTAAAAAGTAAAATTTCAATGTCATCGCCTGTTTTCTCTGCTTTTAATGTTGTAAAATACAAGAAGCAATCAGAATCGGAATACAAAATCGTCTTCTTATTCTGCGAAATGGCATTATTCAAAAGAAGTGCCTGTGAATAAATTTGATTTGCATCATCGCCGCCGTTTATATAAATCGGATTACCATTAATCAGGATATAACTTTTTGATTGAGTTTTCGTTATATAAGAATCAATTATCTCAAAATCTTCATGACTATTTAACTCATAATGAGATTCATTTGTCATGTCGAACATTCCGTCAAACAAAATCTGCAATTCGTACACAGAAAAAGAAGATATATTTTCTTCGGGAATTTCAAGACTTTTGACGTCATTTTTTATATATGTTCCTAAAAAAACACGCAAAACGTACAATGACAGCACCATTACAAGAGATAAAAGTACAACAAGCATTATTATGTTTGAAATAAAAATCCTCTTTTTAACACTCATTCAGGTGTGCCCTCCAAAAACGATTTATATCACAACAAAGCAAATAAGAAGTATAGCATCGAATATAAATATGCCTATTCCGACTCTTTTTATTCCATTCATATCTTCCCATTTAGGGTCTTCGTTTTCGTCTTTTCTGTAAATTATGTGCCACAACTCTTCGGCTTTTCCTATAATTAAACCTGCACAAACTGCAAAAAACGCCACAATTACTGCTTGCGGTATAGTTATGAAAGGCTCTTGTCCGAATACCATTGTCTTAAATAATTCTTCAGAAAAAACCGCATACGGCTTATTTATTTTCAAAGCTTCTTCTGCATCCGAAGTATATTCCCATTCGATGTATGCGTTAGCCTTTTTAGTTCCGTAAATTTTATAAGTATATTCATAAGGCTCTGTATAGTAATCATTGATTGATTCATCAAATTCGCCTCTGATGTATATTTTAAGTTCTGAACATTCAGCAGTTTGCGTGAGTCTTCCCGTCATAACCTTATCGTCAACAAAATAGAACTCATAATTTTTTACATTATCCTCTGCACCTTTCATAATATATCTGACATTATCTACAACTGCAGAATAATTATTTGCTTTCGTTCTTGCCAAAAAAGTAAGTAATCCCAAAAGCAAAAGACAACATAAAACAATCAATATATTTCTACCTTTGTTCATATTTTTCCACTTCCTGCAACATAATCTAAATAAAGTTTTTCTGCCGACTCAGGACTGTCTTCGCCGCATTTGTTCTTTATCGGTGCAAATTCATGCTCTCTTTTAATTCTGAATATCCCCATATCATCGTAATATGCAAATGCATCAAAAATAAATGCTTCATATTTATACGCATTTGGCTTTTCAGGTGTAATTTTAATACCTTTATCGTTAACAAAGGAAGCTTTTTTATGGGCAACATGATAAGGAAGACCTTTATCACCCATTTTTTCAAAAACCTCAACATTAAACAAATTACAGAGAATATGCGCATCGCCGTAAACAAATTCACCCTTATCGTCCCTAAGCTCTGCCATTTCAGATGAAATCTCAGTATATTCTATTACAAAAGGTTTTCCGTCTTTTTTGCAAAAAACTCCTGCCTTTTCATAAGGATCTCTTTTAATTAAGGATTTACCTCCGAGTTTATATCCGTTAGAAGAAATATACCCTAAAAAGCAAGGATCTGCAAGTTGAACGAGTATATTATCTATTCCGCAAGTAAAAATCCACTTTGTTCCGCGTTTATTCATATCCTCGATAACACCGCGTCCGAGCATTGCTCTGAATATTCCGCCGTGACCGTCTGCGCCTTCTTTTAATCTATATTTTTCCTCAAGAATAAGCTTTCCTTCTTCGTCAAGCATGGGAAGCATATACTGTTTAAAGAAAAAAATTTCACTTTTCGGATAGCCGAAGTAATTGTTTTTTTCAAAAAAAGCCTTCGTGTCGCTGTCGTTTTCCTCGCTTGTCATTATATACCACGGAATGTTTCTTCCGCATTCTTCGGATCTTTTCTTTATTCTTCGGCATTGTATTTCAAAAAGCGAAACTGTTTCAGGAACTCTTACATAATATGTGCCTTTCGGGCCGTTATGACCGAGACGAGTTCCTTGACCACCCGCCATTGTAACAACGGCATACTCCCCATTTTTCATAATTTCAAAACCTTTTTGAATGTATTTGTTCCTCTGTTCTTCAGTTAAATCTGCTTCTATTACACAAGGAATAGGCTCTATCACAGAGTTTTCGGAATATTCCCCTTCTTTTTTATTAAAAAGTTTCTGTGCTGTCTCGATATCGATATCTTTAAGCTGTCTTTCAAGAAGATTGCTTTCAATATCAGAAAGTTCACTTTCAAACGAAAAAACATGAGCTTGATTTAATTCAACAAATTTTGACTTTATTACATCTGAAATCATACCGTAACTCCTTACTTTTCAGCCGTCTATTTCGTGTTTAATCTTTTTACCTTCATAAAAAAGCTCTTTTAATTCCTGAATATTATCTTCTTCAAGTGCTTTTTTATATTTTTCAAGTGATGATATTATATTTGACAATTCGAAAACAATATTTTCTTTATTTTCCATACAAAGTTGCGACCACATTACTTCATTTAACCACGCAACTCTCGTAAGGTCTTTATAACTCCCGGCAGAAAATCCTTTATGGATTCTTGCTGTAGGACTTTTTACATAAGCATTGGATACTATATGAGCAAGCTGCGAAGTAAAAGCAATAATTCTGTCGTGTTCTTCTGCATTTATTACCGAAAAGTGCGCAAACTGCGCAGGTTCCAACAATTCTTTAATTTCTTCAAGAAAAGCCATATTGTCATATTTCGGCGGAACGAGAACCATATAGGCACCCTTAAACAAGCTTGCTTTACTGTATTTAAACCCTGAATACTGCGTACCGGCCATTGGATGTCCGCCCACAAAAGTAAAACCGTGTTTTTTTGCAATTTCAAAACAAGCTTTGCAAACTTTTGCTTTTATTCCGCAACAATCAATAATAAATGTTTCTTTTGAAATATACTTAGCCGCCGCAGAAAGATATTCAACGGCATCATCGGGATAAACGCAGAGCAAAACCAGCTGACATTCTTTGATATTTTCGAATGTCAATTCTCTGTCAACTGCTCCGCTTAGTATTGCAAAATCAAGCATTTTTTTATCCGCATCAAAAGAGTAAACGGTGTGCCCGCTTTTTTTATATGCTTTTGCAAACGAGCCTCCGATGAGACCCAAACCTACAATGCCTACTGTCATTATCTTGACACCTCATAAACCTTTCTTACTTTATCTGCAACATCTTTAAATTGCTCCGGTGTAAGCGATTGTGCGCCGTCACAAAGTGCATTTTTAGGGTCATTATGAACTTCAATCATCAATCCGTCAGCACCTGCTGCAGCTGCTGAGAGAGAGAGAGGCTTAACAAGCCTTGACATTCCGCCGGAATGGCTGGGATCAACAACTACAGGCAAATGTGAAAGTTCATGAAGCATCGGAACTGCAGAAATGTCAAGTGTATTTCTCGTATACGTTTCAAAGGTTCTTATACCGCGTTCGCAGAGAATAATATTTTCGTTACCGCCTGCCATAATATACTCCGCACTCATTAAAAATTCTTTAAGATTATTTGCCAGACCTCTTTTTAAAAGTATAGGCTTCTTTGTATGACCAAGTTCTTTCAAAAGGTCAAAATTTTGCATATTTCTTGCACCGACTTGAATAATATCTACATCATCAAACAAAGACAAATGGTTTGCATTCATTATTTCCGTTATTATCGGAAGTCCCGTGACTTGTTTTGCTTTAAGAAGAAGTTTTATACCCTCGTCTTTAAGACCTTGGAAATCATAAGGGGAAGTCCTCGGTTTAAACGCTCCGCCTCTTAATATATCTGCACCTGCGGCTTTTACTTTCTCAGCAACTTCAATAATTTGTTCTTCTGATTCAACAGAACAAGGTCCTGCAATTAAAGCGAAATTGCCGCCTCCGATTTTTACTCCGTTTATATCAATGACCGTGTCGTCGGGATGAAATTTTCTGTTTGCATTTTTAAATGGCTCACTGATAGTCTTTACTGCTTCTACGATTTCAAGACTTTCAAGGAGCTCTGTGTCAATTTTCTTCGTATCACCGATCAATCCGATAATGGTTTGATAATGACCTCTCGATATATGAACATCAAGACCTCTCGTTGAAAACCAATTACATAAGTTCTCGATTTGTTCTTCCGTTACACCCGGTTTTAATACTGTTACCATACTTCAAAATCCTCCTGTAATAATTTGCAAAAATAAAAAATACCGTACGGTTCATTTCTGCCGTACGGTAATAATTTTTATCTTGCTATTTTGGGATAACCAAAAAAGGCTAAAAACTTTTACACAGCAGAAAATTCTTTAACTTTACTAAACTCATAATAAAAGTAAAAGTAATACGCTTTTGAAAAAAAGTTTTTAAATGACTTTACAACCATTTTTCGGAAACCTCCGCCTACCATGTTACAAAGGCTATTTTAATACTGACTCTCAATGTTGTCAATCGTTATTTTGCAATCTCAAAACCGGGAGCCGGAAGTCCTTCGCTGTTTCCTAAATTAGCCATGCGAATATTTGCATTAGGTATCATTGCATATTGGACAATTGTCGGCTGACCTGTCACAGTTATTTTAACTGTATCCTCATCTAAAATTTCAGCTGTATACGCAATATCTTTTCCGTCTTTATCAAGCACAGTAAAACCTTTAAGTGTTTTGCGCTCTAAAAGCTTAAGGCCATCACCTACATACACGAAATCAATTAATACATTATCTTGGTTCCATGTAACATTTTCAGGTTCCGGACTTCTGACATAATTTGCATCTGCCACGTTATAAATCTCAGATGCAGCAACACCTGCGGCTCTTACACCAAGCTGGCGTTTATATGGCGGATGTGCAAAATCACCGTCTCCTGCCTGCACACCTTGATCACGGGAAACTATAATAAAAACATTATTAAGATTTTTGGTAACATCAAACTGAGCCGCTCTTATATAATGTATTTCATTCCATACCTTTATACCTTCTGTTCCATGTGTAGAAAGCTGCACATTTATTATCGGAAATTTTAGTTTCCAAATATTGCGGTATTCTTTGAATGTCGCAACAAGATTGTCACAATATGTTTTGTGGTGTCCTCCTGCCGATTCGCTTTCACCTTGATAAAAAATCATTCCTGTAATGGGATTTTGTGTAAAAGGATGAATCAATGCATTATAAAAACCACCGGCACCGATACTCGGTGCAAACAATGTTTCACATTCAGCAGAAAGTCCGGCAGGCATAAGCTCCTGCAATGTAGCACCGCCTGCAGCTGTCATAATAATCCCTAACGGAACATCAATTTGCTTGCCAAGCTCTTTTGCAAAGTAATAGCCAAGTGCCGAAAAATCATTTACATTTGCCGTTGTTGTCTTCTTCCATTTCCACTTTTCATTTGCAGTATCTTTTTGCGGAACAGAAAAATCCACCTTATTCTTTATATCCATTACATATTCTCTGCTTTGAGTATAAATTCTGATGGGATCATTTTTATCAATTTCTTTTCTGTATTCTGTATCTTTTGCAAGACACAAAGACATACTTACAACGGCATTAGATTGCCCGTTTACTATCCAAACATCGCCTACAAGAATATCTTTAAACTCCGTTACGACCCCGTTTTGAGGGTATATTTTTAATATTTGAGCTTCTTTTGTAGCTTCGTGCGGCGAAAATTGAATTTTCCACTCTCCGTCTTTATTAACAATTCCGTATCTTTTTTCCCCCATAAATTCAGCATAAATAATACCGCCGACATTCTCGGACCAACCAAATACGTTGAAGTAATTGTTTCTTTGAACAACCATATCGGAACTTATTGTTCCCGAAACGCTGTATTTAACTTCTTTGCCATCATCTTCTATCGGCTTTTGCGCTTCAAGTTTATCCTTATAAACATTTACAACAGTACTATCGACCAATTGCTCCGTTTCCGGAGAAATGTTAGCGGTAATATTATTATTTTGCTTTGCAGAATCACATCTTGCAAAGGAAAAAATCATTAAAATTGCAACAAAAACAATTAAAAGCTTCCTAAACATACATTAATTTCCTATAAAGTGTCCTATAAGCTCATAGCCTTTAGCTCTGTAAATACCTGTATTCTTCGCGTACGCTTCACAATATGTTGCACTTTCATCAATCATTTTTTTAACTCTGCTGTCGTAAATCATATACGGAACAGGCTCATGTGTGTGCGTCATTATCGAAAGCGGTGTCGGATGATCAGGCATCACAAGAATCTTATAGTCATCTCCGGATTCTTTAAAATAAGCAATTATTCTGCTTAAAATCCTACTGTCAAGATATTCTATAGCTTTAACTTTATTTTCAACTTCATGTCTGTGTCCGCATTCATCCGGAGCTTCAACATGAAGATATACAAATTCTCCGCCTTTTTTATAAAACTCAATAGCGGCATCTGCTTTTGCTTCAAAATTTGTATGTATGTTTCCTGTTGTTCCGGGTATCTCGGGAGCTTCCATACGAGCACACATACCGAGTCCTTTTACTAAATCAACTGCAGAAATTACGCAACCTTTTAAGTTATACATACTTTCAAAACTGTCAAAACTCGGTCTTCTTCCTTGTCCCCAAAGCCATGCAGATGTTGCAGGATGTAAACCTTTTTCAATACGTTTTTTGTTAATGGGATGGTTAGCTAACAACTCACGGCTTTTTTTCATAATTTCAAAAAGCACAAGTCCTATTTCGCCTTTTGGTGTATATTCAGCAATTTTTCTTCCTGAAATATCATGGGGCGGCGTAAATTTCATATCTTCATTCTTTTGATTTTTAAGTACAACACAATGACGATAACTTATACCCGGATAAAACTTAATTGTATCGGTGCTTAAATTTTCATCGAGATACTTTATAAGTTCACGTGATTCTTCTGTGGAAATTTCGTCTGAACTGTAATCTACCATTGTTGTATCTTCATATTTTTCTTCGTCGGAAAGCGTAACAAGATTGCATCTTATGGCAATATCATCGTCTGCCAATTCGATTCCCATACTTACTGCCTCAAGCGGTGACCTGCCTGTATAATAAACATCGGGGTTATATCCCATTACAGACATATTGGCTATATCGCTTCCGGGAGGATTCAAGTGATCCGGAACAGTCTTCGCAAGTCCTATTTCTGAATATTTTGCTAAATTATCCATGAAAGGTTTATCTGCTTTTTGAAGCGGTGTCAAGTCACCCAATTCTTTTATCGGGTAATCTGCCATTCCGTCACCAAGTAAAACTAAATACTTCATAAAAAGACCTCCTCAATTATTCAGAAAGTATATCCAAAATTTTTGCAGAACGCTCAATAAATTTTGTCATTGCGTCAGCTTCCATCGGCTTATGTGCAAGCACTGCAAGGTCATAAATCTGTTCGCAAAGAATGTTTGCCTTCTCATTATCTGTTTCAACAGAGTTTTCTTTTAATTCTTTATATTTTTGAACAGATTTATTCTTTGCATTGAGTACGATTGTAACTTCATCTTCCAACGGCAAACCAAATCCACCGTACATTTTAGCCATTTCCTGCATTCTGCGTGATTCTTCGGATACAAGAATTATAGCAGGCATATTTGATTTCATAGCTTCTGCTTTTACTTTAATTTTTTCATTTCCGGAAACTTTTTTGAAATCTGCAATGAAAATTTCGGAAAGTTTATCCAAATCTTCTTGTTTGAATTCATCTGTTGATTCTTTCATATTGTCGGTTATATCAGAGTCTATTCTTACAAATTTAACCTTGCCTTGATTTTTATATTCAAGGTAATTCATAAAATGACTGTCTAACGGACCGTTAAGTACAGCGATTTTAATATCACTGCCTTTATACATATTAACGTACTGTGCCTGTTGTACAACATCGTCAATATAATGAATTGCCATCTGATCTCCCATTTCCTCAAGTGACAAATATTCACCGTCTGCAGTCTTGAACAAGAGTGCTTCTTTTACTTTCTCATAAAACTTCTCATCTTTGAGACAACCGAATTTTATAAAAGGATTTATATCGTCCCAATATTTGATGTAATTTTCTTTTTCGGTATTAAACATTCCCGTGAGCTTGTCTGCAACTTTTTTAGTAATATGTGCTGAAATTTTATTTACATATCCGTCATTTTGCAAAAAGCTTCTTGAAACATTAAGCGGTAAATCAGGGCAATCTATCGCACCTTTTAAAAGCATAAGATATTCAGGCAAAATTTCTTTAACATTGTCTGCTACGAATACTTGGTTGTAGTAAACCTTTACTTCTCCTTCAAGTGTATCATATTGGCTTTTAAGCTTCGGAAAATACAAAATACCTTTAAGGTTAAACGGATAATCTGTATTAAGGTGAATCCAGAAAAGCGGCTCATTAAAATCATGGAAAAGTGTTCTGTAAAAAGCTTTGTATTCTTCGTCAGTACAATCTTTTACAGGCTTTGCCCATAAAGGTGTTGTGTTATTGATAGGTTTAACTTCTTCAATAATATCTTGTACGAGTTCACCTTTTTCTTTTGCTTCCTCTGCTGCCTTGTGAGCATCAGCCGCTTTCTTTTCTTCCTCCTGAACATCAATAAAATAAAGATTTATAGGCAAGAAAGAAAAATATTTAGTCAATGTTTCGCGCAATTTATGTGCTTCGAGATATTCTTTGCTGTCTTCTGAAATGTGCATCGTGATATAAGTTCCGCGTTCTTGTGAATCGGAAGCTGTCATTTCAAAATCCATACCGCTGTTGCTTTCCCAATGAACAGCTTCTGAACCTTCAAGATATGACAATGTATCAATTTCTACTTTATCTGAAACCATAAAAGAAGAATAAAAGCCCAAACCGAAATGACCTATAATCTGAGCTTCATCCGTTTTATCCTGATATTTTTCAAGAAAGTCTTTTGCTCCGGAAAAAGCGATTTGATTTATATATTTTATAACTTCGTCACGAGTCATACCGATACCGTTATCAAAAACAGTAATCGTACCTGCATCTTTGTCAAGTGTAACCTCAATTTTCCATTCAGATTCTTCAACACTTGCAATGCCTACTGCATTAAGTTTTTTTAATTTACTTATAGCATCACTTGCATTTGATACTATTTCTCTTAAAAAAATATCTTTCTCAGAATAAAGCCATTTTTTTATAATCGGGAATATATTCTCTGTATTTATTGATACTGAACCTTGCATATTTTCCATAAAAACCTCCGTCAAAATATATAAATATTTAAATTATCCTAACATAGTAATCAATATTCCGGATGCAACGGCAGAGCCGATAACACCTGCAACATTCGGTCCCATTGCGTGCATAAGAAGATAGTTGTTCGGATCTTCCTCTCTGCCAACCTTTTGTGCAATTCTTGCTGCCATGGGAACTGCCGAAACACCTGCCGCACCGATAAGGGGATTTACTTTTCCCTTAGTTGCAATACATAGCAATTTACCGAAAAGTACGCCTGTTGCAGTACCCATTGCAAACGCAAACATACCGAGGAAAAGAATTCCTAATGTTTTTGCTTGCAGGAAGTTTTCTGCACTTGCAGTTGAACCAACGGAAATACCGAGAAAAATTGTTACAATATTCATCAACTCATTTTCTGCTGTTTTAGCAAGTCTTTCGCATACGCCGCTCTCACGAATCAAATTACCGAGCATTAACATTCCTACCAGTGTTGCGGCAGAAGGAAGCAAGAGAGAAACGAGTAAAGTTACCAATATGGGGAAAATGATTTTTTCCTTTTTGGAAACTCGGCGAAGCTGAGTCATCTTAATTGCTCGTTCTTTTTTGGTTGTTAAAAGTCTCATAATAGGCGGCTGAATTACCGGTACAAGTGCCATATACGAGTAAGCGGCCACCGCAATCGCGGGAGTTAAATGTTCTGCCAAAGCTTGCGCCGTAAATATGGCTGTAGGTCCGTCTGCTCCGCCTATCATAGCAATCGCTCCGGCTTCTTTTGTTGTAAAACCGATAAGCACCGCACCTATAAAAGTAATGAATATTCCGACTTGTGCTGCTGCTCCTAAAAGTAAACTCTTGGGATTAGCAATCAGCGGACCGAAGTCTGTCATTACGCCAATACCTAAGAAAATCAATGGCGGATAAATTTTTAATTTAACACCTTGATATAAATAGTAGAGCAAACCGCCCTCTGATGTTGAAGCAAGCTCCGCAAAGGGTAAGTTTGCAAGTAACATACCGAAAGCAATCGGCAATAAAAGAAGTGGTTCGAATTTCTTTACAATAGCAAGATAAATCAGTACAAGTGAAATACAAATCATCACAAGTGTTTTCCATCCGCCATCTGTAAAATTGACAATTATTTCATAAAAGCCCGAAGCTTTCAGAAGCTCAATTACTGTATCAATAAAGGCACCCATTAAGATTTCCTCCCCAATTTAGTTTTGCGAAAAGCAACAACTTTGAAAGAACTCAAATCCGAAGATTCTCCGCATCCGGCTCTGTACGCAGCAATGGCTGCAGTTATAACACTAACGAGAGTGTGATCATCTGCATTAACATTGGTCATGGCTGACGAAGGCGTCTCTTTTTCCTCTGTTTTTTGTTTAATCTCCGGAAATTTTTTCGTTTTTTCGGATTTATTTCCATTTACAATTCTCGGAAAAGCTGTCAAGATTAATGTTAAAAGTAACAGAATTAAAAATACGAGCAAAATTCCGATTATCACTACTTGTGCTATAAACATAAATTCACCTTTTATATATAAAATTTTGTTGTATGTCAGCATTAAAATATACATTGTTAGCATAACACCAAAAGCAAAAAAGGTCAAATAAAAAACAACCTTTTAAAGTGCAATTTCAGACCGATTTGTGATTGATTTAAGTTTAATAAAATGATATAATGTAAGGCGTTAATTTTTTACGAAACAAGGAGTCAAGTTGTATGCAATCTGCTTTTAACAACGAAGTCTACATTGAGAAACAAGCAAAACATATTAGAGAGCGAATAAGCCAATTCGGCAACAAATTATACTTGGAATTCGGCGGAAAACTCTTCGACGACTATCATGCATCAAGAGTATTGCCCGGTTTTGCACCTGATAACAAAATTAAATTATTGTGCGAATTTAAAGACATTTGCGAAATACTTATTTGTATCAATGCCGCTGATATCGAAAAAAACAAAATCCGTGCGGATTTAGGTATCACTTATGATCGCGAAATTTTAAGACTTATAGATTCTGTAAGAGCACTTGGCATATTGGTAAACAATGTTGTTATTACACAATACACAGGACAACCGGCTGCCGATGTATTCCGTACAAAACTCGAAAAGAGAGGTATAAATACATACCTTCATTACCCCATTCCCGGTTATCCCGCAAATGTCGACTTGATTGTAAGCGACGAAGGATACGGCAAAAATGATTTTGTTGCAACCACAAGACCGCTCGTTGTTGTTACTGCTCCCGGTCCTTGCAGCGGTAAAATGGCTACTTGTCTTTCTCAGATGTATCATGAGCACAAACGCGGAATTTCTGCGGGCTATGCCAAATTTGAAACTTTCCCTGTTTGGAATCTTCCTTTAAAACACCCTGTTAATCTTGCTTATGAGGCAGCAACGGCTGATTTAAAAGATGTTAATATGATAGACCCTTATCATTTGGAGGAATATAATGTCAGAACTGTTAATTACAACCGTGACATTGAAGTTTTCCCCGTTGTAGAAAGAATTCTCAGAAAAATTCTCGGTAAAGATGTTTACCACTCACCTACAGATATGGGTGTTAATATGCTTGCTTATGCAATTGAAGACGACGCTGCTGTTTGCAAGGCTGCAAACGACGAAATAATCAGACGTTATTATAAAATACATTGTGATAATATGCAGGGGCTTTTTGATGCCGAAACAGTTGATAAAATAGAATTAATTATGAACCAAGCCGGATTAAAGCCTTCTGACAGACCTGTTGCTATTGCCGCAGCCCAAAAGGCAAAGGAGAAAAATGCTCCGGCTATGGCAATTGAGCTTCCCAACGGCGAAATAGTTACCGGCAGAGCAACAAATCTTATGACAGCAGCTGCGAGCTGTACTTTAAACGCTTTAAAGAAGCTTGCAGGACTTGATGACGCTCTTCTTATGATTGCTCCGCTTGTATTGGAGCCTACTTTGAAACTCAAAAAAGATATTTACGGTACTGACAAGCCCATATTAAGTCTTGAAGAAGTTTTGATTTCACTCAGCATTTGTGCTGTTACAAATACTCTTGCCGATATTGCTTTGAAAAATCTCGGTGCACTTTCCGGTTGTGAGGCACATTCTACCGTAATTCTTTCTCAAAGTGATGATATTGTATGTAAAAAATTAGGTTATAATCTTACTTGTGAACCTGCTTTTGCAAGCAACGATTTATTTGACGGTAATATTTAAAATTTTGATAGGAGTGTTCTTATGATAAATGAACCCGCTACGCTTTATATAGTCGTTCCTTGCTATAACGAAAGTGAAGTATTCCCCATCACCGCTCCGGCACTTACAGAGCTTTTGAAGGATATGATTCAAAATAAAAAAGTTTCGACAAAAAGCCGCATTTTTTTTGTTGATGACGGTAGCCGTGATAATACTTGGGAGCTTATCGCCGCAGAACATTCCGTAAACTCATACGTTTCCGGTTTAAAACTTGCCGGAAATGTCGGTCATCAAAATGCTTTACTTGCCGGTCTTTTAACTGCAGCAGACAAATCTGATATTACAGTTTCTATCGATGCTGATTTGCAAGATGACACCAAAGCCATTATTGAAATGGTTGATAAATACTACGAAGGTTTCGATATTGTTTATGGTGTTCGCAGCAGCAGAAAAAAAGATTCTTTTTTCAAACGTACAACTGCACAAGGTTTTTACAAACTTATGAATATGATGGGAGTAAAAACAGTATACAACCACGCTGATTTTCGTTTAATGAGCGCACGTGCGGTTGCCCATCTTAAAAATTATAAAGAAAGAAACCTTTTTTTAAGAGGAATTGTACCATTAATCGGATATAAAACCACTTCTGTATATTACGAGAGAAGCAAAAGAGTTGCCGGCGAGTCAAAATATCCTTTAAAGAAAATGCTCAGTTTTGCCTTTGACGGAATAACATCTTTCAGCATTAAACCCATCTCTCTCATTTTAGCTTTAGGTATAATAATTATTTTCTGCTCAATAGTTGCAGCTGTCTACTCATTAATTGCATACTTCTGCGGAAATACAGTTCCCGGTTGGACGTCTTTGATGCTTTCGATTTGGTTTTTGGGCGGAGTTCAACTTGTATCCGTCGGTCTTATCGGACAATATATCGGCAAAATTTATATTGAATCAAAGGAACGTCCAAGATACAATCTTGAAATGTTTCTCACTGACGAAGAAACCATCAACGAAGAGATACAAAATAATCAGTAATCCCTTGTGCAATTTTTTCTTGATATTCTGCGGAATTCAATAATTTATCTTCCTTTTCATTTGATAAAAATCCGCATTCTATAATTATACAAGTTCCTTTGCACCAATTTATTCCGGTGTATGAATCACTTTTATGTACATATCTTTTTTTAGCGCCTGTTGAATTGCAAATATAATCAAGCATTCTAGTTGCAACTTCATAATCAAATTCAGATTGCGCAATATATTCAGCCGTCGAGTTACCTTCCCCTCTTACAAAAAGGTCAATTCCTTCCGCAGAACTCGAATCAGCAGAATTACAATGAATACGCAGAGTAAAATCAGCCCCAAATTCATTTGACATTTGAGCCCGCTCAACATTTGAAATATCCACATCGTGAGTTGTTCTTGTCATCAAAACTTCAGCTCCCAAAGCTGTCAATTTATTGTAAATCAGCTCTGAAATTTGAAGATTCGTTACATATTCTTCAATGCCTGTATACATACCATCTGTTCCCGATGTGCATTTTGATTTTAAAGTATCATCCCAAGGAGCACATAATTCTTTTTCGTAATTACCCTTATTTTGATGTCCGGGATCTATACAAATTTTTAATCCCTTTAAAATCCCCTTATCCGTTACATCTGCTGTCGGTTTCGCAGTTACACTCTCCGTAGGAATTGCTGTAGGAATCTCGGTTGGTGTAACAATGGGTTTTACTGTTGGTGTTAGTGTTGTTGACACGGTTGGTGAAGCCTGCAACGTTATATCGGGAGCTATTATGGGAGAATTAGTTGACACAGTTGTCGGAATTGGAGTCGATACAATACCAAACCTCGATATTCCGCAAGCAGAAAAAAGCAAAGAAATAATACACAAAATTATCGTATAAAACAAATTTCTCTTTGACATAAAAACAGCTCCTAATTGGTTATAAATTACAATTTTACTACTATTTCTTTTATTACTTTGATTGCATTTTCAGCAGTGTATAATTTTTTTAATTTCTTATCTTTAACTCTGCCATAAACTGCCTCAACATCAAATTGCATAATGCCGAAATTCGCCCCCATCGGTTGAAAATCGTCGCCGGCATAATTTGCCACGTATTGTGAAAGTGCACCTATTTGAGTAGCTGATGTAAAAATAACCTTTTCTTTTCCTAAAATTTCTCTTGCCGCATTTAAGCCTGCAACATATCCTGAAGAAGTTGACTCCATATAACCCTCTACACCAGTTATCTGTCCAGCAAAATATACAGGTACATTGAGAGCATTTTTCTCATCATAAAGTCTGTATGTAGAGTCAATCATTTCAGGAGATTGAATGTAAATGTTTTTATGCATAACGCCGTATCTTGCGTATTCTGCATTTTTAAGTCCCGGAATCATACCAAACACTCTTTTTTGCTCACCGAATTTCAAACGAGTTTGAAATCCTACCATGTTAAAAAGAGTACCTTCTAAATTATCTTGTCGCAATTGCACAACTGCATAATAATCCTCGTTTGTTTCCGGATGTCTAAGTCCCACAGGCTTTAAAGGTCCAAAACGTAATGTGTCAACTCCTCTTTTAGCCATAGACTCAACAGGCATACAGCCTTCGTATAAATCAAGAGAGTCAAAATCCTTTACATCTGCACATTCAGCATTTATCAACGCATCATAAAAAGCCAAATATTCGTCTCTTTTCATTGGGCAGTTTATATAATCGGCATCGCCTTTGCCGTATCTTGCAGCTTTGAACACTTTTGAATGATCGATACTTTCTTCCATTATAACAGGAGCCGCAGCATCAAAAAAGTGAAGCTTCTTCAATCCGAATAAATTTGTAATTTCGTCTGTAAGCGGTTTTGATGTTAAAGGACCTGTTGCAATAATTATACATTCACAATCTTCGTTTTCAGATATTAACTCCTTAATTGAAGTAATTTCTTTTCTGATTACAGTGATATATTCAGATTCATTTATCTTGTCAGTTATTTTTTTTGAAAAAACTTCTCTGTCAACGGCTAATGCTCCACCTGCAGGAACAGCGCTTTCATCTGCACACTGAACGATAAGTCCTCCAAGCAGACGCATTTCTTCTTTTAAAAGACCCGAAGCATTTTCAATATTAGCTGCTTTCAAAGAATTGCTGCAAACAAGCTCTGCAAGATTCTCTGACACATGGGCATCAGAGAACTTAACAGGCTTCATTTCGAATAACTTTACATTTATACTATGTTTTGCGATTTGCCAAGCTGCTTCACAACCTGCCAAACCGCCACCAATTACATATACTGCCATAATCTTTACCTATATACACATTCCTGAATAATTAAGACTTTTTCTTTTTAAAGAAAGAAATATAATCACACTCTTTATTACTGCATTTTAAATATCTGCCTCGTTTGCCTTGAGCAATCTCAATAAATTCACCGCATTTAGGACATTTGTCTTTTGTGGGAATATTCCACGAAGAGAATTTACATTCAGGGTAATTACTGCAAGAAACGTATTTCTTTCCTGTCTTAGTTTTTCTGTAAATAAGGTCAGATCCGCATGCAGGACATTCAACACCGACTTCTTCAATGATAGGTTTCGTGTTTTTACATTCAGGATATCCGGGGCAAGCTAAGAATTTACCGAATTTTCCTGTTTTTATAACCATCATTCTGCCGCACTTATCACACGGAACATCACTTTCGGGATCTGTAAGTTTAACGTGTTCAAGCTCTTTAGTGGCAACATCAACTTCTTTTGCAAAATCACCGTAAAAATCACGTATAACGTCTACCCACTGTCTTGTTCCCTGCTCAATCTTATCAAGATTTTCTTCCATTTGTGCAGTAAACTCAACATTTACAATGTCCGGGAAACTGTTTTTCATTAAATCATTAACTATTCTTCCCAATTCTGTAGGATACAAAGTTTTCTTATCTTTGCCGACATATCCTCTTGCTAAAATAACGGAAATTGTCGGAGCATACGTACTCGGACGTCCTATTCCGTTTTCTTCAAGAGCTTTAACCAAAGTTGCCTCTGTGTATCTTGCAGGGGGTTGCGTAAAATGCTGTTCGGGCAAAATACAGTCAACAATAACTTTTTCACCTTCTTCAAGTGTCGGCAGCTTTGAGTTTTCTTTTTCTGCCTTTTCATCAAGTGACTCCTCGTACAGCTTTGTAAAGCCCGCAAACTTTACAGTATTTCCTATCGAGCGGAATGTATGACCGTTTACATCAAAATCAACCGTACATACATCATAAACGGCATCTGCCATTTGGCTTGCGATAAATCTTTCATAAATGAGTTTATAAAGCTTATATTGGTCATTGGTAAGCTTATCTTTTATGTCAACAGGTTTATACTCTATATGTGAAGGTCTTATAGCCTCATGCGCGTCTTGTGCGGCATTTCTGTTTTTGTATATTCTTCTGTACGGAGGTAAAAATTTATCACCGTATTCACTTAAAATATGAGCTTTAGCTGCTGCCGCTGCTTCATCGGATACACGTGTCGAGTCAGTTCTGATATATGTCACAAGACCTGTGGGGCCACCTTTTCCGACATTTATACCTTCATATAAGCCCTGTACAACAGACATTGTTTTTGAAGCTGTAAATCCTAATTTCCTTGAAGCTTCTTGTTGAAGTGTACTTGTAATGAACGGCGGTGCGGGAGATTTTTTCTTTTCACTCTTCTTAATAGAGGAAACTATAAAATCTTTATTGTTTACATCGTTATAAATTGCATCCGCAGACTCTTTGTCCTCCAATTTAGTTTTCTTACCTTTTTCACCGTAATACTTTGCCAAAAAGCATTCCGATTTTGATACCTTTGCTTTTCCCGTGTCTTTTCTTAAATTCACGGAGATTGTCCAATACTCTTGCGGAATAAAAGCTTCTATTTCATCTTCTCTGTCACAAATAAGTCTGGTAGCAACGGATTGAACTCGTCCTGCACTTAAACCTTTTTTCACTTTCTTCCAAAGAACAGGACTTAAAGAATAACCCACCAAACGGTCAAGTACGCGTCTTGCCTGGTAAGCGTTAACCAATTCTTCATCTATAACACGAGGCGCTTTAAAAGCCTCAGAAATGGCATTTTTTGTTATTTCATTAAAGGTAACTCTGCAAACTGCCTTTTCATCAATTCCGAGAATTTGAGAAAGGTGCCATGATATTGCTTCTCCTTCGCGATCAGGGTCGGTTGCGAGAAAAACTTTATCGGCATCTTTTGCCTCTTTTTTAAGAGTTTTGATTAAATCACCTTTACCTCTTATATTCATATATTGAGGTGCAAAATCGTTTTCTATATCAATAGCCATTTTGCTTACGGGCAAGTCTCTCAAGTGACCCGCAGAGGCTTCTACTTTATATTTCTTTCCCAAAAATCTACCGATTGTCTTTGCTTTTGCAGGTGACTCAACAATAACAAGATATTCTGACATAAATCACTCAGCCTTTCAAAAATTCAATTCCTATATAATAAACACATTTTTTAAAATTGTAAAGTCCGATTACATTTTTAAAACATAGGTTCCGTCAAAACCTTTAGTTACAATACCTTTAATTTCCAACATTGTCAAGGCACTTAAAACATTTCCCATATTTCTTTCTGTCTCTTTTGATATGTCATTCGCAGTAAAAGCACCCTTAATTATTGCATTTACCACATCAGATTCTGCGCCTTCAAGACCTTTTATCCATCCTCTGATTTTCTCTGCAGAATCACAAACAACATTATATTCCTCCAAAATATCCGTATAAGATGTCACACACAAAGCACCTTGTTTAATTAAGAAATTGCATCCGTATGACTTTTCGGAATTAATATTTCCGGGTATTGCAAATACATTTCTGCCCTCTTCAAGTGCATAATTTACAGTTATCATTGCTCCGCTTTTTTCTGATGCTTCTACAACCAGCAGACCTTGCGAAAGACCGGAAATAATTCTGTTTCTTGCAGGAAAATTATTTTTAAAAGGCGGCATCTTCGGCGGAAATTCAGAAACCACGCATCCGTTTTCAGCTATTTCATCAAACAATTTCAAATGTTCTTTCGGATAAACATTTCCCAAACCGCTTCCTAAAACCGCAATAGTATATCCTTTGGAAAATAGTGCCCCTTTGTGAGCCTGTGCATCTATTCCTCTTGCCATACCGCTCACAATACCAAGCCCGCATTCCGCAAGCGATTTAGAAAAGTTATACGCATTAACCCTCCCGTATGAAGTGCAATTACGCGAACCGACAACAGACAACAACATTTCTTCCGGAATATCCGCATCTGCAGGTAATTTTCCCCTGTAATAAAGTAAATACGGATAGTTTTCTATTTCTTTTAAATTAGATGGATAGCGTTCATCTTTTGACAAAACTATTTTAATACCATTTTTGATACATTCTTCGTATATCTCTATAGCTTTTTTTCTGAGTTCTTCGTCTGCAACACGCTCCCACAATCCTTCTTCACTAAACCATGCATTTTCAATGTTTCCGTACATTTCTTTTAACTTTTGTATTACATGCTTAACTGATTTACCAAGCAAAGTAACCCAAATACTCATTATAATCCGCAAATCATAACTCATATTGATTCCTCGCAATCATAATAATCAAGAAATCTGTATTGCAAGGATTCCGCAATATCCTCCTTATTTATATCTGTTCTGCCGGCCAAATCTGCAATTGTTCTTGCAATTTTTATATATTTTTCGTATCCCCTCATGCTTGTTCCCGCTGCTTTTGCAGCACTTTTCAAAATTGCATCACACTCATTTGAAATACGGCAATATTTTTTAAGGTCTTTACCGCGCATTCGTCCGTTAAGACTTATTTCATCATCTTTAAATCTGTTTTTTTGTATTTCTCTTGCTTTTATAACACGAAGTTTAATTTCTTCAGACGGTTCCCCTTTATTGCTGTTTTCAAAACATACTTGCCTTACGGGAATATGCAAATCAATTCTGTCTAAAATCGGTTTTGAAATTTTTGATATATATTGTTTAGCTTGGATAGGTGTGCACGTACATTTTCCGTTCTGTTCAAGAAGCTTGCCGCACCTACACGGATTGCTTGCGGCAACTAACATAAAATCTGACGGAAATTCAACAAAATCTCCGCATCTTGATATTAAAACTTTTCCGCTTTCCATCGGTTGTCTTAAACTCTGTATAATATTTCTGTTAAATTCCGCCAGTTCATCAAGGAACAAAATTCCTTTATGAGCCAAACTGATTTCTCCCGGCATAGGCTTGGTTCCTCCTCCAATCAGCCCGGCTTTTGTAACATCGGGATATACCGTTCTGAAAGGCACATTACTTATTATCATACGCTCTTTATCAAGCATACCGAGAACGCTGTATACAGGTGTTACTTCCATCGAATCTTCAAATGAAAGTTCCGGCATAATGCTCGGAATTCTGTTTGCAAGCATTGTTTTCCCGCTGCCTGCAGCACCAATAAAAAGTATATTGTGTCCGCCGGCAGCAGCAATTTCTGCGGCTCTTATTGCTTGCGATTGTCCCAATATATCAGAAAAATCTCCGTATTGTGTCTGTGATTCACTTTTAATATCATAAACATTCCAAGGATTCCTCTGAAATTCCGTAATATGAATTACTTCATCTAAAGAAGCAGCAGGATATATTTTACACTTTTTTATTAAGGATGCTTCGTCTGCATTTTCTAACGGAACTACGCATTTGTATATACCTTTTTGCACTGCTGCTTTTATCATCGGCAAAATTCCTTTTACCGGTCTTAAAAATCCATCTAAAGACATCTCACCGATAAACGCAAATTTATCAATCTCACCCTTTGCGTATCCTGCAGATTTTAAAATACCCATAGCAATCGCCAAATCAAAATGCGCGCCTTCTTTTTTTACGGATGCCGGGGCTAAATTAACCGTTATTCTTCCAAGTGGGAAATCATATCCCAAATTTTCAATAGCGGGTTTTATCCTGCTTGCAGCCTCTTTAACGGCAATATTACCCATACCGATAATATCAAAATACGGCAAACCTTTTGTTATATTTATTTCCGCATCGACAAAATACCCGTTTATACCGCACAAGCCGAATGTGTTTACATGGACCATCAAATGATTACCTCCTGACTTATAATTTATCAGGTGTCCATATTAACAAATTCGGCTTGTCTTTTTAAGATTGATATTATTTCCCGGGAAATAATTTTACTGTTTGTTTTCGCTGATGATTTTTGAAAGCTCCGCCATAAAAGTGTCTACATCTTTAAATTGCTTGTACACAGATGCAAAACGAACATAAGCAACCTCATCAAGCTCTTTTAGATGCTTCATAATCATTTCACCGATTTCAGAAGATTGAACTTCTCTTTTAACAGTATTCATTAGTTGTTGCTCAACATCTGCGGCAAGATTTTCTGCCTGTTGCAAAGATACAGGACGTTTACTGCACGCTTTCATTACACAATTTATAACCTTATTTCTGTCATAAATTTGTCTTGAGCCGTCCTTTTTAACAACAATTAACGGTGTATCCTCAATTTTTTCATAAGTAGTAAAACGAGAATTGCATTTAATACACTCTCTTCTTCTTCTGATTGCGCTACCTTCCTCTGTAGGTCTCGAATCAATTACCTTGTCTTCAATATGACCGCAAAACGGACATTTCATAGTGAAACACTCCCCTTTCACATTTTATTCAAAAGAAGCCAACAAACCGTAACCGGCAGCCTCTCTATCTATAATATAACTTTTTTCTCGTAAAATTTCAACTTTTTCTGCAATTTTGCACAAATTTTCCTCAATAAATGTCCTTCCTCGCCCAAATCTGTCACAAATCGTAACGTACGTTTTGCCGTTTTGATTTTCTGCAGGTTTCCTTATCATGGCAAAAATATTTCCGTCAGACTCTCCGAAATATTGTGCGTCACCATAAATAAAAGTTGAATTATTTCTTCTCATTCTCGCAAGTTCTGAGAACCATTCTATCATTTCCTTATCCTCTTTACCCCACGGATATGTTCTTCTGTTATCAGGGTCTTTTCCTCCTTCAAGACACGTTTCATCTCCGTAATACACTAGCGGAACTCCTGCCGCAGTAAATTGTATAAGCGAATAACATTTAATCAAATCTCTTGCAAGTCTTCTGTCACATTTTGTAATATTTAACATCATTGTCATGAGTCTTTCAACATCATGTGAGCCGGTCATGTTTACCTGCGCCAAAAAGTTCTGCCTCGGATATGTTTCTTTTATGGTTTCAAAAACTTCTGCCAAATCATATCCACTGGAAGTTCCATTCAAAAAGGCGAGTAAAGAATCTCTGAATACATAGTTTGTGTGCGTATGAAGTTCCGGCTTTGTAAAATACATTTTTCTTTGTCCGTAACTTATTTTATTTGAAGCATTTTCCCATACCTCACCAATTACTACGGGCTCTTTGATTTCTTTTTCTGCGGCACTTCTGATTTTTTGAAGCAGTACGTCGGAAATTTCGTCGGCAACATCAAGTCTCCAGCCATCTATTCCCTTTCTGCTCCAATATCTTACGACTGAATCTTCGCTGTCTGCCGCAAATTCCGCAAAACTTTTACAATTTTTATTAACTGCAGGCAAATCATCTATGCCCCACCAGCAATCGTATGTTCCGTCTTCATTAAATGTATACCAATCAGCATACGGAGAATTCGGTTCTTTGCAATTTGAAAAATATTTACTGCATTTTCCTGTATGATTGAATACGCCATCAAGAACAATATGTACTTTTTCTTTTTTCATATTGTCTACAAGCTCTTCAAAAGCTTCATCACCGCCTAAAAGTGAATCAATCTTATGATAATCGGCTGTATCATATCTGTGATTGCTTCGAGCTTCAAATACAGGATTAATGTATACTGTGTCTGCACCAAGTATTTTAATGTATGGTATTTTTTCTTGAATACCTTTTAGATTTCCGCCAAAAAACTCCCACTTAATTATACGATGTTCACTGTCTTTTACATAAACGGGTAAATCGTTCCAATCCGAATACATAAAAGAATTCGGTTTCAATACAGCTCTATCGTCATCTGCTTTATTAAATCTATCAGGAAAAATTTGGTAAATAATTGTATTTAAAAACCAATCCGGTACTGCAAGGTCTTTTTCAAAAACAGTAATTTGATATTCTTTTGTACGCTCACCGTTTTTTGCAGAAAACCAATAAAAATACAATCCCGGCTCTGTAAAAACAGATGATGATAATTCGTATTGCGCTGTAAATTTTTCATCACCGGAAATAATCTCGCTTGCCTTAAATGAAAAATCACGGCACAAAAAATGAGCCTCGTACCTAAAATTCAGTACGGGAGCAGAATCTGTTTTCAAGTAATCGCATCGAAGCAGTACCGGTGTTTCACACGGTACTGCTCCATAAGGATTCCTATAATTACTTTGTCTTGAATTATGAATAAGTGCCATAAATTATACGTTCCAAATTTCCTGCGCGTATCTTTGAATTGTATTATCACTTGAGAAAATACCTGAAGACGCAATATTTACAGCAGACATTTTCGTCCATCTGTCTGTATCTTTGTAAATAATGCCAACTTGTTCTTGTGCCTTTACATAAGAATCAAAATCTCTCAATGTGAAGTACGGGTCATTATCAATTGTAAGATGATTTATTACAAGTTCAAATTCTCTTTCAGATGCAAGTCCGAAATATCCTTGCTTCATTTGATTTATTATTCTTTGAAGTCTGGGATCTGCATTGATTACATCCATTGCTCTGTAATTTCTCTTTAACTGATAAGAAATTACCTCATCAGACTTCAAACCGAAAAGAACAATGTTATCGTCGCCTACTGCTCTGTGAATCTCAACATTAGCTCCGTCAAGTGTTGCCAACGTTACAGCACCATTCATCATAAGCTTCATATTTCCCGTACCGGAAGCCTCTTTTGAAGCTGTCGAAATCTGCTCGCTGACATTACCTGCAGGTATCATTATCTGAGCAAGACTTACACCGTAATTGGGCATAAATACAACTTTAAGCTTATTTTTCATTTTAGGATCACTGTTGATTTTATCTGCAACTGTGCAAATAAGTTTAATTGTATTCTTTGCAAGAAGATATCCCGGGAATGCCTTTGCACCGAAAATAAATGTTCTCGGTGTTATTTCCATATTCGGATTGTCGCAAAGTCGATTATACAAGTCCATAACATGCAGTATATTCAAGAGCTGACGCTTATACATATGAAGTCTCTTTACTTGAATATCAAATATAGAGGAAGTATCTACAGCAATATGGTATTTTTCGTTAATAAAACTTGCCAACTGCTGTTTTTTGAGCTGTTTTACATCAGCAACTTTTTTTAGAAACGCCTTATCATCAACATACGGCATAAGCTCACTTAAACGCAAAGGTTCTTTACGCCAGTTAGTTCCGATAGTTTCGTCAATAAGTCCGGAAAGCTCGGGGTTTGCTTGCATAAGCCATCTTCTGTGAGTAATACCATTTGTCTTGTTATTGAATTTTCCGGGATAGAACTCATGGAAATCCTTTAACTCTTGATTTTTTAAAATTTCCGTATGAAGCTCTGCAACGCCGTTTACACTGTGGCTACCTACTATAGCAAGATGCGCCATTTTAACAACGCCGTCATTTATAACGGACATTCTGTTGATTCTGTTCCAATCTCCGTTGTAACGGTTATAAAGGTCGCTTGTAAATCTGCGATTAATTTCCTCAACAATCATATATACTCTCGGCAAAAGCTTTTTGAACATATCGATATTCCATTTTTCCAAAGCTTCTGCCAAAATTGTGTGGTTTGTATAACCAAGTGTCTTGTTTGTAACTGCCCACGCATCGTCCCAATTGAAACCTTCTTCATCTATCAATATGCGCATAAGTTCAGGAACTGCCAAAGCAGGATGCGTGTCGTTAATCTGAATAGCCACATGATTATGAAGGTCATAAAGAGATATTCCGCTTTTCTTTATTTTTCTCAAGATACTCTGAATACCGGCACTTGTAAAGAAGTATTCTTGCTTTAATCTGAGCTGTTTACCTCTGGGGGTAGAATCGTCAGGATAAAGAACATTTGTAATAGCATCAACATTAGTTTTACTCTGTATAGCTCTTTCGTGGTCACCTTTACTAAACATAGCAAAGTCAAATCCGGGACCATCTGTTTCGGCACTCCACAAACGAAGTGTATTTACAGTACCGTTACAATATCCCGGTACGGGCATATCGTAAGGAACAGCCAAAATAGGCTCATAATCTTTATATGTGACATGCATTTTGCCATCGTCTCCCCAATTAGACTCAACTGTTCCGCCAAATCTAACCATGCAGGCTTCGTCGTCACGACGAGTTTCCCAAACATTGGCAATTTTAAGCCAGTTATCCGGACTTTCAATCTGATAACCATTATAAATTTGTTGTTGGAAAAGACCGAATTTATAACGGATACCAACACCCATACCTGCTATTCCGAGTGAAGCCATAGAATCAATAAAACATGCAGCCAATCTTCCGAGACCGCCGTTACCCAAACCTGCGTCAGGCTCTACTTCTTCAAGAGATTTTAATTCTACACCAAAATCTTTCAAACCTGCTTCTACTACATCTCTTATACCTAAATTAACAAGCGAAGCATCCATCAAACGTCCGATAAGATACTCAAGCGAAAAATAATATACTTGCTTTCTTTGTTCTCTTTCATATCTGACCTCAGTTTCATGCCAGTCATTTGCCATATAATCTTTAATAAGCGAACCTAACGCCATATATTTCAGCGTATCATTCGCATCTTCAACAGACTCTCTGTAAAGAGAAATTAATTTTCTCTTAAAATCATTCTTAAAAGTTTCCTTTTCCAAATACATAAACTGTATTACGCCTCCGTAATTTCCTTATAAATTTTCAAATATTCATCTGCTTGTGTCTTCCATTCGTATTTTGTATTCATTGCATTTTTCACAAGCTTGTTCCATGTTTTCTTATCTTTGTAGCAAGAAACTGCGTATTCAATAACATTGAGCATATCGTGTGCATTGTAATTTGTAAATGAAAAACCGTTTCCTTCTCCCGTAAATTCATTATACGGAACTACAGTATCTGACAAACCGCCTGTTTCTCGCACGAGCGGCAATGTTCCGTAAGACATTGCAATCATCTGGCTCAAACCGCAAGGTTCGAAAAGCGACGGCATAAGAAGTATATCAGCACCTGCATAAATCTTTGAAGCCAATGCATTATCAAACTGTATGAAAGATGCAATTTTTGAAGGATATGAGTATGCATAATACTCGAAGAAATCCTGATAATCATGGTCTCCCGTTCCCAAAACAACAAGTTGTACGTCCAATTTAAGAATATCTTCAATTACACGTGCAACAAGGTCAATACCTTTTTGTTTAACAAGACGTGTTACCATTGCAACAATCGGAACATCCGGATTAATTTGAAGTCCTGCAATTTGCTGAAGAGCTTCTTTGTTTACTGCCTTATTTTTTAATGTTGAAAGACCGTAATTTACAATATTTTTATCGGTTTTAGGGTCATTTTCGCTATAATCAATTCCGTTTGTTATACCAACCAACTTTCCGGATTTCTGACGGAGCAATCCGTCAAGTCCTTCTCCATAGTATGCCGTCTGAATCTCTTTTGCATACGTCTTACTTACGGTTGTTATTTTGTCAGCAAATACGATACCTGCTTTCATGAAAGAGATACCGTCATAATATTTGATTTTGTCTTCATTAAAGTACTCACTGCCGATACCGAGAAGGTCTTCCAAAACAGAACGTGAGAATCTGCCTTGATATTTAAGATTGTGAATTGTGAAGACAGATTTTGCATTACTGAATTCCAATCTTTTTCTGTAAATTTCAGATAGGTAAAGCGGTACCATACCTGTCTGCCAATCATTACAATGGATGACATCCGGAACAAAATCGTCCATAAATTTAACGGATTCCATAACCGCACGGCAGAAATAAGCAAAGCGTTCTCCGTCATCGAAATAACCATAGCAACCGTGACGTTTGAAGTAATACTCATTATCTACGAAATAAACAGGTATTCCGTCATAAGTAAGATACTGCAGACCACAGTATTGGTTACGCCAGCCAACACTAACGCCGTATGTCGCAATCTGTGACATTTTTGATTTGAAGTCATCAGAAACATCTTCATATTTAGGCATAATGATACGCACATCTTCGCCTTTATCATGAAGTGCTTTAGGTAAAGCAAAAGAAACATCAGCGAGTCCTCCTGTTTTTATAAAAGGAGCTGCTTCAGACGTTACAAATAAAATCTTCATAGTAATTTCCTCTCTTTTTTATTTAAATAAATTTTTCTTTTCTATAACCAAAGGGAATGTTTCATTTCCTTTGAGTTCTGTACCTTCCTCAATATCAACATTTTTATCAATGATAACATGAGAAAGTTTAGCACCTTTGTGAATCCTGATATTTTGCAAAATAATGCAGTTTTCAATTTCAACATCATCTTCAATATCAACATATCGACCGATAACAGAGTTTTTAACCTTACCTTTTACCACACAGCCGTCTGCAATGAGCGAATTTTCAACACTGCAACCTTTAACATAAAGCGTAGGCGGCTCATCTTTGATTTTTGTATAAATCGGTCTGTCCGAACGGAATAATTTATCGCTTATTTCAGGTGTAAGCATTTTCATATTACTTCTGTAATACGAAGAAATGGTATTAATACAAAGAACAACATCATCATACTTGTATGTATTAATATTAATATCTCCCATTTCGTTAAATATAAAACTTATAAAACTCTTTGAGTTAAGGCTGTGTGTGCTCTTATATATAAGTTCTATCAATTTTTCCTTTTTCATAAGGAAAATTTCCATACAGATATTTGCTTTTTTACTGAATCCTACATTTTTGCCTACTCCCACAAGTCTGTTTGTCTTTTCGTCTACTTCAAGTGTATAACAATTCAAAAAGTCAGAGTCAGCCTCGTCTGTAGGCTTGTATACAACTGTCATATCTGCCCCTGAAACTTCGTGAGCTTTAACAACATCAGACAAATCCATATTGCAAACCATGTAAGAAGATGCCAAAATTACATTCTCACTGCTGCTTCTGTAAATATATTCCATATTGTTCTTCAAAAGTGTGGAGTCATGATTTACGAAATCACACAAACCATGATTAAACACAAACAATCCGTCAATTTTTCTGTTCAAATCCCAAGCTTTTCCCGTGCCCACATGGTCAGTAAGAGAACGCGAATTACTTGCGGAAAAAATTCCTACATTTTGAATACCGCAGTTAACAATATTTGAAAGCATAAAGTCAATTACTCTGTAACGACTTCCTATCGGAATAGAAGCAATAGGTCTGTTCGTTGTAAGACTTCTTATGTCGTTCTCATTTTCGTCCAAATTTATAATCGCCATATAATCTTTAATCATAACGTTTGCCCCCTATTCCATTCTGCCTTGTGACTGTATAACTTTGTTAGTTTCAATAACTGCAACTTCTTTACCGTTACCGATTGCATTATGAGATTCAATTTTTACATTTTCCAAAATTATACTCTTACTTACCACAACGTTATCCTCAATTACGGAATTTTCCATTATTATAGAGTTTTCAATTCTTGTATTTTTACCGACATAAACACCCGGGAAAACGATTGAATTTACCAATTCTCCATGAATTACGCAACCTTCCGTAACAATTGAATTTTCAAGTTTTGCGTTAGAACCTATGTATTGCGAAGGTCTTGCCTCAGTAGAAGTATATATTTTCCAATCAGTATCAAAAAGTTTAACATCATTGTCTGCACTTAACAAATCCATATGAGCTTCCCAATAACTTTCAACAGTTCCGACATCTTTCCAATAACCGGCAAAGCTGTACGCAACCATTTTTTCACCGTTTGCAAGCATTGACGGTATGATGTTTTTACCGAAATCATTGTCAGAATTTTTGTCTTCGGCATCAGCAATCAAATATTTTTTAAGTTTTTCGTAAGTGAAAATATAAATACCCATAGAAGCCAATGTACTCTTTGGCTGTGCAGGTTTTTCCTCAAAAGACTCGATAACACCGTCTTTATTGGTATTCATAATGCCGAATCGCGATGCTTCTGAAAGCGGTACATCAATTACAGCAATGGTTGCATCTGCTTTTGTATCGATGTGATATTTAAGCATCTTTCTGTAATCCATTTTATAAATGTGGTCACCTGACAAAATCAAAACATACGCCGGATTATATTTTTCCATAAAATCCATATTTTGGTATATAGCATTTGCAGTTCCTTTATACCAATCTCCGCCGACTTCTGTCATGTACGGAGGAAGTGTCGCAACACCGCCGTGCACTCTGTCGAAATCCCACGGTGTACCGATTCCTATGTGGGCATTCAGCACTTGCGGTTTATACTGAGTAAGTATTCCCACTGTGTCAATACCTGAATTACAGCAATTACTGAGCGCAAAATCTATAATTCTATACTTGCCGCCAAAAGGAACCGCAGGCTTTGCCATTTGCTTTGTCATAAGTCCCAATCTGCTGCCCTGCCCTCCGGCAAGTATCATAGCTACCATATTTTTCTTTGCCACGCTTACCACTCCTTAATATTTATATTTTTTCGCTGTTTTTCTTCTTGCGAGTTTCAAAAACAGGTTTATACACTACTGCCCCATAACCGGGAAGTTTAAATTTTATACTAAACGGCATACCGTTTCTTTCCTCTTTTACCGCATTGCAAACCACATCAAAACCATCTTCTCCTTTTGATGCAAACACCTTACGGTAATTCACTTCGTCGGGCACTCCTATACTGAATCCCCAATGCTCTACGGGTGTGAAATTGCAAACTACAACAAGATAGTCGTCCGTATCCTTGGAATGTCTGATGTACGACAATACACTATAGTCAGTATCATCTGCATTTATCCATCTGAATCCGGAGTAATCATCGTCAATTTCCCACAACGCTTTATTCTCCAAGTAAAAAGCATTAAGAGCTTTTACATAATCTTTAACGGATTGATGTTTCGGATAATCAAGCATTTTCCATTCAAGAGCCTCATAATATCTCCATTCCATAAATTGAGCAAATTCATTTCCCATAAAGGAAAGCTTTTTGCCGGGATGAGTAATCATAAACAAATAGTAAAGTCGAAGTGCGTCGAATTTTGTATCATAATCACCAAACATTTTGTCAATTATGGTTTTCTTGCCGTGTACAACTTCATCATGTGACAGCGGCAAAATGAAATTCTCTCTGAAAATATACATCATTGAAAAGTTCATAAGATTATGGTGCCACTTTCTGTATACGGGATCTATACCCACATATTTAAGCGTATCATTCATCCAACCCATACACCATTTAAACGAAAAACCAAGTCCGCCGTCATGAACAGGCTTTGTAACATTAGGCCACGCACTGGAATCTTCTGCAACCATAATAGGATTTTTAACGTTGCTAAAGACAGCAGTATTCAGCTCCTTTAAAAACCATATGCCTTCGAGCTTATCTTTACCACCGAAAACATTTTTTAAATCCGGACGTGAAATATTCTCATAATCTATATATATCATATTGGCAACGGCATCTACCCTCAAGCCGTCAACATGATATTCTTTCAAGAAATAAACAGCATTGGAAATCAAAAAGCTTCTGACTTCTCCTTTGCCGTAGTCGAAATTTGCGGTACCCCACAAGCGATTTTCTCTGTAATCACTGTCGAAAGGCTCATACGCCCAATTTCCGTCGAAATTATACAATCCCGATTCATCTTTACAAAAATGTGCGGGAACCCAATCGAGAATAACTCCTATACCGCATGAGTGCATTTTATCGACAAAGTAGCGAAAATCATCAGGCGTTCCGTAGCGGCTTGTAATACTGTAATACATAAGCGTCTGATAGCCCCAAGAACCGTCAAAAGGATGCTCGGAAACAGGCATGATTTCGATATGCGTATAATTCATATCTTTAACGTATTCTGCAAGCTCATCGGCTATCTGACGGTAATTTAAAAAATACGTGCCGTCGGAATTGGGATAAATTTCCGTTTTCCAAGAGCCTAAATGAAGCTCATAAATATTCATCGGTGTATGGAAGTGATCTTTTTTTGCTCTTTTAAGCATCCACGATCTGTCATGCCACTTATAATCGGATTCTGCACAAATAACAGATGCAGTATTAGGGCGTAATTCGCTGTAAACCGCATACGGGTCAGCCTTTAACACGCGACGCAAATCCTGATGTTCCACAAGATATTTATATTTATCGCCAACTTTTGCCTCAGTTGTAAAATATGTCCAGATTCCGTTCTCGTCTTTGTCCATATAACCGGAAAGAGGATCTCTTTTTCCCCAATTGTTAAAATCACTTACAATGCGAATACTGCGTGCAGACGGAGCCCAAACCGAAAAAAGTATACCTTTTTCGTTATCTTTTGTGTATTCGTGGCTGCCGAAAAACTTATAAGAGTCTACTGATTTACCGTTTTGAAATTCAGATATTTTTTTAGTCGAAATATAATTTGACATTTTACTCAACCCCTATCTTTTGCATAATATAGCATTCCATTGTATACGCAATTTTAAACATAATTATAATGAAACCATTATTAATAAATTGTAACTTATTGTACCTGCTTTGTCAACCGACACAAAAAGCTCCGGACGGTGGCAAGTATTCTTGGGATTCTAAAATTTTTTGACGTGCGTCTACTTTTAGTGTACCACTTCAAACTCAAAATGGCGGAGCGACATTTTCTGTCCCGTTTTTGATTTCGAGGCGAAAATCCGAAATGCCGAGCGACATTTTCTGTCCCGTTTTTGATTTCGAGACGAAAATCCGAAATGGCGAGCTACATTTTCTGTCCCGTTTTTGATTTCGAGACGAAAATCCGAAATGCCGAGCAACATTTTCTGTCTCGTTTTCGATTTCGAGACGAAAATCCGAAATGGCGAGCTACATTTTCTGTCCCGTTTTCGATTTCGAGACGAAAATCCGAAATGGCAAGCTACACTTTCTGTCTCGTTTTTGATTTCGAGGCGAAAATCCGAAATGCCGAGCGACACTTTCTGTCCCGTTTTCGATTTCGAGACGAAAATCCGAAATGCCGAGCGGCATTTTCTGTCCCGTTTTCGATTTCGAGACGAAAATCCGAAATACCGAGCGGCATTTTCTGTCCCGTTTTCGATTTCGAGATGAAAATCCGAAATGCCGAGCGACATTTTCTGTCTCGTTTTCGATTTCGAGACGAAAATCCTAAATGCCGAGCGGCATTTTCTGTCCCGTTTTCGATTTCAAGACGAAAATCCGAAATGCCGAGCAACATTTTCTGTCCCGTTTTCGATTTCGAGACGAAAATCCGAAATGCCGAGCGGCATTTTCTGTCCCGTTTTCGATTTCGAGACGAAAATCCTAAATGCCGAGCGACATTTTTATTCCACCCGAATTTTACACTATCAAAGCTGCGACATAGTAAAAATATTTTTTCGAAAAAGCTCTTGTGTTATTGCAACACATTTATACAGTCGTTTTTGTGGATAATATACACAAAATATACAAAAAGAGGTATTTCTATGAGCAAACGCGTAAAATTGGTGAAAAATAATATATGCGGTAAATGGATAAGACATGTGAGAAAAGGTCTTTATGATAAGCAACATCCCAAAATGACACAAGAAGAACTTAGCGCAAAGCTTCAAGTACTTGGTTTGAAAATTGACAGAACAGCATTAAGTCGTATAGAAAGCGGTGCGAGAATTTTGTCGGATATTGAAGTTGCCTGTTTTGCTTCCGCTCTTAATGTTCCGCTGGATTTTCTTTTCTTCGGCGTTGACGGAACACTTCCGGAAATTACCGAGTTTGTTTCTTTGGTTGCCGAGGAAGAAGCGAGAATTTAAGCAAAGCATTTATTATTATTCAAAATCTTAAGATCTATTTTTCACTACCCCGGCAAAGGCATAAAAGATATCAAAAAAACACTAAGCCCCTCATACTTTAAAGTAGAGGAGCTTAGTGTCTGTATTAAATATAAAATTTTACTTCAACGGGAACATATCCGGGAACAATGTATATCTGAGCAGATATATTGCATCGTCACTGTCGTATACTCCATTGCCGTCAATATCATCGTCGACAACCACAGGGAACATATCCGGGAATAAGGTGTTTCTCAACATATAAATTGCATCATCACTGTCAATAATACCGTTTCCGTCTATTTCGCCCTGAATGACAACAGTTACTTCGTCAACAACTTCGCCGTTTTCAACGAGCTGAATCTTACTGCCCGTTCCAACAAGTGCATCGGCTGCCAAAACATTTCCGTTTTTATCCACAATCCGAATATTCTCCGCACCTTCGAATTTAGCTGCAACGTCAACAGGTGTCATTTCAGGTATAAGACCTGTAACCATAGATGTATCAGAATCAATTGCTACGTCGGAATCAGTTGAAGGAGTGATTATCTCAGGGATAGCGCCGGGAATGTAGTTGAAGTGGATAGTAGCGTTAAGTAAATAATCATTGCCAGAAGAAACAGAAATCTTATTCCACAATTCTTCAGAACCGGTGTAATTTACTGTTTTTAACGAACTACAGCACAAAAACGCACAATTTCCTATGCTCGTCACACTGTCAGGTATTGTTATGCTTGTTAACGAACTGCAATCATAAAACGCTTGAAATACTATGCTCGTTACGCTGTCTGGGATTGTATATTCCCCAACTTTACCAGCAGGGCAACATATTATTTCTGTTTTAGCCTTATTGAATAATACTCCTTCTTCACTTAAATAAGTGAGATTATCTTCTGATACTGTTATGCTTGTTAGCGAATCGCAGTATGCAAACGCAGAACCTCCTATGCTCGTTACACCATCCGGTATTGTTATGCTTGTTAACGAACTGCAATCAGAAAACGCATAATCCCCTATGCTCGTTACACTGTCAGGGATTGTTATGCTTGTTAACGAACTGCAACAAAAAAACGCATAATCCCCTATGCTCGTTACACTGTCAGGGATTGTTATGCTTGTTAACGAACTGCAATAATCAAACGCATAATCCCCTATGCTCGTTACACTGTCAGGGATTGTTATACTTTCTAACGAACTGCACCAAGAAAACGCTTCATCCCCTATGCTCGTTACGCTGTCAGGGATTGTTATGCTTGTTAACGAACTGCAACAAAAAAACGCATAATCCCCTATGCTCGTTACACTGTCAGGGATTGTTATGCTTGTTAACGAACTGCAATAAGAAAACGCATGATCTCCTATGCTCGTTACACTGTCAGGGATTGTTATACTTGTTAACGCACTGCAAGAAGAAAACGCATAATCCCCTATGCTCGTTACACTGTCCGGGATTGTATATTCCCCAACTTTACCACCAGGGCAACATATAAGTATTGTTTTTTCTTTATTCAACAGCACTCCATCATCACTTGAATAAGTGTGATTATCTGCTGATACTGTTATACTTGTTAACGAACTGCAATTATAAAACGCATGATCTCCTATGCTCGTTACACCATCCGGTATTGTTATGCTTGTTGACGAACTCCACCTAGAAAACGCTTCATCCCCTATGCTCGTTACCGGATAACCTTCTATTTTTTCCGGTATTACTACTTCTGTTGCACTTCCTATGTAGCCTGTAATCGTTACCTCACCATTTTCAATTGAATATACAAAATCAGTTGCTGGCGATTCCGTTGTAGTCGTTGATTCAAGTTTCACATCAACTTCTTGTTCTACTGTTTCTTCCACAACAATATCAAAAATTCCATCTTCAAAGCTATTACTTTCACTATCTGTAATT
>SVJD01000050.1 GCA_015069165.1 Oscillospiraceae bacterium
CAGGGGTTCCGTGCCACTCGGAATAACAATAAATATTCTCCGGAATAAATACGATATCCCCTTCGTTTACATTGAGCTTTTTATTCAAATAGATATAGGTTCCGCTACCTTTTATTATAACGCCAACTCGAGTTTTTCTTAGATTACTATTTCCGCGACAAAAATGATAATTATTAAATATATGCTTTGATGTGGAAAGCTCCGAAACATATATTTCCCCGATTTGCATCTTTTCATACACCTCCGACGCAGCACAATTGCAGAATAGTTACTTTTTTTACAGTATATCATATTGAACAGATTTTTGCAAGATGATATAATGAAAAAAAACAATCAGGAGGATTAACGATGGAATTTAAAAATAAAACTGTCATAATTACAGGTGCATCTGTCGGAATTGGCAAGGCGACTGCTATCGAATTTGCAAGAAATGGAGCAAATGTATGTATTGTTGATGTCAATGCAGAAGGTCTTGATACACTTGCCGAGGAAATCAAATCAATTGGAGCAAATGTATCATCGTACATTTGTGATGTGAGCGATGAACAAAGAGTTCATGAGGTAACTCGGGAAATTATTAACCAATATGGCAAAATTGATATTTTAGTTAATAACGCAGGACTTTGGAGAATGTGGAAGCCGTTTGTAGAAACAACAAGTGACGAATGGAAGAAAAGATTAAGTGTAAACATTTTAGGTTTGATGTATTTTACACATGAGGTTCTTCCTAATATGATAGAAAACTCTTATGGCAGGATTATTAATATCGGTTCAGTTGCGGGTGTGTACGGTAATGCGAATATGGCTGATTACTCAATGACAAAAGGTGCAGTAAGCTCGTTTACAAAAGCACTGGCAAAAGAGGTTGCTGACAAAGGAATCACAGTAAACAATGTTGTTCCCGGAAGTGTAAGAAATGAGGGTGCAAATCGCGAAACAGAGCTTTGCTATATGGGAAGATGCGGAGAATTAGAAGAATATGCATACTTGATTTGTTTTTTAGCCGGTGATAAGGCGGCATATATATCAGGGCAAGATTATCAAATTGATGGTTGCAGAAAGAAAAATTAAAGGAGTGCGGAATATGGATTTTACAGGAAAAACAGCAATTTCGACAGGGGCAGCGTCTGGAATGGGACTTTTATTCGCACAAAATTTTGTTGAACTTGGCGGAAATGTAGTCATGTGCGATGTTAATAAAGAAGTTCTAAACAAATGCGTCGAGGAAATCAATGCAAAAGGCAAAGGAAAAGCCATCGGTGTGATATGCGATGTTCGTGATTATGAACAGGTGTGCCGTGCAAGAGATGAGGCAGTAGAAAGCTTTGGCAGTATTGATGTTATGTGCAATTTTGCAGGTGGTACGGCTGTGCGTATGCAAAAGGTTGACAGAGAAAAGCATCCTGAGTTTCCCGACGTTCCTATTGACGTTTACGATTGGGGAATTGACGTAAATTTAAAAGGACCGTTTTATTTTGCTCATGCAGTATTAAAGCAGATGAGAGAGCAAAAAAGCGGAATTATTATCAACATTGGTTCAATCACAGGACAGGAAGGCGACGGATACGGAATGGATTATCCGACATCAAAGGCAGGACTTATGTTTGGATTGACAAAGTCTATTGCACAATACGGCTCGAAATATGGCATCAGATGCGTATGTGTTTCACCCGGCCCTGTGTTGACGCGCGAGGCAATGGCAAATATGAAGACATTGCTTGGGCGAGCAGCCGAGCCGCAGGAGATTATAGATTTGATTCTGTTTATAGCATCTGATAAAGGTCAATTTATAAATGGCGAAAACATTATGATCGATGGCGGCAGAAATGCTGCCGGAAGGAGCTGCTGACATATGAAGCCTACATTTTTAAATCAAAATCGCCCCTTGATTACAGGTATGATATTGAAGGATAATCCCGACAGTATAAGATTTGCAGTAAAGAATTCCATCTATGATGGAGCAGACTGTCTTGGCATACAGCTTGAATGTCTGAAAAAAGAATATAAAAGCGAAGAAAATTACGAAAAGATATTTGCTGCGTGCTCCGGACACCCAATATATATAACCAATTACCGAGGTAATGAAAACACCGGATTTTCAGACGAAGAACTTGCAGACGGACTTTTAAAGGCACTGTCCTGCGGTGCAACACTTGGCGATGTTCCGGCAAGTTGGTTTGATTCAGATAGCGGAATGGGTATAGGTCTTGAGCTTTCTATGAAACAATCTGCCATTGATAAACAGATGCGTTTGATTGATAAAATCCATCAAATGGGAAAAGAAGCCTTAATGTCATCCCATGTGCTAAAATTTGCTTCAGCAGAAACGGTTTTGGAAATTGCCTACGAACAACAACGAAGAGGTGCTGATATTATTAAAATTGTAACAGCGGCAAATTCTGATGAAGAGCAAATGGAGAATTTAAGAATAACTACGTTGCTAAAAAAAGAATTAAAGGTTCCGTTTTTGTTCTTATCCGGAGGTACACATTCTAAAATCCATAGAATGATTGGTCCTCAGCTTGGCTGTGTTTCTTATCTTGCAGTGAGAGAGCATGATGAACGTGCTGTTCCCACTCAGCCTACAATCAAGGCAGCAAAGGCTGTGCGGGATAATCTTGATTATTTGCCGGATTTGATACAGTAAAGTGCACAAAACGACAGGGGGAATTTTTAGAATGAGTATAATTTCAAAAAAAGAATTGAGCAAATTTATTTTTGGAGCCATAAGCATTATTGAAGAAGATGGTTGGATACGCTTTTCAAGATTCACAGAAAAACAAGGTGTGTGGCTTGAACAACATGGGTTCCCGCGTGACCGTTATTCTACATCGGGAATGAGATTGGAGTTCTTGACGTGCGGCGGACAGATTTCTTTTGAATATCAATCAGAGCAAAGCAGTAATGGGAATGTAGCAATTTTTGGTATGGAAATAACTGTCAATGGAATACCGGCATACCACATATACAAAGAAGAGCTTCCCATTTCAGATAGAATTTATTTTGAAATCCCGAAGCATTGCGATTATGTTCATGTTGCGGTTTATTTCCCACTGCGCGCAACGCTAAGAATAAAAAATGTAGTGATGCCGGAGGATTCGAAAGCGGTAAATAAGGAACTTAAAATACTGACGCTGGGAGACTCCATTACAGCAGGTGCTGTATGTAGGCATTCAAATCATTGTTATGTAAATATGATTGCCGATAAACTCAACGCACAACTGATCAACCAGGGTGTCGGCGGTGCATGCTTTTCTCCTGATTTCTTGGAAGAATTGCAGTTTCGCCCTGATATAGTTACAGTTGCATACGGTGTTAATGATTTTTTTGCCAATTCTTTATTTACAGAAACGCCTTGCAAATTCTTTAAAAAGCTAAACGCTCTGTACCCAAACAGTAAAATTTTCTGTTTGCTGCCTATTTGGTGTGAAAATCCAAAGATCATAGACGGTAAAACATTAGACATGGGCAGACAGTACATTAAAGAAATAGCGGAAAAATATCAAAACATTTCTGTGATAGATTGCGTCAATTTTGTTCCCCATCTTGCGGAATTTTATTGGGACGATGTAAACCTGCATCCAAATGATCTTGGATTTTTATACTACGGAAATCATTTGTATAAAAGATTGACAGAACTGTTGTAGTCTGTGAACAGTTCAAAAAAAGCGCATAGAAAGGAGAAAGAATACTGACTATGAATAAGATCAAAATAGCACAGATAGGAACAAGTGCGAACAGCCACGGAAATTTCATTTGGGAAAGTATGATAAAACAAAAAGACATTTTTGATGTTGTCGGATATGCGTTACCGGAAAACGAAAGAGAAAAATTTCCGGATCGCGCGAAGGCATTTGATGGTTATAATGAATTGACTGTTGATGAAATATTAAACAATCCGGAAATTGAAGCGGTGGCAGTTGAAACGGAGGAAATATATCTCATAAAATATGCTCTTATGGTTGCAAATGCCGGTAAGCATCTTCACATGGAAAAACCAGGAGGTGTTGACCTTGCCGACTTTGAAAAACTTGTTGAAATACTAAAATCTAAAAATTTAACTTTTTCAACAGGATATATGTATCGCTTCAATCCGAAAATTCAAGAGGCTCTTGCAAAAGTAAAAAATGGTGAACTTGGTGAAATATATTCGGTTGAAGCACATATGGACTGCAAGCATCCTGCTGAGGTCAGACAATGGCTCCAAAATTTCCCCGGCGGAATGATGTTCTTTTTGGGATGTCATTTAATTGATTTGATATATCAAATTCAAGGTGAACCGGAAGAAATTATTCCTTTTAATTGCTCAACCGGATATGACGAGGTTACAGCCAATGATTACGGAATGGTTGTATTTAAATACAAAAACGGCGTATCTTTTGCTAAAACCTGTGCCAACGAAAACGGTGGATTTTTGAGAAGGCAGCTTGTTATTTGCGGTGAAAAAGGTACGATAGAAATAAAACCCCTCGAGGCTTTTACAGAGGGAGGCCAATATACCGTCATGAACGAAGTTTATAGCACTGAGTGGGGCAAAGAGTGGGATACAAGCAAATCAGACGTGTATGATCGTTATGATGATATGATGCGCAATTTTGCTGAAATGGTGAGAGGAAAAGAAAACAGATATTCTTATGATTATGAGCTTGGTCTTTATAAGTTAATACTTAAATCTTGCGGAAAGGAAGTGTAAATGTGCAAACAAAACAAAAGGTACTTTTAATAGGCGGTGGCGGCACGTTAGGAACTTATACTGCCAAAGAATTACTAAGATTAGGTCACAAGGTTGATATAATTTGTCTTGAAGATAAGGCTTCTGATAATGAAAATCTTGCATTTTATAAAGGTGAGGCAAGTCTCGAATATTTAGAGGGCTTTTTAAAAAACAAGACTTATGACGGAATCGTCAATTTTATTCATTATCCAAATGTGGAAGAATATCCACCTATTCATAGTCTCTTGATTTCACATACAAATCATTTGATTATTTTATCGTCTTATCGCGTTTATGCTGACGAACAGCATCCTGTTACTGAAACAGCTCCTATGCTTCTTGATGTTTCTACTGACAAGGATTTTATCGAAACTGAAAAATATGCAATTTCAAAAGCTAAATTAGAAAAATACTTAAATAAGGAATGCAAAGGTCAAAATTGGACAATTGTTCGTCCTGTAATTTCTTTTTCAAAACTTCGTTTTGATTTGGTTACATATTTCGGCCATGATTTGCTTACAAAAATTAAAAACGGTGAAACTATACCGCTGCCAACGAATGCTAAAAATCTTGCAGCAGGACTTGACTGGGCAGGAAACTCAGGAAAGCTTATTGCAAATCTTTTATTTAAAGAGGAATGTTTCGGTGAAGCCTACACTGTTTCTTCAGGTCAAAATTTAACTTGGGGTGAAGTGGCGAAACTTTATGCTGAACTGTTGGAAGCGAAAATTGAGTGGGTATCACTTGAAGAATACCTTAAAGCGACCAATAATTTTAACTATTATGCGTTGCTTTATGATAGACTTTTTGACCGCCAAATTGATAATAGTAAAATACTTAAAGCAACCGGTCTTAATAAAAATGATTTTCTCTCTGTTAAGGAAGGATTAAGAATTGAAATAGATAAAATTGAGCAAGAATTAAATAAGCGTTAAAAAGGAGAGTGCGAAATGAAAGCAATACTTGTAAATGAAGATAGAAGTTTAAGATGGGATGAGGTTCCAAATCCTATTCTTACCGAAGATGAAGTTTTAATAAAAGTTGAATATGCGGCTCTGAATCGTGCAGACCTTATGCAAAGAGAGGGTGAATATCCCCCGCCCGAAGGCTGTCCGGAATGGATGGGGCTTGAGGTTTCTGGCGAAATTGTTGAAATGACAGAGGGAGCAAAAGCAAAATCAAATTACAAAATTGGCGATAAAGTTTGTGCACTGCTTGGTGGTGGCGGTTATGCAGAATTTGTTTCTGTCAGATATGATATGTGTATGCCTGTGCCAAAGAACTGTACAATGGAGGAAGCGGCGGCAATTCCTGAAGCGTTTGCAACTGCATATCTCAAATTGTTTGTTGAAGGCCACGCTAAAGCAGGAGATACGTTGCTTATGCAGGCAGGAGCAAGTGGACTTGCCAGCGTTATTATCCCTATGGCAAAAGCCTTTGGCTTGCGTGTTATTACAACGGTTATAAGTGATCCTGAAAACATTCAGCACCTTGGTGCCGACCTCGTAGTTGACACAAGAGAGCAAAACCTACCTGAAATACTTAAAAAAGAAGAAACTGAAGGCAGGGCTGTTGATATTGCTATTGACTGTCTTGGCGGTCAAAATCTTGGTGATTGTCTGCCATATGTAAAATATGGATGTCGTTGGATAGTAATTGCGGCTCTTGCCGGAGCAAATACAACTATTGACCTTAAAAATATTTACAAAAAGAACATCAGGATTGTTGGCAGTACGCTTCGTT
>SVJD01000014.1 GCA_015069165.1 Oscillospiraceae bacterium
TGTTCTCCAAAACAACGAAATAAAAAATGAACTCCTTGCTATCGGAGAACGAATCAAAGAAAAACATCAAAAGGACTTTGAGGCGTTGAAAAAAACTTATGCCGAGGCTGTATTGGAATCGGTTCCTGCACATCTTAGAAAGATAAAAGAGTATGAGTTGCAGTTTGTATTCCAAGCTGACGGATGGTTCCTGGTACATTGTATTACAACGCTCCTGAAGAACGGCAAACTGAAGGAGCCTACCGAAGGCCAGAGAAAATCCCTGACCACACTGATTGCCAACGTGTAAGCAATGCGTTTTGCGGATGATAACGATTAATATGTAAGATTTTTAAATTATACGCAAACTGCCGAAAATATTTTTTTATTGTCCTTATTCAAAGAATAACCGCAACTTGTGTTGTAGTTGCGGTTTTTTTTGTGATATACTGTTGTAGTTGCAAAATAAATATGTGTTTTTATTTTAGTGATTTTCAACTGTGCAATAAACTTAAAATGAAATTTGCGAGGGGGAACAATAATGGTACTTGAGTTTAAAAATATCGAAAAATCCTTTGGCGAGAAAAAAGTTCTCACAGGAGTGTCTTTTAAGGCAGAAGGCGGCAAAGCGTTCGGGCTGTTAGGCAGAAACGGTGCCGGTAAAACTACATCGATTCGTATTTTAATGAATGTATTTCCTGCAAACAACGGCGAGGTTTTGATTGATGGACAACCGATAGATTACGATAAAATAGGCATCGGATATTTACCAGAAGAAAGAGGTCTGTATCCTAAAAAGAAAATTATAGAGCAGCTTAAATATTTTGCAGAGTTAAAGGGTATGGGCAGTAAAGACGCTGTGAAATCTATTGACTATTGGCTTGAACGATTAGAAATGACGGAGTATAGAAATAAAAGGTTAGATACATTATCTAAAGGCAATCAGCAGAAAATACAGCTTATTACAGCTCTTGCGCATGACCCTGATATTGTTATACTTGACGAACCTTTTTCAGGGCTTGATCCTGTTAATGCAATGCTCTTAAAAGATGTTGTGAAAGAGCAAATTTCCAAAGGTAAAATTGTGCTGTTCTCCAGTCATCAGATGAGTTATATAGAGGAATTTTGTGACAGTATTGCAATTCTCAACAATGGTACGGTTGCACTGCAAGGAGATTTGCGTGATATCAAACGTGATTATCCCCGAGACCGTTTGATCGTTCGTACTGAAAATCCTGATGCTGTTCTTGCGGAATTTGGCTCAGCTTGTACTGCTACTGATAATGGGGCACTGATAATACAGCTTGCTTCTGCTGATGAAAAGAAAAGTGTTATGACACACATCATAGAAAATTACGATATTGATGAAGTTAAAGTTTTTGAACCTTCGCTTAATGATATATTTGTACAATACACCGGCGATGCTGCAAAGGAGGGGTAAACGATGCAACAGTTTTGTAAGATACTCAAGTTTGAATTAAAAAATTACTTTAAAAATAAGATTTTTGTAGGAGTTACAGTATTCTTAGTAGTTTTAATTGCAGTTGTGATGTTCTTTCCGCGTATTATCGCAACTGATACCGGCGATACGCAAGATGACTCAGCAAACCTTTCTGTTATGCTTGTAAAGACAGATGATGTGACACAAGCTGATATGGTACAAAAAACATTTGCGGCATTTTTTACGGAATATGATGTGCAAACAACCACTATGGATGTCGATGAAATTAAAGATAAGATTTTGTCAAGTGAAGCAGAATGTGCATTTGTTATGACAAGTCCTACTGCGTATACTTATTATGTTAATAATCTTTCGATGTACGATACGAATACGCAGGTTGCAAATGAAGTATTACAACAGATATATCAAGTTAGCGCTATGATAAATGCAGGGATGACAGCAGAACAGGCTACTGATGTTATGAATATTCAAATTTCAAGCGAAGTTCAAAATCTCGGTAAAAATCAAATTGAAAATTTCTTTTATACCTACATTATGATATTTGCGTTGTATATGGTTATCCTCCTTTACGGTCAAATGGTGGCGACAAATGTTGCGACAGAAAAGAGTTCAAGGGCAATGGAAGTGTTGATCACAAGTGCAAAGCCTACCTCTATGATGTTTGGTAAAGTTATTGCATCTTGTCTTGCGGGGCTTATTCAGCTTGTTGCTGTGTTCGGCTCGGCACTTGTTTTCTATAACATAAATAAATCATATTGGGATGACAATGAGATTATTGATTCTCTCTTCAATATTCCGCCGGAACTGCTTGGCTATATGTTATTATTCTTTGTTCTCGGCTTTTTGATTTATGCTTTTATGTTTGGAGCAGTTGGTTCTACAGCATCAAAGTTGGAGGATATAAATACTTCTGTTATGCCTATTACATTAATGTTTGTGATTGGATTCGTTGTTGTTATGACATCAATGGGCTCGGGAAATGTAGATAACACTTTGGTGAAAGTTTGCTCTTATATTCCTTTTACTTCGCCGATGGCGATGTTTACAAGAATAGCAATGAGCACAGTACCTTGTTATGAAATTGTAATTTCAGTTGCTGTTTTGATAGGTTCTGCCGTAGGAATCGGTGTTCTTTCTGCAAAAATTTATCGTGTTGGTGTTTTGCTTTACGGAACACCGCCGAAAATTACTGCAGTTATTAAAGCAGTGTGGAAAGCTTGAATATTTATTTAAAGGCGGTGGTATTTTGGTTATTATAATCACAGGGGCATCACATACAGGTAAGACTGTACTTGCACAAAAGATGCTTGAAAAATTCCAATATCCGTATTTGTCGATTGACCATTTAAAAATGGGTCTGATTCGCAGCGGAAATACAGCGCTTACTCCGCTTAGTGATGATACACTTCTTACGGAATATTTGTGGCCGATTGTGAGGGAAATGATTAAAACGGCAATAGAAAACGGACAAAATCTTATTGTTGAAGGTTGTTATGTTCCATTCGATTGGGCAGAGGATTTCGAAGCGGTATATCTTGAAAAAATCAAATATTACTGTCTTGTTATGAGTGAAAATTATATCAAAAAACATTTTGATGAAATAAAGCAGTATGCAAATATTATCGAAAAGCGTTTGGATGATAACTGGTGCACCATGGAAAACATATTGGAAGAAAATTTGAAAATTTTAGAACTTGCACAAAATCATAATGTTAACTATCTGCTTATTGATAAAAAATATTCAGTCGAATTTGAATAACCAGTAAAGAAAATCAGCGCAATAAAGCAGAACGATAGTGTGAAATAAATCTTGGGATTTTAAGTACATAATAACTTTTTGTCGGAATTTGAAATATAGACAAAAGGTTGCAGCTATGCAAGTTGGTTTTTGTCCCGAATGCGGAAAAGAGACAAAAAAAGTCGCATACGGAGAATTTACGAGAGAAAATACCTTGATATTTTGTTTATATATGAAAAAAGAGCAAAAAATTGCAATCTGATAGATTGAAATTTTGTCTCAAAATGAAAAACGAAACAAAAAGGGGTGCACTGCTAATTGGAGCTTTTGCCCCAAAATGAAAAATGAGACAAAAGTACTGCAGTAAAGTGTTTTTTCAAAAAGCAAAGCGTAGAAAAATTTTTAGACATTCCAAGAATAACTTCATACTTTAAGCAGACACAAAAAGTTGACAAAAATTTGCAGGAGATATATACTTAATTGGTTAAAAATTACTTATTCGGGAGGCTATTTAAATGTCATTAGAAAAGATAGTAGCTATTTCAAACAAATATGGCGCAAATCCTGAGTTTGTACTTGCAGGAGGCGGTAATACCTCTTATAAAGATTCAAAATATCTTTATATCAAAGGTTCAGGTACAACTTTGGCAACAATTACAGAGAGCGGATTCGTTAAAATGAACCGTAAAAAACTTGCTGCAATGTTCACAAAAGAATATTCTTCAAATGCAGCAGAAAGAGAAGCACAAGTTCTCGAAGATATGATGGATGCAAGAGAAAAGACTGAGCTTTCAAAGCGTCCCAGCGTTGAGACACTTTTGCACAATCTTATCAACTACAAATACATCGTTCACACACATCCGTCAATGCTTAACGGTATGACTTGCGGTGCAAAAGGTAAAGAAATCGCAAAAGAACTTTTCGGCGAAGATGTAATCTGGATTGATATTATTGAGCCCGGATATGTTCTTGCAGCAAAACTTAAAGAAGAAATGGATGCTTATAAAGCAAACACAGGCAAAGATGCTGACATAATTCTTCTCCAGAATCACGGTGTATTCATCGCAGCAAACAGCGAAAGAGAAATCAATAAGAAGACAAAATATGTTTTCGAGAAGATCGAAAGCAAACTTACAAGAAAACCTGACTTCAAAGCAGTTGAGTTTGATAAAGAAAAAGCAGCTCTCGTTGCTCCTGCAATCAGAATGCTTTTGAAGAAAGCTAATGCAGCAGATTCATCTATCGTAACATTCTGCACAAACAAAGAAGTTATGAATTTCGTAAAAGACGAGAAATCATTCTATCCTGTATCTTCTGCGTATTCACCTGACCATATCGTATATTGCAAACCTTACGCTCTTTACATCGAAGCAAGCGATGATATGGAAAAACAATACGATCTTATCAAAGCAGGTATAGAAGGATACGTTGCTAAAAACGGCTTCGCTCCCAAAATCGTTGCAGTTCAAAATCTCGGATTCTTTGCTTGGGGCACAAATAAGAAAAACGCTGACATTTGCGCAGAAGTATTCCTTGATGCTTGCAAAATCGGTGTTTATTCAGAAGGCTTCGGCGGACCTTTGTTCATGACACAGTACATGATCGACTTTATCTGCAACTGGGAAGTTGAATCTTACCGTTCAAAAGTAAGCCTTGCAGGCGGCGCAGCACTCAGACTTAATGAGAAAATCGCAATTGTTACAGGTAGTGCACAAGGCTTCGGACAAGGTATTGCAGACGAAATGCTCAAACAAGGTGCTAACGTTGTTATCGCTGACTTGAACATTGATCTTGCTAAAACAAACAGCGACAATATGAACGCTAAATACGGCAAAAATAAAACTATCGCTTGCAGAGCAGACGTTGGTAACGAAGAAGCTGTTACAGATATGGTTTACACAACAGTTCTTGCATACGGCGGACTTGATATTTTCGTAAACAACGCAGGTATCGCTATCGCAGGTGCTTTGGAAGAAATGACAGTACCTAAATTTGAGCTCGTAACAAAGATTAACTACACAGCTTACTATCTTTGCGCTAAACTTGCTTCAAGAATTATGAAGATTCAAAATAAATTCGCTCCTGATTATCCGATGGATATTATCCAAATTAACTCTAAATCAGGACTTGCAGGAAGCAACAAAAACTTTGCTTATGCAGGAAGTAAATTCGGCGGCATCGGTCTTACACAGAGCTTTGCACTTGAACTCGTTCCTTACAATATCAAAGTTAACGCTATCTGCCCCGGAAACTTGCTTAACGGTCCCTTGTGGTCAGATCCCGAAAAAGGACTTTTCGTACAATACTTCAAAGCAGGAAAAGTTCCCGGAGCAAAGAGTGTTGCTGATGTTCGTGAATTCTACGAGAGCAAAGTTCCTATGCACCGCGGATGCGAAATCATCGACGTAGCAAGAGCAATCTTCTACATTGTTGAGCAAGAGTACGAGACAGGACAAGCAATCCCCGTAACAGGCGGACAAAATATGCTTAACTAATAGTACTTTAAGTTTAGTTTAAATTTTAAAATAACTCCGCAGTCGCGTCCTTTAAATTTAAGGGCGCGACCTTGCGGAATTGTTTGCGTAAAGGAGAAAACATGGCAAATAATAACTCATATACCAACGATAGTATTACTGCATTGGTCGGTCCTGATAGGGTAAGGAAAAAACCTGCCGCTATTTTAGGTTCTGACGGTCTTGAAGGTTGCCAACATACCTTTATTGAAATTCTTGCCAACTCCATTGACGAAGCCCGTGAGGGTTACGGTAAAGTAATAGAAATTACTCGTTTTAAAGATAAATCAATACAAATTCGCGACTACGGACGCGGATGTCCCGTTGACTACAACGAAAAAGAAAAAAGATTTAACTGGGAGCTTGTATATTGTGAATTATATGCAGGCGGTAAGTATAATACAAATTCCGGCGAAAACTATGAATACAGTTTGGGAACAAACGGCTTGGGTAGTTGTGCTACGCAGTACAGCTCCGAGTATATGGATGTAACCGTATACAAAGACGGCTTTAAGTACGACTTGCATTTCGAAAAAGGTTACAATGTCGGAGGACTTAAAAAAGAAAAATACGACTACAAGCAATCGGGCACTTTGCAAAAATGGAAGCCTGATCTTGAAGTTTTCAACGATATAAATATTCCTTTGGAATTCTTTACAACAATGTTAAAAAAACAAGCCGTTGTAAATGCCGGTCTTAAATTCAAATTCTATGATGAAGAAACAAATCAGCGCTTTGAGTTTTTATACGATAACGGAATTACCGACTACGTTAAAGAAATTTCAGCAGGGAAAGAAATTACAGATGTGCAATTTTCAGAAACGGCTGCAAGAGGCCGCGACCGTGCCGATAAGCCTGAATATAAAGTAAAAATGCAGTTCGCTTTTTGCTTTAACAACGAAGTTAATTTAATTGAATATTACCACAACTCAAGTTTTCTTGAAAACGGCGGTTCTCCGGATAAAGCCGTTAAGAACGCTTTTGTAAGTGAGATAGATAAATATATAAAATCGCAAGGTAAGTATAACAAAGACGAAAGTAAAATTTCGTTTACAGATATACAAGACAGCTTGATTATAGTTACTAACTCTTTCTCGACTATGACGAGCTATGAAAACCAAACAAAAAAGGCAATTAACAATAAATTCATACAAGAAGCTATGACGGATTTCATTAAACAGCAACTTGAAATTTTCTTTATAGAAAATAAACTCGAAGCTGACAAAGTAATGGAACAAGTTCTTGTTAATAAAAGAAGTCGTGAATCTGCTGAAAAACAACGTGTGAATATCAAGAAAAAGCTTCAAGGCACTATTGATATGACAAACAGAGTAAAAAAGTTTGTAGATTGCAGAACGAAAGATCCCGAAAAGCGCGAGCTTTATATAGTAGAGGGTGATTCAGCTTTAGGTTCTGTAAAATTGAGCCGAGACAGTGAGTTCCAAGCAATTATGCCGCTCCGAGGCAAAATTCTAAACTGTCTTAAAGCTGATTACAGCAAGATTTTTGACAGTGATGTAATTGTGGACCTTATAAGAGTTCTTGGTTGCGGTGTAGAGGTTAAATCAAAACATAAAGATTTAACAATGTTTGATATGAACAGCCTCAGATGGGCAAAAATCATCATCTGTACCGATGCCGATGTAGACGGTTTCCAAATCAGAACACTCGTGCTTGCTATGATTTACAGATTGATGCCCACACTTATTCAAGAGGGCAAAGTATTCATAGCAGAAACACCTCTTTACGAAATCACATGTAAAAACAAAACGTATTTCGCTTATGATGATAAGGAAAAAGCAAAAATACTCGACGAAATAGCAAGTACAGGTAAAATTACAATTCAGCGTTCAAAAGGTCTTGGTGAAAACACTGCGGAAATGATGGCGCAAACAACCATGAACCCTTCTTCAAGACGACTTATAAAAGTTATTCCCGAAGAAGCAGAAAAAACTGCATACTATTTTGACATGCTTTTGGGAGACGGACTTGAAGCAAGAAAAGAACATATTCGTGAATGCGGACATCTTTATCTTGATGATTTGGATGTAATGTGAGGTGTGATATGGCAAAGAAGAAAACTGACAACGACATAAAAGAAAATATATTGCCCGAAAGTCCCTGCATTGAGCAGCACATTACAGATACATTAGAAGAAAACTATATGCCTTATGCAATGAGCGTAATAGTTTCCCGTGCTATTCCGGAGATTGACGGTTTGAAGCCTTCGCACAGAAAGCTTCTCTATACTATGTATAAAAAAGGTCTTATAAGCGGAAGCCGTACTAAGTCGGCCAATATCGTAGGTGAAACAATGAAACTTAACCCTCACGGCGATATGGCAATTTACGAAACAATGGTGCGTATGACAAGAGATCACAGCGCACTTTTGCATCCGTATGTAGACTCTAAAGGTAACTTCGGTAAACATTATTCCAGAGATATGGCATTTGCTGCACCGCGTTACACAGAGGCGAAGCTCGAAAAAATCTGCGAAGAACTTTTTAAAGATATTGATAAAGATACGGTTGATTTTGTCGATAACTATGACGGCGAAATGAAAGAGCCTACTTTACTTCCGGTTACATTTCCGACAATTCTTGTTAACCCGAATCAAGGTGTGGCAGTAGGTATGGCAACCAATATTTGCAGTTTTAACTTACACGAAGTTTGTGATGCTACTTGTGCATATATAGATAACAAACAAGCAGATTTGCTTCAATATATTACAGCACCTGACTTTTCTACCGGCGGTACAGTTATTTACACAAAAAAGATTCTTGAAAGTATAATCGAATCAGGCAGAGGAAGCGTGAAAATTCGCGGAAAGTACAGATTTGACAAGAAAAGCAACTGCGTAGAAATATTTGAAATTCCGTACAGTACAACTTCCGAAGCTATAATGGAAGAAATAATCAAAGTCGTAAAAGAAGGTAAAATCAAGGACATACTTGATGTTCGTGATGAAACTGACTTGAGTGGTTTGAAAATTACAATCGACATCAGAAAATCCGCAGATGCAGAAGAAATTATGAACAAGCTTTATAAATTTACTTCTTTGGAGTCATCTTTTGCTTGTAACTTTAACGTGCTTATTAACGGAAGACCTAATGTTCTCGGAGTAAGAAGTCTTATTGATGAATGGCTTAAATTCAGAATGAGTTGTATAAAAAGACAACTTGCGTATGAAATCAAACAGAAAAAAGACAGACTTCATTTATTAAAAGGCTTGGATAAAATCCTTTTGGACATCGACAAAGCAATTAAAATTATACGTGAAACGGAACATGACGACCTTGTTATTCCTAACTTGATGTGGGGCTTTGGAATAGACGAGATTCAAGCGAATTTTATTGCAGAAATCAAATTGCGTAACTTAAATAAAGAATATATCTTAAATAAATTAGCTGAAATCGAAAGATTGCTTAAAGATATTGAAGATATGGAAGATATGCTTAATAAAGACAACAGAATTAAAACAAGGATTAAGCATGAACTTCGCGCAATTGAGAAAAAGTATGCAAGAGATCGTCTTACAGATGTAATAAACGAAGAGGAAGTAACTGTTATTACAACGGAGCATTTGATTGAAGAGTATAATCTCAAAATATTCCTCACAAAAGACGGATATATAAAGAAAATTCCTCTTACTGCACTTCGCTCTTCACCGGAGCAGAAACTTAAAGAGGGCGACATTATCATTCAGGAAGCAGAATGGCACAACAAATCAGAAATTATTTTTGTTTCTGATAAGCAGGCAGTGTACAAGATGAAGATTCACGAATTACCTGATTGTAAAGCCGGCGCGTTGGGAGATTACTTGCAGAATGTTCTCGGACTTGAAAATGATGAGCATATAGTGTATTTTATTGTAACGGACGATTATGCAGGCGAAATTTTGTTTGCGTACGAAAACGGAAAAGTTTCGAGAGTGCCGCTTTCGGTATACGAAACGAAAAACAACAGAAAGAAACTTATAAATGCATACGGCAGTGCATCTCCGCTTGTTGATGTTTTGTTTATAAAAGAAGAGATTGAAGTTGCATTGTGCAGCAGTAATGACAGGATTCTTGTTATGAATTCTTCTCTTGTACCGCTCAAAACAACAAAGAGTACACAAGGTGTTCAAGTGCTTAAGCTTAAAAAGGATTATAAACTTAAATATATGAAGCAAGCAGACAGTTGCGGCTTTGCTGATTATAAAGTTTACAGGACAAAGAACATACCGATTGCCGGCAGCTTCATAAAAGATGCAGATAAGCCGGGAGAGCAACTGACATTATTTTAAGGATAACCAAATTAATATATTATAAAACCGGAGGTTTAATTATGAACAAAGAACAGTTAATTGAAAGACTTAATGACGCTGACGTTAACGTGCGTCTCGAATCATTAAGACAGCTTATGGCAATGATTAAAGCAGGTGAAATCGAAGCACCGAAACAGGGAAATGATGTAAACAATCACATTCATACAACTTTCTCTTTTTCACCTTATTCACCTACAAAAGCAGTTTGGATGGCATATAATGCAGGACTTCAAACAGCAGGCATTATGGACCACGATTCACTCAGCGGTGCAAGAGAGTTCATTGAAGCAGGTAAAATAGTAGGTATTCTTACAACCATCGGTGTAGAGTGCAGAGTAAACATGAAAAACACTCCTTTGGGAGATAAAAGAATCAACAACCCTGACCAGAAGGGTATAGCATACTGCACAATGCACGGTGTACCGCACCAACACATTGATGAAGTAGTAAATTTCTTCAAACCTTATGTTGCAAGAAGAAATGAGCGTAACCGCAAAATGATTGATAAAATAAACGAACTTACAGCACCTTACGGCATCAAAACAGATTTCGACAAAGATGTAGTTCCGCTTTCTGAATTCGCTAACGGCGGAAGCATTACAGAGCGTCACTTGCTTTTCGCACTTTCTAAAAAAATTACAGAAAGATTCGGAAAAGGTGAGGCAGTTGTAAAATTCCTTACAGAGGATATGGGTATCTCTGTAAGCGGTAAAATTCAAGGATTCCTTATGGATTCTGAAAATGTAAACTACGAATACGACCTTCTCGGCGCATTAAAGAGTAATCTTGTGGAGAAGTTCTATATTGATGCAGACGTTGAATGTCCCGATGTAACAGAAATGATTGCTTTGGCTGCAAAAATTAACGCATTCTCAGCATACGCATACTTGGGCGATGTGGGCGATTCAGTAACAGGCGACAAGAAAACACAGAAATTCGAAGACGATTACATTGATTTACTTTTCGATGTAATCAAAGACTTGAAGTTCAAAGCAGTTACATATATGCCTTCAAGAAATACAATGGAGCAGCTCCGCAGAATCCGTTCTATGTGTGATAAGTATGGCTTCTTCCAAATCAGCGGTGAGGATATTAACTCTCCTCGTCAGTCATTTATTTGTGAAGCTCAAAGAAACCCTGAATTTGCAAATCTTTACGAGTCAACAATGACGTTGATTCGTCACGAAGCGGAGAACAGCACAATTTAATGACGGGTAAATGTTAAGGAAAAATTTTCTTGACATTGTTTCTTGCATAGGGTATTGTCTTCCTATAAAGGAGGACGCTCTATGAAAAGAATACTTAAAAGAATTATAAGCTTGAGCCTGGCAGTTATGCTTTGCGGTACAATGTTTGTAATACCTTCGGGTATTAGTGTTGTAGAAGCCGCAAAAGTTAGCTATACAGGCTCAAGTTCATTTATGTCAGGTAAATATTATACGCAACTGACAAATGTTGATGTTACAAACAATCCGAGAACCAATATTGTTAATATTGCAAAATCACAGCTCGGATATCAGGAAGGAAATGCACTCGGTGATTATTCAGGACTCGTACTTGGAGCAAATAACTTTACTGAATACGGACTTTGGTACACACAGCATACTAATCCCGGATATAACTATGCAGGAGCACAGTGGTGTGCCATGTTTGTATCTTGGTGTGCTTATGTAGCAGGAATTACATCTGATATAGTTTATTACCATTCTTACACAGAAACACAATGGGGTAAATTCAGAGATCAAGGAAGATCTTATACTTGGGAACAAGTTCAAGCTGGGGAATACACTCCTATCGCAGGAGATATTGTATACTTCCTTTCTGCAAGCAGCGCAACAAATGATTCGAGAACTGTAAACCACGTTGGTATTGTAACAGAATTTACAAAGGACAAAGTAATGCATACCGTTGAAGGAAATGCATCATCGACAGAGTTTACAACAAACGGCGGTTGCGTAACATCAAGAACTTATGACCCTTCAACTACATACGTTGCTTATGTTTGTAATCCTAATTACAGTAATGTTGCTGCAGGCGAGCCTGACCCTATAATAGTAGATGGTGATTTCATTCCGGCAAGTATGCAGGCTGTTGTTTTTGATGCTGAATTTTACGCGGCAAATAACCCGGACGTTGTTAATGCTTTAGGAAGCGGAAGGGATGCACTTTACAGACATTTTATCAATTTTGGTGTTTCAGAAGGCCGTAGAGGAAGCCCGATATTTTCAGTAAAAGATTTTGTTACTAAAAATGATAACGTGAATGTTTTGTATGGCGGAATAAGTCCGAATTACAAAGCTGCCATGATTTATTTCTGTGAAACGGCAGCGTTTAATGATACCTTAACGTATCATACAGCAACTCCGGAGAATATGGGGTTGAGTTTTACTGCAAAAATTGCGCTTACTAATGCAGATCTCAATTTTTCTCTCAGTGATACAGACGTAATTGCGTATACTCCGAGTACTGCCGATGCACAAGTTTATACTTTTGAAAGACAGTCCGACGGCACTTACAAAGGTATAAACAAAAAGAACGGTTATGTTCTTCAAATTGCATCAAATTCTAAAGCTTCCGGAACAAATGTAATAATCGGTGCAGATACGGGAGCAGCAACTCAAAGATGGAATTTCTATAAAAACTATGACGGTACATATATTCTTCAAAACGTATGTGCACCGGCTTGTGTTGTAAGTGTATCTGCGAACGCACCGGCTTCGGGTGATTCTATAATTCTCAGCAAATACGGACATAAAGCAGCACAACAATTTAAACTTATATCTCCTGATCTTGTTTCGGGAAGCGATATGAATGTTTGGATTGGTGCTTTACCTACTTACGGAGCTTTTACTGCAGCCGGCTACAATAAGTGGACATATTTTCTACACATGGGAACAGGTGGAGAAAATAACGCTATGACACATTCTATAGGCACATTTGATTGGTCGAAATATTCTAAAGTAGTTATAAGTTACGGTAATGATCCCGGAGCCGGTGCACTTGGTACATTAAATTTAAAAACTACATCAGGTACAGTTGTAGCATCAAAAGTTATAACACCTGCTAAAGGTTGGAAAGCGACAACAACTGTGGAATTTGACATTACGTCTTTTACAAGCGGTGAAGAACTTTTCCTTAACTACGTTAATGATGCACCAAACGGAATACTTATCACTAAAATTAAATATGTAGTACCGGGATTGGAAATTGTACCGTATGATGGTCCGATTGATGAACCGATAACTGAGCCTACAATAGACGGAGGTATGTTGCATCTTGCAAATGCAATAGATGCGGTGTTACTCGTAAAAAAAGATTCCTTTGAAGCGGGCGGATTTACAAATCCGATAATCAAAGCAGAATTTGACAATGAAACATACGAATTGTTGCCTAATGTTTCTGCTGTTGACGGCGTAGATTGCTATGCATTTACATTTAAAAATGTGCCTATACAAAGAATGAATGATAGTATTTCTGCAATTTTATATGCCGAAAAAGACGGAGAAGTATGTGCGAGTGAAAGTTATGAATTCAGTGTTGCAAGTTATGCGTATGAGCAATTAAGAACAACAACTGATTCCAAATTAAAAACGTTGCTTGTAGATTTGATTAATTACGGTTCTTATGCACAGCTTTATACTAAGTATAACAGCCAAAATCTTGTTAATGCAGCTTTGACAACAGAGCAAGCTGCTTGGGGAACACAGACATTGAGAGAATTGGTTAGTGCAGAATCAAAACCTGCCACTGCAGGCGATGCAGAGTGGACACGACTTGGCTTGATTATAGAAAGTAAAGTTGACCTTATGGGATATTTCAGCATACCCACAGCAATGACAGGCGTAACCGTAAGAGCGACTGACTCAGATGGTAACCTGATTAGCATAATCAGAGATTTCGAAGAAACTCAAGGCGCTAACGGTGTGAAAAACATGAGTTTTGTTTTCGATAAATTGACGGCGAAAAACATGAGTGATGTTGTAGGGTTTACTGTATATAATTCACAGGGAGTAAATATAAGCGGACAATATTTATTCAGTATAGAATCTGCTGCACAGAAAAACCAAAACTCTACGAATGCGGAGCTTGCTGACTTCTTAAAAGCAATGATGATGTACGGCGATTCTGCTCGCGCTTATGAGGGATAATTAAAATTTATAAAGAGAGTATAGATTGGCTTTTTGCAAAATCTGTACTCTTTTTTTCAATAAACTTATTATTGATTTTTAAGTTTCAAATATGTATAATTACCGCATACCAAATATGGGAAAAACTTTCATATTTGGTATATTTTTTACATTCAAAATATTTCGAGGTAATTATCATGAAAAGTCTTGAAGAAAAAATAATTAAATATGGTGTTGTAAGAGACGGGAATGTTTTAAAGGTGGACAGCTTTCTCAATCACCAAATGGATATTAGCTTGTTTAACGAAATAGGTAAGGAATTTCACAGACTTTACAAAGATGAAAACATCACAAAAATTGTCACAATAGAGGCTTCTGGTATTGGTGTTGCATGTATTGCAGCCCAATATTTTAATGTTCCCGTTGTGTTTGCAAAAAAGAGTAAGACTTCAAATCTGACCGGAGATGTGTATCAAGGTCGGATTTATTCATTTACACATCAATGTTTTACGGATATTTATATTAAAAAATCTTACATAAACGAAGATGATAACATACTTATTATTGATGATTTTTTAGCAATGGGCGGCGCGTTAGACGGGCTTATTCAAATTGTGGATGAAGCAGGTGCTAAACTTGCCGGTGCCGGCATTGTTATAGAAAAAGGCTTTCAAGGCGGCGGAGATTTGATTCGTTCAAAAGGTGTACGTGTGGAATCTCTTGCAATCATAGAAAGCATGAATGACGGAGAACTTGTATTTCGTCACTGATTATACTGATGTAAATTTTATTTACATAAATTTTTTTTTACCGAAAGGTAGGAGGTATTTTAATGAAAAAGGTTTTATCATTGGTACTCGCTTTGGTATTGTGTTTTTCACTCGTTGCTTGCAACGGCACAAATACTGATGACGAAAAGTTCCTCGTAGGAGCAATTTATATTAACGGACAGAACGATACAGCCGGATATACTTATGCTCACCATTCAGGAATCACAAAAGCAATGGAGCAACTTGGTATGGACAAGTCTCAGCTCAAAATTGTTGACAATGTTGCTGAAGATGATGCGGCAGTAACACAAGCTATCGACACACTTGCATCACAAGGATGTAAATTGATTATCGGTATCAGCTTCGGCTATCTTAATGCTATGCAAGATGCAGCAGAAAAAGAACAATATAAAGATATTATTTTCAGTCATGCAACAGGTTATCTTTCAAACGAGACAAACTTCAACAACTATTTCGGCAGAATTTATCAAGCTCGTTACCTTGCAGGTATTGCAGCAGGTATGAAATCTTTGGAGCTTAATAATAACAATATCGGTTATGTTGCTGCTTACGGTACTGAATATGCTGAAACTTGCAGCGGAATTAACGGTTTTGCTCTTGGTGTTCAGTCAGTAAACCCCAATGCAAAAGTTTACGTAAGTAAGATCAACAACTGGGCAGATGAAGCTAAAGAGCGCCAAATAGCAGAAAATCTCATCGATAATTACAACTGCGGTGTTATAGCACAGCACTGTGACAGTGCACAACCTCAGATTGCTGCACAAGAAAAGAACGCTTTCGGTTGCGGATATAACTCAGATATGACAGCACAGGCACCTAAAGCTCATCTTACAGCTCCCGTTTGGAACTGGGATGTTTACTATAAACTCGCTATTGAGACAGCTATGAATACTCCTTCTGAATTTATGTCAAAAGTAGGTATTTACTACGGCGGTCTCAAAGAAGGTTTCGTAGATATCGCTCCTCTTACAGATAACTGTGCAGAAGGCACAAAGACTGTTGTTGATGCAGTTAAAGCAATGATGATAAACGGTGAGTGGGACGTATTTACAAATGTTAAACTTTCAATTGATAAAGACGGAAACATCACAAAAACAGAAGGCGCTTTGTTGGATAACGAAGGTCACGAAGTTATTTCAGCAGATGGAAATACATATTACGTTCATAATGATGCAGGAGCACTTGAAGCTGTTGAAGGCGGTAAATCTGCACAAGACGGAGTAATCAAAGGTTCTATGGACTACTATGTAGCAGGCGTAGAAGAAATTAACGGTTAATTTTTTATAAAGGATCAGACATGAAAGATCAAAACAACTATGCGATTGAATTAGAAAACATTACCAAGACATTTGGCAGTGTTGTTGCTAACAAGAACATAAACATTAACGTTAAGCAGGGTGAGATTCTCGCCCTGCTTGGCGAAAATGGTTCCGGCAAAACTACTCTTATGAATATGTTGTCGGGAATTTATAAACCGGACAGCGGAGTTATTAAAGTTAACTCAAAGCCGGTTACTATCCATTCGCCGGAGGATTCCAAAAAGTATGGTATCGGAATGGTGCATCAGCATTTTAAATTGGTAGAAGTTTTTTCTGCTGCTGATAATATATGGATGGGTACAGAAAAAACAGGTTTTATACTAAAAAAAGACAGATACAAGAAAATTGCGAAAATCAGCGAGAAATTCGGCTTTGAATTTAATCCCCAAAAGCTTGTGTCTAATATGTCTGTCAGCGAGAAACAGACTCTTGAAATATTAAGGGTGCTTTATTACGGAGCTAAAGTTATCATTCTTGATGAACCTACCGCAGTTCTTACGGTGCAGGAAATCAGAAAGCTCTTTGATGTTCTCAGAAAAATGAAAGAGGACGGGCATTCTATAATAATAATCACACATAAACTCAACGAAGTAATGGAAATAAGCGACCGCGTAACAATTTTGCGCAAGGGCGAATATATAGACACCGTAAACACTAGCGAAACAAGCGAGCAAGAACTTACCGATTTGATGGTAGGACGCAAAGTTAATCTCAATATTAACAGACCGGCAACTGAATTTGATAAGCCTCTCCTTGAAATCAGAAATCTCACCGTAAAAAATGATGAGCAAGCAAATGCAATAGAAAATGTCAATTTCTACATAAGAGGCGGCGAAATTCTCGGTGTAGCCGGCATTGCAGGCTGTGGTCAAAAAGAACTATGCGAAGCTATTGCAGGTCTCAGAAAAATAGAAAACGGTCAGATTATACACAAAGGTGAAAATATTGTTGGTCTTGAACCAAAAACAATAATTGAAAAAGGAATTTCAATGAGCTTTATTCCCGAAGACAGATTGGGAATGGGACTTGCACCTTCGCTTTCAATTACAGATAATATGATTTTGAAAACGTATAAAGAAAATAAAAAATCACCTTTTGTCGATAGAAATAAAGCTAAAAAGAAAGCCGAAGGTATTATAAAAAGACTTGGCATTGCAACGCCTTCTGCTGATACGCCGGTAAGAAGACTCTCCGGCGGTAATGTGCAAAAAGTATTGGTAGGACGAGAAATTGATTCCGGACCGAACGTAATTGTTACCGCATATCCGGTAAGAGGTCTCGATATTAATTCTTCGTATGCAATTTATGACATTTTAAACGACCAAAAGAAAAAAGGTGTAGGTATTTTGTTCGTTGGAGAAGACTTGGACGTAATGCTTGCTCTTTGTGATAAGATTATGGTTTTGTGTCACGGAAAGCTCATGGGAGTAGTTCACGCTCACAAAGCTACAAAAGAAGAATTGGGACTTATGATGACGGGTGCAAAAGACATTTCCGAAGTGAATGGTAAAGTGGCCGGTATCGCAAAAGATTCCGCGATTCAAGACATAAAGGAGGATTGTGATGCAAAGCACTAATAAAGAACCCCTTATTCGCATCGTAAAGCGAACGGGATTAAAAAAGAGATATGCTGCGCTTTTGTATTTGGCATCAGTAATTATTGCTTTGGGTATAGGTGCGATTCTTCTTTTATCTCTTAAAGCAAACCCTGCAGAATACTATAAACAAATGTTTACATTAGGTACAATCAATAATAAATTTGCCTATTTGCAATATGAGAATTACATAAAAGAATTTGTGCCGTTATTGATAACTTCGTTGGCTCTTTCTCTTGCATTTAAAATGAAATTTTGGAATATAGGCGGAGAAGGTCAGTTTATATTGGGTGCTTTGGCAGGTGCCACTGTAGCTTTTCTTGTACCATCTACATTAAATCCGCTTTTGACAATGATTCTTATGATTTTTGCCGGCGCTCTTGTAGGTGGACTTATAGGTTTACTTACATCTGTTTTAAATGTAAAGTTCGGTACGGACGAAACACTTTTTACGCTGATGTTTAACTATATTGCTCTTTATATACTTACATACTTCGGTGAGACAAAAGCAGGGTGGAATATTTTCTTAAAAACAGACTCAGAAAGACCTCAGTTTGCCAAAATTCCCGAAAATGCAAGAATGATTAAAATTCCGTTAGGCGATTTTTCTTTGGAAATTTCTTTCGTTTTTGTAATACTTCTGGTAGCTTTCATATTTATTTACCTTACAAAAACGAAACATGGATATGAAATTTCTGTTGTTGGTGACAGTATAAATACCGCGAAATATTCAGGAATGAAAGTCGATAAAATAATTTGCAGAACGATGTTCTTGTCAGCAGCTCTTATAGGTGCGGCAGGTGCAATAAGAACATCAAGCGTTCAGTCACTTTCTACATCAATTACAAACGATGTAGGTTGGACAGGTATAATTGTTGCTTGGCTTGCAAAGCTTAATCCGATAGGAATTGTAATTGTAACAGCATTGATATCGATTTTACAATGCGGCTGTATAACAGCTTCCGTAAGTGCAAACAATGTAGACAGCCATTTTGCAGACCTTCTTCAAGGTGTGATTTTGTTTATAATTCTTGCGGCTGATTTCTTTATCAGATTTAAAATCGTAATCCGCAAGAGCAGTAAAAAAGCTTCAACACAAAAGGAGGTAAATGTATGAGTGCATTGGCAGTTGTTACAACCTTTTTGTTTACAGTTTTAAAGTACAATATGGCGCTCCTTTACGGAACGGTGGGCGAGATTGTTACGGAAAAATCCGGCAGCCTTAACCTCGGTGTTGAAGGAACAATGGCAATCGGCGGCATAGGCGGTTTGCTTATCGGTTGTGCTTTTGACAGTATTTTTGTCGGAATAATTGCTGCATTCGCTTGTGCGGCACTTTGCGGTTTGTTGTTTGCCTTTTTAACAGTAACACTTCAAGCAAATCAAAATGTAACGGGCCTTACAATTACGACATTCGGTCTCGGACTTTACTTTTTTATCGGTAACGGACTTAAAGCTTCCGGTAAATGGCCTGATATGCTTTCTTTAGAAGGTTTTAAAAGCGGAACTGAGCCTATTAAAATTCCTTTATTAAGCAAAATTCCTGTTATAGGTCCTGCTTTTTTTTCGCACAACATACTTATATACCTCGGTATTATAATTGCCGTAGTTATCTGGTGGTATTTTAAATACACTAAGCCGGGTTTGAGAATTCGTGCGATAGGCGAAAATCCCGCCTCCGCAGACGCAGTAGGCGTAAATATTACTTTATATAAATATTTGCATCTTATGTTAGGCTCCGGAATTATGGGTATAGGCGGTCTCTTAATGGCAATAAATCTTTCCGGTAGTTTTGAAGGCAGCAAATGTTGGATAAACGGTTATGGTTGGATTTCTATAGCTCTTGTAATTTTTGCTAATTGGAATACTGTTGCGGCAATACTCGGTACTTTTGTATTCGGACTTTTCAATACGCTTCAAGTTTACGGCGGATCGCTTTCAGATGCTTTCCCGAAAGCGTTAGGTTGGCTTTCGAAAATACCGCCCCAATTTATGCAAGCACTGCCTTTTGTAATTACTGCAATTGTACTTGTAATTACTTCAATTACAAATAAAAAGAACAACAAACCTGCGGCAGTAGGACTTAACTATTATCGAGAAGAAAGATAATTAAGGTGAATTAATGAATATTTTATATGATATTTATAACAAATTGGGCATCAGCCCTGCATTACTCCGTCTTTCACAAGAGGCGGAGTCTGCTTTATCTCAAAGATTTCGAGAAATTGATGCAACAGCTGAGTATAACCAAGCAAAAGTAACGCTCGCAATGCATAATAACAGAGTAAATGCAACTTGTTTTGCAGCAACTACCGGTTACGGCTATAACGATTACGGACGCGATACTTTAGAGAAGATTTATGCAGAATATTTCGGCTCTGAGGCAGCTTTGGTGCGTCCTCAAATTACGTGCGGAACACACGCGCTTACTGTTGCGTTGTCTGCAAATCTTCTTCCCGGCGACGAGCTTTTATGTCCGGCAGGCGGACCTTATGATACTTTGGAAGAAGTTATCGGTATACGTCCGTCGCCGTGCTCGTTAAAAGAATACGGTGTCACATACCGTCAGGTAGAGCTTAAAGAAGATGGAACTTTCGATTACAATGCAATACGAGCAGCAATCAATGAAAAAACAAAAATGGCTGAAATACAACGCTCAAAGGGCTATAAAACACGTCCGAGTTTTTCAGTTGAACAAATAGGCGAACTGATTCGCTTTATAAAATCAATAAAACCTGACATTATTTGTATGGTTGACAATTGTTACGGTGAATTTACGCAGTTTATTGAACCTACTCATGTAGGTGCTGATATGGCGGTTGGTTCTCTTATAAAAAATCCGGGAGGCGGACTTGCTCCTATAGGGGGATATATTTGCGGAACTCAAGAGTGTATTGATAGGTGTGCATATCGTTTAAGCGCACCCGGTTTGGGACAGGAAGTAGGCGCAAATTTAGGTGTAATGACATCTTTCTATCAAGGATTTTTCCTTGCGCCAAATGTTGTTGCGGGAGCTTTAAAAGGTGCTGTTTTTGCAGCTTATTTATACGAAAAACTTGGCTTCAAAACTATTCCTCACAGTACAGAGCCAAGATACGATATTATTCAAGCAGTTGAATTGAGATCTCCCGAAGCGTTGAAAGCTTTCTGCGTCGGAATTCAAGCCGCTGCTCCTGTTGACAGCTATGTAACACCGGAGCCGTGGGCAATGCCCGGATATGATTCCGAAGTGATAATGGCAGCAGGTACTTTTATACAAGGGTCTTCCATAGAATTAAGTGCAGACGGCCCGATGAGAGAGCCTTATGCAGTTTTCTTCCAGGGCGGTCTGACATGGCATAATGCCAAACTTGGTATTTTAATGTCAATTCAAAAATTGATTGACAGAGGTATAATTAAAATTGATTAAAAAGGCGGAATATATATGAATCTTTTCTTTAAAAAAGCACAGCCTGTATGGGCAGAAAACAGAGAAAACGAAATGAATGTTACACTTGTATTTACGGCATTTTGCCCGAAATCTGATGAAGCTGTTTTAAGTATTACCGGCTCGTCGTATTACAACATATATGTAAACGGAGAGTTTATTGCTGTAGGTCCTGCAAGAGCGGCTCATGGTTATTATCGTGTAGACAAGCTGAAAATCAAGGCAGATAAGCCTGACAACGAAATTAAAATTATAGTTTACGGTTACGCCGCAAACAGTTTTTACCATCTTGATCAGCCGTCTTTTGTTTGTGCTGAAATTGAAAACGAAAGCGGTATTATTGCATATACGGAATGTTCCGGCAAAACTTTTAAGGCGTGTGAGTGGTTAGGGAAAATTCAAAAAGTACAAAGATATTCATTCCAACGACCGTTTACAGAGGTGTACGATTTTACAAAAGAGCAGTTTTCCTCTGTAAAATTAGTTGTGACCGAGGAAAAAAAGTATTTGCACAGAAGAATTTTTTACGGAGAATATGAAAAAGAAATGCCTTTGGCTTTGATTGAAAAGGGTAGATTTGACATTCGTGATAAGGCAAAATATTATGATGACCGTTCTATTTCGAATATATGTCCTCAGTTAAAAGGTTTTATTAAAACAGATTTGGACGTTTTTTCTACTGTGGAGGCAGAAAAAATACATCCGGTTGTTGAGGAAAAATGCAATTTGAATATAAGCAATACAAATGTAAATGCTAACTCTTTTGTTACATTTGATATGGGGAAAAATCTCACCGGTCTTGTTGGTTTTTCTGCAAATTTAGAAAACAGCGGAGAGATTATTATTGTTTTTGATGAAATTTTAAGTAACGGCGATATTGATTTTACCCGTATGACTGCTGCAAATGTTATAATAATTAAAGCAAATGCAGGAAAGTTTGATTTCCTTTCTGCCGAGCCTTATACATACAGATATATAAGAGTGTATGTAAAAAATTCTCCTGCGGAAATTTCGGATTTTCATTTAAGAAGGGTAGGTGCGCCTGCCGTAAATAAAAAACTTAAATCTGATAATGAAAAGCTTCAGGCGATTTTTGATGCGGCGGTTGAAACTTATCGTCAGAATACTTTTGATGTTTATATGGATTGTCCTTCAAGAGAAAGAGCCGGATGGCTTTGTGACAGTTTCTTTACATCTCGTGTTGAACGTGTTCTTACAGGCAAGTCCGAGGTAGAATATAACTTCCTCGAAAATTATATTTTGCCTGAGAGCTTCAAGTGTTTGCCTGATGGTATGCTTCCGATGTGCTATCCGGCTGATCACTATGACGGTGTGTTTATTCCGAACTGGGCAATGTGGTTTGTTGTGGAATTGCAAGAGTATTTCGTAAGAACGGGAGATATTGAGCTTGTTAATAAAGCAAAAAATCGAGTTTACGGACTTTTAAAATATTTAAAGAAATTTGAAAATGAATACGGACTTTTGGAAAAGCTTGAATCATGGGTGTTTATTGAATGGAGTAAGTCAAACGATTTGGTGCAAGATGTAAGTTTTCCGTCTAATATGCTTTATTCTAAAATTAAAAGAATTGTGGGTGAGCTTTATTCAGACAGTGAAATAGCAAAAGAGGGTGAAAAGCTTCGCGAAACCATTAAAAAAATGTCATATACTGACAGGGGATTTTTCTGTGATAATGCGTACAGAAGAAACGGCGAGCTTGAGCTTTCCGGCGAATATACGGAAAGCTGCCAATATTACGCATTCCACACCGGAGTTGCAACAATCGAGGAATATCCTGAGTTATGGAATTGCTTGATTACTGATTTTGGTTTTGAAAGAAAACAAACAGGAAAATGGCCCGAAATTCATTTTGCCAATGCTTTTATAGGAAATTATTTAAGACTTGATTTGATTTCTATGTATGGTGATGAGGCTGATTTGCTTAGAAACATTGAAGGATATTTCTACTATATGGCAGAAAAAACAGGTACTTTGTGGGAAAACGACAGTGACGAAGCAAGTTGTAATCACGGTTTTGCATCTCATGTACTTTATTGGTTTGATAAGCTCGGTATGCTTAAAGGTTAAAAGGGTACGAGATTTAAAGCAGAATTATTTGACAATGTCAAATTGATGATATATTATTTAGCTATATTTGATGTAACGTAAATGTGAAGAGAAAAAGGAGATGTAAAAACAAGTTATGAAGAAAAAAGCAAAGAAAATGACGTTGTGCTTGTTTATGCTGTTAGCTATTGCAATGGTGTCGTTTGGTTGCGGAGAAGATGAAAAAAGCAGTCAAACAACACAATCACCGGTTGCAAATGTAACTGATGCTGCAAAAGCTACTGATGAAGCGACGGCAAAAGCTACTGATGAAGCAACACAAAAACCTATAGATGAGCCTACGGAAGTTCCGACCGAGAAAGCTACGGCAGAAAGTACGGATGCTGCTTCTGAACCTACTGCAACAAAAACACCGGTTAAAACAGCAACAAAGGCACCTACTGCGAAGCCTACAAACACACCCAAAAAGACGGCTACAAAAGCACCTGCAAAAACACCTGTGAAAACACCGGTAGCTACAGCAAAGCCGACCGGTGACTCTTCAGGACAGATTACATATAATCAATTGGTTAGCAATTTGATGAAAGAGGCACAAATTGTTGCTGATTTTATTAAAACGCAGAACTTTATATATGGTGATGCTTCCGTAAATCCTGCCATTAACTGGAAGAGTCTTAATGCAGCTAATGCTGTTAAGCCCAATGAAAAAATAGTAAGTTGTGACAGACTTGTTTGTTGGATTTTTTACAGAGTAGGTTTCACCGAACAGCCGTACAGCCAGGGAGTAACTGTTTTTCCTTTCCCGGCTTGGTGTGAGCAACAAGGCTTTACAAAAATTACAAATGTTTCACAATTAAAAGCAGGAGATATTGTTTTCGTAAATCCTGATGAGCAGTACAGACCGCAGCACGTTTTCCTTTGTGCCAGCGGCAATCTTGGCGGAAATGTTTACTTGAGATATGATGCAGGAAGCAATGAACGCATTCAGTGTAAAAAAGGTACAGAGGCTACTCCCGGTAAGCAGCCGTTTAAGGAGGTCATTGCAAACTTTATGTATGCGTACAGACCTACAGTAAACAAGTTAAATCTTGCGAATGTTTCAAAGCCTTCTTCAACTGTTGCTGTACCGAAGTCAAATGCAACACAAGTGTTTACTGTTGCAGATAAAACTTGGACAAAACCTAATATAAATGGTGTTTATCCGTTAGATTACAGATACGAGCCGGGAAAAACATACAGTCAGTATGAGCTTCATTTGAAACTTTCTTCTACTCCTTCGTCAACTGATACTAACTATTGGAATGCAGGCTATATCGGAGTGAGAATGCCTGATCCGAATCTTTTACCGTGGATGGGTAAAGGTGGTATTTATGTTGCATTCAACGATAAAAATGCAAGCGTTTATTTTGGAGGCGGCGAACCTTGGAATATTAAATTAACCGGAGTTACACTTCCTGTAAGTATATCTACTGCACGAGATATTATAGTTGTTGACAGCGGTGAGTATATTAAATTTTATATTGCTACATCAACTAACGCAAAGACATTGTTCTTAACAATGAAAGTTGATCCTTCAAACGGTGATGTGGCTATTTGGGACGGCGATAATAATTTGATTTATACCGGTGTAGCTACTATTAATGATTGGGGTTACTTTACATTGGTAAACCATGGCGCGAATTCTAAAGCTTCAAATATTAAAATTTACGGAGCTAACTAATATTTGATTTGTGAATTTTAAACTACAGTAAAACGGTTCGGGATTTGTTTTCCGGGCCGTTTATTCTTTATCTCCATTCAAGATCCATTCCGGATCATATCCAAACTCCATACCGATGAGCTTGGCGAGCATAGGGGAAATAGTTTTGTTTTGATTGGTGCCGGGCCGGCTGTTGCTTGTCAGGATGTAAAGGTAGTTTTCCGACATACCGACACGTTTGGCAAATTCACGCTTCGATATTTTTTGTTCTGCAATAATTTTGTTCAGTCTTGCTTCCAGTGTCATGTGTTTGAATCTCCCTTCTTATCCTGCTGCTGTTTTAATGTGGCAAATCGGAGAAGCTGTTTTCTGGAGGATACACCGAGCTTGCCGTATATGTTTTTGTTATGGTACTTCATGGTATTTTCCTGAATGCCGAGAATCGTGGCAATTTCCTGCGCCGTCTTGCCTTCCAAATACAGCTCGTAGATGCGGGATTCGGTAGGCGTTAAGGTTTTCAAATTACAAATAAAGTAATCGTAGTCCTCCAGCACGATCTTCTTCTTTTGATCTTCGGTAAGCTGCAGGATCTCACTTTGTGCCAGCTCATATTTTTCAAGTGCCTTTTCGTAAGAGACCCTTGTTCGCTGTGCTTCTTCTTCTGCTGCCTGTTTGGCTGACTGAAGAATCTTCAACTGCTCTTCATAGGCAACATCTCTCTGTGCAAGATAATCAAAGAGGTCATCGATCTCACGAATCCTTATCTGGTCACCGTGCTCTCCGCTGTATTTTACTTGGTCGATCTTCTTAAGGATGGGAGAAACGTATTTTTTGCTAATAAACAGGCAGTAGGCAAGGGCAAACACAATGACGAACAAGATAACCCCTGCCGTCTTCATTTGTCCTTCTCGAATTTGCGCGTTGTACTGACTTTCGGTCATCATGAGTGCAATGGTAAAGGTGTTACTACCAAGCTTGATGCTTTGTGTCTTGCCGATGCATTTTTCCGTTTCAAAGTCGAATACGGTAGCATCATTTCGATTTGAGAACCTTACAGAACCTGCACTTGACGCATTATACCTATTGGAATTGAACTGCCCGGAGAAACCTTCCGGATTTTCGTCGAGAAGTGCTCCGACAAGCTGTCCCAGTTTACTGTCGTTTGCTTTCTTCGATAGCTGAAAATACAAGTCATTCACTTCAAAACCGCAAACACCGATGATATGGTTTCTTGTATCCCGAACTGGTGTATATACATACCGCGCTCTTTCCCAGGTGTCGGGAATATCCACGGTAGGACTCAAAATGTAGTAAGTTTCTTTTGTGAATTCGGATTCACAGGAGTCAAAAAAGTCTGTGCGCATTTCGTTGCTCCATCCGCTGTGGAAGGTTAGATTTCCTTCCTTAGCTGTGGAAAAGGAGCCTCGGTACAAAGCAATATCGTTATTTACCGTGCTTTCGGAATACAGATTGATGTATTTGAGGTAAATTCCGTTGTATAGCTGCGGGTCGGACTGACCGTTGACCGTGGTATCCAAAATATAGAATGCACCGCTGCATGGAGCAAGCTGCATATTCAGATAAACGGTGTTGTAAAGCTCAATCTGTAATGCCGAAAGAGCCTCGGCATTGTTTTTCAAATCTTCAAATGTAAGGTTGCTATCAACCAAAAAGCTTTCCACAGTTGCTTCAATTTGAACGGAGAAGGAAAGAGCATGTGCCGCAACCTCGTTGTAGTCGTGTTCAATGTAATCTGCGTAAGACAAAAGCTGGGTATCCAGTACCTCCATGACCCTTGCATTCGTTGGATTCATTACGCCAAACAGGTTCAAAAGAAGCAAGATCAAAGATATCACTAAGGCAATTGCCGAGATAATGTACAGGACAAAACGTCTGCGCATGGATACGCCTTCTGCTTTAACCTGTTTAATGATGCTTGTGATATTGATTTTTTTGAGTCGTTTCATGTCCGTCCATCACGCTCCTTACTCGGTCGACAGAGCCTTAAGCTCGGCGAGTGAGGCTTCGACAAGCTCGTTCAGTACCTCTGTGGGATCTTCACCTGCCGCTACCCGTTTTACATATTGATTGTGTGCGGATGACAAGACCGCCTTAACGTTCTTTTCAAAATCATGCTGGATATTTGAAGCACCGTCATAGAGAGGGAGTGCGTAGAAGGAATAGTTTTCCAGCATAGTGTCCACTGCTTGGTAAACGCTTCGGTAGCTTTCTTTTTCAATCGTATTAATGTCTTTGAACAAAGCATCAAAGGCTTCGGTGGTAACAGGAAGATAGCCGGCGTTGGTTACGAAATCTAAATTATGCTCTTTTTCGGTCAGCCATTTAGCGAAGATATATGCCGCCTGATTTTTGCGCTCATCGCTATTATTCACGGCAAAGAGACCGCCGCCACGGTAGATTACGCCAGCGGTATCGTGCGTGAAGGTAGGATACGGCAGAGCGATCGCCTCTATGGCTTCGGTGGTATTGTCTGAATAAATCACCTCATCGGGCTGATACAGCACGTCTGCGGTAGAGCCGGTATTGGCAATGATCTCAATGGTCTTCCAACGTGCGGCAGCATAACCGTCCTCAAGACAAATGCCACCGTGAATGGCCGTCTTAGCTAAAGGAAACCAAATCATCTTGAAGGCATCATCGTCAAGGCGGAGACGTCCGTTGCGGATAAGCTCGCTGTTGTAGGCTTTCATGCCCACATAGGCATAGTTATAGTAATCGTTAATCTGCATAAAGTGCTGACCATTTGACCAGTCATAGTATTTCTGTGCCACATCAAATACGCGGTCAAAGGTATTTAGACTTTCAACGGAAACTCCGGTAGCGGTGCTGAAACGGTCAAACAGTGTTTTGTTGAGATAGAAAGTTTCCGCGGATTTCGCCACGGGAAGCATCAGCAGCTCCTCGCCAAAGTATCCCTCGGACAGAAAATCTTTTTGGAAAAGTAACAATTCCTTTTCAGAGAAATAATCATTCCAGGACAGAAGCCGTTCCTTGCCGATAAGCTCAACGACACGGGGATAGGCGCTAAAGAGATCAGGCATCGTATTGGCTCCCGGTTCTCCGTTTGCTGAAGCAGATAACGCCTTGTCAATCGCCGAGGAGCTGGTAACCGACTCCACATTGATGGTGATACCTTTTTCTTTTCCGACCGTTCGGTTGAATTCGTTAATCACATCGTTTAGCGGCGATTTGGTTTGGCTGCCGTAAACATGCCACATGGTCAATATGACCGGATTTTCAGGACTGAGTGCTGTGCTGTTTTGCCCACATCCGGAAAAACAAGTAATCAGGATTACAAAACATAATAAGATTGCGATTCTTTTCATAGTGCCACCTTCCAATACGGATTTTCCTACCCGAATTCCCACCCTTTTGAAAAATATTTTTGCCGTTCCTACCCTTTTTGGTCTTTTGGGGTAGGGTCAAAAAAGCAGAAATCCTTATAATTATAATTGCAAGGTTATCGAAGGAGGGTATAGATCTTGCCTTTGTCACGAAATTGATAAAGGGGTACCCCTTTATGTAGGAACGGTGTTCCTACATAAAGAACTCTGTCAACGCGCCAACGAAACACAGAGTCCGCCCCATTAATTTTTATTTTATATCATAAAATTTTGATTGAGTCAAGACTCTGCAGCCTTTGTAAAAAATGTTGTAGATTTCTTTAATCATGGAATTGACCGAAAAGAAGGGAGCGAAGTTATGCCCGAAAGGAAGACGGCAACGCACAAGGTGCTTGCGGATGGTGGCGGCTACCGATTCATGTTTTACTGTGATCTGTCCGGCGCTCATATATGCACCACGAAGGAAATCTATTACGGGGATACGCAGGAAGAAGCCCTGAAGTCTGCCTGGCAGGCGGAAGGCCGAAGTCACTTCAATCAGTGTCGCAAATGCGGCAAATGGGTCAGCCTTGCTATGTACAATGTTGACGTCTTGGAATGTGTGGAGTGTGCCCCCTTTGAAGCTGAAGCAAAGTTCTGCAAAAGCTGCGGCGCGAAGATCGAGGAGCCTACAAAGCCATGCCCCAAGTGTGGCAAGCCTCTCACGTATTCTGGGAAGGAGTGGAGCAAATGAGTCCGACTGAAAAACTAAGATACAGAAACATGGAGGACTATGGGTTCGGCCCCAACGTGATGAAGAAAACCAAGGTCTGTGCAGCAATGGTGCGAGGAGTGCGGTATGTGCGCCGATTGCGTCATCATTGACGAAGAATGCTCCACCACTCACGGGGCGATTCTTTGTGAAGAATGCGCCGCGGACAAAGGCACCCACTGTCCCGGCTGCGACCAATGCTATTTTGAAGTCCAGAACTGGTGCGAGGAATGTATGCTTTGCGCCGATTGCGTGGACATGGATGTAGAATGCTCCAGTGTTCACGGTTTGCGCCTTTGTGAAGAATGCGCCGCGGACAAAGATACCCATTGCCCCGGCTGCAGTCAATGCTATTTTGAAGTGCAAAACTGGTGCGAGGAATGTATGCTTTGCGCCGATTGCGTGGACATGGATGTAGAATGCTCCAGTGTTCACGGTTTGCGCCTTTGTGAAGAATGCGCCGCGGACAAAGGCACCCACTGCCCAAACTGTGACCAATGCTATTTTGTTGTGCAGCAATGGTGCGAGGAGTGCGGACAGTGCGTAGATTGTTGTCCTGCCTGTAACTACTGCTGTGAGGAGTGGGGCGACATCATCTGCATGGAGTGTGCCATAGACAACGGTATGCACTGCCCCGATTGTTCGGGATGTTACGGTGAGTGTGGCGGAGAGTTCTGCCTGGAATGTGGCATTTGCGGAAACTGCGCCGAGATCAATCCCAAGCGGCAAAGTTCGCTTTGCCGTTTTGGAGAGAGTATAGAAAGCAAGGAGTTTTAATCAGTGAACGACAAAGATAAAGAATACAACGAATTCTTAGAAATATGTAACAAAGGCAATGAAAACAACCCAACACAAAGGCAATCTGCACCACAGGCTCGAACAACAGCTCGTCCGGGAAGATACTTATCTCTTAAACGGATGAGTGCAAAAAAACGCAAAGCACGCCGGCGTAAAATTGCTGTTGTATCTGTTTTAGCTCTTACCGTGTTGGTTTTGATTATTGTTTTGATTTGTAAGAGCTGCGCCGGTGGAAATTATGATAATGCGGACCTTTCCGGCTTATGGCACTATGACCAATATACCGAGTATGAGTTTGACGGCGAGGGTAAGGGTTGTATGTGCCTCGACGGTAGCAATCACTTTGAATTTACATACAAAGCAGAGAATAGTACTCTGTATCTTGATTTTGCTTTGGACTACGTTACCGATTGCCAATACACCTATACAGTTGCTGGGGACAAGTTGACGTTGATCGGTGGCAAAGGCACCGCCGAGGTTGGTAAGGTATATGAGCTGACATTGGTAAAAGAGTAATAGTAGGTGTCGCATTCTATGAGAAAAATAATTTGTTTATTGACGAAAATTTTTCAAAAATTCTCATAACACGATATAACACAGCACGTCCGGCAGTAATGTCGGACGTGCATTTTCGTCATAGATTTAGTTGAGGTTATTCGCTTTGGAGCTGAAAATATTATTACCACCAGTGATGGTATCAACCTGCCCGAAGACGAGATCTGATCACAAATGAGAAATACACCACGTTTATCGCGGTGTATTTCTCATTTTTAAATGGTGAACAATCTGACTTTTAAATCAAAAATAAAAGCAAAACGGCCGAGGATTTGTTTCCTCGACCGTTTTCTTTAATTAATGGATGTGTATAAATAAATAAGGTGCTACTAATTTAAATAATCCACAGCAGCCAATGCCGCAGAAGAACCATCAGCAAGAGCCGTTGTAAGTTGCCTGACTTTCTTTTGCCTGCAATCGCCGGCAACAAAAACACCGGGGCAGGATGTGTGACATTTTTCGTCTGAAATTACATATCCGTCATTATCAAGCTCTATAATATCAGCAAAAATTTTATTCTCCGGAATTCTTCCTATTGCTTCAAAAAGTACATCACAGTTAACTTCCTTTGTTGTTGAAGAATTCTTGTCGGTCAAAATAAGTCCTTCAAGTCTGTCAGCACCTTTAAAAGCACTGATAACAGAATTTGTATGAAGTATTATATTATTCTTGTTTTTAACATTTTCAACCAAAGAAGACTCTGCACGGAAAGTATCCCTTCTGTGTATAAGGTGTACTGTTTTGCAAATCTCCGACAAGTAAAGGGCTTCTTGCAATGCGGAATTTCCACCGCCTACAATCGCGGCAGTTTTATCTTTATAAAAAGGTCCGTCGCAAACGGCACAAAAAGAAATACCTTTTCCGAAATAATTTTCTTCACTTTCAACACCGAGATTTCTGTGTTTTACACCTACAGCAATAATAACAGTTTTAGACGAAACAGGACCGCTTTCTGTAATTACATCGAAGTAACCGTCCTTTTTTACAATGCCGCCAACACGAGTTACATCTATATCTGCGCCGAAATCAGTGACTTGAGAAAGTAATTTATCAGCAAAATCACCGCCGTCCATATTTGGAATGCCCGGGTAATTTTCAACATTGGGGGCAGATGCAATCTGCCCGCCAAATGAATCTGATTCTAATAGCAAAACGCTTTTTCCTGAACGCAAGAGGTACAGAGCAGCCGTCATTCCGGCCGGGCCTGCGCCAACGATGATTGAATCATACATTAAGCTTTTGCCCCTTTCATTTCGATAAATTGTTTTATAGGAGACACACCAACTGCTTTCAAGTCACCTGAAATAAGAGTGGGGGCCTGGTTGATGCCGAATTTTTTTGCCAGTTCAGGCTCTGCTTCTGCATCAATTACATTGTATGCAATTCCTGCTTTATCAAGAAGTGATTTTGCAACACGGCAGTTAGGGCATTTCTGAGTTGTGAAGAGAAGTATCTCGTCTGACTCTGAAGCGCAAGGAGCATTCTTTTCACCGCAAAGTGCAGCATCTGCAGCAGCTTTGAATTCTTTGCTTGCGTTTGTGAAAGCTTCTGCATCGTAAACACGGCGCTGTTTGAACTCTTGAGATTTACCGTCGTTCCAGTTTTGTACAGGTCTGTAATATCCTGTAATACGGCTGTAAACCTCAGTCTTGTTGTGGCAAACAGGGCATACATAATGCTCGCCGGCAATATATCCGTGATCCTTACAAATTGTATACGTAGGTGAAAGTGTATAGTAAGGAAGTTTGTAATTTTCAGCTATTTTGCGAACAAGCTTTGCAGCTGATTCCCAAGAAGGAAGTTTCTCGCCCAAGAAAGCGTGGAAAACAGTTCCTGATGTGTAAAGTGTCTGGAGTTCGTCTTGAACTTCAAGAGCTGTAAACAAATCGTCTGTGTATCCAACAGGAAGGTGAGAACTGTTAGTATAATAAGGAACTTTGTCGTTCTCAGAAGCTGTAATGATGTCGGGGTAACGCTTAACATCGTGTTTTGCAAGACGGTAAGATGTTGACTCTGCCGGAGTTGCTTCGAGGTTGTAAAGATCACCGTATTTTTCCTGATAGTCGGACAAACGCTCTCTCATGTGGTTCAAAACATCTTTTGTGAAGTTTTGCGCTTCTTCGTGAGTCATGTCTTTACCAATCCAAGAAGCGTTAAGCGCAGCTTCGTTCATACCAACAAGACCGATAGTAGAGAAGTGGTTGTCGAAAGTTCCTAAATAACGCTTTGTATAAGGATAAAGACCTTCTTCGAGAAGCTTTGTGATGATTGTACGTTTGATTTTCAAAGAACGCGCAGAAATATCCATCATGTGGTCCAATCTCTTATAAAAATCAGCCTCGTCTGTTGCCAAATAAGCGATTCTGGGCATATTGATTGTTACAACACCTACGGAACCTGTACTTTCGCCGCTTCCGAAGAAACCGCCTGTCTTTTTACGAAGCTCACGAAGATCAAGTCTGAGACGGCAACACATACTACGTACATCGCTGGGTTCCATATCACTGTTGATATAGTTGGAAAAGTAAGGTGTACCGTATTTAGATGTCATTTCAAAGAGCAAACGGTTGTTTTCTGTGTCAGACCAGTCGAAATCTCTTGTAATTGAGTATGTGGGAATAGGATATTGGAATCCTCTGCCTTGTGCGTCACCTTCAATCATAGTTTCGAGGAATGCACGGTTAATCATATCCATTTCTTTTTTACAATCTTTATACTTGAAAGGCATCTCTTTACCGCCTACAATAGCGTTGAGTTCTGCAAGGTCAGCAGGAACTGTCCAGTCAAGAGTGATGTTTGAGAAAGGTGCCTGAGTACCCCAACGAGAAGGAGTATTTACGCCGAAAATAAATGACTCGATGCACTTTTTAACTTGTGTATACGGCATATTGTCAGCTTTTACAAAAGGCGCAAGGTATGTGTCGAATGACGAGAAAGCCTGAGCACCTGCCCATTCGTTTTGCATAATTCCGAGGAAGTTAACCATCTGGTTACAAAGTGTAGCCAAGTGTTTGGCGGGAGCGGAAGTGATTTTGCCCGGGATTCCGCCGAGACCTTCTTGAATCAACTGTTTAAGTGACCAACCTGCGCAGTAACCTGTGAGCATTGAAAGGTCATGGATGTGAATATCTGCGTTGCTGTGTGCTTTTGAAATTTCGTCGTCGTAAATTTCGGAAAGCCAATAGTTGGCTGTGATTGCACCAGAGTTGGAAAGTATCAAGCCGCCTACGGAATAAGTAACGGTTGAATTTTCTTTTACGCGCCAGTCGTTGATTTTAACGTAGTCATCAACTATCTCTTTATAGTCGAGAATTGTTGATTTCATATTACGGAGTTTCTCTCTTTGACGGCGGTAGAGAATGTATGCTTTTGCAACCTCTGCGTAACCTGCTTGAACGAGAACAGACTCAACGCTGTCTTGAATGTCTTCGACTTTAATTTTACCGTCTTTAATTTTAGGTTCAAAATCAGCAGTAACCTTTAAAGCAAGGAAGTCAATCATTGAATTGTTGTATTGTTTTTCGGTTGCTTCAAAAGCCATTTTAATAGCGTTTACAATTTTTTGAATATCAAAATCAATTAATTTACCGTTTCTTTTTTCTACTCGATACATAAATACTTCTCCTTTTCTACTTTTAAATATCATTTGTGTCAGTACCGCGAATCCGGCTCTGCGGTACATATTGTTTAACAGCTGCCAAATAACTTAGTAATTCTTCTTGGGTCGGTGCGCTCAAGCCGGGTGTAAGAACTTTTTTGGAATCCTTATAGCTTTGAATGTAGTAACGCTCTGCACCTTGTATCATTTTACCGATTTCCGTAAAGTCATTTGCCGTATGCAGCTCTTTTACGGCAGTAGTACGGAATTCGTATGGTACTTTACCCGTAAGCAACAGTGAAATCGAATCTTTTACGGCTCCGGTGTCAGCTTGAGTACCTGTTGTAAGGTTATATTTATCAAGACTGTTCTTGACATCCATTGCAACATAATCTACAAGCCCTGAATCAATAACCATACGTAGTTTGCCCGGGAAAGAACCGTTTGTATCCAATTTTACTTTAAATCCATTTTGCTTTATTTTTTCCATAAAGCGCTCAATGTTCTTTTGTAAAAGCGGCTCGCCTCCTGTGATTACAACACCTTCAAGTATGCCTTTGCGGCGATCCAACAATTTCCAAAATTCTTCTGTTACAGTGTTATCATCTGATGGAATTCCCGTGACCAAGTCTGAATTGTGGCAGAAAGGGCATCTGAAATTGCATCCGTGTGTAAAAGCAATGCACGCTATGTGACCCGGGAAGTCCAATAAAGTTAATTTTTGTAAACCTTCTATTTTAACAGGTAATAATTCTATTGCGATTCCTCCTCTATAAATAGTGTGTCTTGCGATTGCTTTTGCAATATAACACAATATATTGTTGTTGTCAACACTAAAAACAACAATATGTGCAATTTTTTTTGTTTGCTGAAAAAGAAATTTTGTATTATAATTTAATAAAGAATTTTTTGAAAGGGATTTCAAATATGTTTTATGATTACAAAAACACAAACAAGTATACTAAAGACGGACGTTTTGAAGAGCTTATAAGATTTTCTGAGCAGCGAATTGATATGCAATTTGAAACTTTGCTCAAGCTTATAAGAGCCAAGGATTCCGACGGGCGCCGAGAAAATCTTACTGATATTCTTATGGTGACAGGACCTTCGGCTTCCGGAAAAACAACCACTTCTAATATGCTTGCTAAATATTTATCTGAAGACGGATATAATTGTACGGTCATATCTTTGGATGATTATTATTATGATGTTGAAGTGACTCAGCGCAAGCAAATAGAAAAGGGGCTTGTACCTGCCGGCAGTGATTTCAACGATTTTGACTATGAAACAATAGATGCAATTGATGTGGAGTTTTTCAGACAACAGATGCAAGAATACACATCGGGAAAGTCTATTGTACTGCCTAAATTTGATTTTTCCATAGGTAAACGAGTTAAAGGTACGCGCGTGGTTGAATCTACCAGTAAGGATATGATAATTCTTGAGGGAATCCATTCTTTTAATCCTGTTTTGACAGAAAATCTTGAATTTGATACAAGCATTAAAATTTATATAAGCCCGTTTGATACTTATGTTTCAGAATATAACGGCAAGAAATATACAGTTGAGCCTCATCAGATAAGATTTATGAGAAGGGCAATAAGAGATACCGTACACAGAGGTGCTCCGATCGGTTTGACAATGGATATGTGGGACGGTGTGCGCAGGGGAGAAAAAAATTATATGGAACCCTTGATACAATACGCAGATGTTTTTATAAACACATCGTATGAATATGAAATTGCATATTTAAAAAAGAAAATATTTGAAATTCTGGATAAATCTTCCGCTGAAGACAAAAAAAGATTTGCCAAAATCATTCAGCCCGAATCTCTTTATTCCTTTGAGGGCGCAGACGGATTTGAAATTCCCGAAAATTCGCTGTTTAATGAATTTTATATGTAGTTTTGCGCACAAACAGCTTGACACATTAGCACGAAAAATGTACTATAAACTAGTAAAATTTTATATTTGGATTAGGAGTTGTTTTTATGAAAAAAGTTATGATTACACTCAGTTCTATTGATGATGTAAAAGTATTTGTAAATGAAATAAATATGCTTCCTTTTGATGCTGACCTTGTGTCAGGAAGATATACGGTTGATGCCAAGTCTATAATGGGGATTTTTTCCTTGAATTTATCACAACCCATTGAACTTGCAATTCACAGTGATAATGACGAAGCTTGCGAGAAATTCATAAGCAAAATTTCAAATTTTGTAGTAGCTGAATAATTTTAATATCATAAGACAAAGGGTGAATTACATTGGATAACATTAAAAATACAATGCTTTTTACTGTGCCGGAAAAGCCGTCGGAAATGAGTCAAATTATGAGCGAAGTTTATAAAGCCCTTAAAGAAAAAGGCTATGATCCGCTTTGCCAGTTGGTTGGTTATGTTATGTCGGGAGATCCCACATACATTACGAGCCATAATAATGCTCGTTCCATGATTACACGTCTTGAACGCGATGAGATAATAGAAGAATTGTTTTCTTTCTATATAGATGAGCATTTGGAAAAAGAAATAAAAGAATAGCGTATGAGAGTACTCGGTATTGATTACGGTGACAGCAGAATAGGTGTTGCCGTAAGTGATGAAGGCGGCAAGTTGGCATTTGACTTATGTGTCATAGATGCAACCAAAGGCCGTAAGTATGCTGTTTCAGAGTTGTTGCAGCTTATGGATAAATACGCTGCGACAACTCTTGTTATAGGTTTACCTACTAATATGAACGGCACAAAAGGGGACAGGGTTGTTAAAACGGAGAAGTTTGCAAAGGCACTTAAGGAAGCATCTCCCGATATTGAAATTATATTTGAAGACGAGCGTCTGACAACAAAATACGCGGACAGACTTATGTTAGAATCCGGCAAGCATCAAAAGCAAAAGGGTGTCAGTGATAAGCTGGCCGCTATGATTATTTTACAAGGATACTTAGACAGGAGTAAATTATGAGTAAAGTCGACAGAAATTTTAAAGATGAATTATTTGAAAACGGTATAAATACATTTACACTTACTGATGAAGATGGCATAGATTACGAGTTTGAGCTGTTAGATTTTGTAGACTACAAAGATAATCTTTATGCTGTTTTGGTTCCTATGGAAAATGAAGGAATTGAAGATGATATGGGAATCGTAATCATGGAAACTGTATTTGAGGGTAACGAGCCTGTGTTCACTTTTGTTGAAAATGAAAGACTTGCACAAGCAGTTCTTGATGAATATGCAGCAAGAAAAGAAAGTGACGATTTTGAGGAGGAGTAATTTATGCATATAAATACAAAATGCGTTCAGTCAGGTTATGAACCGAAAAACGGAGAGCCGAGAGTAGTTCCGATTGTACACAGTACAACTTATAAGTATGATACTGCCGGCGACATGGGAGATTTGTTCGACCTTAAAGCATCTGGCTTTTTCTATACAAGACTTGCAAATCCTACAGTAGATGCAGTTGAAAAGAAAATAGCTGATTTAGAAGGCGGAGTAGGTGCAGTAATGACATCTGCAGGACAAGCAGCTAACTTGTATGCAGTATTTAATATTTGCCATGCAGGTGACCATGTTGTATGTTCAAGTGCTATTTACGGCGGAACATTTAACTTGTTCAATAAAACGATGCGCGAGATGGGTATTGATTTTACTTTTGTTAAACCTGACATCACTGAAGCAGAACTTAACAAAGCATTTAAAGACAATACAAAGTGTGTTTTCGGTGAAACAATTTCAAATCCTTCTCTTGATTTGATTGATATTGAAATGTTTGCAAGAGTTGCACACGAGCACGGAGTTCCGTTTATTATAGACAACACATTTGCAACTCCCGTAAATTGCCGTCCTTTTGAGTTTGGTGCTGACATTGTTACTCATTCAACGACCAAATACATTGACGGACACGCTTGTGCAATAGGCGGTGTTGTAGTTGACAGCGGTAACTTTGATTGGAATAACGGAAAATTCCCCGGTCTTACAACTCCCGATGAAAGTTATCACGGCATAACTTATACGGAGAGTTTCGGCAAAGCTGCATATATAACAAAAATGAGAACACATCTTATGAGAGATTTGGGAGCAATGGCCAGCCCTCAAAATGCTTTCTATACAAATCTCGGACTTGAAACGTTGTTCTTGAGAATGGAAAGACACGTTCAGAATGCGCAGAAAGTTGCTGAATATCTTGAAAAGCGTATGGCAGATGGTGTTATAACTTGGATTAAATATCCCGGACTTAAGAGCAGCAAAGATTACGAACTTGCTCAAAAGTTTATGCCTAACGGTACTTGCGGAGTTGTTTCTTTCGGAGTAAAAGGCGGCAGAGAGGGAGCAGTTAAATTTATGGAAGGCTTAAAGCTTGCCGCTATTGTTACTCATGTTGCAGATGCCAGAACTTGTGTATTGCATCCTGCGAGTACAACACACCGTCAAATGAATGATGCTGAATTATTGGCAGCAGGTGTATCTCCCGATTTGATTCGTCTTTCGGTTGGTATTGAGTATGCAGACGATATAATCGCTGATATTGATAATGCATTAAATAATATATAAAAGAGTTAGAGAGAAAGATAGGTATTTTACAATGAGTGTACGACGTATTTTTGTAGAAAAGATAGCAGGTATGGATGTTGCGGCGAAAGCTGTAGCAGCAGACCTTAAAAATAATTTGGGCATTTCAGCACTTGAAAATGTCAGACTTTTAAACAGATATGATGTTGAAGGTATTTCCGATGAGGAATATGAAGCTGCAAAGTATCTTGTTTTTTCTGAGCCCAATGTTGATGATGTTACTGACGAAATATTTAATTGTCCTGAAGGTTGCAAACTTTTTGCGGTTGAATATTTGCCCGGACAATATGACCAAAGAGCAGATTCAGCAGCACAGTGTATTCAGATTTTGACTCAAAAAGAGCGCCCTGAAGTAAGAGCTGCTCAAGTTTATGTGCTTGAGGGAAATATTTCCGATGCTGATGTGGAAGCAATTAAAAAGTATTGCATTAATCCCGTTGAGTCAAGAGAAGCACTTTTAGAAAAACCCGATACACTCAAACTTAATCTTACAATTCCTGAAAAGGTAGACACACTTGAAGGATTTATTGATTTGTCTGACGAAGAAATCAAAAAGATGAGAAGTGATATGGGACTTGCAATGTCAGCAGAGGACTTGCTTTTCTGCAGAAATTACTTCAAAGATACAGAAAAACGCAATCCGACAATAACAGAAATCAGAGTGATTGATACATACTGGTCAGACCACTGCCGTCATACAACGTTCTTGACAAAGTTAAATAATATTAAATTTGCTAAAGGCGCAGAAAACGAATTGGTTGAAGCTGCGTTTAAAGAATATTTGGCAGCTCGCGAGGCAGTTTATGCTGAAAAAGCTAAAACTCGTGATATTACTTTGATGGATGCAGGTACAATCGCTACTAAATATCTTAAGAAAAACGGCAAAGTTAAAGACCTTGATGAATCAGAAGAAATCAATGCCTGCAGCATTAAGATTAAAGTTGACGTAGACGGCGAAGACCAAGATTGGCTCTTGATGTTTAAAAACGAAACACATAACCATCCTACTGAAATTGAGCCTTTCGGCGGTGCGGCTACTTGCCTCGGCGGTGCAATCCGTGACCCGCTTTCAGGAAGATCTTACGTTTACCAAGCAATGCGTGTAACCGGTAGTGCAGATCCTACAGTTCCGGTTTCACAAACCATAAAAGGTAAACTTTCACAGAGAAAAATTACTACAGGTGCTGCGGCAGGATATTCTTCTTACGGTAACCAAATCGGTCTTGCAACAGGCCATGTAAGAGAAATTTACCATAAAGGTTATATGGCAAAGAGAATGGAAATCGGTGCTGTTATTGCTGCTGCTCCTGCTGAAAATGTTGTAAGAGAGCGTCCCGATGCAGGCGATGTAGTTATTTTACTGGGCGGCAGAACAGGCCGCGACGGAATAGGCGGTGCTACAGGTTCTTCAAAAGAGCATACAGTAGAGTCAGTTACTACTTGCGGTTCAGAAGTTCAAAAAGGTAATCCTCCTACAGAGAGAAAGCTTCAAAGACTTTTCAGAAATCCTGCTGCAAGTACACTTATTAAAAGATGTAATGACTTTGGTGCAGGCGGTGTTTGCGTAGCAATCGGTGAGCTTGCTCCGGCACTTGATATTGATTTAGATAAAGTACCTAAAAAATACGAAGGTCTTGACGGTACGGAGCTTGCTATTTCAGAGTCACAAGAAAGAATGGCTGTTGTTGTAAGAGCAGAAGATGCTGATAAATTTATTGCACTTGCAAATACAGAAAATCTTGAAGCAGTTAAGGTTGCAGATATAACTTCAACGGGCAGACTCAGAATGAACTGGAACGGCAGCACTATAGTTGATATTGCACGTGAGTTCCTTGATACAAACGGTGTAAAACAAAACGCTGATGTTGTAGTAGATGTGACAAAATTCCGTCCTGAAAGAGAGCACGTATGCAAATGTGATTCAAGCAAGAGCATTAAAGAAAATTGGCTTGCACTTTTAGGCCAACTCAATGTATGTTCACAAAAAGGCCTCGAAGAGCGTTTTGACAGCACAATTGGTAACAATACAGTTATTATGCCATACGCAGGAAAATATCAATTTACACCTTCTGACGGTATGGCTGCTAAAATTGCAGTTGAAAAAGGTGATACTAATACGGGAAGCATTATGACTTACGGCTTTGATCCTTATATGATGGAGGACAATCCGTATATCGGAGCTATGTATTCTGTAGTATCTTCACTTGCAAAGCTTACTGCACTGGGCGGTGATTACAAGAAGAGTTATCTTACATTCCAGGAATATTTTGAAAGACTTGGAAACGATCCCGAAAAGTGGGGAATTCCTTTCGCAGCACTCTTGGGGGCATTCCGTGCTCAGGTAGAGATGGGAACTTCTGCCATAGGTGGTAAGGATTCGATGTCAGGTACATTTGAACAGATTCACGTACCGCCCACGCTCGTATCTTTTGCTGTTGCGGCAGAGAAAATTGACAACATGAGATCTCAGGAGTTTAAGAAACCCGGCAATAAAGTAGCTCTTTATGCAATGCCTAAGGACGAAAACGGTGTTCCTGATTTTGCTCAGATAAGAGAAATGTATTCATATATCCATGAACTTATAGTTAAAGGCGATGTTGTTTCTGCTAAAGCAGTAGGCTTTGGAGGAATCGCTGAATCAATAAGCTATATGGCTTTTGGTAACAAGTATGGCTTTAAATTTGAATACAGCCCGGAGCTTGAAGATTTGAACTTGTTTGAAAAGGGTTACGGCTCAATTATAATAGAGCTTTCAAGTGATGCGGATATTAAAGCACTTGATAATCGCTTTATGATTTTGGGTGAAGTTACAGACGATGCAAAAGTTTCCTACGGCGATACAGAGATTTCTGTGGAAGAAATGCTCAGCGTATGGCGTAAGACACTTGATAATGTGTTCCCTGAAAAATCTGTAAGTACAACGGATAATGTTAATATTCCGCTTTATACAGAGAATAATCGCAAGGCTGCATCAGTTAAAATTGCAAAACCGCGTGTATTTATTCCTGTATTCCCCGGAACTAACTGTGAATATGATACAATAAAAGCTTTTGAAAAAGCAGGCGCAATTGCAACACCGTTTATATTCAAAAATCTCAATGCTTCTGACATAGAGGAATCTGTTTCTGAAATGAAAAAGCTTATAGATAATGCACAAATCATTATGATTCCGGGTGGATTCAGCGGCGGTGACGAGCCTGACGGTTCAGGTAAATTTATCGCTACCGCATTCAGAAACCCTGCTATCAAAGAAGCTGTTGAAAATCTTCTTAATAACAGAGACGGTCTTATGTTGGGTATTTGTAACGGTTTCCAAGCACTTATTAAATTAGGTCTTGTACCTTACGGTGACATCAGAGCACTTTCAAAAGATGCTCCCACACTTACATTTAATACAATTGGCCGACACATTTCCAGATATGTTTATACAAGAGTTGTATCCAATAAGTCTCCTTGGCTTATGAACACAACTCCCGGAGATGTTCACGCAGTGCCGATTTCACACGGCGAAGGACGTTTCGTTGCAGCCCCTGCGGTATTGAAGACTTTGATTGACAACAATCAAATAGCTACGCAGTACGTTGATGATTTGGGCAATCCCTCAAATGATTCTGAATGGAATCCTAACGGCAGTATTTGTGCAATTGAGGGTATCACCAGTCCTGACGGCAGAATACTTGGTAAGATGGCTCACTCCGAGCGTTACGGTAACTTAATAGGAACTAACGTTCCGGGCAATAAAGACCAAAAGATATTTGCTTCGGGTGTTGAGTACTTTACAAAATAATTAACAATCAAGAAGACTGTACGAAGTAAAAAAACAAAGTACAGTCTTTTTTTGAATCTTTATATGAATAAGGAGTAATTTGAATGAAAATAGGTTTTATCGGTGCGGGAAATATGGGCAGTGCAATACTTAAGGGTATTGCCGGAAACAGTCTTTACGAGACGGCAATATATGAAAAATCGCAAGAGCGTGCAAAGGTAATTTCAAATCAAACGGGAGCGCAGATTAAGAATTCTGTAGCAGAGTTGATTTCTTTTGCAGAAGTAGTTTTGATTGCAGTTAAACCGATTCACATTGATTCTCTTGTAAAAGAAATTAAAGAATGTGAGAGTTATGCTTCAAAGGTATTTGTGTCTATTGCGGCAGGTGTGAAAATTGAGCGTTTTACTAATGTATTGGGTGAAATTGCCATTACGAGAACAATGCCTAATTTGCCTGCAATGGTACAAGAGGGTTTAACAGGAATATATTTCCATAATATGGAATCTGATAAATATGATGACGTAAAAGTAAGCGTTAAAGGTGTTTTTGAGTCTTGCGGTAAAGTTGTAATGCTTCCCGATGAAAGTGCAGTAGATAAGATTATCTCCGTTACATCAAGTAGCCCTGCGTATATTTGTGTGCTTATAGATGCTTTGGCAGACGGCGCTGTAAGGGCGGGATTCAGTAGAAGTGATGCGTATGTTATGGCGGAACAGACAGTTTACGGTACTGCTAAATACTTGTTGGAAACGGGCACATTGCCGTGCGTTCTTAAAGATCAGGTTTGTTCTCCTGCGGGCACGACAATAGAAGCTGTTGTTGCATTGGAAAAAAGCGGCTTGAGAGGTGCGATTTTTGAGGCTATGGAGGCTTGTGAGAATAAAGCTTTCGGTAAAAAATAACGAGGTTTTTTATGAAAAAAGTTATTATATATACGGATGGTGCCTGTTCGGGAAATCCCGGTCCCGGCGGATATGCCGCGATACTTATGTGCGGTGATTTTAAAAGAGAAATTTCCGGCGGTGAACCTGAGACAACCAATAACAGAATGGAGTTAAGAGGACCTATTGAGGCGTTAAAGCTCCTTAAGGAAAAATGTGAGGTTGAGATATATTCCGACAGTGCGTATGTTGTAGATGCCTTTACAAAGGGTTGGGTTTACGGCTGGAAAAATAATGGTTGGAAACGTAAAGACGGACCATTAAAAAATCCTGAATTGATTCGTGAACTTTATGATTTGTGCCAATACCACAGTGTTAAGTGGATTAAAGTTAAAGGTCACGCTGACAATGAGTATAACAACAGATGCGATGAGTTGGCTGTTGCCGAGAGTATTAAATACAAAAGTGGTAAAGAAGTGCGCGATGTTGAGTATAACGGGGAACTTGCCGAAAAGATAATCAGTACAGAAACTATGTTTAAAGGCAGAGTTTTTACAGTTGAAGTTTCAAAAGTGGAGCTGCCTGACGGACAGACTTCTACAAGAGAAATTATTCGTCACAATGGCGGTGCGGCGATAGTTGCACTTGATGATGAGAGAAATATATTTTTGGTGCGGCAATTCCGTATTGCAACAGGGCAAGAAATGCTTGAAATACCTGCGGGCAAGCTTGAAGCGGGAGAGGATCCTTTGGTTTGCGCAAAAAGAGAGCTTGAAGAGGAAACCGGTATGCAGGCGGGGGAAATAAAGCATTTGTTTTCTATGTATGCAACTCCCGGTTATTGTGGGGAAAGACTTCATATTTACTTTGCTGATAACTTAAAATCAGGGCAAATTCACAGAGATGAGGAAGAATTTCTTCATGTTATCAAAGTGCCCTTTGATGAAGCGTATAAAATGGTTATGGAAGGTAAATTCCAAGATGCAAAAACCATTGCGGGAATATTGGCTGTTAAAAATTTAATTAAATAATCGAATATTAAAATCGGCTGCCCGTCTTGTACGGACAGCCGAAATTTTTATTACTTTGAGTTTTTGTTGTTATAAGTTTTACCTGTATATTGCTCAAATACTTTTTGAGTAATTCTACCACCTATAGCTCCGTTTTCTCTTGCAGTTTTATCGCCGTTGTAACCGTGATTGAGCTGAATGCCCATTTCGTTTGCAACTTCGTATTTCATCTGATCAAAAGCACTGTTTTTCTTAGACATAAAAATTCACCACACTTTAAAAATTAGCCTTTGTTTTAGGCAACAGTAATATTTGCTGTGTGGTGAATAAGTATGCAATGTAAATTATGGAAATTAAATAAAAATTCCGAATAATTGTCCGAATAAGGAACTGAATAAGTTTAATAATGAATTTGCCGGTACTGAAATAATACTGTATGCACCGGGGAAAATTTCAACAAGCATAATAAATCCAAGGAAAATAAATAAACTGTATTTTTCGATTTTATAGAGCTTCGCATAATGTTTATACGGCAAAAAGTTTGCAATCAAATTATAACCGTCAAGTCCCGGAAGAGGAAGCATAAAGAATACTGCAAGGAAAATCGAAACGAGTGCTGTTCGTCCGATTATACACAAAATTGCAGTGTAAGCAACAGAAGCGGTCTCGGCGGAAGTAGCTACAAAACTTAGTATATTATAACTTCCCGTAAAATAGAGTGCAGGAGGAACAAGATTGGAGGCAAGCTCTGTTTTAATGCCGATAAACCATAAAAGATAAAGCAAAAATGTAGATATAATCATTAAAATAATACCGCTCACAGGTGCGGAAAGTATTTGAATTGCATTATCTCTTTTGATTTTTTTGAATTTTCTGGTATTTACCGGAACCGGGTTGCTGAAACCGAATCCGAATATAAGTATAAATATAAAACCTATTAAGTTTATATGTTTAGTGGGGTTCATTGACATATATCCCATCAAGTAGGCAGTATCATCGCCGAGTTTGCGAGCTGTCCACGCTTGACAGAAACCACGGAAACATAAAAAAAGCACAAAACCGGGAATTCCCAGTAATTGGCTGACAATATAGTCAGGAGAAAAGCTTAATGCTGAAAGTGTCATTTTTATACCTCGTATAATAAAATTTTGTTTATGTTTTAAACGAAATAAAGTATAGCACATATTTGTAATTTTGCAAAATTGTGTTTGACACAAAGGAAGAGCTTTGGTATAATCACAAATGCTACGCGAGCTGGTGTGGCGAAATCGGCAGACGCAAAGGACTTAAAATCCTTCGGGGGAAACTCCGTACCGGTTCAAGTCCGGTCACCAGCACCAGAATAAGTCTCTTTTGTCTATTTGACAAAAGGGGCTTTTTTTGAATATGGAAAACAATAATAAGAAAAATGAACAACTTTTGCTTGATATGGGTTTGTCAGTAGGTATCTTAATCACAAAATTGTTAGTTTTTGAAGTAATGAAGATTGATGAAAAAATGTTGTAATTTTGTGAGATATATCACTGTAAATCCGTAGTATATAGTTGAGGCAGAAAGGTTGGTGAGCAATTTGGAAGATAGCAAAATAATTGGGTTGTTCTATGAGCGTTCCGAACAGGCAATCACAGAACTATCTCAAAAATACGGAGCTGTATGTACAAAAGTTGCTGACAATATTTTAAATAATAAACGAGATGCAGAGGAATGTGTAAACGATGCATATCTCGGAGCATGGAACTCAATACCGCCTCAAAATACAAATCCGCTTCTGAGTTATGTATGTCGAATCGTTCGTAATCTTGCAATCAAGAAATATCATGCAAATACTGCGAAAAAAAGAAACAGTATTTATGATGTTTCTCTTGAAGAATTGGAAGATTGTTTCAAAACGGCTGTTTCAGTAGAAGATGAATTCGATGCTGCAGAAGTTGCGAAAGTCATTGATTCTTTTCTTGAAAGTTTAGAAAAAGAAAACAGAATTATCTTTGTACGCAGGTATTGGCATTCGGAATCGATTGAGGATATTGCGCGTCTGTTTTCTACAAGCAAACACAATATATCGGTCAAGCTCCACCGGACACGAGAAAAGCTCAAAAAGTATTTGGCAAAGG
>SVJD01000051.1 GCA_015069165.1 Oscillospiraceae bacterium
GATTGCCTGACGAAATATTAAAACATTGTATTTTATCTACAATTGAATTTAATGAGTACGCTATATTAAACTATAAATATGGTGATAAATGTCTTGTTGTAATTCCCAATATAGATGCTTTAGCGTATGATATTATCCCTGCCGAGAAAAATGAGCAAGGAATAGCAAATGATTTTATACGAGAACGAGTAAGCGACCCTAATTGTGTCGTTATCCTTATGGAAAATCCACCATATAGCGAATCAGGTAGCGGTGGAATTCAAGGAACTGGCAAAAAAGAAAATGTATGGAAACAAAGTTATGTCATTAAAGAGATGAAAAAAGAATATAAAGGCGTGGTTTTAAATGACTTATCAAATCTCTTTATTTGGAGTGGTTTTAAATTTTATTTAAGAAAGCCAACAGATAGTTATATTTTATACGCTCCAACAAAGTATTGGCGCAATCAAAGTTTAGCAAATAAAAAATTTGTAGATGGTTTTTTATGTAATCGAAAGCACTTCCATGCAAATCAAGTTTCTGCAATAGGATGTATTTGGTGGAAAAATATTGATGATACCGATACTAAAGAAATCACGCTCACGCCATATGATATTGAAAATCAGATTACAAGTAGAGTTACTAATGATATCACTATTAAAAAGGCATTTTATAATCTTTCTTATGCGTACGATAAAAGGCCACTTGTCAACTATTCAGAAGATGGAATTATCTGCGAAAGGGATGGTTCAGAGTTTGTTTCGAATGGTAGGAAAGTTTATATAAAACCGATTTATAGCAATGAAACGATTGCATATTTAGTAGCAAGCAATTTTCAAATTGATAGAAAAGATGTAATGTTAACTCGTTGCGGAATATATAAAGCTCATGGATTTTACCTCAGAAGTGATAATTTTACCGAAAAATTACCATTGTTTGTTGCGGCTACTTTTCCATATGATAAATGGTACAAGGCTGATGTTTATTCAAAGTCATATGACGGGCAGGGTTCGTTTTTAAAGGATAAAGATTTTTTGAAAAAATGTTTGTTTTATACTGCGCTTACACCAAAAAACAAATGCAAATCGTTTTTAGGTAGTGACAAACGTTTTTATCGTAACGAATTATGTTTCGACCGCGAAGATACTCTAACCTGGCAAGCATTACAAGAATATTTAAAAGATGGTTTGGAATTATCGGAAATAGAAGAAACGCTTTTAAAATATTGGCGAGATGTATTGTTTGAAGCTTCTAAAACGGACGAATATAAAGTTGCAGATAAAAAAGTTCGTTATGGATTATGGCAAATAATGCAAGAAATTAATATCAAGATAGATAGCGGAAGAAAAGATAAAAAAGGCAATCCAGTTATGGTATATAAATATAATGCTTTAAATTCGGAAATCAAGAAATTAGACGATGCACTCAAACATTATTATAGTAATGAGATAATCCCAATGTTATTTAAATATGAGTTAATCAAATAAAAAATCGGAGTGGAATTCCCACTCCGATTTTCTTTTTAAATAAAAAAATAGGACCAGTGCAGGCACCGATCCACTAAAAACAATGGTATTTGTTTTTTTTCTACAGTACTATTATATGTACTTTTTTTCATTTTGTCAATAGACATATTTACATTTTGTGAAAAATTTTACACATTTTGTGAAGACTCACAAAAAATTTTTATTACTTTTCTTGTAAAATCATATGCCGACTGTAGGGTGGAATTGTTCTTATAATACTCTTTGTTTTTAACTATACGAACATCAAAAAAGTCTTTCAATTCCTCAAAAGTATGTTTTTGTGCCTTTTTAGGAGCTATTTGTGAATATAAATAAAGCAACACACAAAAATCATTAATTATAGGTTTAGACATTTGCTTATTAATGGTTGTGTTTTTTATGCCATTTTTACCTAAAAAAGTACAAACTGTATATTCTGGCTGAAAACATAAATCGGGTGTTTTTACTAAATCTATTAATAAACAGTTGTTATGTGCGGCAGCGTTTCTTAATAATCTAACAGGAGTTATCAAGTAAAAAAATTCGCCCTTAAAATTTTCTTTGTTCTTTTTAAAACAAAACAATTCTTTATTTCTTGAATAGAAAAGCTTATATAACTCCTGAAAATCTTTAAAACTTATTATTTCTACAAAATTCCAAATAGCAAAATCATTTTTATATTTTTCTACAAGATCTTTACATGCTCTTCCGTATGATTTGTTTTTTATTTCTTTTTCAAAATGGTCTGGATCTGACTCTTTAAATGCTTCAATAATACCGTACCCATCTTCGCCGGATTTGTTAAAATCCTGCAAAAGTTTTACTTTTAGATAATGTTCGACATCTATCGCAATGCTTAATATTTTCTTCCTCAATAATGAATCTATCGTTGCTAAATCACGAAGATATGCAAATTCCAAGTTTAAATATTGTCCTATATTATCACCTGATTTATATGTATCATATAATTTCTGATATGCTTTTAGTTTAAAATAATATGTATTATTTTGCAAATAATCTCTTGCAAAGTTTTCATCCTCAATGTTAAATTTTATCCCTTTGCTTTTCATGTGTTCTACTTGACCTACAACATCAAGTTTTTGTTTGCGTTCCACTGTCTTTAAGTCACCTCTTGGTATATTATACCATAATTCTACTCGTTTTTCAACAAAAGTTGTTTTTTAAGGATTTTACTGCGCCTATGCCAAAAATATATATTTTTCATCAAAAATTTTTCTTCAAAAATTGCCAAAAACCCAGTGTTTATAAGGATTTATCACACTTTTGTTTTATTATTACACGAGTCTCTATACGGCGTACAATACCTGTTGCTTTCATATATACAAAATCTCCTTGCTTTACAAATTTGTACTGTTAGTATCTGTAAAACAAGGAGGTTTATACTTCTTTAAATAATTTTATGGCATTTGCTAATTAATATCTATTCCTTTTCAAATAAGGGGTGAAGATAGTATATCGTATCATCGGAGGATGAGCTGTTATCCGATGAGTGTCCATTATGATATTTCCACAGTCCGTGCTTGATATGTGCTGTATTTATTGAAATATATTCATAGCCTTCATGAAAAGTAGAAGACTTTGAATAGAAAGATCTGTCTACAGGCGCAATAATTCCGAAAAAAGAACCATCTTTCACCAGTATTTCTTCATCTTTAATTGGTCTATTGTGCAGCTCACTATGAGAATTTTGCTGGTCATATCCGTGGTCATCGTCTTGGTACAAATCAATGTCAATTCTCCAACGATTAGCCTCGGCATGTATTTTATTGTATTCGTCGTCGTTATATTCTATCTCAGAAACATAAATATCTGGTTCTTTGCTTGTCCACATAGGATACTGGGGACTTCCGGCTACAAACATCCCGGTTTTTGTTTCAGAAACGGTAAATATTTTCACAACATCTCTCCACCTTATATTCCGCTATTTTAAATAATTTTACCACACCACACCAAATAAATCAACATTTTCACACAAGTACAAAAAGGAGCAGTTCCCTCTGCTCCCTAAAAATACTTAAAACCTGATTAGAAAAACATTGCTTGGGTGGGGCAAACTAGCGAAAAGCCCAGTGTTTATGCGGGTTTCAGGCGGTTTGCCCTATTATAACGCATTCCTCTATTCTACGAACTATTCCTGTTGCTTTCATAATATATAATAATCTCCTTGCTTTACAAATTTGTACTGTTAGTATCTGTAAAACAAGGAGATTTATACTGCTTTTTATATTGTTCTTTAAGATTTTCTAAAAGCAGAGGGAGAAACTCCATACCTCTTAAGAAATGCGCGGTTGAAGGTGCGGATCGTCGAGAAGCCGCACAAATATGAGATTTCCGTTATGGAATAACTTTTATTTCTCAACAGCTGTTCTGCCTTAACGAGACGAAGAGAATTTATGTAATCGCAAAAATTCATTGAAAGTCTTGAACTGAATATATGTGAAACCGTGCTTCTGCTGATGTGCAAATTTTCAGCCACACTGTTAACGGTGATATTTTCTTCATAATGTGATGAACAATATTGTAATACCTGCAATATAGTTTCGTGCGACATTTTCGTTTTTACGATATCATAAAATTTCAGAAGTTTGCCAAAAAGTGCCGTTAAATAGGCTTCTATAACCAAACTGTATCCATCTCTGAAAAATTCATTCGTTGCAATATCCAACAACAGCACCGCATTATCGTCTTCGCCCATTTCAAAGCTCCATACCGCAGAAGCAGGCACGCCGTCTTCAAAAAACTCCTTATAGCTAAAAAGCTTGGACGATTTTATGATGATAACAACGTATTCACCGTCCACACATTCGCTGTAATGATGCACTTGATTGGGAAACACCAGAAAAAAGCTATTTTCTTTGAGCGTGTATTTCTTTCCGTCACAATATGCAGTTGCTCTACCTTTTTTCACAAAAACAAGTTCTATGTCGTCGTGAATGTGCGGTGGGAAGTTGAGATTTTTACTATTTCTGAAATCAATGCGCTTCTTGATTTCTCTGAATATCTTTTCCATATTTCACCTTGCATTTTTTGTCTCATATTTCGTACTTGTTTACTTGAATTGTAAAACTTTTTGTCCTATAATTCAAGTGTAAATTATTTTCCGGAGGGAATTTTATGAACATTATGCGCAGTTGCAATAAAGTTAATGAAGAAAAATGGGCGAGATATAAATACAGTCTCACCACCAATATCGGCGAAAATAACAAGCGCCTTACAGGCTGCAAGGAGCACGTCGATCTTTCAAGAAAAGTTGCCGGTGAAGGCATGGTTTTACTTGAAAACAACGGCTTACTCCCATTGAAGGCAAATACAACTGTTGCTCTTTTTGGCATAGGCAGTATTGACTATGTTAAAGGCGGTGGCGGAAGTGGTGGGGTTTATAGTGAATATGTCCGCAATATTTACGAGGGTTTTATCTACAAAAGCCCCAAAATTTCGGTTTATGAGCCGATAACGAAGTATTATTACGACTATGCCATTCCCCGTCTTTGGGAATATGACGGTAGCAAGCTTTTCCCTGAGGTTGAGGTTCCAAATGAGCTTATACAAGAAGCGGCAAAAAATGCCGACGTGGCGGTGATTACTATACACCGTTTTTCAGGAGAAGGTTGGGACCGTTCTAGCCAAAAGGGCGACTTTTATTTAACCGATATCGAACAAAAAATGGTTGATGACGTTACCGCTGCTTTTGAGCATAGTGTTGTTGTGCTTAACGTGGGCGGTATGATAGACGTCTCCTGGATCAAATCTAATTCCAAAATAGACGCAGCACTTCTTGCCTGGCAAGCAGGTATGGAGGGCGGACTTGCCGTTGCTGATATTCTTTGTGGTGACGTAAACCCCTCCGGTAAGCTGACCGACACCTTTGCAAAGGAATTTTCCGATTATCCAAGCGCCGACACTTTTAATGAAAGCGCGGACTATATCGATTATTTTGAAGACATTTACGTCGGATACCGCTACTTTGAAACAATTCCCGGTGCAAGAGAAAGTGTTGTATATCCGTTTGGTTACGGTCTTTCTTATACCGAGTTTTCTATGAGCAAACCGATCGCAACCTTGAAAAACGACAAAATTGTGATCACAACCTCGGTTAAAAATATCGGCAAGGTTGACGGCAAGGAGGTTGTTCAGTGTTACTTCTCTGCCCCACAGGGTCAACTCGGCAAAAGCAAAATTTCACTGGTTGGCTTCAAAAAGACAAAGCTGTTAGCTCCAAATGACACAGAAGAGATAACGATTGAGTTTGACGTGGCTGATATGGCCAGCTACGATGACCTCGGCAAGCTTAAAATGTCGGCATACGTGTTAGAACAAGGCGAATACACATTTTTTGTGGGTAACAATTGCCGAAATTTAACCGCCGCCGACTACCGCTATACCGTCAACGAAAAATTTATTGTTGTGTCGCAGCTGACTCAAAAATGTGCTCCAAACAAGCTCGAAAAACGTCTTCTCGCAGATGGAAACTTTGAAGCTTTGCCTTCGTTTGAGATAAAGGAATACGATATCAAGCCTTTTGTCAACGATGCCACACTGCCCGAAAGCGAAAAAACGTATATGCTAATAGATGTAGCAAATGGCAAAATTACAATAGATCAATTTTTGACGCAGCTGACCCAAGACGAGCTCATAGCTCTTGTTGGCGGCACCTCTAACCGTGGCGTTGCCAATACATCGGGGTTTGGCGGTATTGAACGGCTTGGAATCCCCGCAGTTATGACTGTCGATGGCCCTGCAGGTGTCAGAATCGACCCCAAGACCGGAATTTCCACAACCGCTTGGCCCTGTGCCACCCTTATTGCTTGCACTTGGGATACAGAACTTGCCTTTGAAGTGGGAAAAGCAGGTGGACTTGAAGCAAAAGAAA